>NZ_JBVHRG010000001.1:0-673593 GCF_055567015.1 Sphaerisporangium cinnabarinum
GCCTGGTGGTGCTTGGAGTGGTGCAGCTCCATGATCCGCCCGGAGATGTGCGGCTCGAGCGCACCGTAGTCGTAGGACAGCTCGGGGAGAGTGTAGACAGGCATGGTTCCTCAGGTTCCTTCCGTCGGTATGCAGCCACGCTAGGACCTCGACCACGGTTGAGGTCAAGGTGGGCGCGCTGTGATCTTGCAGGTCGGACGGGTCGTCCCGCGCGTCGAGCGGCCCGGGCTGCCCGGCGGCCAGGGCGCCAGGTCCGGCGGATTCCGCTGGGGCTCGGGGACCGTCGTCGGGCACGATGGACGGATGCCCGACGACGCCCGCCCCGGCCTGCGCGTGACGACCAGCCTGGTCGTGCCCGAGGCGGAGCTGTCGTGGCGGTTCTCGCGCTCGTCCGGGCCCGGCGGGCAGGGCGTCAACACGACGGACTCGCGCGTCGAGCTGTCGTGGGACGTCGCACGGTCGGCGGTGCTCACGGAGGCCCAGCGGGCGCGGATGCTGGACCGCCTGGGGCGGCGGGTCGTGGACGGCGTCGTCACCGTCGCGGCGTCGGAGCACCGCGAGCAGCGACGCAACCGCGAGGCGGCGCGCACCCGGCTCGCGGCGCTGCTGGCGGCCGCCGTCGCACCGCCCGGGCCGACCCGGCGGGCGACGCGGCCCACGCGTGGGTCCGTCGAGCGGCGGATCGCCGCCAAGAAGCGGCGGACCGACGTCAAGCGCCTGCGCCGCCCTCCGCACGACTGACGGGGGCTCGGCTCGCCGACCACGACCCTGCCCCCGGTCGAGCACGACCCTGCTGTCGTTCTCGACGTGAGAACGACGGCAACCTCGTGGTCGGCGGGGTCAAAGGCGGCGCGCGAGCTCCGGGTAGTCCACGACCAGACCGTCGGCGTCGACGGTGAGGTCGGCCGTGAAGTCCCGCGTCGCGCTCGTGTAGGTGACGACGCCCTGCCCGGTCGCGGGGTCGAGCGGCTCGCGCGCCGCGTAGACCTGGTCGCTGCGCAGGACGCGCAGCGACGGCACCTCGACCCAGGCCATGACGAGGTGCGTCTCGTGCGCCGGCGGGTCGTCCCCGAGCAGGCCGAGCCGCAGGATCGGCATCGTGTTCGTCACCGGGCAGAGCGCGATGTCGCAGTCCAGCGCCCCGTCGAGCGTGGCCGGGTCCGCCACACCGGGCGCGGCCAGGCCCGACGGCGGCGTCCCCGCCTCGCGCACGTCGGCCCGCCACGCGCCGTCGGGCGTCCGGACGAGGTCGAGGTGCCGCGACCACCCGAGGCCCCGCACCGACACGTCGAGGTGCTCCGTGACCCAGCCCGGCCCGGTGCGCAGCGCCCACGCCGTCGCGTACGTCGTCGCGCGCGACGTGCCGAGCGCGGCCAGGCGGTCGCCGCGCACGGTGACCGTCGCCGCCTCGAGGCGGTCCGGGTCGTCGTCCCAGCCGGTCCATGCGACGTGCCTCGTCCGTGGGCTCACGCCGGTCAGTGTGGGCCGAAAAGCCGGTGCCCGCGCGGCGAGCGCGTGGCAGGGTCGCGCCATGACCTCTCGTATCTCCCACACCACGTTCGACGCGCGGGACGCCTACGCGCAGTCCGTCTTCTGGGCCCAGGTCCTCGGGTACACCGACGTGCCCGGTGACCCGAACCTCCCCGGCCACGAGGAGTGCATGATCGTCCCGCCGGCCGACGCGACGACGCCCACCGAGAGCCGTGGGCACGTCCTGTTCGTCGAGGTGCCCGACGACAAGCAGCTGAAGAACCGCGTCCACCTCGACCTGCGGCCCACCGACGGGTCGCGCGAGGAGGAGGTCGAGCGCCTGCTCGCCCTCGGCGCGACCCAGGTCGCCGACCGCCGCACGCCCGACGGCGGCGGCTGGGTCGTCCTCGCCGACCCGGAGGGCAACGAGTTCTGCATCCTGCGCAGCGACGCCCAGGTCGCGGCGGACGCGGCGCGCTAGCGGTCGGTCATCCGGATCCAGCCGCGCTGCGCGGCCCGGACGCCGGCCTCGAACCGGCTGGTGGCGCCGAGCCGCCCCATGAGGCCGGCGGCGTGACGGCGCACGGTGCGGGGCGAGACGCCGAGCCGGACGGCGACGGCGGTGTCGGTCTTGCCCTCGGCGAGGAGCCGCAGCAGCGTGTCCTCGCTCGGGGCGAGCGCGTCGCCGTCGGGCCGCGCGCGGTCCCACTCGGACTCGGCGAGGGCGCGGAGGGCGGCGACGGCGTCGCGGTCCGTCACGGCGCGCGTGCGGCCGGGGCGCGCCACGAGCACGACGGTGTCGTCGAGGGCGACGAGCGACACCGGGAGGGTGGTGGCGACCCGGCGCTCGACCGCGGGGGCGCCGCCCGCACCGCCGACGCCGAGCGTCACGACCCGGAGGCGTGCGGCGTGGCGGGTGCGCTCGCGGACCCGGACCCACAGCGGCTCCGGACAGTCCTCGCTGCCGTCGTCGAGGACGAGGACGTCGTGCGCGCGGCGCAGCGCGAGGGCCCGCGCGGAACGGCGGGCCCCGAGGACCGGGTCCCGCTCCGTCGAGGTCACGCCGTGTGACTGTAGTCGACCCCGGCAACGGTCCCGGGTCGTCCCGCGGTGCGGACCGATGTGACAGCTTGCGGGCAAGAGAAGGCTTCTGTCCTCTTCCGGCCAGCCGAATTTGTTTACACCGCGAGCAACCGCTGCGAGGCTTCCCCCGGACCGCCGGGCGGGGTGCGTGCTGCCTGGTGTCCGCGTGCGTCGGGACGGTCCCGGCGCCGGCGAGCAGGGGGCGACGTGGGCGTGCTGCCGGACGACCGGACTCTCGTGGACCTCGTCCGCGACCACGTGCGCGAGCGCCCGGACCACGCCGCGGTCGTCGTCGTGCCGGAGGTGGGGGAGCGGCGCACGCTCACCTACGCCGAACTCGACATGCAGGCGGCGGCGCTCGCGGCGCGCCTCGCAGCCCGGCACCAGCCCGGCGACCGGGCCCTGGTCCTCTACTCCGCCACCGCGTCGTTCGTCGTCGGGCTCCTCGCGTGCTTCTCCGCCGGGCTGGTCCCCGTCCCGTCGCCCCTCCCGGGCGGGCAGGCGTACCAGCGCGAGCGCGTGCGGGGCATGCTCGCGGACTGTGACGCCGCGGTGGTGCTCGTCGACCCGACCGCCGCGACCGAGACGACGGAGTGGGCCGCGCCGCTGCGGCGGGCCGACGGCGGCCCGGTCGTCGTCACCGTGGTCGACGGCGCGACGGACGGCCCGGCACGGCGTGACCGCCCCGGCCCGCAGGACGTCGCGTTCCTCCAGTACACCTCCGGGTCCACGAGCAGCCCCAAGGGCGTCGTGGTCACGCACGCGAACGTGCTGCACCACCACGACGCCTTCACGACGGCGCTCGACCTCGTCCCGGACGACGTCTTCTGCAGCTGGCTCCCCGGGTACCACGACTTCGGGCTCGTCGGGATGCTCCTGGTGCCGCTGGGCCTCGGGGCGACGGCGGTCGTCGTGCCCTCGACGTCGTTCCTCAAGCGCCCGGTCCGCTGGCTCTCCGCCATCACCGAGACGGGGGCGACCGTCACGGCGTCGCCGAACTTCGGTTACGACCAGTGCGCGCGGCGCGTGCGCGACGACCAGCTCGCCGAGCTCGACCTGTCCCGCCTGCGCTGGGCGCTCGGGGGTGCCGAGCCGGTCGACCCCGCCGTCCTCGACGCGTTCACGCGCCGGTTCGAGGCCGTGGGCTTCCGCGGGTCCGCGCACGGCCCCGGGTACGGCCTCGCGGAGGCGACGCTGACCGCCACGTACCCCGACAGGCGGCTCCCGCTCGTCGTCACGGCGGACGAGGCGGCGCTCGCCGACGGCCGCCTGGTCGTGACGGCGGAGGCGTCGTACCTGTCCGCGCTCCCCGACGCCACGGCGGCGGCCGTCGACCCCGGCGTGCGCCTCGTGTGCTGCGGCGTGCCGAGCGGGGTGGACCTGCGGGTCGTGGACGCCGAGGGCGCCACCCTGCCGGACGGCGCGGTCGGCGAGGTCTGGCTGCGCGGCGGCAGCGTCGCGGCCGGGTACTGGGGCGACGCGTCGGCGGCCGCGACGGCGGAGACCTTCGGCGCCGTCGCCGCGGACGGCACGGGCCCGTGGCTGCGGACCGGCGACCTGGGGGCGATGCACGACGGGCAGCTCGTCGTCACGGGCCGCATCAAGGAGCTCCTCATCGTCGCGGGACGCAACCTCTACCCGTACGACCTCGAGCGCGAGCTGCGCCGTCTGCACCCCGGGGCCGAGGGGCGGCCGGGCGCGGTGTTCGAGGCGGACGGTCGGCCCGGCACGCTGTGCGCGGTCCAGGAGTTCCGCCCCACGCCGGGCGCCCGTGCGGACGGGGCGGCGAGCGCCGAGGAGGAGCTGGACGCCGTCGTCCGCCAGATGGCGGCCCACCTCGCTACGGTCTCGGGCGCCACGGTGCACGACGTCGTCCTCGTGCGTCCCGGCCAGGTGCCGCGGACCACGAGCGGCAAGATCCAGCGCGGCCGGGCGCGCGACCTGCACGGTCGGGGCGACCTGGCCGAGCTCCACTCCCTGCGCGCGGCCCGGGCCCGCGCGCACCCCGAGCTCGCAGGGACCCGATCATGACCGCACCCCGCCACGACGCCTTCGACGACCTCGTGCTGCGCCACGTCGCCACCGCGCTCGGCGTCGCCACCGCCGACGTGGACCCGGGGGCCGACCTCGCCGGTCTCGGCCTCGGATCGGTCCAGGTGCTGGCGCTGCTCGGCGACCTGGAGGACGCTCTCGGCGTCGACCTCGACCCGGAGGCCGTCGTCGACAACCCGACGCCCCGCGCGCTCGCGGCGCACCTGCGCAGCGTCGTCGACGTCCCCGGGACGGCGGCATGACGACCCTCGTCGACGTCGGCGCGCACGTGCCCGCGACGCGCGTGCCGATCCGCGACCTCGCCGACGAGCTGGGCCTCGACCACCTCGAGCTCGGCGTGTTCGAGCGGTTCTTCGGGCTGCGCGAGGTGTGCACGGCGCCGGGGCAGACCCTCACCGACCTGCTCGTCGCCGCGGCGCGCGCGGTGCCCGGTCTCGCGGGCAACGAGCACCGCGTGCGGTACGTGCTGGGGGCGCGGACCATCGCGACGGTCGCCCCGGTCGGGGCGAACCCCCTGCACGACGCCGCGGCGCGCCTCGGCCTGGACCACGCGGTCGTGTGGACGCTCACCCAGCACGCGTGCGCGTCGGCGCTGCTCGCGGTCGACCTCGCGGGGCGCCTCCTCGCGTCGGACGGCGACCCGGACGCGCTCGCGCTCGTGCTCACGGGCGAGAAGGCGTTCAGCCCGGGCTCCCGGCTCATCGAGGGCACGACGATCATGGGCGAGGGCACGGCGGCGTGCCTCGTCGCGGCGTCGGGCCCGACTGTCGGCGGGTCGGTGCGCACGCCGGGCAGCCCCGTCCTCGCGTACGCGACCCGCACGCTGGGCGAGTACCACCAGGTGCCGCTGCCCGAGGACCTCGCGGGCCCGTTCGGCGTCGCGTACACCGAGGTGCTGGCCGAGGTCGTGCTCGAGGCGGTCGAGCGCGCGGGCCTCACGCTGGACGACCTCGCGCTCGTCCTGCCGCACAACGTCAACCGCGTCTCCTGGCGGCGGCTGTGCGCGCGCCTCGCCCTCCCGCTCGCGCGCGTCCGGCTCGACGACGTCCCGGTGACCGGCCACTGCTTCGGGGCGGACTCGTTCATCGGCTACGCCGCGGCGCGCACCGAGGGTCGGCTGCGGCCCGGCGACCCGTTCCTCATGGTCGCCGTCGGGCTGGGCGCCACGTTCTCCGCCATGGTCCTGCGCCACGAGGGCTCCGACACCTCCGAGGGCTCCGAGAGCGACGCGGTCCACGACACGAAGGAGCAGGCATGACGGTCGAGCAGGTGACGGGGACCGCCTCGCACGCGTCGGCGGCGGTCGGCCGCGAGCCGTTCCTCGCGCGCGCCAAGCGCGCGCTCGCGGGCGCGCCCGACGCGCCGCTCGTGCTGCTGGGGAACTTCGAGGTCGAGGACGCGTGGGCGGTCGGCGAGGTCGGCCTGCCCACGGTCGGCGGCGCGTCGGCGACGGCTGCGCTCGTCCACCGCATGGACGAGCTCGCGCTGCTGCTCGCCGGCCCGCGCGACCACGTCGTGCTCAAGGCCGAGCCCGACCCCGACCACCTCGCGCACCTGGACGCTCTCGGCGTCGGGTTGCCCACGGTGCACGTCGCCGGGTCGAGCGACCCCCTGCGCACGGTGACGCTCGACGCCCTCGACTCGCCCGCGCTGCTCGCGCGCCTCGGGGAGCTCGCGGCGGGCGGCGTGCGGCTCCTCGCGCACGGGACGTCGTCGGCCGAGGAGGACCTCGCGACGGCGACGGGCCTGCGCTCGGTGCTCCCCGACGCGGCGACGACCAAGACCGTCAACAGCAAGGTCTACAGCCGCGGCCTGTGCGACGAGCTGGGCGTCGAGCAGGCGCGCGGCTGGGCGTGCCGGACCGTCGAGGACTTCGAGCGCGCATGCGCCGAGGCCGCGCGGCTCGTCGCGGACGGCGCGACCGTCGGCGTCAAGGACGCGTACGGCGTCTCGGGCAAGGGGATCCTCGTCGTCGACGACCCGCGCCGGCTCGACCAGCTCGTGCGCATGGTCGCGCGCCGGGCCGCGCGCTCGGGCGACGACCGCCTCGCCGTCGTGGTGGAGGTCTGGGCCGACAAGGCGGCGGACCTCAACTACCACTTCACCGTCGCGCGCGACGGCTCGGTCACGTTCGACTTCGTCAAGGAGGCGATCACGGAGGGCGGCGTCCACCAGGGCCACCGCATCCCGTCGCGCCTGCCCGCGGACCAGGTCGACACGCTGGCCGAGCTGTCCGGGCGTCTCGGCACGCGTCTCGCGGCCGACGGCTTCCACGGCCTCGTCGGGGTCGACGCGCTCGTGCGCACGGACGGTCGGCTCCTGCCCGTCCTCGAGATCAACGCGCGCAGCAACATGTCGACGTACACCGTCCCGCTCCAGGAGCGGTTCCAGCCGGACGGGTGGGTCGCGCTCGCGCGCCAGTACCCGCTGGTGCTCGACGCTCCGCTCCCGTTCGCGGCGCTCCACGACCTCCTCGGGGACCTGCTGCCGGGCGCCCCCGGCGAGGCGGGCCTCGTCGTCCAGGGGACGGGCACCGTCAACGCGGGTGCGCCGGGCCCGACGCCGGGCGCCACGTTCGCGGGCCGCCTCCACGGCCTCCTCGTCGCGCCCGACGACGAGACCCTGACCCGCCTCGACCGCGCCGTGACGGAGCGGCTGGCCTCGCGGCCCTCCGCCCGCCCCACCGAAGGAGACGCCCGATGACCACGACGCCGACCCGGCCGACGACGCCCGGGAGCGCGGACCTCGCCGCGGTCGCGGAGCGGTACGGGACCCCCGTGTACGTGTACGACGGCGACGTGCTCGCCGCGAACTACCGGGCGCTGCGCGAGCGGCTGCACCCCGCGCTGGGGATCTTCTACTCGCTCAAGGCGAACCCGAACGTCAGCGTCTGCGGGCTGCTGCACGCGCTCGGCGCGAACGCCGAGGTGTCGTCGCTCGCCGAGCTGCGCACCGCGCTCGCCGCGGGCGTCGCGCCGCAGGACGTCCTGTTCCTCGGCCCCGGCAAGAGCCGCGACGAGCTCGTCTCGTGCCTCAACTCGGGCGTGCGCGCGATCATCGTGGAGTCGCTCCCCGAGCTCGCGCTCGTGGACGAGCTCGCGCAGGCGGTGGGACGGCCCGCGCGCGTCGTGCTGCGCGTCAACCCGTCGTTCTCCGTGAAGGGCTCCGGGCTCACGATGGGCGGCAAGCCGCGCCAGTTCGGGATCGACGAGCAGCAGCTCCTCGACGCGCCCGACCTGTGCGCCGGGCTCACCGCGGCCCGCGTCGTGGGCGTCCAGGTGTACCTGGGGACGCGCATCCTCGACGAGGGCACGATCGCCGAGAACACGACGCGGATCTTCGACCTCGCGGAGCGGCTCGCGGAGCGCCTGCGGTTCCCGCTGGAGCTCGTCGACGTCGGCGGGGGCCTGGGCGTCGCGTACTTCGAGCGCGAGCGCGACCTCGACGTCGAGGTCCTCACCGCGGCGCTCAACCCCGTCGTCGAGGCGTTCGTGCAGCGCCACCCCCGGACCGACCTCGTCATGGAGCTCGGCCGCTACCTCGTGGCGCTCTGCGGCACGTACGTCGCGCGCGTGCGGTACGTGAAGGAGTCCATGGGCGAGCGGTTCGCCGTGGCCGACGGCGGCACGAACCACCACATGGCGGCCGTCGGCATCGGGTCGTTCG
Source organism: Sphaerisporangium cinnabarinum (assembly GCF_055567015.1). Taxonomy (NCBI): domain Bacteria; kingdom Bacillati; phylum Actinomycetota; class Actinomycetes; order Streptosporangiales; family Streptosporangiaceae; genus Sphaerisporangium; species Sphaerisporangium cinnabarinum. The sequence goes on from NZ_JBVHRG010000001.1 coordinate 8,272, forward strand.
TCAAGCGCAACTTCCCCATGCGCCGCGTCGGGCCCGCCTCGACCGCCGAGGACGTCGCGTGGAACGTCACCGGTCCCCTGTGCACCCCCAACGACACGATCGGCAAGGCCGTGGCCCTCCCGGCCGACCTCGCACCGGGCGACCTCGTCGCCGTGGAACGCTCCGGCGCGTACGGCGCGACGGCGTCGCCGGTGCACTTCCTCAGCCACGGGTACCCGGCCGAGGTCCTCACGCTGGGCGACGAGACGTTCCTCGTCCGGCACGCGGACACGCCCGACGACCTCCTCGCGCGCCAGGTGTTCCACGACCTCGGCGCGCGGGTCGAGCCCGTCGCCGCCGGCGCCGTCCCCTGACCCGCCGCCCGTCCGCCGTCGTCCAGCCACCGCCCGCCCCGCGGGCGCCGACCCACCACCGGAGGAACCATCGTGAGCACCAGCACCGAGCCGCAGGAGGCCCTCGGCCGCGAGCGCGTCGTGGGGGCCGTCGTCGAGGCGCTGTCGAGCGTCCTCGGGCGACCGCTGCCCGACGTGACCGCCACGACGCGCCTGTTCGACGACCTCGACCTCGACTCCACGAGCGTCCTCGGCCTGCTCATGGCCCTCGAGGACTCCCTCGACATGGAGGTCGACCCGGAGTCGCTCGAGCAGCACCACCTCGAGACGGTCGGCTCGCTGACGGACTTCGTCGTCGAGCACTCGACCCGGAACTGACGTGCCGTCCGGGGGCAGCGGCGCCGGAGCCTCGCGGGTGTCCCGGCCGCGCGGGGACGGGCTGCGGGTGCGGGCGGTCGTGGACGTCCCGGTCGACGACCTCGCGCCCGTCGGGGACGGGACGCGGCGCTCGGTCGCGGAGGACCTGCGCTACGTCTACGGCGAGGACCAGCCGACGGACTGGCTCGAGGACGGGCCTGGCCGCGACTACCCGACGATGATCCGCGCCGCGCGCGCGGCCCTCGGCGGGCGCGGTCTGCTCGACGACGTGCGCCTCGTCGTGCTCGTCGTGACGACACCCGACCTTCAGCACGAACGGCTCCTCGGCGGGTTCGTCGCGGACCTGTTCGACGGCGGCCCCTTCACCTTCTGCGTCACGGAGCAGGGGGTCGCGGGCCCGTTCACCGCGCTGCGGCTCGCGGGCGAGCTGCTCGCCGACGGCGGGCCGGGCGTCGGGTCGGACGGCGGGTCGGGCGATGCAGCGCGTGGTGGGACGGCCGTCGTGCTCGTCCTCGAGCAGTGCACGCTCCCGCCCACGGCGACGCGCGTCCCGGCGCGGGACCGCGTGGTGGCGCTCGTCGTGGGGCGCGACGGCGCGGGGCGGCCGGTCGAGGACCTGTCGGTCGTGCGGGTGCCGCGAGGTCCGCGTCCCGCGGGTCGCGGCGCGTCGGCGGAGGCGTCCGCCGCGCCCCGGAAGGTGGGCCCGGACGCCCGGCGCGTCGTCCTCGGCGTCGACGTGGAACTCGCCGACGTGCCCCTGCTCGACGGCGACGTCGTGCGGCACACCGCCCGCGGGGCCGCGGCGACGGGCGTCTGGGAGGTGCTCGCGGACGACGACGCCCCGGACGCGCCCGTCGTGCTGCACGAGCGGTGCGTCGAGCTCGGCTACCGCTGCTCGCTCGCCCTCGGTCCGTGGTCGGCCGCGACGTCCCGCGAGACCGACGGCCGCGCCCGCGAGGCGGTGCTCGCATGAGCACGGGGATCGTCTCGCGAGACGCGGGCACGGTGGGTGCCGACGTCGTGGCGACCGGGGTCCCCGGGGTGCGCGACGTCGCCCGAGAGCAGGGCGCGGTCGCGGCGCTCGTCGCGCTCGCCGCGGTGCTGCCGGTCGCGGTGCTGCCGGGCGAGTGCGTCCTGCTGCCCGACGCCGTCGCCCCGCCGCCCAGGTCGGTGCTGCTGGGCGAGGTGCTGTCGGACGCCGGCCCGCTGCTCGCGTGGCGCGCGGCGTCCGAGACGGTGGACGACCGACGTGCCCGTGCCGCGGACGCCGCGTGGCGCGTCGGCGTGGCGTGGGCGCGGACGGGCCTGTGCGAACGGTTGACCGACCGTGCCGTCGACCGGCTCCGCGGCCGGAGCATCGGCGGCGCGGCGACGGTGAACCTGCCGCCGGTGCGCCTCGTCCTCGCGGACGCGGCGCTCGCGCACCTGGAGGCGCAGGCCCTGCTGGCGCGCGTGACCGCGGAGCCCGGGGAGCCGGCGGGGCGCGGGGGGCCGGCGGACGCCGGGCCGGTCCCCGCGGCGACGCTGGCGCGCGTCACCACGGTGCTCGACCGCGCGTCGCGCGCCGTCCACAACCTGTTCGGCGCCTCGGGGTTCGTCGACGGCGAGGCGGCCCGGCTGTCCCGCACGATCGACCTGCTCGGCCACGCGAGCGGCACGCTGCCGACCGCGGCCACCGGCGGCGGGGAAGGGGAGGACGCATGACCACCGTCGATCTCGGCGCGCTGCGGGACCACCTGCGCCCCGTGGCCGCCGCGCTCCGCGAGCGCGCGCTCGCGGTCGACGCCGACCCGGGAGCCCTGCACGCGCTCCTCGACTCTGGTGTGCTGCCCTACCGGCAGCTCGGCGGCTTCCCGCCCGGCTACCTCGACGACCCGCTGCGCGTGCGGGGCGTGCCCGTGCTCGTGCGCACGTGCGTCGAGCGCGCCGTCGTCGCGGAGACGCTCGCGTGGGGCGACGCGTCCGTCGTCGTCGGGGCGCCGGGGCCGTCGATGTCCGGGGTCGTCGTGGACGACCTCGCGGACGACGAGCAGCGCGACCGCTTCTACCGGCACGTCGCGCAGCCGCGCACCTGGACGTTCTTCGGGCTCACCGAGCCCGACCGCGGCTCGGACGCCGCCGCGCTCGAGACCGCGGTGGTCGCAGAAGGCGTCCTGCGCGGCCACAAGAAGTACGTCGGCAACGTCGCCCGCGCGAGCCTCGGCGTCGTGTTCGCGCGGCACCGCCCGGGTCCGCTCGGGGTCGGGGTGTACCTCGTCGACACCGCGCGCCCGGGCTTCGACGCCGCCCCGCTCGTGACGACGGGCATGCGGGCCGTGCAGCTCGGCGAGGTGCGGCTGCGCGACGTGCCGCTCCGCCCGGAGGACACCCTGGGCCGGCACCTCTCGCCGTCGCGCCGCGGGCTCCTCGGTGCGGTCCGCACGTTCAACCGGCTGCGGCCCGTCGTCGCGGCGCTGGCAGTGGGTGTCACGCAGGCGGCGCTGGACTACGTGCGGGCCGAGCGGTCGTCGTTCCGGGCCGACGAGCGCCGGCTGCTCGAGACGTTCGACGACCGCCTCCACGCGGCCCGGGCCCTCGTGCTCCAGGCGGCGCGCGGGGCCGACGCCGACCCGGCGGACGGGACGCTGCCCGCGGCGGCGAAGGCCACGGCGCTGGACCTCGCGGACGAGGTCACCCGCACGGTGCCCGCGCTGCTCGGCCCCGGTGCACGCTGGGAGCACCCGTACGTCGACAAGCTCGTCCGGGACGTGCCCGGGCTGGAGATGATGGAGGGCACGCGGACCGTCCAGCGGCTCACGCTCGCCCAGGGCTGGCTGCAGGGCAGGGCACGGCATGCCGAGCTGGTCTAGGGCTGCAGGAAGGGCGCCGGCCTTGCCCGCACCCGGGCCTGATCCGCACGCCGCCGCGCCGCTGGACGGGGCGGGCGGCTCGGATGCTGCCGGAGGCTCGCGCGCGGTGGGCGCCCCGACGGACGTGTCGGTCCCGTCGGTCCCGTCGGTCGCGAGGCTGCGTCGTCGCGTCCTGCGGCTCGCGGGCCCGATCTGCGCCGCGCTCGTCGTCGGGGCGCTCGCGCAGCTCGTCGTGGCGGCACTGCTCGGCCACATGGGCGACGACGCCCTGTACGTGCGCGCGCTGTTCATCCCCGTGACGTTCCTCGTCCTCGCGGTCCAGGAGGGCCTCGACGTCTCGACGCAGGTCGGGTTCGCTCGCCTGCGCGGCGCGCGCGACGGGGACGACGCGCCGACGTCCGCGACGACGGCGCTCCTGGGCCGGTTCGTGGGTGCGGGCACCGCGGTGCTCGGCGCCGTGGCGCTGCTCGTCGTCCTCGCCGCCCCGGCGCTCGCGACCGTGCTCGCGGTGCCGGGCCCGCTCGTCGCGGAGTTCGTGGCGTTCGCGCGCTGGACGGTCGTCGCGAGCGTCCTGTCCGTGCCGACGGCGGTGGCGGCCGCCGCGCTGCGCGGCTGGGGCCGCACGGGCGCGTCGGCGACCGTGGCGCTGCTCGTCGCCGGGCTGCAGGTCGTCGTCGTGTGGCTGGCCGGGCTGGTCGGCGGGTTCGGCGTCCTCGCCGTCCCGGTCGCGATCACGGGGTCGACCCTCGTGGGCGCGGGCGTCGCGTGGGTCCTCCTCGTGCGCGCGCGCCTCCTCCCGAGCCCAGGACGGCCGACGCGCGGCGTCGCGCGACCGGGCGCGGCGGACCACCGGGGCGTCGACGTGCGCGCGCTCCTCCTCGGCGTCGGCCTGCCGGTCGGCCTGTCCTACCTCCTGCTCACCGTGACGAACCTCGTCATGGTGTGGGTGCTCGGGCCGTCGGGGACCGCCGTCGTCGCCGGGTTCGGCGGCGCGGCGACGGTCCAGACGCTCGTCGTCGTGCCGGCCATCGGCCTCGCGGCCGCGGTGAGCATCGTCATGAACCAGCAGTGGGGTGCGGGCGCGCTCGGTCTCCTGCCGCGCACGTTCCGCGCCGGGACGGTCGTGGTCGCGGGGACGTACGTCGTCGTGGGCGGCCTCGTCCTCGCGGCGGCACCCCTCCTCGCGGGGCAGCTCTCCGCCGACCCGGAGGTCGCCGCGCAGGCGGCGCTGTACCTGCGGGTCGTCGGGCCGTCGTACGCGGGCGTCGGCCTCGTGCTGTACCTCGTGACGCTGCTCGAGCAGCTCGGCTACGGGCGCGTCGCCGTGACGCTCAACGTGCTCTACCACGCGGTGTCGCTCGGGGTCGGCGGGGCGCTCGCGCGGTCGGGCGGCGGGCCCACCGCGCTGTACACGACGATCGCGGTGACGAACGTCGTCGGGCTGGCCGTCCTGCTCCCCGTCGCGGTGCACCTCGTGCGACGACGCGCGGGCAGCCGGGTGCGGCAGGGTACGCCGTGACGGCCGGAGCGGCGGTCGCGCGCGCCGGGGAGCCCGGGCCGGGAACGGCCACGACCGGCGGAGAGGGCCGCGACCCGGTGCTGAGCGTCGTCGTCATGCACCACCCGGCGCGGGGCGACGTGTCCGGCCTCGTGCGTGCGTGCGCGCCGCTGGACGTCCGCGTCGTGGAGGACCCCGACCCGGACGGTCCGCCCAGCCCGCTGCGCACCGCCAAGCGCGCCTGGGCCGCCGTCGCGCCGGATGCGACGCACCACCTCGTGCTCCAGGACGACGTCACGCCCGTCGCGGGCTTCGCCGCACTCGTCCGGCGGGCCGTGCGGGCCCGCCCGCGGCACGCCGTCGCGCTGTACTCGAACTGGAACAGCCCGCGCAACGCCTACCTCGTGCGCGCCGCCGCGGCCGCGGGCCAGGCCTGGGCGCCGCTGGGCCACGACGAGTGGGTGCCGACCCTCGGCCTCGTGCTCCCCGCCGACGGCGCCCGACGCCTCGCCGCGCACCTCGCGACCCTGCCCGACGACGCGCGCGACGACGACGAGGCCGTCGTGACGTTCTGCGCACGCGAGGAATACCCGGTCGTCGCGACGCTGCCGCACCTGCTCGAGCACGGCGACGGCCCCAGCCTCGCGGGCAACGACGCGCACGGCGCCCGCCACGCCACCGTCCCGGCGGGCGACGTCGTCGACCCGGACGCGTGGGACCGTCCGGGGCCGGAGCGCACGCCACCGCGCACGCCCGCGACCCTGCGGTCGGTCGCCGTGACGCTCGACCGGTCGCGCTGCACGCTGCGCGTCCTGCGTCCGGCGGTGGGCGAGCCGCTCGAGCACCCGTTCGGGTGGGGCTGGGACGCGTGGGCGGGGTGGCTCGGCGTCGACCCGGCGGTCGTCGCGCACGACGTCGCGGCGCTCGCCGCCGGGGTCTGCCCGGAGCTCGGGGGTGTCGCGCCCGCAACGCTCGTCGAGCTCGGCGCGGCGTGCTGGCTGCTCGGGTCCGACGTCGCGCGCACGGACTGGCCGCCGCCCGCCGGCCCGGGGACGACGGCGCACCGCGCGGCCGCGGTGCGGACGTGGGTGCTCTCGGGGCTGCTCCCCGCCGACCGCCCCGAGGGCCGGGTGGACGAGCTCGTCGCGTTCGGCCTCGACGCGCTCGCCGCAGGCACGGCGTGGGCGGTGACCAGGGCTTCGGCCTCCGCCGTGGGCGGCGCGTCCCCCGCGGGACACGCCCGGCCCGATCCGGCCGTTCTCGACGACCGACCCGACCTGGCCGCTCTCGACGACCGGCTCGACCCTGCCGCCCTCGACGCGGTGCGGCTCCTGGCCGAGCGGGACGCGGCCGTCGTCTGCCGCGCGGCCGGTCCCGCGGTGCCGGTGCGGGTCGTCGTGCACGACTGCGCGTCGTGCGGTGCGCAGGCCGCGGACGCCGTCGCCGACCTCGCCGCGCACGGTGACCTCGACGGCGCGGCCGAGCACGCCGTCGCGGCCGAGCACACCGCGGCGGCCGCCGTCGAGCCGGAAACCGCCGACGTCCGGGCGACGGTCGAGGTCCTCGCGTGCGAGCGGCTGGAGGTGCGCGGGCTCCTCGGCCTCGTGCCGGGCGGACGGCACGTCTCGCGCGGGTTGTGGGCTGCTCGCCGCGCGTCGGCCACGGGCGAGGAGCGGCTCGACGCCGCCGACCTCCTCGTGGCGCTGGTGGACGAGGCGTCCGGCCTCCCCGTCGTGGCCCGAGCGGTGGGCGCGCCGCTCGGCCGCCCGAGCCGTGCGCCGCTCGGGCTCCAGCATGCGACGGGTGCCGCGCAGGAGTACGCCGACCGGTACGCCGCTGCGCGGTCCGCGCGCGCGGCGGAGCTGCTGTGAGCGGCGGCCCGGCAGGGGGGTGGCGGTGGCGCGGGGACGCGCTGCTGCTCGATCTCGACGGCACGCTCGTCGACTCGTCCGCCGCGATCGAGCGCCACACGCTCGCGTGGGCCGCGCGCCTCGGGCTCGACGGCGCGGCCGTCGTCGCCGCGTCCCACGGGCGGCGCGACGTCGAGGTCGTCCGCCTCGTCGCGCCGGGCGCCGACGTCGCGCGCGAGGTCGCGTGGCTGCACCGCCTCTCGTGCGACGACACGGAGGGCGTCGTCGCCGTGCCGGGCGCGGCCGACCTGCTGGCCGGGCTGGACCCGCGCACGTGGACCGTCGTGACGTCGGCGGCGCGCGAGGTCGCGCTCGCGCGCCTCACGGCGGCCGGGCTGCCGGTGCCGGGGCGCCTCGTGTGCTCGGAGGACGTGACGCGCGGGAAGCCCGATCCCGAGGGTTTCCGCGCCGGGGCCGGGCTGCTCGACGTCGACCCACGGCGGTGCCTCGTGCTCGAGGACTCGGCGGCGGGCGTGGCGGCGGGGCGCGGGGCGACGGCGGCGGTGCTCGCCGTCGGGCCGGAGCCCGTGCCGGGGGCGCATCACCGCGTGCCGGACCTGCGGCCGGTGGCGGCGCGGCCGCTGCGCGGCGGGCTGGAGGTCGTCGTGCGGGTCGACCGCGCTCTGCGTGACGCCGGGCTGGAGGTCGTGGCGTGAACGGTGCCCGCGAGGTCGAGGTCTGGTCCGTCGACACGACGGTCCCCGTGCCAGGCGGCGAGACCCTCCTCGGCCCGGCCGAGCGCGCGCGGTCCGCGCGGTTCGTGTCCGGCGTCGACGCGTCCCGCTACGTGCACGCCCACGTCGCCGCCCGGACGATCCTCGCGCGCCGCACGGGGCTCTCACCGGCGGACGTCGGGTGGGAGGTGGGGCCGCACGGGAAGCCGGGACCCGTCGTCGGGCAGCGGTGGAACCTCAGCCGGAGCGGGGGGCACGCGCTCGTCGCGCTCGCCGCCGCCGACGTGGGCGTCGACGTGCAGGTGCGCGACCCCCGCGTCGACGTGGCCCGTGTCGCGGCGCGCTACCTCGCCCCCGCTGGACGGACCGCGGGAGCCGCCGACGACTGGCGGCGCCTCGCGCGCCTGGAGGCGTGCGCCAAGGCGGTCGGCGGGCGCCTGCTCGACGTGCTCGGGCTCGACGTCACGACCCCCGGGCTCGTGCGGGCCGACGGCGGCGCGTGGCACGAGCAGGAGTGGTGGGTGACCGACGTACCGGCCCCGGGCGGCGCCGTCGCCGCGTGCGCGACGCCCGGTGCGCGCCCGCACGTGTGCCGCGTCCGGGCGTGGCCGGGTGAGCAGCGCGACCGCCGCCGCACGGTCCGGGTCCCGCAACCGGTCGCCGCAGGGGAGGGGTTCCGATGAGGGTCGTGCACCGGGTCGAGGTCCGTGGCCCGGCGGGCGAGGGGCCCGCCACGTGGGGACAGACCGCCATCCGGCGGGCGCTCGCGGCGCTCGCGCCGCAGGACCACCAGTTCAACCTCGTCTGGGGCGGTCCGCTCGACCGTCCGCTGCCCGTCGCCGCGGCGGTCGAGGTCGTGCGGGCGCTCGTCGAGCGCCACGACTCCCTGCGGACGCGGGTCCACGCGCGGGGCGACGGCTTCGTCCAGGAGCTCTGCGGCGCCGGGGAGGTGGAGGTCGTCGAGGAGCGGGTCGACGACCTCGACGCCGTCGCCGTGCGCGGCGCACGGATGCGCCACGAGCTCTGGGGCCGGGCGTTCGACTACGCGACGGACCTGCCCGTGCGAGCCGGTCTCGTGACCGTCGACGGCGCGGTGCACCACACGGTGCTCGTCGTCGCGCACACCGCCCTCGACGGGTGGGGCCTGCCCGTGCTCGACGCCGACCTCACGGCCCTCGCCGCCGGGACCGTCCCGCCGGAGCGGGCCGCGTGGACGCCGCTCGACGAGGCGGCCTGGCAGACGTCGGACGCGGGCCGACGGCACGACGCCGCCGCCCGCGCGCGTACCTTGCGCACGATGCGGGCCGCGCCCGTCGAGATCTTCCCGCGGGGGAGCATCGCCGCCGGGACCATCGACGGCGGGAGCACCGCCCGCGAGGGCGCAGGAGACGGGAGCACGGACGGCGGCGGCGCGGTGGCCGCCGCGCGGCCGCGCTACCGGCAGGCCGTCCTGCGGTCGATGCGGCTCGGTCCCGCCGCCGAGCGCGTGGCGGCCCGGTGGCGCACGAGCACGTCCGGGGTGCTGCTCGCGGCGTCGTGCCGAGTGCTGGCCGCCGCCGCGGGCCGGGACGACCTCGCTCTCCAGGTCATGGTGAGCAACCGGTTCCGCCCGGCGCTCGCGGACGCCGTCGTGACGACCGCGATGGAGGGGTTGCTCCACGTCGACGGTCTCGACGCCCCGCTCGAGGAGGTCGGGCCGCGCGTCTGGCGGGCCGCGATGACGGCGTACCGCTCGGCGTACTACGACAAGGACCTGCTCCGGCGCGAGGCCGCCGCCGACCCGACGACCGCGCACGACGGGACCTGCTGGTACAACGACCGGCGCGGCACCGGGCCCGACCGGACGCTGCGCGCACGACCGACGCGGTCACGGCGGCTGGCGTGCGCCGACGCGTCCGACGAGCAGGGCGGCGTCACGCTCACGCTGCACCTCGTGGACGCGCCGGGCGGCGGCGTCGACGTCGTGCTGACGGCGGACGCCACACGCCTCGACGACGCGACCGCGGAGTCCGTGGTGCGGGACGTCGAGCGCACGGTCCTGGCGGCCTCCCGGACCCCGCCGACGGCGGGGCCCCGACCCACCCGCGACGCGCCTCGTGACCTGCCCCCCGACGCGGCCGTGCCTCCGCCCGCGGGGCCCGCGACCGCGCGTCGGGCGGTGTGACGTCCGCAACGTGGTGCGGCTGAGGTGGCGCCAGCGCGTGCGAGGAGTGCCGGACCCTGGGAGTGTTCACGTCCGCAGGGGGAAACCGACATATCGGAGGAGAACTCATGGGTTGGATCGCGTACATCGTCCTCGGCCTCGTGGCCGGTCTCATCGCCCGTGCCGTCCTGCCGGGCAAGCAGACCGGATCGGTGATCATCACGATCCTGCTGGGCATCCTGGGCGCGCTGCTCGGTGGGTGGCTCGGCTCGGTGTTCTTCGGGACCTCGCTGGGCGACCTGGGCGACTTCCGCACCTGGCTCCTCGCCATCCTGGGCTCGCTCATCACGCTCGGCGTGTACGGTGCGGTCACCCGGAACAACCGGGGCTGACCGTGCGCACGGCGCACCGTCGGTGACGTCGGGGACGGGAGCGTCGTGGGGAGCACTGGCACCGGGGGAGTCCGCGTCGAGGACGGTGGCCGTCGCTGGGTGATGTGGGGCCAGATCGACTTCGCCGTCACCCACGAGGTCAAGTCACGGCTCGCCGCCACGATCGACGGCCGCCCCAAGACGGTCGACCTCTCGGCCGTGACGTTCATGGACTCGTCCGGGCTGCACCTGCTCCTCATGAAGGTGACCGAGGAGTCGCGACCGCGGCTCCTCGGTGTCCCGCCCCAGGTGCTCGAGATCCTGGAGTTCAGCCACGCGCTCGACCTCGTCGAGATCGTCGGCCCCGACGAGGTGCCCCCGCCCGACGAACCGGCCGGCGCGCTGGCCGGCTGACCGACCGCCCGCGGCGCGCGACGTGCTATCCCAGCGCGTCGCGCGCCGCGCGTGCGACAGCCGCCGCGAGCCGGTCGAGCGACGCAGAGTGCAGCCGCCACTGCTGCCAGTGCTGCGGAACCTCCGTCGCCCGCGCGTCGTCGAAGCCGACGAGGCGCCCGGCCCGCTCGGCACGGGCGCTCTGCAGGTCGGGCAGCATCCCCCAGCCCATGCCGAGCTCGACGGCCCGGCGGAACTCGTTCGAGGCGGGGACGTAGTGGCGCGGCGGCTCGAGCGCGGTGCCTGCCTCCTCCGCCCGGAGCCGCAGGTAGCGCTCCTGGAGGTCGTCCTTGCGGTCGAACGCGAGGACGGGCGCCCGGGACAGCGCCGCGGCCGTCGGGCCGTCCGGGAACCACCGCTCGACGAACGCCGGGCTCGCGCAGGGCCGGTACCGCATCTGGCCCAGGAGGGTCGACCGGCAGCCCGGCACCGCGTCCGCGACCGACGTCACCGCCGCCACCGCCGTCCCGTCGCGCAGGAGCCCGATCGAGTGCTCCTCGTCCTCGCGCAGCACCTCCAGCCGTGCCCATCCCGCCGCCTCGGCCAGGGCGGGCAGCGCCCACGTCGTGAGCGCGTCCCCGGAGACGACGAGCGTGATCTCCGGCAGCGCGGCCGGGTCGCCCGTGTCCTGCCCGTCCCGTCCGATTCCCAGCTCCGCGAGCACGTCCGCCTGCTGCAGCGCGAGGTGGCGTGCGTGGCGCACGAGCACCCGCCCGGGCGCGGTCAGCTCGGCGGGCTTGCCCCGCCGCACGAGCACCTGGCCGACGGCGGCCTCCAGCGCGCGCATGCGCTGGCTCACGGCCGACGGCGTGACACCGAGACGGCGCGCCGCGGCGTCGAACGTGCCGGTCGCGGCGATCGCCTCGAGCGCGCGGAGCTGGTCGGGCTGCAGGTCCACCATGAGCGGATCTTACGGTTCTGCAGAATCTGTCGCTGTACTTCAGGAGTGCTGGTCCCTACCGTCAAGGGGTGCTCGCCCTCCTCGCGCCCCTCGCCGCCGGCCTCGCGGCCGGGCTGTCCCTCATCGTCGCGATCGGCGCGCAGAACGCGTTCGTGCTGCGTCAAGGGCTCCGGCGCGAGCACGTGCTGCCCGTCGTCCTCGTCTGCGCGCTCTCGGACCTCGTGCTCATCGCGGCCGGGACGGCCGGCCTCGGCGCGCTGGTGACGGGTGCTCCCGTGCTCCTCACCGTCGTGCGGTGGGGTGGCGCCGCGTTCCTCCTGACGCTCGCGGCGCTCGCCGCCCGACGAGCGCTGCGCCCCGGGGGCCTCGACCCGGCGGCGGGCGCAGGGGCGACGTCGGCGCGGTCGGCGGTGGGCACGTCGCTCGCCCTCACGTGGCTCAACCCGCACGTGTACCTCGACACCGTCCTGCTGCTGGGGTCGCTCGCTGCGGGTTACGCCGCCGCCCACGCGAGCGGGGCGACGGTCGGAGGCGCCGACGCCACCCGGTGGCTGTTCGGCGCCGGGGCGATGGTGGCGAGCGCCGTCTGGTTCACCGCGCTCGGCTTCGGTGCGCGGCTGCTCGCGCCGGTCTTCGCCCGGCCCGGGGCGTGGCGCGTGCTCGACGGCGTCATCGCCCTCGTCATGGCGACGATCGGGGTGTCGCTGCTCCTGGGGGGATGAGCGGACGGGCGCCGGTCACGGTTCCGGGCTGCGAGGTCGTGGGACCATCGCGTCGGGGCTGGCGTCAGGGCGTGGGGTCGAGCTGGTAGAACGTGCGGATGCGCTGCTGGGTCGCCGGGTCGATGCGGCGGCGAGGGCTCGTCGACCCGCCGGCGTGCACCGCGATCCACGAGCGCAGGACCGTCGGCTGGACGTCGACGACGCGCGCGAACTCGTCGACGGTCGGCCACGTGGGCTGCGGCGTGCGGACGCGCGGCCCGCTCGCGGCGAGGTGCAGGTCGTCGCCCCAGGCCATGGCCTCGGCGGTCGACGGGAAGCCTCCGATGCGGCCCGGCGTCGGGTACGGCTTCTCGAGGCACCACTCCGTGCCGCGCGCGACGATGCGGTACGTGCCCTCGGGCGCGTGCGCCTCGTACTCGTCCGGTCCGGTGTTCCCCCAGTTCAGCCCCATGGGCCACATCTTCAGCGGAAAGCGCTGTCAGCGGAAGGGACCTAGGTCAACTTCACCCGCTCCTGCTGCTGGACGCTTGTCCAGTTCGCGTCTAGCGTGAGGAGCAGCCGGTGCCGCATCTCTGCCCCCTGCTGGTGCGGCACCGGCAACCATTCGTCACCCCCGCGGCAGCCGCTCGACGTCCCGGCGGTAGAGCGCCGCGTGCCCCCGCAGGTCGTCGCGGCCCGTCGTCCGGGCCCGCTCCTCGGTCCAGCCCGCGAGGTCGAGCAGGCGCTCGCGCATCGTCCGGAGCACGACGGCGGCCCCCGGCGCCGCGTCCGGCCCGTAGGCCTCCAGCAGATGAGCCAGCCGCTCCTCGGGCCGCACGTCCGCAGGGGCCGGCATGTCCTCGCACCAGCCGCACATCCGGTGGGCCAGGTAGGCGAGGTCCCACGCGCGCGGCCCGGGCGCCGCCATGTCGACGTCGATGAACCCGACGACCCGTTCGCCGTCGTGCACCATGTTGTACGGCGCGACGTCGTTGAGGCACACGACCTCCGCCGGCTCGCGCACCGGCGAGCGCCACACCGCCCCCGGGGGAGCGAAACCGACCGAGGCGTCGTGCACCCGGCGCAGCATCCCGGCCGCCTGCTCGCGCGCCGCGGCCGTCCACACCCAGTCGGGGACGGGCCAGCCGCCCGTCTCGCCGGGGATCCAGCCGAGCACCTCGCGGCCCTGCTCGTCGAGCCCGAGCGGCGCCGGCACGAACGACACGCCCTGCGCGCGCACCCAGGCCAGCAGCGCCTGGACGGTCGGCGTCCACGGGCCCGCCGAGCGCCGCACGGTGTCCCCGCGCCGCACGACGTCGTTCACGGTGCCGCCGGTGAGCTCCTGCTCGGTCGTCGTGTCGTCCATGGCCCCGATCCTGCGCGGTGCGCGGAGCGTGGAACAGCGATTGACGGCCCGTCTCAGCACCCCCCAGGCGCCGGGCGGACGACGCAGCCCACTACGATGCGGAGGTGAACGCGGACGCGAGCTGGTTTGACGAGGCGACGTCGGGCAGCGACGTCGGTCGCCTCGCTCGCGAGGTCGCGTGGGCGGACACCCCGCTGGGGGAGCCCGAGACCTGGCCGGTCGCCCTCCGCCACGCGGTGCGCCTGTGCTTCTCCACCCGGTTCCCCGCGATGCTCGTGTGGGGTCCGGAGCTGACGCTCCTCTACAACGACGGGTACCGGGACCTCCTCGGCACCGACAAGCACCCGAGCGCGCTCGGGGCGCCGGTCCGTGCGGTGTGGCCGGAGATCTGGGACGACATCGAGCCGCTGTTCGACGCGGTGCTCACCGAGGGCCGCGCCACCTGGAGCGAGGACATGCCCCTCGTGATGAACCGCTCCGGCTTCGACGAGGAGACCTACTTCACGTTCTCCTACAGTCCCCTCGTCGACGACGACGGCCAGATCGCGGGCGTCCTCGACATCGTGACCGAGACGACGCGCGAGGTCGTGAACCAGCGTCGCCTGCTCACGCTCGGGGAGCTGCACGCCGTCCTGCCGACGACGGCCGGCAGCCTCGCCGCGTTCGCCCGGCCGGTGGTCGAGGTGCTCGCCCGCAGCGCCGACGTCGCACGTGTCGCGTTCTACGCCATCGACGGTCCGCGCCCGCGCGTGCTCGTCGAGGCGGGCGCCGCCGCCGACGCGACGGAGGCCGACGCCGTCGGGCGCACGCTCAGCACCGGGCAGCGCGAGGTCGCGGCGGGCCGCGTCGTGAAGCCCCTGCGGGACGCGAGCCCGCGGGGCGCCGCGGGCGTGCTGGTCCTCCAGGCGGCGCCCGGCCGCCCGTGGGACGACGACTACGCGCGCTACCTCACCGGTCTCGCCACGACCATCGGTGCGGCGCTGCGCGACGCCGCGCGGATGCGCACGACCCTGGACGAGCTGCGCCGTCGGGCGGAGCGGTCGGAGGAGGAGACGGCGCGCGCCCGCGAGCTCGCGCTCGTGCTCCAGCAGGCGGTGCTCACCGAGCCGCCGCAGCCCGAGGACCTCGAGGTCGCGGTGCACTACCAGCCCGCGACCCACGACCGAGACATCGGTGGTGACTGGTACGACGCGTTCGTGGCGTCCGACGGCGTGACGACCCTGGTCATCGGCGACGTCGTCGGGCACGACCTGGGCGCCGCCGCGACGATGGGCCAGCTGCGCGGCCTGGTGCGCGCCATCGGCTACGACAGCGGCGCGACCCCGGCCCGCCTCCTCGAGCGCGTCGACGCCGCGATCGACGGCCTCGCCCTGGGGATCAACGCCGTGGCGACCGCCGTCGTCGCCCGCATCGAGCAGAGCGACGACGAGCGCTCCCGGGGCGTGCGGACCGTCCGCTGGTCCAGCGCGGGCCACCTGCCCCCGGTCGTCGTCCGCGCGGACGGCGCGGTCGAGGTGCTCACCGTGCGCAACGACCTCCCGCTCGGGCTGCGCCCGGGTGCGGGCCGGCGCGACCACACCGTCGAGCTCGGCACCGACGACACCCTCGTCCTGTACACGGACGGGCTGGTGGAGCGCCGCGGGCACAGCATCCGGGACGACGTCGCGGCGCTCGCCGACGCGCTGCGGGGCCTGGCGGGCGCGAGCCTCGACGACGTGGTGCGGACGGCGCTCTCCCAGGTCCTCCCCGGCGACGGGGAGGACGACGTCGCGCTCGTCGCGCTCCGCACCGGACCACAGGCGGCGGTCGTGCGGCGCGACGTCCCCGGCACCCCGGTGGCCGTCTCGGTCTGAGTCCCGCCGCGCACCGCGCCCGCAGCGGGAGTCACGGCCGCGGGTCGATCCGGCGCCACGGCTTCTCGTCGCGCCGGCCACGCGTCCCGGCGGCGCAGCGGCGGTCGCAGCCCTGGCGGGTGGTGCGGTCAGGTGAGGTGGTCGAAGTCGCCGCGGACCCAGGCGGCGTGCCGTTGCGCGGAGCGGAGCACGACAGCGCGGGCGTCGGCGGGGATCACGCCCTCGAAGTTGTTGTAGAGCCGCTCGAACGGGCGCCGCGCCACGCGCTCGGCGATGCGCAGCACCACGGCGGCCGAGAGCGGGATGCGGTTCGGGTAGGACCGCATGAAGCTCACCGAGGTGCGGTCGGGATTGGCGAAGATCGTGTCGCCCGAGAGCAGCACGCCCCGCCCGTCGGCGCCGGCGGCCCAGTGCACGACGGCGCTCCCGGGGAAGTGGCCGCCCGGCTGCGAGAGCACGACGCCGGGCAGCACCTCGCGTTCGCCGGTCCACGTCTCGATGACCCGGTCGGGCCGCGCGACCCAGTGCGCGTCCGCCTCGGCGACGAGCACGGGGACGTCGCCGAGCGCACGGCTCCACTCGACCTGGACGCCGAACATGTGGGGGTGGCTCGCGGCGATCACGACGACCGGGCCGAGCGCGCGCACCTGCTCGACGGCGGCGTCGTCCACGTAGCCGGGCGGGTCCCACAGGAGGGTGCCCGCCGGGGTGCGCACGACCTTGGCCTGCTGCCCGATCCCGACGCTCGGCGAGCTCGTCAGGCCGAACAGGTCCGGCTCGAGCTCCTCCAGGACGAGGCGTTCGCCCGCCGCGGCGAGCTCGGCGAGCGTGGTCCACGCCTGGCCCGTCGCGGGCACCCACTGGCGCTCGTCGGCGCAGATCGCGCACACCGCCGGCCGCTCGGCGTGCTCGACGGCGCACGTGCGGCAGATCCACCAGCCCGCGTCCGGGGTCGGGTCGAGGGAGGGCGCGGGCGTCGTCGTCATGGCACAGGTCTACCGTGCCCCGCCGACACGCGTCTCCTGAGAGACTGTCGCCCCCATGATCTCCACGCTCCTCGTCGCGCACCCCTGGATGTCGCCGCTCGCGCTCGCGGCCCTCGTCGTCGTCGGCCCGTTCCTGGGCTCGTGGCTCGTCGGGCGCCGCCGCCTCACCGGCGCGCTGCTCGCGCTGTCCCTCGTGCCGCTGCTCCTGCTGACGCTCGTGCCGGTCGACCGCGAGCTGTACGCCGTCTGCACGGTGAGCTGGGTCCTGCCGACGCCGGCCCGGGTCGAGCTGTTCGCGAACGTCGTGCTGTTCGTGCCGCCGGTCCTCCTCGCGGCGCTGCTGCTCCGCCGACCGCTCGTCGCGCTGCTGGGCGGGGTCGTCGCGTCGGCGCTCGTGGAGGCGTTCCAGGCGCTCGTCCCGGCGCTGGGCCGGTCGTGCGACACGAACGACTGGCTCTCCAACTCGATCGGCGCGCTCGTCGGTGCGGGGATCGCCGTCGTCGCGCTGGGTCTCGCCGCGCGGCGGACGCGCACGACGGACGACGACCGCGTGCCCGCGACCCGCGCGTCCTGACGGCCGCGGCCGAGCGCCCGGTCGGGTCCGGGCACCCGGGCGCAGGACCCGAGGACGGACACGGTGTGGGAACGCTTCCACGAAGCGTGCTCCCGGGTTAGCGTGGTGGTCCGGGCGCGTCGCCCGTCACCGCCGACAGGACCCCGCCGGGAGTACGCCATGCCGCCCATCACGCTCGACGACGTCGCGACCGCCGCGCGCGTGTCGCGGTCGACGGCGTCGCGCGTCGTGCGCGGGACGGGCCCCGTCTCGGACCAGGCGCGCCGCGCCGTGCTCGCCGCGGTCGACGAGCTGGGCTACGTGCCGCACCCGGGAGCACGCGCGCTCGCGAGCGGTCGGGGCGAGCGCGTCGTGGTCGCGGTCGGGTCGCCGTCGGCGGACCTGCTCGCCGACCCCTACGTCGCACGCGTCGTCGCGGCGGCGAGCCGCACCGCGGACACCCAGGGCGTCGGGGTGGCCCTGCGCTGGCTCGGCCGCGACCCGCAGGAGGAGCTGCGCCGCCTCGCGCGCGACCCCGGCGTGGGCGGCGTGCTGCTCGTCGACTACGCGGCCGACGTGCTCGCGAGCGTCCCGCGCGAGCTCGTCCCGCGCGTCGCGGCGATCGGCCCCGCGGACGGCCGCGTCCCCTCGTACGACGTCGACGCCGCCGCCGGGATCGCCGCGCTCGTCGAGCACGTGCTCGCGGACGGGCGGCGCGACGTCGTCATGCTCACGGGGCCGGGCTGGCTGCCCGGGTCGCGGCGTGCCGTCGAGGCCTACGAGAGCGTGGTCCGGGCGGCCGGGGTCCCCGCGCTCGTCGTCGCGGCCGACCTCTCGTGGCTCGCCGGCGCGGAGGCCGCGCGCGAGGCGCGACGGCGCTGGCCCGGGATCGACGCCCTCGTCGCGATGAGCGACACGCTCGCCGTGGGCGCGATGCGCGCGCTCGCGGAGGACGGCGTCCGCGTGCCCGACGACGTCGCCGTCACCGGGTTCGACGACCAGCCGTTCGCGGAGCAGGCCGGTCCCGGCCTGACGACCGCCACGCACCCGGTGGAGCGCATCGCGGCCGCCGCCACCGCGGCCCTGCTCGGACGGCGGCACGACGACGAGCGGACGTTCCCGTCCGTCGTCGTGCGGCGCACGAGCGCCTGACCCGGCCGCCGGGACGGTCCGGTCTCAGGCGGGGAGGTCGTGCGCGAGCAGGTCCTCGCGCAGGTGCCGGGCGTACCCGCCGGGCGTGCGCCCGACGAGGCGCGCCGACGTCAGGACCTCGGCGGACGCGTCGGCGACGACGCGCGCCCCCGCGGCCCGGGCGCGCTCCACGAGCCCCACGTCCTCGTGCTCGGCGACGGGCGCGAACCCGCTCGCGGCGTCGTGGGCCGTGAGGCGGACGCCCAGGTTGGCGCCGTGCACGTGCCCGTTCGCGTGGCCCGGCCGGTGCGTCGCGAGCCACGCGCGCGCCCGGTCCGGCGAGAGCGCGGCCAGCTCGGGGCGGACCGTCCCGACCACGACGTCCGCCCCGGCGTCGGCCAGGTCGAGCTGACGCGTCAGCCAGTGCTCGGGCACCGCGGAGTCGGCGTCGGTGCACGCGAGCCACGTCCGGGCGGCGGCACGGTCCCGGCGCACCGCGAGGGCCGCGACCCCCGCGCGCACACCTGCCCGACGGGCGCGCCCGACGTTGCCGTGCGCGACCTCCACCACGCGCACGCCCGCGGCCCGGGCAACGCGCGCGCTGCCGTCGGTGCAGCCGTCGAGCACGACGACGACCGCGACCCGCACCCCCGGGCGGTCCCGCGCGACGGCGGCCGTCGCGCGCCCGAGCGCCGCCAGGCAGCGGGGCAGCAGCTCCTCCTCGTCGCGGGCGGGGACGACCACGACGACGCGCTCGATCGTGCCTGCCGACCCGCTCCCCGGGGCGCTCACAGCAGCCCCGTCGCGCGCGCGACCGAGACCGCCGGACGGCGGACGAGCACGTCGAGGACGAAGTCCTCCTCCACGTGGTGCGCGAGCCGGTCGAGCTCCGGGCGGGCGGCGAGGCGCGCGTGCACCTCGTCGCCGCCGAGCGGGTACTCGACGACGTCGTGCCGCCAGTGGCACGCGACGAGCACGCCGTCGTCGGCGAGCGACGCCGTCGCCCGGTCCAGCGCGCGGTCGAGGTCGTCGCGACCGTTGTAGTAGAGGACCTCCGAGAGCACGACGAGGTCGAACGTGCCGTCGGGCCACTCGTCCGGGGTGTCGAGACGCAGCAGCTCGACCTCCGGCCCGAGGCGGCGCCGCGCCTCCGCCAGCGGCGCCTCGGCGACGTCCACGCCGACCACGCGGTCGCAGCGCGCGGCGAGCTCGGCCGTGAGCACGCCCGTCGAGCACCCGAGCTCGAGCGCGGCCCGGAACCGCGGCCGGGGGAGGCTCGCGAGGAGGACGGCCCGCTTGCGCTGCTCGTACCAGCGCGTCTCGAACCCCCACGGGTCGCGTCGGCCTGCGTAGAAGCGCTCGAAGAACCCCGCGCCGAGGCTCGCGCCCGGGTCTGCGGGCTCCTTCGCGACCCGGCGGCCCGACGCGTCGACGAGCACCTCGACGCCGCGGTCCGCGTGCCGGAGCATCTCCGGGCCGAGCGTCGCCTCGTCGCCGGGCGCCGCGGACAGCGGCTCGACCTGCGTCACGTGGGCGGCGAGGGCGCGCCGCTTGGCCTCCCTGGCCTCCGCGCCCAGCGGCAGCGCGCGCAGGGTCGGCCAGGGCACCGCGTCGTCGCCCGGGTCCGCCCAGTGCCACAGCCACACGGGGTACTCCAGGAGGCGCAGCCCGAGGCGGTCGGCGACCTCCGCCGCCACCTCGCCCGCGATCCGGTGGTCGCGGTGCCCGTCGCCGCGCCACGGCGCGCACAGCACCACCGACGACGGCGGCACGCCCTCGCCGCTCGGCCCGCCGAGCACGTCGTCCAGCACGTCCCCGAGCACGCGGGCGAGGTCGCCGCGGTGCTCGCGCAGACCGCCGTCGGGCAGGCCGGGCAGCACGACCCGGGCCGCGGGCGCCAGGACGGCCACCGCCTCGGCCACCTCCGCGCGGCGGACGGCGCGGAGCCGCTCGGGGGAGACCGTCGTCGAACCCGCGTGCGACGCCTCGCCGTCCGTCGCGACCACCACGGTGACCGCGGCGCCGCGGCCGGCCAGCTCGTGCACGAGCCCCGCCGCGCCGAACGACTCGTCGTCGGGGTGCGCGGCGAGCACCACGAGGTGCGCGACCTCGCCCACGTCGAGGCGCGGGACGTCCAGGATCCCGGCGCGCACCCACGCGTCCTCCGACGTGCCGGGCTCGCGGTGGTCGAACGTCACCACGCCGTCGTCCCGTGCGCGAGGAGGGCGCGGCCGAGCGACGCGTCGTCGCGCTCCGCGTGGTGCTGGCGCACGTACAGACCGAGGTCCGCGACGCGCCGCGCGAACCGCTCGTCCGTGGTCAGCGGGCCCGGGCCGAGCGCGTGGGCGCAGCGGCGCTGCACCTCCTCGACGACCTCCGCGACGACGCCGCGCACGCGGCGCGCCAGCAGGGAGGCGTCCGGGCCGTCCACGCCCGCGTCGACGGCGCTCGCGGCCTCGGCGAGGACCGCCCGGCCGGAGGCGAGCGCGCGGTCCGTCGCGCCGAGGTGCGCGAGCGCGAGCTGGTCGGGCTCGCGCGCGGCGAGCGCGTCGCGCTGCGTCCGCGCCAGCCCGACGGCGCCGCCCCACCAGCACGCCGCGACGCCGATCCCGCCCCACGCGAACCCCGGCCGCTCCAGGTACCAGCCGGGCGCCCCGACCGGCACGGCAGGGACGTCGTCGAACCGGACCGCGGCGCTCACGACCTGGGCGAGCCCGCGCGCGACCCACGGCCCGGCGGCGGGGACGACGCCCGGCGCCCGCAGCGCGACCGCGAACAGCCGCCGACCGGCGTCGGTCCACGCCGTGACGAGCGCGTGCGAGAGGTCGGCGGCGAGGGAGCACCACGGCTTCGTCCCCGAGAGCACCCACGCGCCGTCGCGCTCGTGCGCCTCCAGCCGGACGCCGGGACCCTCCGCCGCGTACACGCCCCACGTGCTGTCCGGACCCGCCCCGACGGCGTCGAGCGCCACGGGTACCGGGACCTGCCCGAGGATCGCGAGGGCGTCGAGGTGCGGCTCGACGACGCGCGCGGCGCCCACGTCCGTCGCGGCGAGCGACGCGAGCGCGCCCCAGAGCTCGGCGGTCCGCCCGTCGCCGGGGAAGGGCGCCCGGGCGCCGATCGTCCGCGCGTGGTCGAGGAGGGCCGCGACGTCGGTCCCGGCCGCGTCGATCGCGGCGAGCTCGTCGGGCCCGACGAGCGCGGGTCGGTCGGCGAGCGGGGTCGACGGCGGGCCCAGGTACAGCGGGACGAGGCCGGGGGTGGTGGGTCGAGCGAGGTCGGGCATGTCGCGGCTCCCGAGGGTCGAGGGCGGGCCTCGTCTCGACCCGCCACGACCGTAACCGCGGGGGCGTCGCCGGGCACGGCGACCGGCCGCGGGGACGGCAGAACCCTGGCCGACGGCGCGGTCAGTCGCGGCGCGGCGTCGTGCCCGGGCCGGTCCCCTCGTCGTCCGCGCTCGTGCGCCCGGTGCCGTGGGGGTCGGTGGCCGTGTCGGTGTCCGACGACCGGCCGTGCGACTCGCGGAGGGCGCGGGCCTGCTCGACGGCCTCCTCGCGCTTGGCGGCCTTCTTGTCGCTCGCGCGCGTGTCGCGCGGGGGGAGCTGGATGCGCTCCTCCGCGGGCATGCCGCTCTGCAGCTCGCGGCTGCGCTCGACCTCCGCGTCGAGCTCGGCGCCGAGCAGCAGCGCGAGGTTCGTCAGCCAGAGCCACAGGAGGAAGATGATGACGCCCGCGAGGGTGCCGTAGGTCGCGCCGTAGCTGCTGAAGCCGCTGCCGAGGTAGAGGCCGAACGCCGCCGAGGCGACGACCCAGACGAGGATCGCCAGGACCGCGCCGGGGCTGACCCAGCGGAACTTGGGCTGCTTGATGTTCGGCGTGAGGTGGTAGAGGAGCGCGACGAGGATGACGACGAGCAGGAGAGCGACCGGCCACTTCGCGACCTGCCACACGGCGATCGCGGTGTCCCCGAGGCCGACGAGCTCGCCCACCTGGCGCGCGATCGGGCCGGAGAGGACGAGGCTCCCGACGACCAGTCCCGCGAGCAGCACGGTGATGACCGTGACGCCGAGCATCACGGGGCGCAGCTTCCAGATCGGGCGCCCCTCCTCGATCTCGTAGATGCGGTTCATCGACCGGGAGAACGCGCCCACGTAGCCGGACGCCGACCACAGGGCCAGCACGACACCGATGACGAGCGCGAAGCCGGCCTTGTCCGTGTTGGCGGCGTTCTCCACGAGCGGTCTGATCATGTCGAGCGTGGTCGACGGCACGACACCCTCGACGCTCTGCAGCACCGAGTCGACGGCCTTCTCGCCGTCGCCCACGAGCCCGAGGATCGACACGAGCGCCAGGAGGGCAGGGGCCGACGCCAGCACCGCGTAGTACGTCAGCGCGGCCGCGAGGTCGGTGCACTGGTCGTCCATGAACTCGCGCACCGCGCCCTTGACAGCGAAGCCCCACGACGGCTTGCGCAGGTCCGAGGGGGAGTCGGGCTTGTGGTCGGCGTCGGGTGCGGGCCGCGACTCCTCGTCCCGTGCGGTGCCGGACGTGTGGCGTCCGCTGCTGTCGGTCATGGCGGCCTCCTCGGTGGGCGTCGCCTCGGCGCACGACGCTCGCGTCGGTGGACGGCCTCACGGCTCGTCCCGGACGAGCACCACGCTCCGTGCGCCGGGCTCCACCCGCAAGCGGAGCGCCCTCGGACGCGCGGCGAGGCTCAGTCGAGCGCGCTGCTCGCCGCCAGCACGACCTTCCGGGCCTGGTCGTGATGGGCGTCGAGGCGACGACGCAGCTCGGCGAGCCAGTCGGGGTCGTCCGGGGCGTCGCCGGCGTCGAGCACGCCGTGGCCGTGCACGAGCGAGCGTGCCGCGACGACCGGACCGCTCAGGGACAGGGCGCGCCGCTCCGTGTCGAGCACCGGGCGCGTGCGGCCGTACCCCTGCAGGAAGGCGGCGAGCAGCGCGGGGTGCCGGGGCTCGTCGACCGTGCCGCTCCCCACCAGGTCGCGGACGGCGACCGCGATGTCGAGCACGTACGGCCCGACGCACGTCTCGTCGACGTCGAACGCGACCATGTCCCGTCCCTCGCCGCGCACGTTGTCCAGCTCGAAGTCGCCGTGGAGTACGCCGCCGGGGAGCCCCTGGGTGACCTGGCCCCACGGGGTGCCCAGCCGGACCGCGGCCTCGGCGAGAGCGTCGTCGCCGCCCTCGGCCGAGCGGAGGGCGAGCGTGGCCCAGGGATCACCGCCGTTCCGGCTCCCCGTCGCGTCCGGCCCGGCGACGTCGGACACGAGCGCCGCGTGCGGGGCCGCGGCGAGGTGGAACCACGCCAGCGCGGCGCCCCAGTCGGTCGCGCCCTGGGGGGTCAGGTCGTCCGCGTCGTGCTCCCGCCCCGGTGCGTCGGGCACGACGACCGCGTGCGCGTCGCCCGACGGCGTCCGGACGGTCTCCACGAGCGCGCCGTCGAGCGAGGGCAGCGGTTCGACGACGCCACCCTGCGCGCCGACGGCGGCGAGCAGCGCCGCCGGTGCCTCGACGGATCGTCGCGACCGCAGCGCCGCCGGGACGAAGCGGACGTACAGCACACCGCGGTCGTCGACGCCCGGAGGGACGACGAAGACGTGCGACGCGCTCGACCGCCAGTACCGCGCGGCACCAGGTGGGAGTCCCCACCGGGCGGCGACGGCGTCCGCGACGGGACTGCGCCACTCGTCGTCGACGGTGGTGCGGACCGCGTGGATCTCGGAGAGCGGGAGCATGGCGACGATCCTGGGCGTCGTCGTCGCGCCGAGGCGAGAGATTTCCCGACGACGCCGCGCCGTCGTCCGCGCGCGGACGAACCCGTGCGGGGAGGGCCGCGGCGGCCCGGCCCGGGCGGCTACTCCAGCCCGAGGTCCTGCTGCGCGGCGTGCAGGGAGTCGGCGGACGCGCGGAGCTGACGCTCCTCGGCCGCGGACATCGTGAGGTCGAGGACCTGCTGGACGCCGCCGGAGCTGATGACGCTCGGCACGGAGAACGCGACGCCGCCGATGCCGCGGTAGTCGTCGTGCACGGTGCCGACGGGCAGCACGGCGTGCTGGTCGCTGACGACCGCCTCGACGATCCGGGCGCCCGCGAGCCCGATCGCGTAGTTCGTCGCGCCCTTGCCCTCGATGACCCGGTACGCGGCCTGGCGCACCTGGTCGGTGATCTCGTCGAGCTCGCCGTGCGTGAAGTGGTGGCCGTCGGGCGAGACCCAGTCGAGGATCGGCACCGGCCCGATGCGCGCCTGCGACCACAGCGCGAACCCGGTGTCGCCGTGCTCGCCGACGATGTCCGCGTGCACGCTCGTTGCCGCGACCCGAGCCTTGTCGGCGATGAGGCGCCGCAGCCGGGACGTGTCGAGCACCGTGCCGGACGAGAAGACGCGGGACGTCGGCAGCCCGCTGATCTTCTGCGCTGCGACGGTCAGCACGTCGCACGGGTTCGTAACGATGCAGTAGACGGCGTCCGGCGCGTGCTCCAGGAGCTGCGGCAGCAGCGTCTCGAGGATGCGGACGTTCGTGCCCGCGAGGTCCAGGCGGCTCTGGCCCGGGTCCTGCTTCGCACCGGCCGTGATCACGACGACGTGCGACCCCTCCGCGACCGACGGGTCCGCACCACCGACGACCTGGCTCGCCCCCGTGAACTGCGTGCCGTGCGCGAGGTCGAGCACCTCGGCCTCGACCTTCGCGCGGTTGATGTCGTAGAGCGCCACCGTCCGTGCGGAACGGCGGATCAGCGCGGCGTACGCCAGGCTGGTCCCCACGCTCCCGGCGCCCACCACCGTGACCTTCGAGCTCTCGACGCGTGTCATGGGACCACGCTACGCACGGGCCGCCGACGCGGCGCGCGGACGACCGGCCGCGCCCGCCGAGGAGCGGCGTGGCAGCGCCTGGGGCATCATCGGCAGTGCTCGCCGGGCCGCCCGGGGAGGCCGGACCACCAGGTCGGGCAGCGCGAGACGAGGACGGTCATGAGAGCTCTGCGGTCCCGGGTCGCGGTGGCCGCCGCGGTGGCTGTGGTCCTGGTGTCGGTCGCGGCGTGCTCGGCCGACGACGAGCCGAGCTTCTGCGACGCCGCCCGGTCCTACGCCGAGACCGTCAGGGCCAGCACGGAGTCGCTCACGCGCGACGAGGCCGCGGACGCGTTCGCTCAGGACGCGGAGACGATGCGCGAGGTCGCCGCGCCCGACGAGCTCAGGGCGGACTGGGACCGCGTGACGACGACGGCCTCGGGCGTCGCGGAATCCCTCGCCGACGGCGGCGACGGGACCGAGCTCCTGCTCGACGACGACTACCAGGCCTCGTTCACGGCCGTCACCGAGCACGTCGAGATCGGCTGCGGCTGAGAGGGCTCGCGCGAAGGGCGACAAGGGTGGGCGTGGCCGGGCGGACGCGATCGGGCGCCCCTGAGAGTAGGAGCGACGTAGCCCAGCGCGTTGCCATGGTGGAGTGCACGGCCGGTGAGGACGCGGGGAGCGGCGCGCGCTGTCGCGCTGGCGGGTCGTCGAAGCCGACCGGCTGCGTGGTCGTGTCGAGCGGCCACGGGGTGTCGTCGAGGTCGACCACGCATCGCCCGATGAGGTCCGTGTTCGGGGAGCTCAGAGCGTCCAGCCCACCCGGGCTTCGCTCGGGCCGCCGCACGCTTCCGACCCTCCGACACGGACCCAGCCGACGGAGAGACTGAAGGACCAGGTGTTGCCCTCCCTCGAGGTCGCGAGGGTCGGCTCGACTTCACACTTCCCGGGTGAG
This sequence comes from Sphaerisporangium cinnabarinum, assembly GCF_055567015.1. Classification (NCBI taxonomy): domain Bacteria; kingdom Bacillati; phylum Actinomycetota; class Actinomycetes; order Streptosporangiales; family Streptosporangiaceae; genus Sphaerisporangium; species Sphaerisporangium cinnabarinum. The sequence continues at coordinate 34,139 of NZ_JBVHRG010000001.1, forward strand.
GACGCGGGCGCGTCAGGGAGCGAGCCTGGGGGACGGAGCCCGTGCGCCGCGCGGGACGGACGCGGGGAGGACGCGACGATGACGCAGGAACTCAGCGACGGGCCCGGTGGCGGGCTCGACGACCTCCGGGAGAGCGGGCCCGTCGACTTCCTCGTCGTCGAGCTCCCGACGGACCGCGCGACGGGTGACGCCGCGTTCCCCTATCTCGTCGACCTCGTGGACCGCGGCATCATCCGCGTGCTCGACCTCGTGGTCGTGCGCCGCGAGGACGACGGCGGCGTGACGGCCGTCGGGCTCGAGGAGCTCGACGACGGGTCGACGGAGCTCGCGGTGTTCGAGGGCGCGCGGTCGGGGCTGCTCGACGACGACGACCTCGCGCAGGCGGTGGACGCCGTCGAGCCCGGCATGACGGCCGTCGTGCTGGTGTACGAGAACGTGTGGGCGGCGCCGTTCGCGACCGCGCTGCGTCGCAACGGTGCCCAGCTCGTCGCGAGCGGGCGCATCCCGGTCCAGGCGCTCATCGCGTCGCTGGACGCCACCGAGCCGGTCGGCTGACCGGCGCCAGGAAGGAGACCACCGTGCCAGGACTGCTCCGCGGCGTGGCCCGCACCGCTGTCGTCGCCGGGACGGCGACCGCCGTCTCGAACCGTGTCTCGCGCCGCCAGGCGGGCCGCTGGGCCGCGCAGGAGGAGCCGCAGTACGCGGCCCCGCCGCAGCAGCCGCAGTACGCGGCCCCGCCGCCGCAGTACGCCGCGCCGGCCCCGGCGGCCACCGACGCGCGCATCGAGCAGCTCACGCAGCTCGCCGCGCTCCGCGACCAGGGCGTGCTCACGCCGGCTGAGTTCGAGGCCCAGAAGGCCCGCATCCTCGCCTGACACGGCCGGTCCGCCGTCGCGCGGCCCGGCCCGGCACGGCGGAAGGACGAGCATGACCCGCACCCGCACCGCCGACCCGGGGCGCCGCCTGCGGCGCGAGGCGTGGGGGTTCGCGGCGGGGTCGCTGTGCTTCCTCGTCGGCGCGCTCCCGCCGTACGCAGGCGCGGTGGGCGCCGTGGCGACCGGGGTGACGTTCGTCGTCGGCTCGGTGTTCTTCACGGCCGCGGCGTTCGTCCAGCTCGGCCTGAGCGGGCGCCGCCCGCCCCGGACGGGCACGCCGCCCGCCGACCGCTGGGACTGGTGGTCCGCGGCCGTGCAGCTCGTCGGGACGCTGTGCTTCAACGTGAGCACGACGGCGGCCCTCGTCGCGGCCGTGAAGGCCCCGACCGCGCTGTGGGTGGGGTGGAGGCCGGACGCCTACGGCTCGGTCGCGTTCCTCGTGTCGTCGGCGCTCGCGGTCCTCGCGACGCGCGACCGGGGCCACCTCTGGGACACCGACGCGCGCACGTGGCACGGCACGTGGCTGAACATGATCGGCTCCGTCGCCTTCGCGGCGTCCGCCGTCGGGGCGTACGTCGATCCGTCCACGGGCACGTACCTGAGCGCATGGTGGGACGACGCCGGGACGCTCCTCGGCGCCGTCTGCTTCCTCGTCGCCGCGCTGCTCTCGCGCCGGGCGGCCGGCGTCCCGGCCCGCACCGACGCCGTCCCGGCCGGGTGACGCCCCCGCGTCACCCGGCCGGACGCTCCGGGGGTCAGGAGCAGTCGGTCGCCGCGTAGTCGGCGTCCACGGCCGCCGCGGCCGTCCCGGCGCTCGCGCTCCCGGCGTCGACCGACGCCGCGCGGACGGCGAACGACTGGTACGCCGCCCGGCCCGGCTGGACGTCCGCCACCGTGCGCTCGCCGTACGGCGTGCGCAGCGTGACGTCGGCGGGCGCGTCACCGGTGTTGCGCGCCGTGACCGCGACGTAGGCGCCGCCGGCGAGGCAGCGGCTCGTCGCCTGGACGTCGAGAGCGGCCGGGGCGGTCGGGAGCTCGACCGTCGGACCGTCGAGCTCGACGACCGTCACGCTCGACCCGGAGGTCGAGGTCCACGTCGTGGCGGGCGTGAACGACCCGCGGTCGAGGTCGGCCTGCGTGACGACGTGGTACGCGAAGGTGCAGGTGTACGACCCCTCGGCCGGGAGGTTCCGGTACCGGCAGTTCTGCGCGGCGTTCGCGGGGTCGAGCCCGGACAGGTTGCCCGTCGGCACGACCTGGGTCGCGGCCGTCGAGAGGTTGCGCACGTCGAACGTGAAGCTCAGGCGGTCGCCCACGGCGTACGTCTCCCGCGGGTTCGCGTGCGTGCCGCGCACGCTGATGTTCCCGGGTGCCCCGAAGTACACGCCCGGGCCCTCGTGCTCGACGGTGGTGACGGTCGTGCCGGAGGTCGACGTCCACGTCGTGCGCGGGGCGAAGAAGCCCGCGTCGAGGTCGGCCTGCGTGATCGTGTGCCGGGCGGACGTGCACGTGTACGCCGCGCGCGCCCCGAGGTTGCGGTAGCGGCAGTTCGGCGCGCCCTGCGCGGGGTCGAACCGCTCGAGGTCCCCCGTCGGGGAGACGGTCGTCACGGCGTCGGACAGGTTGGTCACCGTGAAGGAGTAGGTGACGACGTCGCCGACCTTCCAGCCGCCGGCCGGCGTCGCGCTCGTGACGCTCGCCGCGGTGACCTCGACCTCGCCGGGCGTGCTGCTCGGGGCCGCGAGGAGCCAGTCGTGGTCGAGCTTGGCGAACCGGATGCCGCCCCCGCCGCCGCCCGGCTCGTAGAGCAGGCCGACGGTCCCGTCCGCGAGCGTGGCGAGCGTCGAGTACGCCATGCCGCCCGGCTGGAAGACGCGCGCGACGGGCCACGTCTCGCCGTCGTCGTAGCTGACGCGGACGGTGCCGTTGACGCGCCCGGTCTGCGACGCGGCGTTCGAGAAGAGGAGCACCTTCGCCTCGGCCGACCCCTGCGGCGCGTTCGGGTACGCGCGCACGATCGAGGCGTTGTTGGTCGGGTCGGGCAGCTCGGTGTCGAGCGTGACCGGCCCGTACGTCACGCCGCCGTCGGTCGAGTACGCGACCTTGCGGTACTTCGACCCGGCGGAGTCGCGCGAGTTGAGCATGACGCGCCCGTCCGAGAGCTCGACGGTCTTGTTCTCGTCCATGCCCGTGCCGACGGGCTGCCCGACCTGCCACGTCGCGCCGTGGTCGTCGGAGTAGACGGACACGGCCTGGAACTGCCCGGACCCGTTGATGATCGTGTACTGCTGCACGAGCCGTCCCGCGTGGGGGCCGTACCGGAGCTGGATCCCCTGGCCCGACGCGGCGAAGCGCGAGCGCCACCCGAGGTCCGCCGTGACGTCGGCGGTGATGGTGCGGTGGGTCCACGTGCGGCCGTCGTCCGTGGAGGCGGAGACGTTGGCGTGGATGACGTCGCGCGCGGTCGGGTCGACGCCCGGCCGGGAGCCGCCGAAGCCCTGGTCGTACGACTTCACGTGGAAGTTGAAGATCGTCCCCGTCTCCCGGTCGACGACGTAGCTCGGGTCGGAGTAGCCCTCGATCGGCGCGGTGGTCTTCCCGGCGGCGACGACCTCCTGCGGCCCCCACGTGACGCCGTCGTCCGTGGAGCGGCGCTGGAGGATCGAGTTCGGGCCGGGGGAGTCGGCCGCGGTGGGGCGGCCGTCGTACGAGGCGAGGACGTCGCCGTTGGGCGCCACGGTGAGCGCGGGGATGCGGTAGTTGGGGAAGCCGCCCTGGCCGTTCGTCGCGAGCTGCTGCTCGGCGTACGAGCCCGGGCCCCCGGTCGCGGGCGCGAGGTCGAAGTCGGGGGCGAGGGTCGTGTGGTGGGCCGACGCCGTCGTGACGGGGGCGACGACGCCGCCCACCGCGAGCGTGAGCGCCGCGGCGAGGGTCACCGCGCGGTGCGCGGGTCTGCGGAGGTGTCCGATCATGCCGTTCCTTCCGGTCGGTGCTCGGCGCGGGCGGACGGTCACGGGGAACGCGGCGACGCTGCCGAGGACGCTTGAACAGATGATGTCAGATGTCTGACGTCAGGAAGGTAGCCCGGCGGGTCGGCAGGGTCAAGGGCGGCGCGCGGACAGCACGACGCCCGCCGGTCGCGCGAGGTGCGCGGCCGACGGGCGTCGGTGCAGGGAGAGCTCTGCGGCGGCTCAGCCGCGTCGGGTCCGGCGGGACACGAGGACGATCGCGGTGCCCGCGGCGGCGAGGACGGCGGCGATCCCGGCGTACAGGGCCGCGCTCACGCCGGTCTCCGCGAGGCCCGGGTTCGCCGCGGAGGCGCTGACCGTGCTCGAGACCGGGACGGCGCCGGCCGGGTCGCCCAGCCCGGGCGGGTTCGTCGCGCAGTCGGGCGACGCCGGCGGGTAGACCGTCGTCACGACGACGTGGGGGTTGACCTCGAAGCGCACGTCGACGGAGGGGCGCACCCAGTCGTACTCGTCGCCCTCGACCCACCGGCCGTCCTCGAGGCGCCAGCCCGGCCAGTCGACCCCGCGGCCCGAGTCGTCGACGACGGCACCCGGCCACAGGAGGCGGCCCGAGAGCGGGAGCCCGCTCTGCACGACGCTCTCGCCGTCCGGGTTGATCCACGTGACCGTCGCGGTGTCGTGGTCGGTGCCCTCCACCTCGATCGCGTAGTCGAGGTACGCGGCGTCGCTCTCGCACACGGGCGCGAGCGTCGTGAGACGCATCGAGGGCTCGGTCGGCACGTAGGTGTCGCCCTCCGCCGCGTGAGCCGGCCCCGCGAGGAGCGCGGCGGTGGCGGCGAGAGCGGCGGCGGCGGTGGCCCGCCCGGCGGCGCGGCGCCCGGTCGAGGTGCTCATGGTGGTTCCCGTCGGGTCGTGGTCGGTCGGGTCTCGGCGGGCGTCGTCCACGGGCGCCGCCGTACCCCCGCGGACCAGCGGGACCGGAGCAGCAGGGGCACGGGCGTGTCGGACACGAGAGAGCGGCACCGCCGTCGTCGCCGATGCCCGCACCTGCAGGGGGCTGTGGTGCGGGCATCGGCTGGCCCTCAACCTAGACACCCAACTGGACAGGCGTCCAGTTCTCGAGCGGGTGAAGTCCGGGCGGGTTCGACCGGACCTGGACGTCGGTTCAGAGGCCTTGCCAGTCGGGCTTGGACGCGTACGTCTGGCGGTAGTAGTCGCCGAGCTGCAGGCGCGAGGCCGCCGCGTCGTCGACCAGGACCGTGGCGTGGGGGTGCATCTGCATGATCGTCGCGGGCCACATCGCGCTGATCGGACCCTCCACGAGCTGGTGCACCGCCTCCGCCTTGCCCTTGCCCGTGGCCAGCAGCACCAGGTGCCGCGCCGACATGATCGTGGCCAGACCCTGCGTCAGGCAGTGCCGCGGCACCCGCTCCACGTCATCACCGAAGAACCGCGCGTTGTCCTCGCGCGTCTGGGCCGTCAACGTCTTGATCCGCGTGCGCGACGCCAGCGACGAGCCCGGCTCGTTGAACGCGATGTGCCCGTCCGTCCCGATCCCCAGGATCTGCAGGTCGACACCCCCCGCCCCCGCGATCGCGTCCTCATAGGCCGCGCACGCCGCCACCAGGTCCGCCGCGTTGCCGTCCGGACCCTGCACCGCACCCGGGGCGAAGTCCACCCGCGAGGCGATCTCGGTCTCGATCACGTTGCGGTACCGCTCCGGATGATCGACCGGCAACCCCACGTACTCGTCCAGCATGAACGCCCGCACCCCCGCGAACGACAACCCGTCCTGCACATGACGACGCACCAGCTCGTCGTACACCTTCAACGGAGACGACCCCGTCGCCAGCCCCAGCACCGCCCCCGGCCCCGACCGCACCACCGCCTCCACGGCATCCGCAGCCAGCACCGCCAACCGCTCCGCCGGAGCGATCACGACCTCCATCAGACCCTCGCCTCCTCGCGCACCGTCCGGTGCTCCACCGCGACGACGTCGCCCGTCTCGACCGAGCGGTACGCCGCGTCGATCACGGCGAGCGACGCGCGCGCCTCCTCGATCCCGTAGTCCGGCCGTCCGCCGGCCAGCACCGCCCCGACCACGTGCCGCAGGTAGGCCGCGGCGGCGACCTGGCCCGCGTCGGCGGCGATCGCCGTGCGCCCGTCCGCGCCGAACCGCGCGACGGCCGGGGCGTCGTCGTCCGCGACGGCGTGGCCGTGCGACCCGAGCAGCCGCACCGACGACGTGGTGGGCGTGCCGCCGGGCGCGAACGGGACGCGCCCGAGCGTGACGGTCGCGGTCACACCGCGCTCCAGCTCGAGCGTGACGACCGCCGTGTCCTCGACCCCGGCCTCGCGGTGCGGCTCCAGGAAGAGCGACCCCGCGAACGCGTGCACCTCGAGGGTCCGCAGGCCCGTGAGGTGGTGCGCCGCGTCCGCGCAGTAGCCGAGGAAGTTCAGGAGCTCGCCGCCCCCCGAGAGGGCGCGGTCCACGACCAGCTCCGGACGCTCGACCGACGTCGCGAAGTGCGCCCCCGAGGCGAGGAGCTCGAGGTCCAGGTGGCGCGGCAGGCCCACGTGGCCGGCGTCGACCCACGCGCGCAGGCGGCGCAGCGCGGGCGCGTGCGTGCGGTTCACGACGGCGCACGTCCGGCCCGTGCGGGCGGCGACCGCGACGAGGTGGTCGGCGTCGGCGAGGGTCGTCGCGACGGGCTTGTCGACGAGCACGTCGAGGCCCGCCTCCAGCAGCGCGGCCGCGAGGCGGGCGTGCCGGGTCGGCTCGGCGCACACGACGACGAGGTCCACCGCGCCGCCCAGGGCCTCCGCGACCGTGGCCACGTCGGCAACCTCGGCGTAGGGCACCCCCGCGCGCTCGGCGACGGCGCGCGAGTCGTCGCGCACCCAGCCGGGCGCGTCCGCCTCCTCGACGACGCCGACGAGCTCGACGCGGTCGTCGGCGCCGAGGATGCGCAGGTAGTCGCCCGCGTGGCGCACGGCCGACGCGAAGGCGACGCGCAGGACGGCGCTCATGCGGCCACCCCCGTGGTCGCGTAGCCGGGGACGTCGGCGACGCGCTCGCGCCGCCCGGAGACGAGCGAGCGCTGCGCCGCGAGCGCGGTCGCGAGCGCCGCCCGCACCTGCGGCGTCGTGACGACGGGCGCCGCGTCGCCGCGCACCACGTCGAGCCAGTGCGCGAGCTGGAGCCCCAGCGCGCCCTCGACGGAGACGGGCGGGGCGGTCGTGGCGTCGGAGTGCAGGCCGTCCTCCTCGGTGGTCGAGTGCGCGAGCGTCCCCTCGGTCCCCACGAGCACGACCCGGCGCACGAGCTCGCCGCGGCGGCGCAGCGCGTAGCAGAGCTCGAGCGTCGCGAGCGCGCCCGACGCCGTGCGGAGCTGCACGTGGAACGAGTCGGGCGACTCCATGTCGGGCGAGAACGTGCGGAACCCGCGCGCGAAGACCTCGACCGGATCGTCGTCGAGCAGCCACGTCGCGGCGTCCATGATGTGGGTCCCGTTGTGCACGGGGTGCCCGCCCGAGAGCTCCGGGTCGAGCTGCCAGCCGCGCCACCCGGCGGGCCACGCGTGGCCCGTGTACCAGGAGATGTGCGCGAGCCGCGGGGTGCCGATCTCGCCCCGGCGGGCCGCGGCGGCGAGCGCCGTCACGGCGGGCTGGAAGCGCACGGTCTGCCCGACGACGAGCGTCGTGCCCCGGCCCTCGGTCGCCGCGACCATGGCGTCGAGCTCGGGCAGCGACAGCGCCGCCGGCTTCTCGACCTGGACGTGCTTGCCGGCCTCGCCCGCGGCGATCGTGTCGCGCGCGTGCGTCGGGGTCGCCGTGACGACGTCCACGGCGTGCACGGCGTCGTCCGCGAGAGCGTCGTCGAGGGACGTGGTCGCGCGGGCGCCGGGGACGAGCGCCGCGAGCGCGCGGGTGCGCTCGAGGTCGTGCCCGACGACCCAGCGCACGTCCGCGGCGTCGAGCGCCGCGAGCGCCGTGAGGTGCTCCCGGGCGAACGCCCCGATGCCCACGACGGCGATCCCGACGGGACGGCGGCTCGACGGTCGCCCGGCCGGGGGGAGGTGCTGAGGACTCACGCCGTCGTCACCCCGAGTGCCCGGTCGATCGGCTGGTAGTGCGAGGCGACGGCGTCGCGGAACGCCTCGACGTCGCCGACCTCGGCGGCGTCGAGCATCGCGCCGTGCGCGCGCGCGGTCTGGTCGAGGTCGGCGGCGACGGAGAGCCCGAGCTTGGGGATCACGGCGGTGTGCACGTCCCAGAACGCGGCGACGAGCTGCCCGACGAGCGAGTTGTCGAGCCGCGCGAGCAGGCCGGTGTGGAACGCCCGGTCCTGGGTGGGGAACGACAGGCCCTGCGACGCCGCGGCGACCATCTCGTCGACGAGGGCGTGCAGCTCCGGGTTCGACGTGCCGGCGAGGCTCGCGACGATGCGCTCGGCCATGGCGAGGTCGAGGGCCTGGCGCACCTCGACGACGTCGCGCAGGGCCCGCAGGTCGTCGCCGGGGGAGAGCACGCCGCGGAAGACGAGCGCCTCGACGAGCGCGTCGAGCGACATGCTGCCGACGAACGTGCCGTGCCCGTGCCGGACCTCGACGATGTCGAGGGTCGACAGGGTGCGGATCGCCTCGCGCACGCTCGACCGGGAGACGCCGAGGTGCTCGCACAGCTCGGCCTCGGTGGGGAGCGGGTCGCCCGGGCGCAGCCCCTCGCCGAGGATGAAGTCCTTGATCCGGTCGGCGGTGGTGGTCCGCCGCGGTGCGGTCGCACCGGTGCTGCCGGCTCTGGAGGCGTCGAGCGTCGCGAAGCTCCTCCGCCGTGGTGTCGCCATCTTGACCCCTTCGGTTTCTGGTCCTAGTGTCATGCTACACAACGTCAGACATCAGACATCTTCTCTCCGGAAGAGTGTCGGTCTCATGTCAGGAGAACCAATGAAGCTTCACGTCAGCTCACCTCCCCGTCGCCGGGGAGTCGCTGCGGTCGCCGCGGGCGTCGTGCTCGCGCTCGGCCTCGCAGCGTGCTCGGGTGGCGACGCCGCGCAGGACGACCCGACCGAGGGCACCGCCGCCCAGGGTGAGATCGACCAGGACGCCGTGATCGAGGCGGGCATCTCGTACTCCCTCTCCGGTGGCTTCGACCCGATGATCACCACCGGTGCCGTGACAGTAGCCGCGAACTGGCACGTCTTCGAGGGGCTCACCGAGCTCGACCCCGCGACGCGCGAGGTCTACGCGGCGCTCGGCACCGAGCTCCCGGCGCAGGTCGACGACACCCACTACGAGGTGGACATCCGCGAGGGCGCGGTCTTCCACGACGGCACCCCCGTCACCGTCGACGACGTCGTCTTCAGCTTCGAGCGCGTGCTCGACCCGGCGAGCGAGTCGCTCTACGCCGGCTTCATCGACTTCATCGAGTCCGTCACCCCGGTCGACGACGACACGGTCTCGATCAACCTCAAGTACCCGTTCAGCCTCGTCCCCGAACGCGTGTCGGTCGTCAAGATCGTCCCGAAGGCGCTCGTCGAGTCCGACTACGAGGCGTTCAACGCCCTGCCCGTCGGGACCGGCCCGTTCAAGATGACCCAGGCGACGCCCGACGACAAGATCACGTTCGAGCGCTTCGACGACTACAACGGCCGTCGCCCCGCGCTGGCCGCCGGTCTCGTGTGGAACCTGCTGTCCGACCCGGCCGCGCGCGTCACCGCGATGAGCTCCGGCACGGTCAGCGCGATCGAGGACGTCCCCTACATCGACGTCCCGACGCTCGAGGGCGCCGTGGACGTGGAGTCGGTCCAGTCGTTCGGCACGCTCTTCATGATGTTCAACACCGACCTGCCCCCGTTCGACGACGTCCGCGTGCGCCAGGCGTTCTTCTACGCCCTCGACATGGACAAGATCATCGACAACGGGCTCCTCGGCAACGGTGCCGCGGCCACGAGCTTCCTGCCGCAGAGCCACCCGAACTACCACGAGGCGTCGACCGTCTACTCCTACGACCCGGAGAAGGCCAAGTCCCTCCTCGCCGAGGCCGGCGTGAGCGACCTGTCCATCACCCTCATGACGACGGACACCGGCTGGGTGTCGGACATCGCCCCGCTCATCAAGGAGAACCTCGACGCGATCGGCGTCGACACGACGCTCGACATCGGCCAGTCCGGCGGCCAGTACACCAAGGTCGACAACGGTGACCTGCAGGTCATGGTGGCGCCCGGCGACCCGTCCGTCTTCGGCAACGACCCCGACCTGCTCATGCGCTGGTGGTACGGCGACAACGTCTGGTCGCAGTCGCGCTACCGCTGGAACGACGACCCGAAGTTCGCCGAGCTCCAGTCGATCCTCGACGCCGCCGTCCGCACGTCGGGCGACGAGCAGCAGGAGCTGTGGGACCAGGCGTTCGACCTGATCTCCACCGAGGTGCCGCTGTACCCGTTGCTGCACCGCAAGCTCCCCACCGCCTGGGACGGCGAGAGCCTCTCCGGCTTCAAGCCGCTGCCGATCACCGGGCTGTCGTTCCTCGACGCCGGCCTCGTCAAGTAGCAAGCCGGCTCGACGCCGGCGCCGACCGACCCCGGGTCCCCTCGCCCCGCCCCCTTCGGGCGAGGGGGCCCGGCACCCGCACGGCACCCAGAACGGACAGACCATGCACCGCACCCCCGACGCACCAGGAGGCCGACCGTGAGCGCACTGCTGCGGCTCGTCGGACGCCGCCTCCTGCAGCTGCCGATCATGATCCTCGGGATCACGTTCCTCGTGTTCCTCGTGATGTCGTTCTCGCAGGTCGACCCCGCGATCCAGGCACTCGGCGAGGGCGCCTCGGTCGAGGCGCGCGAGGCGTACCGCGAGGCCAACGGGCTCAACGACCCGCTCCTCGTCCGGTACGTCGCGTTCCTCGGCGGCCTCCTGCACGGGGACCTCGGCACGTTCAGCGCACGTCAGGTGCCCGTCGCCGACGAGGTCGAGCGCGCCCTGCCGATCACCCTGCAGCTCACGCTCATGGGCCTCGTCATCGCCGTCGTGGCCGCGCTCGTCATGGGCATCCTCGCGGCGCTCTACCGCGACCGCTGGCCCGACAAGGCGATCCGCGTCGTGTCCGTCGCGTCCCTCGCGACGCCGTCGTTCTGGCTCGCCGTGCTGCTCATCCAGGTCGTCACCCTGAGCGCCGGGTGGCTGCCCGCGAGCGGGCCCCTGCCCGACCCGTCCGAGGACCTCGGCGGCTACCTCGCGCGCATGGCGCTGCCCGCGCTCGCGCTCGCGATCCCCGTCGTCGGCCAGCTCACGCGCGTCGTGCGCACGTCCGTCGTCGAGGAGCTCGACAAGGACTACGTCCGCACCGCGATCGGCGCCGGCATCCCGCGCCACGTCGTCGTCGGGCGCAACGTGCTGCGCAACGCGCTCATCACCCCGATCACGGTCCTCGGCCTGCGCGTCGGCTACCTCATCGGCGGCGCCGTCGTCATCGAGATCATCTTCGCGCTGCCCGGCATGGGCACGCTCATCCTCAACGGCGTCACCAACAACGAGCCCAACCTCGTGCAGGGCGTGACCCTCACCGTGGCGCTCGCGTTCGTGCTCATCAACATCGTGGTCGACATGCTCTACGTGCTCGTCAACCCGCGGATCAGGACGGTGTGACGTGCGCCGACAGCTCACCGAACGACTCTCGACCCCCGGGCTGCGCCTGCGCGCGCTGCCCCTCGGGTCCAAGATCTCCCTCGCGTTCGTGCTCCTCGTGGCGCTCGCGGCGGTCTTCGCGCCGCTCGTCGCGAGCCACGACCCGCTCGCCACCGGCACCCCCGTCCAGCCTCCGGGCGCGGAGAGCTGGTTCGGCACGGACCGGCAGGGCCGCGACATCTTCTCCCGCGTCGTCTACGGCGCGCGGTACTCGCTCGTCATCGGCCTCGGGGCCACCGCGATCGCGCTCGCCGCGGCCGCCGTGCTCGGCGCCGTCGCCGCGACGGCCCGCAAGAGCGTCTCCGAGACCCTCATGCGCGTCCTCGACATCATCATGTCGTTCCCCGGCATCGCGCTGGCCGCCGTGTTCGTCTCCGTCTTCGGCCGCTCGCTGCCCGTGCTCGTCCTGACGATCGCGTTCCTCTACACGCCGCAGCTCACGCGCGTCGTGCGGGCCAACATCCTCGACCAGTACGGCGAGGACTACGTCGCCGCGACCCGGGTCATGGGCGCGCGCACGGCCTGGATCCTCGCGAAGCACGTCGCCCGCAACTGTGCGGCGCCCGTGCTGGTGTTCACCACGGTGCTCGTGGCCGACGCGATCGTCTTCGAGGCGTCGCTGTCCTTCATCCAGGCGGGCGTGCCCGACCCGGAGCCCTCGTGGGGCAACATCATCGCCGCCGGCCGCGACCTCGTCATGGGCGGCTACTGGTGGGCGACGTTCTTCCCCGGCCTGGCCATCATGCTCACCGTCCTGTGCCTCAACATCCTGTCCGAGGGCATGACGGACGCGATGGTCGCCGCCCCGCGGGCGACGCGCGCCACCCCGGCGAAGGCCGTCGCGACCGACTCCGACGACGCGGCCGTCGCCGCGGAGCTCACCGCGATGGACGCCGACGAGCCGGTCGAGACGGCGGACGAGGCGCGCCTCGCCGAGTCCGAGCCGGTCGTGCCGGACGTCGAGCCGGAGGTCGCGCACGTCGGGCGGGCCGTGCCCCTCGCCACGCGCCTCGCCACGCTGCGCGCGGCCGAGTCGGCCCGCACCGACCGTCCCGTGTACGACGGTGACGCCGAGCCCCTGCTCGAGGTGCGCAACCTGTCCATCCGGTTCCCGCGCCACGGTGACGTCGCGGTCGTGGACGACGTCTCGTTCTCGGTCCGCCCCGGCGAGACGATGGCGCTGGTCGGCGAGTCCGGCTGCGGCAAGTCGATCACGTCGCTCGCCGTCATGGGCCTGCTGGACTCCTCCGCGCAGATCAGCGGCGAGATCCGCTACGGCGGCAAGGACCTGCTCGCGATGGGCAACCGCGAGCGCGCGTCGCTGCGCGGCACCGAGATCGCGATGATCTACCAGGACGCGCTGAGCTCGCTCAACCCGTCGATGCTCATCCGTGCGCAGATGAAGCAGCTCACGCGCCGCGGCGGGACCCGCACGGCCGAGGAGCTCCTCGAGCTCGTGGGCCTCGACCCGGAGCGCACGCTCAAGAGCTACCCGCACGAGCTCTCGGGCGGGCAGCGCCAGCGCGTGCTCATCGCCATGGCCCTCACGCGCGACCCGAAGCTGGTCATCGCGGACGAGCCGACGACGGCGCTCGACGTCACCGTCCAGGCCCAGGTCGTCGCGCTGCTCGACGAGCTGCGCGTCAAGCTCGGCTTCGCGATGGTGTTCGTCAGCCACGACCTCGCGCTCGTCGCGCAGATCGCGCACCGCATCACGGTCATGTACGCGGGTCAGGTCGTCGAGCAGGCGCCGACGAGCGAGCTGCTCACCGACCCCCGCCACGAGTACACGCAGGGACTGCTCGGCGCGGTGCTCTCGATCGAGCAGCGCTCCACGCGCCTGCACCAGATCCCCGGCACCGTCCCGTCACCGCGCGACTTCCCGACGGGCGACCGGTTCGCGCCGCGCTCGTCGCGCCCCGACCGCGGCCTCGACGTGCGGCCCGTGCTGCGCGCCGTGGACGCCGACGGGCAGCACCTCGTCGCGATGCCGCCGGACGAGCCGGTCGGCGCCGTCGCGGGCGGTGGCCCCGCCCCGATCACCACCGGAGGGACGCGATGAGCGCCACCGACCAGACCCCGCCCGCCGCGGAGCGGGGGTCCGCGACCGATCACGACACCCCCGTCGTCGAGCTGCGCGGCGTGCACGTCGTCTTCAAGGCGCGCACGGGCACGCTCTTCAAGGCCAACCGGGTGCACGCCGTGAACGACGTCAGCGTCGCGGTGCGCCGCGGCAGCACGCTCGGGATCGTCGGCGAGTCCGGCTCGGGCAAGTCGACCATGGCGAAGGTGCTCGTCGGGCTGCAGGCACCGACGTCCGGCGAGATCCGCTTCCGCGGGCAGCCGGTCGACACGTACACGACGCGCGTGCGGCGCGAGGTCGGGCGGGTCGTGTCCGTCGTCTTCCAGGACCCGGCCACCGCGCTCAACGCCCGCATGCGCGTGCGGGACGCGCTGCGCGACCCGCTCGACGTGCACCGCGTCGGCGACGCCGCGTCGCGCGAGGCGCGCGTCCGCGAGCTCGTGCACCTCGTCGGGCTGCCCGAGTCGGCGCTCGACGCGCTGCCCGGCCAGCTCTCCGGCGGGCAGCGCCAGCGTGTCGCGATCGCGCGCGCCCTCGCGCTGTCGCCCGACGTGATCGTCGCCGACGAGCCGACGTCCGCGCTCGACGTGTCCGTGCGGGCCCAGATCCTCAACCTGCTCGCCGACCTCAAGGCCACGCTCGACCTGGGGATGGTCTTCATCTCGCACGACATCCAGACGGTGCGCCACGTCTCCGACGAGATCGTCGTCATGCAGGGCGGCCGCATCGTCGAGTCGGGCCCTGCCGCGCGCGTGCTCGACGACCCCCAGGACGACTACACCCGCACCCTGCTCGGCGCGGCGCCCGCGCTCCTGTGAGCGCCGCCGCGCCCCGCCCGACGCCGGGCACCACCCCGACCACCACACCGCTGAACCCAGAACCGGAGCTCCTCGTGACCACCCCCTTCCGCGGGATCGTCCCGCCCGTCCTCACCCCGCTCACGACCGAGGGCGAGGTCGACGTCGCGTCCCTCGAGCGTCTCGTGGACCACCTCGTCACCGAGGGCGTGCACGGCCTGTTCGTGCTCGGGTCGACCGGCGAGGTCGCCTACCTCACCGACGCGCAGCGCGACGTCGTCGTGCGGACCGTCGTGCGCGTGGCCGCCGGTCGCGTGCCCGTCATGGGCGGCGCCATCGACCTGACGACGGCGCGCGTCGTCGAGCAGGCGAAGGCGCTCGTGGCGGGCGGGGTGGACGCGGTCGTCGCGACGGCCCCCGTCTACGCGCTCAACGACCTCGACGAGATCGAGCGCCACCTGCGCGCCGTCGCGGCAGCCGTCGACGTGCCGCTGTTCGCGTACGACATCCCGGTGCGCGTGCGGACGAAGCTGCCCGCGGACCTGCTCGTCCGGCTCGGCACCGAGGGCGTCCTCGCGGGCGTCAAGGACTCGTCGGGCGACGACGTCGGGTTCCGCCGCCTCGTCGCCGCCAACGCGGCGGCCGGCTCGCCCCTCGTGCTCTTCACGGGCCACGAGGTCGTGGTCGACGGGATGCTGCTGCTCGGCGCCGACGGCGTCGTGCCGGGCCTCGCGAACGTCGACGCGGGCGGCTACGTGCGCCTGTGGGACCTCGCCCAGGCCGGGAAGTGGGACGATGCCCGGGTGGAGCAGGACCGTATCGCCGCGCTGTTCGAGATCGTGTTCCAGGCACGCGGGCGCTCGGGCGACGCCGCGGGCGTCGGGGCGTTCAAGGTGTCCGCGCAGCGTCAGGGGCTCATCGAGACCGCGACGCTCGCGTACCCCGTCGAGCCGCTCGCGGACGACGTCGTCGCGCGCGTCGAGGAGATCACGCGCGCCGCGGGGCTCCTGCGTGGCTGACGCCTCCCCGGTCGCCGCGGCGCCGACGGTCGTCGTCGGCGTCGACCTCGGCGGCACCAAGACGGCCGCGGCGACCGTCGCGGCCGACGGGACCCTCGGTCCCGTGCTCGCCGTGCCGACCCCGGCCGCGGGCGGCCCCGACGCGGTGCTCGACGCCGTCGCCGGGGTCGTGCGCGAGGTCGTCGCCGCGCTGCCGGGCGCGGCGCGCCTGCGCGCGCTCGGGGTCGGCACGGCCGGCGTGGTCGACGTCGGTCGCGGCGTGATCGTGTCCGCGACCGACACGCTGCCCGGCTGGCCCGGGACCGACGTCGCGGGCGGCCTGCGCCGTCGGCTCGCCGACCTCGCGGAGGCCGCCGACCTGCCCGTGTTCGTCGAGAACGACGTCGACGCGCACGCCGCCGGCGAGGTGTGGCGCGGCGCCGCCGCAGGCGCGCGCAGCGCGCTCCTCGTCGCCGTCGGGACCGGGGTGGGGGGCGCCGTCGTGCTCGACGGGCGTCCCCTGCGCGGCGCGCACCACGTCGCGGGCGAGCTGGGGCACGTGCCCGTCCCCGGCGCCGAGCTCCTGGGATGCCCGTGCGGACGCACGGGCCACCTGGAGGCGATCGGGGCGGGCCCGGCCGTCCACCGCCGATACCTCGCGCTCGGCGGGGACGCGACCAGCCCCGACACGCGCGACGTCGTCGCCCGGGCCGACGCGGGCGACGAGCTCGCGGCCTCGGTCGTGCGCGACGCCGCCCGGGCAGTGGGCCGCGCCGTCGCCGGCGTCGTCACCGTGCTCGACCCGGAGGTGGTCGTCGTCGGCGGCGGCATGGCCGGGGCGGGGGACCTGTGGTGGTCCGCGCTCGAGGACGCGCTGCGCGCGGAGGTCGTCGACGTGCTCGCCGACCTGCCGCTGCGGCCCGCCGCGCTCGGGAACGTCGCGGCGGTCGTCGGCGCGGCGCGCGGCGCGTGGAACCTGCTGGACGACCGCACGACCGACGGAGGGGCGCGATGAGCGCGGAGCAGCACGACCGGACCCCCTGGACGCGCGAGCGCGTCCTCGACGCGATGCGCGGACGCCTCACCGTGTCGTGCCAGGCCTACCCCGGCGAACCCCTGCGCGACCCGCGCACGACGGCGCAGATGGCGCGCGCCGTCGTCGCCGGCGGCGCGGCCGCCGTCCGCGTGCAGGGCCTGGACGACGTCGCAGCCGTCGTCGCGGCGGTCGACGTGCCCGTCGTCGGGCTGTGGAAGGACGGCGACGGCGGCGTCTTCATCACCCCGACCCTCCGGCACGCCGTCGCGGTCGCGGACGCCGGCGCGCACGTCGTCGCGCTCGACGGCACACGCCGGCCGCGCCCCGACGGGCTCACCCTCGCCGAGACCGTGGCGCGCCTGCGTGAGACGACCGACGCGCTCGTCATGGCGGACTGCGGGTCGCTCGACGACGCGCTCGCCGCGCAGGACGCGGGCGTCGACCTGCTCGGCACGACCCTCTCCGGGTACACCGGCGAGCGGCCCCGGACCGACGGTCCCGACCTCGCGCTCGTCGACGAGATGGTCGCGGCCTGCACCCTCCCGGTCGTCGTCGAGGGCCGCGTGCACACCCCCGCCCAGGCCGCGGAAGCGATGGCGCACGGCGCGTTCGCCGTGTGCGTGGGCACCGCGATCACCCACCCCACGACCCTCACCTCCTGGTTCGTCGACGCGGTGGCGCCGTCTGCCTGACGCGGTGTGCGCCGAGGCTCTCTGTGAGGAGGGGCTTCACAGCGGCAACGAGCACGCTCGCTCGGACCGGTGGCTGCTCCTCGAACGCCGCACCCTGTGGCCCGGCACGAGCCGAGACGGCTGGTTCACGCCGCTGCGGGGGATCGGGGACGCGATGGACGCCGTCGCGACCTACCTGCGCGACACCGAGAACCTCCCTTATGCCACGCGCCGCTGTTCAACGGCTCTCTGAGAAGCTCTTCGCTCCCCTCACTCGATCAGCCGTAGCAGCTCTCGATCACCACGGCGGGTCGGGCCAGGCTCTCGACGGCATGCCGAGCTACTGGGGACTGGCTCCGGGGGCCGGTGCACAGACGATCAACCAGGACGTGTAGTGCTCGACGACGCGCCCTCCGAGGTCCGCGACGGCCGCCGCGACCTCGTCGACCTCGTCCCGGCTCCAGTCGCTGAACGTGCTGAAGAGCCCGTGGACCTGCTCGGGGTCGAGCTCGATGCTCCAGCGGTACTCACCGATGTCCTCGACGGCGAACAGCCCGGACGCAGTCAGCCGTGCCGCTGTGGACCTGACGTCCTCCGGGTTCCCGCTGCGCGGCGGCCTGCTCCGCCGCGCGACGATCCGTGCGACCCGGTCACGGAACGCGGTCGGCTCCGCCGCCGGGTCGCCGAAGACGTGCCGCCAGACGAGGAACCGCCCGGCTGGCACCAGGGCGCGATGGAGCCGGGGCAGGAGCGCGTCGAGGTCCATCCAGTGGATCGAGGTCGCGGCGACCGCCAGGTCGAACACCGCTCGGCCGAGCTCGGCGTCCTCGGCCCGTGCGACGACCACCTCCGCCGTCGGGTGACGGGCCGCGAGCACGGCGGCCAGCTGCGTGCCCGGTTCGACGGCGACCACGTCGACCCCCGCTGCGAGCAGCGGTCCGGTCGCCTCACCGGTGCCCGCGCCGAGGTCGACCGCTCGCCGGCCCGGCGCGACCAGGCCCGTCCGACGCACCCGCTCCCACAGCTCGGCCGGGTACGGCGGACGGGCGGACCCGTAGGCGTCCGCCAGCGCGTCGAAGTGCGTCGGGTTCCCCATCGTCCGACCCTACGACCGCAGATCCTGGCGCTCGGCGGTCGCGCCTCGTTCGGCGATCCGGCGCTGCGTCAGGCGCGCCCGGTGCGCTCGAGCACGCCACGGAGGTAGGCGGCCTGGCCCGCGTGCTCGAGAGCGTCCACCGCGACGCTCACGAGCCGGACACCCAGCGTCACGGGCGGGTCCCACGCCTCGTCGACGACCCGGTCGAGGTCGTCGGCGGTGAGGGACGCGAGCACGTCGCGGGACTCGACCTGGACCGCGTGGACGTAGCCGAGCAGCAGGTCGTCGCGCGCGCGGACGCGGGCGACGTCGTCGGCCGACTGCCCGTAGCCGGTCGCGCCGTCGTCGAACGGCAGGTCGAACCGGCGGGCCCACCCGTCGCGCGTCCACACCTGGTCCCGCCCGACGGCGCTCGCGACCTGGGCGTCCTGCCCCCGCGCGAGGTGCCACGCGAGCCACGCGATCGTGTTGGCGCCCGGGTCGACGCGCGCGGTGAGCGCGTCCTCGCCGAGGCCGTCGACCGCGCGCGTCGCGGTCGGCCCGATCCTCCCGAACAGGTCCTCCAGCACGGTGATCGCGTCCACGGTCCTCCCTCTCCTCGGGTGCCGGGCGGTCTGCCGCCCCTGGCAGCGTCTCCGGACAGCAGGATGCTCGCGACCGGAGGCGCAGAGACGGCTCCACCGGACCTGCACGGCCCGACGGCGTCCCGGCGGCTAGCGTGGGGGCGTCCCGCGCGCGCCGACCCGGGCGCGGCGCCGGTTCCCGGAGGTGCAGATGGAGTTCCCGTTCAGCCTGACCGAGGAGCAGATCCTCTCCCTCATCGTCGTCGGGACGCTCGCGGTCGTCGCGATCGTCGGGGTCAACGCGCTTGCCCCGAAGGCCGGCGTCGCCGCGCCGCTCGTGCTCGTCGCGGTCGGCGTCGTCGTGAGCTTCGTGCCCGCCGTCCCCGAGATCGAGTTCGAGCCCGAGTGGATCCTCGCCGGGATCCTGCCACCGCTCCTCTACTCGGCGGCCGTCGGCCTGCCCACGATGGACTTCCGGCGGGACTTCACCGCGATCAGCGGCCTGTCCGTCGTGCTCGTCCTGCTGAGCACCGCGCTCCTCGGCTACCTCTTCACCTGGCTCATCCCGGGCATCCCGCTCGCGGCGGGCTTCGCGCTCGGCGCCATCGTCAGCCCGACCGACGCCGTCGCGACGTCCATCGTCAAACGGCTCGGCGCGTCACCACGCGTCGTGACGCTGCTCGAGGGCGAGAGCCTGCTCAACGACGCGTCCGCTCTCGTGCTCCTGCGCTCCGCCATCGCCGGGATCGGGATCGCCGTCGCGACCGGGGAGTCCGCCACGCGGGTGTCGCTGTGGTCGGTCGCGGGCGACTTCGTGCTCGCCGTCGTCGTCGCCGTGCTCGTCGGGTTCCTCGTCGGCTTCCTCGGCCTGTTCGTCCGGCGCCGCCTCGCCAACCCCGCGCTGAGCACCGCGGTGTCCTTCGTCGTGCCGTTCCTCGCATACCTGCCGTCGGAGGAGCTCGGCGCGTCGGGCCTCGTCGCGGTCGTCACCGCGGGCCTCGTCACCGGCAACGGCGCCGCGAAGTACCTGCGCCCCCAGCACCGGCTCGCCGAGGAGTCGAACTGGCGGACCGTCGAGCTCCTGCTCGAGGGCACCGTCTTCCTCCTCATGGGGCTCGAGCTGTTCGCGCTCGTCACCGACGTCCAGGAGGCGCACGGCAGCCTGTGGCGCGCGGTCGGCATCGCGGCGCTCGCGGCCGTCGTCATCCTCGTCGTGCGCTCCGCGTACGTCGCGACGCTCCTGCGCTCCCTCGCGCGGCGCGCGCGGCGGGGGGAGTCGATGCGCGGCGTCATCGCGGGCATGCAGGAGAAGCTCGACGCGCGCTTCGCGGCCGACGGCACGCCCGTCGCGCCGACCGTGCCCGCGGCGGCCAAGCCGGCGCCCGGGACGCCGGAGCGTCGCGGCGCCGAGATGGTCGCCAAGGCGCCCCCGGAGCGGGTGGGCCGGCTGCGGTCGTCGCTGCGTCGTCGTGCCGCCGACATCGACTACCTGACGGCCGAGCGGCTCGGGTGGCGCGAGGGCACGCTCCTCGTGTGGGCAGGCATGCGCGGCGTCGTGACGCTCGCCGCGGCGCAGACCCTGCCGCTCGACACCCCGCAGCGCTCCTTCCTCGTGCTCGTCGCGTTCGGGGTCGCGGCCGGGACGCTCGTCGTGCAGGGCGGCACGCTCCCGTGGGTCGTGCGCCGCCTCGGCCTCTCGGGCGGGTCCACGCGTGCCGACGAGGACCGCGGCGCCGTGCGCGCCGAGCTCGACGGCGCGGCCGTGGCCGTGATCGACGCGCCCGACCTCCGCCGCGCCGACGGCACCACCTACGACGGTGACGTCGTCGCCCGCGTGCGCCGCGACGTCGTGCGCGAGCTCGAGAACCGAGACACCGACGCCGCGACGTCGGCCGACCTGTTCGCGCAGTACAAGGAGCTGCGGCTCCGGGCGATCGCGGCGCAGCGCGTCGCGCTGCTCGACGCGCGCACGTCGGGCGCGTACAGCTCGCAGGCGCTGCGGCACGCGCTCGACCTGCTGGACGCCGAGCAGATCGACCTCGAGCTCCGCCGCGGCCCGTACGTGCCCGGCGACGACGACTGAGCCGCCCCCTTGCGGCTGCCCCTGGGGAAGGCCCTAGCGTCGCGGGCATGGACGAGTACACGACGGGTCAGGTGGCCCGCGCGACGGGGCTGAGCGAGAAGGCCGTCCGGATGTACGTGGACCGCGGGCTCCTCGACGCACGCCGCACCTCCGGGGACGGTCCGCGGCTGCTCGACGGCGGCCAGGTGGAGCGCGCCCGCCTGGTCCGGCTCCTGCGGGGCGTCGGGCTGTCGCTCGCCGAGGTCGGCGACGTGCTCGCCGCGCCCGACCCGGTCCCCGCGTTCGACGCCGTGTGGAGCGACCGCCGGTCGGCGCTCGCGGCGTCGCTGACCGCGGGGGAGTACGTGCGGTCCGCGCTCGTCGGGGAGCCGCAGCTGGACGTCCTCGTGCGGCGGCGCCACGTCCCCGAGCGCCTCGTGCTCGGGACCGAGCGCCGCGCGACGCTCGCCGAGCTGCCGTCCGTGCTGCCGGAGGCGACCGGAGCGCTCTTCGCCGTGCTGCGCGCGGCCGACGTCCGCCTCGCCGGGCACCCGTACGTCGAGCTGCACGAGCGCGCGACCGAGGGGTACGCCGCCCGCCTCACGCTGCGGGTGCCGGTCCCCGCGGCCGTGCGACCGCCGTCGCGCTTCGCCCTCACGACGGACGACGCGCACGAGGAGGCGTACGTCGCGCTGACGGCCGCGGAGGCCCGCGACCAGGAGCGCCTGGTGCTCGTGCACGACTACCTGGCGTCCGGGCGGGCGCTCGCGGGCGGTGCGCCCGCGGGGGACGACCGGGAGGTCTACCTGCCGACCTGGGAGGCGGGCGGTCCCGGCCCGGTGATGGAGGTCGCAGTCCCGGTCGCGGGACGCCGACCCGGGGCGTAGCGCCGCTCCGACCGCCCGACGGCCTCCCCCCGGGCCGCGGCGAGGATCCCTGCCTCCTGCGCGACCGCGACGGCCTCGCGTCGGCTCGACACCCCGAGCTTGCGGTACAGCGTGCGGATCTGGGTGCGGATGGTGTTCACCGACACGTTGAACCGCGCCGCCGTCTGCTCGGCCGTGTAACCCTCGCTGAGCGACCGCAGCACCTTCCGCTCGCGGGGGGAGAGCCGGCTCGCCAGCGTGACCGGGGGAGTGTTGCGCGCCTCGACGGCGCCCCGGGGCAGCACGTCCGCGGTGTCCACCAGCTCGGCGAGCGTGCGTCGCTCCTCCGGCTCGAGCGCGAGGAACGGTGCGGCGTGCTCGGGTGACGACCGCAGTCGCAGGGCCTTCTGGAACCAGCTCCGCGCGCGGTCCTCGCGCCCGGCGCGCAGGTGGGCGACTGCGAGGACGACGTGCAGGTCGAGCGCGTCGGCCGGTGACAGCGACGTCTGGTGGATGGCGGACGAGGCGACCCCGATCGCCTCGTAGTGCTCGCCCACCGACAGGTGGGCCCAGGCGTGGTGGTTCGCCAGCCACTCGGTCGTGTCGTCCTCGGACCCGTGCGCCAGGTGCAGCACGCGGCCCGCGCCGCCGGCGCGCAGGAGCAGCTTCGCCTCGGCCCGCAGGAGCAGCCGCCCGACGAACGACCCCGGGTCGGGGTCGACCATGCCGTGCACGAGGCGCACCTGGTCCAGCTCCCGCAAGCCGTGGAGGGGATCGCCGTAGAAGGCCGCGTGGCTGGCACGCGCGGACGCCAGGAACGCCCAGAGCTCACCGACGGCCGGCGAGGTCGGGTCGGTGGCCCGCAGGATCCTCTGCGCCGTCGCCGCATCGCCCTCGTGGATCGCGAGGTTCGCCCGCGCGAGGGCCTCGCCGCGCAGGTGCGCTCCGGCGATCCATCGGGGGAACGGTGCGGCGTCGCGGACCACGACGAGCTGTTCGCGGGCGAGGTCGTGGTGGCCGCGGTAGGCGGACAGGAGCGCGAGGTTCGACGCCGCGCTCACCCGGGCGAAGTGTCCGTGGGGCTCGTCGCCCGCCTCGTCGGCCGCGCGGCGCAGGTGCTGGGTCGCCAGGTCGGTCGCACCCGCCAGCATCGCGGTGATCCCGCGCTGCGCGCTCAGCCAGCCCGGCCGCGCGTCCGGGCGCCCCGCGGTCCAGGGGAGCGGGCCTCCTGTCATGAGGAGCGTCGTCCGCTGCTCGACCCACGTGCCGACCCGCGTCGAGGCGTCGTGGTCGCGCCGGTGCCGCAGGCCCACGACGGCCGCGGTGCCGGCCGAGAGGACGTCGTGCAGGCGGGTGAACCCGTTGAGCCGCCTGCTGTGGCGCAGGCCGGCCCGCGAGTAGTGCCGCACGAGCCGGGACATGCTGCGTTCGTCGTCGTGCTCGTGGTCGCGCCGTCTCTGGGCGAGCAGCACGAGGTGGCCGAGGCGCGGGCGACGGTCGAGCACCTCGGGAGGGACGCGTGCGAGCGCTGTCAGGAGCTCGCGCGCAAAGCGGTCGGGGAGGTCGTACCAGAGCCTGTCGAACACCGTCTCCAGGGCGTCGAGGTCGCCGGCGTCGAGCGTCCGCAGGATCTTCTCCCGGCTCCGCGGGACGTCTCTGGCGCCTGTCATAGCCGTGATCCTGGCGGACGTCCCGGGTTCTGCAAGCGTGTCTCGCAGGCCGGGTGAATTCCTTCACGGAACTGGTGATGGGACAGGTGATTTCCCAGGTCACGCTCGTCATAGCCCTCGGTGGCACGGGTCCTATGGGGTGACGACCGTGCACGCGAGGGGCGCGTGCGCACGACGAAGGGGACCCCATGCAAGGTTTCGAGCGAGACGCCGCGGCCGCGGCAGGCGGGCGACCCGCCAGGCACGCGGCACCCCGCGGCGCCCGGCACGCCCGCACCGGTTCGTGGTGGCGAGGAGCGCGTGCACGACGCCTGATCGGTGGCGTCACGGCCCTGGTCCTGGGAGGCGCGGGGCTCACGGCCGCGGCGCTGCCCGCGACGGCGGCGACCGTGTACGAGCTCGAGGGGTCCTGGGCGGAGAGCACGCCCGCCACGCTCGAGACCGGTGACGCGGTGTCCCCGACGTGGTGGTTCAACCTCAACGACGACGCGGCGGCCCCCGGCAACGCGCCGGTGGAGAACGTCACGGTGACGATCACGGCTCAGGGCGCGGTGTTCGACGCGCTCCCGCCCGCGTGCCTGGTGGACGGCGCGGACCCCGCGTCGAGCGTCTCCGAGGACGGTTCGACGCTCGTGTGCAACGTCGGGACGCAGACCGAGGGCACGGCGTTCTCGCTGACGACGCCGATGCGTGTGACGGCCGTGACCGGGGAGACCGTGAGCGCGGGCGCGACGATCGCCGACCAGCAGACGTCGCTGCCCGAGCTGCCCGTGCAGAACGGGTTCGTGCAGGACATCCACTGGGTGGAGAGCGTCTTCGGGAGCACGCGCAACGACACGTCCCGCGACTTCACGTTCAACTGGACGCTGTTCCACGGCGCGAACAGCCCCGCCGGCCAGGACCCCGTCAGCTACGACCTCACGGTGTCCAACAGCCTGGGCGCGGTCACGCAGGTCGGGCCGCAGGCGTGCTCGGCGTTCACGAGCGGGGCGGCGAGCGGTCACCCGTGGTCGGGCGGGACGCACGACGCGAGCCAGGTGGCGCCGTCGGTCGGATCCTGCACGCTCACGCGCAACAGCTCGACGTCGTACACGCTGACGCTGGCCGGGATCGACTACAGCCACACGCAGGTGCCGACGACGGACTCTGCCGGGAACCCGCTGCCGACGGACCGCGTGGCGGTCGCGTCCGGGCAGATCCAGCTGCGGGTCGTCACGACGGCGGGCTCGGGGCAGATCTCGGTCACGTCCAGCGCACCGACCTACACCGCGGTCGACGGGCAGTCGGCGAACGACGACCCCGCGAACAACACCACGGCGAAGAACTGGACGACGGGCATCTGGTCGCACGCGTGGCAGCCCTCCTACACGGGGTCGAGCGCGAGCGTGTGGACCGACACCTACCGGGTCGCCCCGGAGTCGGAGCTCGGCTCGGCGGTCCGCGTGCTCTACCCGAACGTCCAGAACCAGAACTCCACCCAGGGCGGTCTGTGCCAGGTGCTGGACACGCGGTACGTCGAGTTCACGGGCGCCCTCACGCGCTTCGACGACGGGACGACGGGTGAGCCGGCCGGCCTGCCCGTGGCCTACTACGTCGGCACCTCGGCGCTGGTGAACCCCGCGAGCGGGTCCTACAACCCGAACGCGTTCACGTGCGACGGGACGACCGGATGGACCACGACCCGCCCTGCGGACCTGTCGACCGTCAAGGCTGTCCGGGCCACCTACTCGATGACGGCCGCTCGCTGGCAGCGCACCCTCGTCCTGCAGGTGACGCAGCAGCTCCTGCCCAGCGCCGAGGTCGGCCAGGACGTGTGGAGCTGGGGGTCGTACATCAACCCCTCGTCCGCCACGAACGCCTGGGCGAACCCGGCCCGTTCGACCTCACCTGCCGACGCCGGGCCGTCCGCGACGCTGACCCCGGACGCGCGCTACCCGTACGCGGTGGGCGGGCGTGACATCGTGCGGATCGTCGGCGTCACGCCGGACGTGGCGAAGTCGGTGCTCCCGACGACGGTCGACCCGGGCGGGCAGGCGACGTACACGCTGAGCTACTCCGCGAACGGGACCGGGGCGGTCGCTCCGACCGTGGACGACTACCAGCTCGTGGACACGCTGCCGCTCGGCGCGACGTACGTCGCGGGCTCCGCGAGCCCCGAGCCGGTCGCCACGACGAACGGCTCCGGCCAGCAGGTCCTCACCTGGACCCTGGACGGGGTGCCCACGAACGCTCCCCAGTCGCTGACCTACGACGTGGAGTACGCCGACGACGTCGAGGGCGGCGAGCGGCTGGTCAACACCGTCACCGCCTCGGCCGAGGGCGTGCAGTCGGACTCCGCGACCGCGACGGTCGTGGTCAACGAGTCCGGGCTGACCAGGATCATCAAGACCGCGGACCAGGCGTTCATCCCCAACCTCGCCGGCGACGGCGCGGGCGCGGGCTCGTGGACCGTGCTGGTGCGCTCCGAGGATCCCCTCCCGCAGGAGTTCGTCGACGTGATCGACATCCTCCCGTACGTGGGTGACGGCCGCGGGACCGCGTTCTCGGGCTCGTACCGGCTCGACGGCCCGGTGACCTCCTCGGTCGGGGGGACCGTCTACTACACGACCGCCGACCCCGCGACGCTCACCGACGACCCGGCCGACGCCACGAACGGCTCGGCGGGCAGCACCACCGGCAACACCGTGGGGTGGAGCACCACGTACACCCCCGACGCCACCGCGGTGCGCGTCATCACCGGCGCCCTCGCGGCGCGGGGCGAGCTGACGCTCGACGTCCCGGTCGTGACCGACGGCATGGTCGGTGGCGACGTCCTCGTGAACCGCGCGCAGGGCCGTGCGGAGAACACGCGCCTCGTCATGCGCACGTCGGCGTCGACCTCGATCGCGAACTACTACTCGGCGTCGCTGAAGAAGTACGTGCAGGACGCGGACGGCGAGTGGCGCGACGCGAACGACCCGCTGGACTACCCGCGGTTCCGCGTCGGCGACACGGTCCGCTACCGGATCGTCGTGGAGAACACGGGTCAGGGCACCCTGACGAACGTCGCGGTCTCCGACGACCTGCAGCCGGAGCTCGGGTCGTTCACGATCGATTCCCTCGCCCCGGGAGCGACCGAGAGCCACGAGTTCGAGATCGAGCTCACCGAGCCCGTCGCCGACTCCGTCGTCAACACGGCGTGCGCGGACGCGGACGTGCCGGCGGACTCGGGCGTCGAGCCCACGATCAACTGCGACCCGGCCGGGTTCGTCGTCGTCGGCACGCCGACGCACACCAAGGAGGTCGTCTCGGCCACACCGGTCGGCGACGGCCGGTGGGAGGTCGTGTACGAGGTCGTCGTGTCGAACACGCAGACCCCGTCGACGACCTACTCCCTGACGGACGCGCTGCACTTCACCGACCAGGCGACGATCGTCTCCGCGACGGTGACGGAGGCGCCCGACGGCGTCGTCCTCGCCGACCCGGCGTGGGACGGCCAGGGCAACACCCTGGTCGCGGCAGACGTACCGCTGGCCGGGAACGACGACGAGGGCTACGCCCCGCACGTCTACCGCGTCACCGTCCTCGCCGACGTGCCGCTGCAGCTCGACGGTGCCGGCTCCGGCGCCGACGCCCCGACCGCCTGCCCCGCCGAGGGGTCGGACGCGGACCAGGGGTTCAACAACACCTCCGGGCTGACCGGCCCCGAGGGGGAGACGGAGGAGGACCAGGCGTGCGCGCCGATCCCGTCGATCGACATCGCGAAGACGGTCTCCGCGGGCCCGACGCCGAACGGTGACGGGACGTGGACGGTGACGTACGACGTCGTCGCGACGAACGCGGGCGCTGCCGACGGCACCTACGAGGTGACGGACCGGATGACGGCCGACGGTGACCTCGAGGTCCGCTCGGGCGCCGTCGTCACCGCCCCGGACGGTGTGACGCCGAACGCGGCGTGGACGGGCCTGGGTGCCGAGGGCGCCCCGGAGAACGTCATCGCCTCCGGCGTCGTCCTGCCCGCGGGCGGGACGCACACCTACCAGGTCGAGGTCGTGCTGGGGATCGCCGAGGGCGTCGAGGGCGTGCCGGTGATCACGCCGTGCTCGGCCGAGCCCGGCGCCTCTCCGGGCGGTCTCTCGAACGCGGCGACGGTCGAGCACAACGACCTGACCGACGACGCGACGGCGTGCGTGGCGATCGCGTACATCGTCGTCGACAAGTCGATCAGCGCGGGCCCGACACCGAACGGCGACGGGACCTGGACGATCGTCTACGACGTCGTGGCCGAGAACGTCGGCGGCGAGTCGGGCGAGTACGACGTGTTCGACCGCCTGCACTACGGCGACGGCATCGAGATCCTCGACGCCGCGGTCACCACGGCCCCCGACGGGGTCGAGACGAACGCGGGCTGGACCGGCCGGGGCGCTGAGACGTCCGACCCGGAGAACCTCGTCGCGTCCGGCGTCGAGCTCGCCGCGGGGGCGACGCACACCTACCAGGTCGAGGTCACGGTCCAGATGGACGAGGCCACGATCGATCCGGCGGACCTGCAGTGCCCGCCGCCCGGGTCGGGTGCGAACGGTGGCCTGGCGAACTCGGCGAGCCTGGACCACAACGGGATCGTGGCCGAGGACGGCGTGTGCGCGTCGCTGCCGCTGATCGGCATCGAGAAGTCGATCTCGGCGGGTCCGACGCCGAACGGCGACGGGACCTGGACGATCACCTACGACCTGGTCGCCGCCAACACCGGGCAGGCCGCCGGTGACTACGACGTGGTCGACCGGCTGCTGTACGGCGAGGGCGTCGTCGTGGAGTCGGCCGCCATCACCTCGGCACCTGACGGTGTCGAGCCCGAGACAGGCTGGACCGGTCAAGGAGCGGCCGGTTCGGCCGACAACCTGGTCGCGGCGGGCGTCACGCTGGACGCGGGCGCGACGCACACGTACCAGGTGCAGGTCGTCGTCTCGCTCGACCGGGAGGTCGTGACTCCGGAGGCGCTGCAGTGCCCGGAGCCCGGCTCGGGCGAGAACGGCGGGCTGGCGAACGCCACCGGGCTCACGCACAACGGTGAGACCCGGGACGACGACGTGTGCGCCACCCTGCCGCTCGTCGACGTCACCAAGACGGTCTCCGCGGGGCCGACGCCGAACGGTGACGGGACGTGGACGGTGACCTACGACGTCGTCGCGACGAACTCCGGTGCGGCCGACGGCATCTACGACGTCACCGACCGCATGACGGCCGACGGCGACATCACCGTCGTCTCCGGCGCGATCGTCTCGACGCCGGAGGGTGTCGAGCCGAACGGCTCGTGGACGGGTCTGGGCGCCGAGGGCGCGCCGGAGAACGTCATCGCCACCGGGGTGAACCTGCCCGCCGGCGCGGCCCACACGTACCAGGTGCAGGTCGTCATCGCGCTGGCCGAGGGTACGGAGGGCGCTCCCGCGGTCACCGACTGCGCCGCCCCCGGCACGGGGGAGGACGGCGGCCTGTCGAACTCCGCCGGGATCGACCACAACGGCATCCCGGACTCGGACGAGGCGTGCGTGACGATCTCGGCGATCACGGTCGACAAGACCGTGTCGGCCGGTCCCACGCCGAACGGGGACGGCACGTGGACGATCGTCTACGACGTCGTGGCCGAGAACGTCGGTGGCGCGGCGGGCGAGTACGACGTGTTCGACCGCCTGCACTACGGCGACGGCATCGAGATCCTCGACGCCGCGGTCACCACGGCCCCCGACGGGGTCGAGACGAACGCGGGCTGGACCGGCCGGGGCGCTGAGACGTCCGACCCGGAGAACCTCGTCGCGTCCGGCGTCGAGCTCGCCGCGGGGGCGACGCACACCTACCAGGTCGAGGTCACGGTCCAGATGGACGAGGCCACGATCGACCCGGTGAACCTGCAGTGCCCGCCGCCCGGTTCGGGCGAGAACGGCGGCCTGGCGAACTCGACCGGCCTGGACCACAACGGGGTCGTCGTCGAGGACGAGGCGTGCGCGTCGCTGCCGCTGATCGAGTTCGACAAGTCGATCTCGGCGGGCCCGACGGGCAACGGTGACGGGACGTGGACGATCACCTACGACCTGGTCGCCACCAACACCGGCCAGGCCGCGGGCGACTACGACCTCGTGGACCAGCTGCTCTACGGCGAGGGGATCGTCGTCGAGTCGGCGTCGGTCGCCACGGCGCCCGAGGGCGTCGAGACGAACGCGGGCTGGACCGGTCAGGGCGCTGCGGGCTCGCAGGAGAACGTGGTCGCCACGGCGGCCACGCTCGAGGCCGGTGCCACGCACACCTATCAGGTGCAGGTCGTGGTCTCGCTCGATGCCGCGACGGTCACGCCGGACACGCTCGCGTGCCCCGAGCCGGGGTCAGGTGAGACCGGCGGTCTCGCCAACGCCGGCGCGCTGACGCACAACGGCGAGACGCAGGACGATGACGTGTGCGCCACCCTGCCGCTGATCGACATCACCAAGTCCCTCGCGGGCGCGGTGACGCCGGTCGAGGGCGAGGACGGCGTGTACGACGTGGTCTACGAGGTCACGGTGACCAACCGGGGTCCCGGAGCTGGCACGTACGACCTCGACGACGCGCTCGCGCCGGGCGAGGGCGTGACGGTCGTGGGCGTCCAGGGCGTCGTCACCGACACCCCCGGATCGGTCGGTGTCAACGAGGCTTTCGACGGCCTCGACGACACCCGGATCGTCACGGGCCAGGCCATCAGCGGTGCCACCACAGCCCCCGTGGTGCACACCTACACCGTCACGGTGCGGTACGCCGCCGACCTGACGGACGTCACGATCCCGGACACCGACGTGTGCACCACGGAGGAGGGCACCGTGCCGGGCGGGCTGAACAACGTCGCGACGGTGGACTGGAACGGGAACGAGGGCAGCGACGACGAGTGCGTGCGTCCGGGCAAGCCCACCCTCGACAAGGCGCTGGTCTCCGCGCGACCGGCCGGCGACGGGACGTGGGAGGTCGTCTACGACCTCACCGTCGGCAACGTCGGCGGGGAGGCCACGACCTACGACCTGGACGACGAGCTGCTCTTCGCCCCGGTCATCACCGTCGGCTCGGTCGCGGTGACCGGTCCGGACGGCGTCACCCTGAACGACGGGTTCGACGGGGACGCCGACCGGCGGATCGCGACCGACGTCGTGATCGGCGGCCTGGACGACGAGGGGTACGCCCCGCACGTCTACCGCGTCACCGTGGTCGCCTCCGTGCCGCTGCACTTCACGGACGTGGAGGACGACGGCACGGGCTCGCCCGCGTGCACCGCGGCTCCCGGGGGGAACCTCACCGAGCAGGGGCTGAACAACGCGGCGACGCTCACGGACGAGACCGGCGGGACGCAGACCGACACCGACTGCGCCCCCGTGCCCTCCATCGACATCACCAAGACGATGGACGGCACGCCGGTCGCGGGTGCCGACGGGTCGTGGACGGTGGCCTACACCGTCACCGCCACGAACGACGGCGCGGCCGCCGGGGTCTACGACCTCACCGACCGCCTGCGCTACGGCGCCGGCATCGAGGTCCGGACCGCGAAGGTCACCGCGGCGCCCGACGGTGTCACGCCGTCGGGCTCGTGGACGGGCCAGGGCGCGGAAGGCGACCCGGCCAACGTCGTGGCGACCGGCGTGAGCCTCGCCGCGGGGGCGGTCCACACCTACCGGGTGGAGGTCGTCGCGACCCTCGACACGGAGCAGGCGGACGACACCACGTTCACCTGCCCCGAGCCGGGCACCGACGGCAGCGGCGGGTTCGCGAACACCGCCGGGATCGGGCACAACGGGCTGACCGACGCCGCCCAGGCGTGCGCGACGCCTGACCGACCCGGCGACCCGGGCACGCCGGGCAAGCCCGGCGGCCCGCTGGCCACGACCGGCGCGACGCTGGCGTGGGTCGCCGGCGGGGCGGCGCTCCTGCTGCTCCTCGGCCTCCTGGCCCTGGCCGCGGCCCGGCGTCGGCACGCCGTCGACTGACGGCGCGACGAGGAAGGCCCTGCCCACGACCGTCCCCACCGGTCGTGGGCAGGGCTGTTCGTCGGCCGCCTCTCAGCGCTGCGCGCGGGCGGCGGCCCGACGGCGCAGCACGCGTGCCGTCGTGACGAGCGCGAGGCCGGCGACGAGGAGCGTCCAGGCCGCGACGACGTGGAACGCGGTCGCGACGCCGGTGACGGCGAGGACGGGGGCGGTCTGGGCGAGGGTCGAGTTGTACATGGCTGCTGTCCTTCCGGGACGGGTGAGGGCATGCCGAGGACGTCCCGGTCGCGTGCGCGGCGGGGCGGGTCGGCGGGGGTGAGGTCAGGCGGTGGCGGCGACGTGGTTCCACGTCGTCTGGCGCCGCGTGACGAACAGCGCTGCGGCGTGCAGGAACGCACGCTGCAGGGCGAGGTCGTAGAGGAGCTCCGGCAGCACGAGCGCGGCCAGCAGCCGTGCGCGCCGCCCGGCGCCCCAGACGGTGACGAGGCGCTCCGCGACGAAGACCAGCCCGACGGCCGCCCACAGCGGGGACAGCGTGAAGGTCCCCGTCACGAGGGTGACGACCGTGAGGAGCAGGTAGGCCGCCATCATGAGCGTGCCGACCGCGAGCATGACCTGCTGGCCGACGTAGCGCCACGTGGTGCGCGTGAGCCCGTACTCGGCGAGGTTGTCGAGCATCCCCTTGTACCAGCGGACGCGCTGCCGGTGCAGGTCGCCGGCCGTCGGCATGAGCTCGGTCGTGCAGCTCATGGTGACGGGGGAGCGCAGCTCGTGACCGAGCGTGCGCAGCGCGAGGGTGAGCTCGGAGTCCTCGGTGATCGCGTGCCGGTCGTACACGTCGCCGCGCTCGCCGGGGAGTGCCGAGCCGCGGGCGTCGGCCACCTCCTGGAGCGCGGTGCGGCGCACGAGCGCTGCGGTCCCCGTGAGCACGGCCGTGCGGCCCGTGAGGTCCACCTGCACGCCGTAGCGCGTGTACTCGTTGGCCTGGCAGTGCTGCAGGTAGCCCTGCGGCGGCCGTCCGCGGAACACGCCGCCGACCGCGGCGACCTCGGGCTCCGCGGCGAGCACGGCGAGCCCTTCCTCGACGAAGGCGGGGGCGATCGTGGTGTCCGCGTCGAGGACCATGACGACGTCCTCGGTCGTGGTCGCGATCGCCTGGTTGAGCGCGCCCGCCTTGCGGGCCGTGTTGCCCACGGTCTCCATGACGTCCGCGCCGGCGGCGCGGGCGACCGCGACGGTCGCGTCCGTGCTGTTGTCCGAGACGACGAGCACCCGGTCGGGACGGCGGGTCTGGGCCGCGAGCGAGGCGACGGTGGCGGGGAGCGCCTGCTCCTCGTCGTGGGCGGGGATGACGACGACGACGCGCACGGCGGGTCCGTCCGCGGGACGGACGGCCGCCTCGGCGCGGTGGCGGGGGGTGTGCGGGGCAGTGGTGTTCACCGGAGGCTCCAGTCGACGAGTGCTGTCGACAAGGAGCCTCCGGCGGTCGCCTCAGCGTTCCCCCCGGGGCGGCGCAGCGGTCGGCGAGGTCTGGCTCAGCGTTGCGGAAGCCCGGTTGCGCGGTTCAATCCGAGGATTTCCTGAGGGTCCGGCCACCCGGGGGCCGGGCCGGTGTCAGACGTCGGCGGCGGCGAGCGCGCCGTCCACCCCCACGACCCCGAGCTCGAGCCGCGCGATCCCGTCCACCGGCACCGCCGACGACGCGCCGAGGCCCGACGAGCTCCCCGCCTCCGTCGAGGACCACGTCGCCACGACCGAGCGCGTGCCGTCGTCGTCCACGAGCACGAGCTCGTACGTCGCGCCGTCCTCCCAGACCCCGGCCGGGTACGAGCACGACCAGTCGAGGCGCGTGCCCCACGACGCAGGGGTGAGCGTGAGCTCGGCGCGCACGTCCGCGCCCCCGACCGGCTCGAGCGCGACCTGGGTCGTGGCGGACGTCGCGGGGGGCCCGGCGTCGTCCGACCGCGTCACCGCCACCCCGCCCGCCGCGCCCGCGACGACCAGGCCCACCGCCGCCACGGAGAGGAGCGACCGCCGTCGGGTGCGGCGCCGACGGGCGCTCGCGGCGACCACCGCGAGCGGCACGACGGCGCCCCCCGCCCCGCCGGACGCCTCGGCCGGGGCGTCGGAGCGCGCGTCGTCCACGAGCGCGTCCGCGTGCTCGGCCGTGAGCATCCCGAGGATGCCCGGCATGCCCGCGAGCTCCGCGACGGCCTCGCGGCACGCCGCGCACGTCGCGAGGTGCTGCTCGAACGCGCGCCGGTCGTGCGGGCTGAGCGCGCCCAGCACGTAGGCGGCGTCCCACTCGCGGTACGGGTCCGGGGTGGCGGTCATGACGAGACTCCCTTCTCCTGCAGCGCGAGCCTCAGCGCGCGGAGCGCGTAGTGCATGCGGGACTTCACCGTCCCGGGCGGGACGCCGTGCGCCGACGCCATCTCGGCCACGGACCGCCCGTGGTAGTACGCGTCGACGACGACCGCCCGGTGCTCGGGCGAGAGCGACACGAGCGCGTCCGCGACCAGCCACGCGTCGAGCACGGCCTGGGTCGCGTCCGCCTCGCCGCGGTCGGGCACGTCGGCGCTCGCGAGCTCGCGGCGGTGGTGCGCGCTGCGCAGCTCGTCGACGACGAGGTTGCGCGCCACCGTGAAGAGCCACGCGCGCACCGACCCTTCGGGCCGTTCCAGCACCTCGGGGTGGCGCCACGCGCGCAGCAAGGTCTCCTGCACCACGTCCTGCGCCTGCGCCGGGTCGTCGGTGAGGCGCGCGACGTAGCGCTCCAGCGCCGGCCCGTGCGCGGCGTGGACCGCCCGCAGCAGGTCGTCGGCGTCGGCGCGCACGCGCGGCACCTCCCCGTCGGTCACGACCCGGCCGACCGCACGAGGTCGAGGCCGAACTCGACGCTGCCCGCGTCGTCGACCGTGACGAACCCGAGGCTGGGCGCCTCGACGTCGAAGTCGGAGAACGTGATCGGCACGCTCCCGACGACCTGGACGCCGTCGGCGGTCGGGCCCACCTGCGCCTCGACCGTGACGGCCTGCGTCACGCCGTGGATCGTCAGGTCGCCCGCGAGCTCGACGTCGGCCGAGCCGGTGGGCAGGTCCACCGGGCTGGTGAGCTCGAACGTCGCGGTCGGGTACGTCCCGACCTCGAGCGCGTCGCCCCGGAAGTACGCGTCGCGCGGCGGCTCGTCGGTCGCGACGCTCGCCATGTCGACCTCGATCGTCGCCGCGGTGAGCGCGCCGTCCGCGACGGTGAACGTCCCCGTGACCTCCTCGGTCCGGCCGGTCACCGTGACGTCCTCGCCCTGCAGCACCTCGTGCACGCGGTACCCCGCGTACGAGCCGTCCCCGACCGTCCACGCACCGGCCAGGTCGGCGGCGTCGAGCGCGGCGCCGTCGCCCGACGACGCGTCGAGCGTCGGCTCCTCGGCCGCCGCGCGGTTGGACCAGTCCGCGTACAGGCCCGGGCCGAACGCGACGGCTGCACCGCCGAGCACCACGACACCGACCCCGACCCCCACGAGCACCTTCGTCCTCCTGCGCACGTCTGCCCCTTCCGATCATCCTCTGCGACTCCGTCACCTGGGAGACGAGGCAGCGGCCCGATCGGTTCACCCGGATGCGTCGACGGGCGGCCCGGGATCGTCCCGGCGGGCGGGCGGGGCCGTCGGCGGGCGTGCGGCGTCCGGCCCGACGCGCGGGCGCGGGACCGGTGAACCTCGCGGCGCGCCGCGCCGTCGTGAGAGTAGGGGCCGTGCTCGCGACCCCGACCGTCCTTCCGAGGAGTCGACATGCGACGCACCCTGACCACCGGTGTCCCGGCCGCCACCACCTGGGCCGTCACCGCCCTGCTCGCCGCCGCCCTCGCCGGGTGCTCCGGCGGGGGAGGCGGCCTGTACGGGGGAGGTGGCTCCAGCCCGTCGGGATCGGCGTCCGACGGCTCGACCACCGACAGCTCGGCGCGCGGCGGTTCGTCGGGTGCCGCGCTCGGCACGGCGGACTCGTCGCTCGGGACCATCGTGGTCGACGGGCAGGGCATGACCGTCTACTACTACGACAAGGACACGAAGGGCGCGGGCTCGAGCGCGTGCGAGGGCGAGTGCGCCGCGGCGTGGCCCGCCGTCCAAGCGGCGAGCGCGGACCCGGAGGTCGACGGCGTGACCGGCGAGGTCGGCACGATCACCGGGGTCGACGGCGAGCTCCAGGTCACCGTCGACGGCCGCCCGGTCTACACGTACGCGGCCGACACCGGCCCCGGTGACGTCACGGGCCAGGGCGTGAACGGCGTCTGGCACGTCGTGGCGCCGGACGGCACCGAGATCATGGACGCCGCCCCCGCGGCCGGGTCGGGCTACTGACCGGCGCGCCGGCCGACCTCGCGCGGGCTGGTACCGCGGGGTCGGCCGCATGCGTGCCCGGATCGCGCGGGTGGGTCACGGGTGGTCGAGCGGCGGCGAGCTCAGGCAGAACGGGTGGCCCTCCGGGTCGGCGTAGACGCGGAACAGGTCCTCGGGGTGGCCCTCCTCCTCCGGCGTGCCCGTGAGCGGGCGTGCGCCGCACGCGAGCGCGTGCTCGTGCGCCGCGTCGAGGTCGGGGACGTCGAGGTCGACGTGCACGCGCGCCCCGCCGGGCCAGGGCGGCACCTCGGCGTCGGACCGCTGGAACGCGAGGCGCGACGCGCCGCCCGGGACCTGGAGCGAGAGCCAGACGTCGCCCGCCGGGTCCACGGTCTCGTGGCCGGGCGTGTACCCCCAGCCGGTCAGGCGCCGGTAGAACTCCGCGAGCGCGCGCGGGTCGCGCGAGTCGACGGTGACGTTGCGGAGCCGCAGCGGGCGCGGGTCTCCCACGGCTCAGCCGAGCTGCTCGCGCAGCCACGCGACGTCGGCCGGGACGTCGGCGTGCGTCTCGCAGACGACGGACGTGCCCGCCGCGCGCACGACCCCGAGCAGGAGCTCCGGGTCGATCGTCCCGGCCGTGAGGCCCGCGTGGCGGTCGGCGCCGGAGCCCACGGTGTCGCGGCTGTTGTTGAGGTGCACGAGGTCGACGCGGCCGGTGATCGCGCGCACGTCGTCGACCGCGGTCGTGAGGTCGATGCCGCCCGCCCACGCGTGGCACGTGTCGAGGCAGAACCCGACGTTCTCGGCGCCGTCGGCCTGCTGCACGGCCGCCCACAGACCTTCGATCCGGTCGAGGCGGCGGGCCATCGAGAAGTCGCCCCCGGCGGTGTTCTCGATGTACACGGTGACGTCCGTCTGGAGCGCGTCGATCGCCTTGCGCCAGTTGTCGAAGCCCTTCGCCGGGTCCTCCTTCGCGGTGACGTGCCCGCCGTGGACGACGACGCCCGTCGCGCCGACCGCCGCCGCGCCGTCCACGATCTGCTGGAGCAGCTTGCGGCTCGGGATGCGGATGCGGTTGTTGGGGCTCGCGACGTTGATGACGTACGGCGCGTGCACGACGAGCTCGAGGTCCGCCGCCGCGGCGGCGTCCTTCAGGGCCTCCGCACCGCCCGGGAACGTGAACTCCGGTCCCTTCCAGGACTGGGGGTCGCCGAGGAAGATCTGGGCGACGTCCGCGCCGATGCTCGCTGCCTGCGCGACGACGTCCGACTGGTCGAGGTGGGCTCCGATCCGCATGGGGACCAACCTACGCGGCGCCGCCCACGAGCGCGGCCGCTCGTCACCAGCCGGTCGAGCTCTTCCGGATGACGTCGCGGCGCAGGTCGAGCAGCGCCGCGCGGGCGCGCCGACGGCGGTCGGTCGGGTCGACCGTGAGCTCGTCGCCGGGGTTCGCCCGACGGCGCGGCTCGCCGTGGACGTTGAGGTCGGGTGCGGCGCCGTGGTCGGCCGCGCGGTGCACCGCCGTGGTCGGGCCGGCCGACGTCGGGGCGGGCGGGGCGGAGAAGAGCGGGCGGTTGTCCGGCACGGGAGCCTCCTCGGGGACTCCGTCGCGCGGGGCGGCGGAGGGTCGGGACGATGCTGGTGCGCCGGGCTCGCCGCCCGGCGCCCCCTCATCGTGCGACCGCGACGTTTCCCCCGGTCGTCCTGAACGTTTCGGCCATGTTGCGCCCCCACCCCGGCGCCGAGCACGGGGTTCCCGACCGCCAGAGCCGGATTCCGGTCGCCGACCCCGTGCTCGACGGCGGTGGGGGGCCAGGTCAGGAGGGGCCGCGGGCTCCGCACGTGGCGATCGTCTGCGAGCCTTCCTCGCCGTCGACGACCACCGAGGCCTCCCAGCGCCAGGCCTGCGGCAGCAGGTCGACCGTCCCCGCCGGGACGTGGACCGTGCCGAGACCGGAGCCCGGCGACGTGGGCTCGACCGGCTCCCACCCCGGCCCGCTGCCCGGCGTCTCCTCGACGCGGAAGGACGACCGGAACTCGCCCAGCTCGTCGCCCTGCCACGTGGCGAGGCGCAGGACGAGCGCGCCGTCCAGCGGCCTGTCGAGCGTCGCCCCCGCGTCGATGTCGACGGCGAACGCCGCCTCGAGCCCCGGCTCGTTCCCGGCCCACGGGGGGAGGGGGTCCGTCCGGGTGACGCCCCAGCGCGTCACGGTGCCCGGGACCGACCAGCCGGAGACGTCGACGTCGCCGACCGTCAGCGGCGACTCGGCCGCCACCTCCGGCGTGCACGACGTTCTCCCCACGTCCACGCCGCTGTGCGTGGTCGGGCCGAGCATGAAGACGGCGCTGCCCACCGCCGCGAGCGTCGCCGCGCCGGTCACGACGCGCGACGGCGTCGGGCCGCCCACGCCGGTGCCCGGGCCGAGGAACGGGACGGGCGGCCGGACGCGCCGGAGCACGACGGTGCTGCACAGCGAGTCGGCGAACGTGCGGCGCTGCGGGTGCCACAGGGGCCGGAGGAAACCGATGTAGAGCAGCGCGTCGAGGATGTGCGCCACGTCCCGCAGGACGGTACGGACGAGTCCCGCGGGGCGGCCCGTGGCGTCGTGCACGACGACGATCCCCACCGTGCGCTTGCCGGGGGTCGCGCCCGTCCAGGCCTGGAGGGCGAGGAGCGCGGCCGTGGTCCCGAGGGCCCACCACGCCCCGCCGGGCGCCGGTGTCTCCGTGCTCGTGCTGAAGCTGATCGTCGGGACCCAGGCGACCTCGTAGGCCGGCCCCACGGCGAGGAACAGCACCGTCGCGGCGATCGCGGTGTCGAGCAGCGACGCCACGACCCGCC
Organism: Sphaerisporangium cinnabarinum; assembly: GCF_055567015.1. Taxonomy (NCBI): domain Bacteria; kingdom Bacillati; phylum Actinomycetota; class Actinomycetes; order Streptosporangiales; family Streptosporangiaceae; genus Sphaerisporangium; species Sphaerisporangium cinnabarinum. The sequence continues at coordinate 72,661 of NZ_JBVHRG010000001.1, forward strand.
GTGACCAGCTCGCGTAGGGGCCGGGCGCAGGTCCGAGCTCCGGGAGCGCGTCGTCGAGGTTCCCGGCTCCGACGGATTCCGTCGGCCCCCTGCCGGTCGGGGCGTCGATGGCCACGCGCGCATCCTGGCACACCCTGCTCCCGCTGAACACACCCTCTCGCCGAGCACGAGGTTGCCGGCGTTCTCGGCGCGAGAACGCCGGCAACCTCGTGCTCGACGCGGAGCAGCCTCGTGCTCGGCCGTCGTCTCAGCGGAAGGAGTGCGGCCGACCTCGGGCGACGGTCGCGAGCACCGGGACCATGAGCGCGAGGGAGACCCACGGGAGGCCGCCCGGTCCCGCGACGGCGAGCGCCGCGCCGCCGACGGCCCCGCCGAGCGCGACGGACGTGTTCCAGACGGTGACGAGCGCGGACTGCGCGACGTCGGCGCCGTCGCCCGCGGCCCGGGCGGCGGCGGTCGTGTAGAGCGTCCCGGCGCCACCGAACGCGGCGCCCCAGGCGGCGACGGCGAGCACGACGACGACGGTCGACGTCGGGGCGAGGCCGAGCACGAGCATCGCGAGGGCGAAGACGACGACTGACCCGAGGGTGAGGGCGCGCAGGCGGTGGTCGATGAGCGCGCCGACGAGCACGAGCGCCCCGGCGGACGCGGCGCCGAGGACGAGCAGGAGCGCGCTGGTTCGCGAGCCCTGGCCGAGGTGCGCGAGGTGGACCGCGACGTACGTGTAGAGCGACGTGTTGGCGAGCACGTTGAGCCCGGTGACGAGCAGCACGGGCCGCAGCCCGGGACGGGGGAGGACGGCGCGGATCGCGAGCTGTGCGCCGCGCGGGGTGCCTGCCGCGCCGGGGACGCCGAGCCGGATCCAGGCGAGCAGCGCGACCCCGACGACGGAGAGGACGCCGAACGTCCAGCGCCACCCGACGGCGGCGCCCAGCACGGCCCCGGCGGGGACGCCGAGCGTGAGGGCGAGCGGGCCGCCGGCCATGGCGATCGTCATCGCACGGCCGACGCGGTCCGCCGGCACGATCCGGCGCACGTACCCGGGCAGGAGCGCCCACGTCAGACCGGCGACGAGCCCTGCGGCGAAGCGCGCGACGAGCGTCAGCGCGAACGACGACGACACCGCGGTCACGGTGTTGGCGACGACGAACCCCGCGACCGTCACGAGGAGCAGCGTGCGGCGGTCCCACCGCACCGTGGCACGCGTGAGCGGGATCGCGGCGACGATCGCCCCGACGGCGAACGCGGTGACGGTCTGCCCGGCCGCTCCGGCCCCGACGCCGAGGTCGGCGGCCATGGCGGGCAGCACGCCCGCGGGGAGGATCTCGGTGAGCAGCGTGAGGAACCCCGACGCCGCGAGCGCGACGAGCGCGCCGACGGGCAGGACGCCGGGGCTGGGGGTCACCGGGGTCGGCGGGGGTGCCGGAGTGCCGACCGAGGTGGGGCCCGTGACGGCGGCGGGAACGGTGGTGGGTGTGCTCGTCGTGGACATGGGGTTAGCATCGATGTCTGACATTGATGTGAAGGTCAAGCGCCACGACCCGGTGAGGTGGATCACGTGCGAATCGGCGAGCTGTCCCGGCGCACCGGGACCCCGACGCGACTCCTGCGGTACTACGAGGAGCAGGGCCTGTTCACGCCCGAGCGGGCCGAGAACGGCTACCGCGAGTACGGCGAGCACCTCGTCGACCGCGTGCTCCAGATCCGCGGGCTCCTCGAGGTGGGCTTCACGACGAAGATCATCAAGGAGTTCCTGCCCTGCCTCGGCAACGCGCCGGAGATCCACCTGCACAACGCCTACCCGGACAAGATCGCGCTCCTCGAGACCGAGCTCGCGCGCCTGGAGGACCGCATCCGCATCCTCGAGAAGAACCGCGAGGCGATCGCCGACTACCTCGACCGCATCCGCCCGTACGCGCAGCGGCCGGAGGACCGCGTCGCCGGGAGCGCCTCGTCGAGCACGACGTTGCTGTCGTCATCCGCCGGATAGCGACGGCAACGTCGTGCTCGGCGGGGGATGGGCAGGGGTGTGGGCGGGGGGCCTCGGTCACTCGGGGCGCGGGGCATACATGATGACGGCGACGCCGGCGAGGCACAGCAGCGCGCCGGCCACGTCCCAGCGGTCCGGGCGGAAGCCGTCCACGACCATGCCCCACGCGAGCGAGCCGGCGACGAACACCCCGCCGTACGCGGCGAGGATGCGGCCGAAGCTCGCGTCCGGCTGGAGCGTCGCGACGACGCCGTAGAGCCCGAGCGCGACGACGCCCGCCCCGATCCACAGCCAGCCCCGGTGCTCGCGCAGCCCCTGCCACACGAGCCACGCCCCGCCGATCTCGAGCAGCGCGGCGAGCACGAACAGCGGGATCGAGCGCGCGAGGTCCATGCTCGCCAGCGTAGGGGCGTGGGCGCGCACCCGAGGAAGGATCCCGTCGTGCAAACGTAGGTCGGGATTCGGCGTAGCCTTCCGGGGTGACGACTCCCAGACACCAGCCGCCCGTGCTCTCCGACGTGGCTGAGCTCGCCGGGGTGAGCGTCTCGACGGTCTCGCGCGTCCTCACCGGACGCACCCCGGTGAGCCCGCGGCTGCGGGACAAGGTGCAGGCCGCCGTCTCGCAGCTCGGCTACCGCCCCAACGCCGCTGCGCAGACGCTCGTCAGCGGGCGGAGGTCGACGGTCGCGGTGCTCGCGCGCAACACGCTGCGCTACGGCTACGCCGCCACGCTCCAGGGGATCGAGGAGGCGGCGCGCGCCGCGGGCTACGTCGTCTCGATCGCCGTCGTGGAGTCGGAGGCCCCTCGCGACCTGGGCCGGGCGGTCGACCTCGTCCTGTCGCAGTCGCTCGCCGGAGCGATCGTGGTCGAGTTCGACTCGCTCGGCGTGCGCACGCTCGAGGCGCTGCCGGAGGCGCTGCCCGTCGTGGCGGCCGCGGGTGCGCGACGGCGGCAGGGGCCGCGACCGCACGCGTTCCTCGACGACCAGGCCGGCGGCGAGGAGGCGACGCGCTACCTGCTGGGGCTGGGGCACCGCACCGTCCACCACGTCGCGATCCCCGCGACCCGGCCGCGCAGCGGGCGCAGCTGGGGGTGGCGGCGCGCGCTCGAGGCGGCCGGGGTCGAGCGGCCGGACGTGGTCCAGGCGAGCTACGACCCCGACTCCGGCTACGAGGCGGGGCTGCGCCTGGCCGACGACCCCGACGTCACCGCCGTCCTGTGCGGAAACGACGAGCTGGCGATCGGCGTCATGCGGGCGCTGGCCGAGCGCGGGCGCCGCGTCCCGGAGGACGTCAGCGTGGTCGGGTTCGACGACCAGCCGTTCGCGCGCATGTGGAGCCCGCCGCTGACGACGGTCGCCCAGGACTTCGTGGACCTCGGCCGGCGCACCTTCGGGATGCTGGCGCGCTGGGTCGAGACGGGCGAGCCGCCGGAGGACAGCGCGACCCGGCCCACGCTCGTCGTCCGGGAGAGCGCCGCGCCGCCGCGCGTCTGACCCCGCGCCTGACCTCCCGGCGCCTGGTGTCGCGCGTCGGACGCCCCCGCGTGCCTGACGCGCTCCCGTGGCGCTCGGCCCGACGCGCTCGTCCTCGACCGCGGGCCTTGCCTGACGTCTCCGCCCCCGTCCCGGGGCCTCTTCTTCCGCCGCGACCACGGCCGATCGGACGCCGCTCTTCTGACCGACGTTTGCAGAACCTTGGATGTGTGCGCTAACTTCTGACCAACGTTTGCAGAACCCGCACCGGTGCGGGGCGACGAGGGAGTGCGCGTACGTGGTGAGCACAACGATGGCCGAGGACGTCCGGGACGCGGGCGGGACCCCTGTCTGGCCCCGGGTGGTGCGTCTGGCGGCGGCGGGGGCCGCCGTCGTCCTGCTGCTCCCCGAGGACGGTCTCCCCGAGGTCCTGCACTGGGGCTCTGACATCGGCGAGAGCCGGCAGGACCTCGAGGCCCTCGAGCGCGCGACCCGCCCCGTCCTCGCCACGAACGGCGTCGACCAGGGGGTGCGCGTCTCCCTGCTGCCGGAGTCCTGGACCGGCTGGACGGGCACGCCGGGCCTCGCGGGGCACCGCGCGGGCGCGAGCTGGTCGCCCCGGTTCCGCCCGGTCCGGATCGACGTCGACCAACGTCGGGACGGCGGCGCGGTCGTCGTCGAGGCGCGCGACGCGGACGCGGGGCTGCGCCTCGGGCTGGAGCTGGAGATGCTCCCGTCGGGGCTGCTCCGCCTCCGCGGCCGCGTCACCAACGTCGCCGACCGGCCCTACACGCTCGACGGCCTGCGGCTCGCCCTGCCGGTCCCCACGACGGCGGACGAGCTCCTCGACCTCGCCGGTCGCTGGGCCAAGGAGCGGGTCCCGCAGCGCTCCGCCTTCGTCGTCGGCTCCCACGTCCGCGAGGGTCGGCACGGCCGGACCGGCGCGGACGCCGCGACCGTGCTCGTCGCGGGCGAGCCCGGGTTCGGGTTCGACGCCGGGGAGACGTGGGGGGTCCACGTGGCCTTCAGCGGCAACCACGTCGTCTCCGCCGAGCGGACCTTCGACGGGCGTCGGCTCCTCCTCGGGGGCGAGCTGCTGCTCCCCGGCGAGGTCGAGCTCGCCCCGGAGGAGTCGTACACGGGCCCCTGGCTCTACGCGAGCCACGCGGACGGTCTCGACGCGCTCGCCGCGCGGTTCCACGACCACCTCCGCGCACGACCCGGCCACCCGCGCACCCCGCGACCGGTCGTCATGAACGTGTGGGAGGCCGTGTACTTCGACCACGACCTCGACCGCCTCAAGGGGCTCGCCGACCTCGCCGCCGAGGTGGGGACCGAGCGGTTCGTCCTCGACGACGGCTGGTTCGGCGGGCGTCGGGACGACGCCACGGGCCTCGGCGACTGGACCGTGTCCGACGACGTCTGGGGAGACGGGCGCTTCGCCGACCTCGTCCGGCACGTCAAGCGGCGCGGGATGGAGTTCGGCCTCTGGTTCGAGCCCGAGATGGTGAACCTCGACTCCGACCTCGCCAGGCGGCACCCCGAGTGGATCCTCCAGGTGGAGGGACGGCTCCCCGTCGAGGCGCGGCACCAGCAGGTGCTCGACCTCTCGCACCCGGGCGCGTACGAGCACGTGCTCTCGAGCATCGTCGCGATCGTCCGCGAGCACGGTGTCGACTTCATCAAGTGGGACCACAACCGCGACCTCGTCGACGCGGGCTCGACGCGCACCGGTCGTGCAGGGGTCCACGAGCAGACCCTCGCGACGTACCGCCTCCTGGACGAGGTCCGCGAACGGTGCCCGGGGCTCGAGATCGAGTCCTGCTCGTCCGGCGGAGCGCGCGTCGACCTCGAGATCCTCGAGCGGACCGACCGGGTCTGGGCGTCGGACTGCATCGACGCCCACGAGCGGCAGCAGATCCAGCGCTGGACGGCGCAGCTCCTCCCGCCCGAGCTGGTCGGCAGCCACGTGGGGGCCGACCGGGCGCACACGACCGGGCGCCGGCTCGACCTGTCGTTCCGCGCGGCCACGGCGCTCTTCGGCCACTTCGGGATCGAGTGGGACCTCTCGGAGGCCACGGAGGCGGAGCGGCGCGAGCTCGCCGACTGGGTGGAGCACTACAAGCAGGTGCGCCACCTCGTGCACACGGGCCGGGTCGTGCGCCGGTCGCTGGAGGGGGGAGACCTGTGGCTGCACGGCGCCGTGAGCCCGGACCGCACGGAGGCGCTGTACGGGCTCACGCTGCGCGAGCGCCACGTGACGTGGCCCGCGGGGCGCGTGCAGCTCCCCGGTCTCGACCCCGACGCGACCTACGTCGTCCGCCCGTCCGGGCCGTCGATGGTCCGCGCCGACGACCCGCGGTCGGCGCCCGCGTGGTGGGCGGGCGGGCTCCGGCTGAGCGGAGCGGCCCTCGGGTCCGTCGGGCTGAGCGTCCCCGCGCTCGACCCGGACCAGGCGGTGCTGATCCACGTGGAGGTGGAACGATGACCACGCAGGCGACGGGTCCACGGCGGACGACCGCCCCTCCGACGGCGCGACGACGGTCGCAGGAGCTGCGGAACCTGCCGGCGGCCCTGCTGTTCGTGCTGCCTGCCGGGATCGGGTTCGTCGTCTTCTTCCTGTGGCCGGCGCTCCGGGGGATCTGGCTGAGCCTCACCGACTCGACCGCCTTCAACACCGGCGGGTTCGTGGGGCTCGAGAACTACCAGCGGATGGTCGCGGACCCGGTCTTCTGGAACGCCTTCAAGGTGACCGTCTGGTACGTGCTGCTCAACATCGGCCTCCAGACGGTGCTCGCGGTCGTGGTGGCGGTGCTCATGCACCGGCTCACGCGGTCCTTGGTGGTCCGCGGCATCATCCTCACGCCGTACCTCGTGTCCAACGTCGTCGCGGCGATGCTCTTCCTCATGCTGCTCGACTACCAGCTCGGCTTCGTCAACGAGCTGGTCGAGTCGCTCGGCGGCGACCGCATCATGTTCTTCGGCGACCAGTCGCTCGTGATCCCGACGATCGCCCTCGTCAACGTGTGGCGCCATCTCGGCTACACGGCGCTCCTGCTGTTCGCGGGACTCCAGACGATCCCCGAGAACCTCTACGAGGCGGGCCGCGTCGACGGCGCGTCCGAGCTGCGCATGTTCCGGTCGATCACGATGCCGCTGCTGCGCCCGTACCTGGGTCTCGTGCTCATCGTCACGATGATCGGCTCGTTCCAGGTGTTCGACACCGTCTCCGTCGCGACCCAGGGCGGGCCGGCGAACGCCTCGAACGTCATCCAGTACTACATCTACGAGGTCGCCTTCAGCCGCGGGTACGACTTCGGGTACGCGTCGGCCATGTCGGTCGCGCTGCTCGTGGTGCTCGCCGCGATCGCGATCGTCCAGTTCCGGCTCACCCGGGCGAACCAGAACGACATGGCGTGAGGTACCGATGACCACCACAGCTCCCGCTCCCGTCGCCACGCCGACCGGACCCGCCCATCCCGAGCCGGCACCCCGCCGGCGCCGACGTCGCACCACGCCGGGCCGGGTCCTCGGCTGGGTCGTGCTCGCGCTCCTCCTGGTCGTGACGCTCTTCCCCTTCTACTGGATGCTCCGCACCGCGTTGTCCACGAACGCCGCGCTGCCGGGAGGAGCGGCCGACCCGCTGCCGGTCGGGTTCAGCGGGGAGGGCTTCCGCCGCGCGCTCGGGCTCGCCACGGCACAGGAGTCGCTCGCGGACGGCGGGTCCGGCGCCTCGATGGACTTCCCGCGCTACCTGCTGAACTCGGTCGTGGTCGCGACGCTCGTCACCGTGTGCCAGGTGTTCTTCTCGGCGATGGCGGCGTACGCGTTCGCGCGGCTGCGCTGGCCGGGGCGCGACGCCGTCTACGCGGTCTTCCTCGCCGGCCTGATGGTCCCGACCATCTTCACGCTGCTGCCGAACTTCCTGCTCGTGCGCGACCTCGGTCTGCTCGACACGCTGCCCGGCATCGCTCTCCCCACGATGCTCATGACGCCGTTCGCCGTGTTCTTCCTCCGCCAGTTCTTCGCCGGGATCAGCTTCGAGATCGAGGAGGCGGCGAAGCTCGACGGCGCCGGCCGGTTCCGGACGTTCTTCACCATCGTGCTGCCCATGGCGTCGCCCGCCGTGGTCACGCTCGCGGTCCTCACGTACATCACGGCCTGGAATGACTACCTGTGGCCTCTGCTCGTGAGCCAGTCCGACGACTCACGAGTCCTGACCCTCGCGCTCGGGATCTTCCGGGCGCAGTCCCCCCAGGCGTCCCCGGACTGGGCGGGGCTCATGGCGGCGACGCTGCTCGCGGCGCTGCCGATGCTCCTGCTCTTCCTCGCCTTCGCGAAGAGGATCGTCAACTCGATCGGCTTCACCGGGATCAAGTAGCCGCTCGGCACCAGGGGGTAGGGGGGTACGGGCCGGCGGCCGTCGGACCCGACAACCATTCCGCACCATCGACGCGGATGTCTGCGAAAGGGAACAACGATGCGAAAGTCTGTCCACGTCGCGGTGGCGGGATGCCTGGTCCTGGCCCTCGGTGCGTGCTCGTCGGGAGGCGGCTCGGGCTCTGGAGGGTCGGGCGAGCAGGTCTCGTACTGGCTCTGGGACTCGAACCAGGTGCCCGCCTACCAGGAGTGCGCGGCCGCGTTCACGGAGCAGAACCCGGACATCACGATCAAGATCGAGCAGTTCGCCTGGGACGACTACTGGACGAAGCTCACCGCCTCCTTCGTGGGGGGCTCCGGCCCGGACGTGTTCGTCGACCACCTGTCGAAGTACGGCGAGTTCGCGGCGCAGGGCCAGATCGTCCCGCTCGACGACCTCGTGGAGGAGGACTCGGTCGACACGTCGGTCTACGCCGACGGCCTCGTCGACCCGTGGCGGTACGCCGACGGGTCGCTCTACGGCCTGCCGAAGGACTGGGACACGACCGCGTTCTTCTACAACGAGGCGCTGGTCGCCGACGCGGGCTACACGGCGGAGGACCTGTGGGCCGCCGACTGGAACCCCGACGACGGCGGCACGTTCGAGCAGATCGTCGCGCACCTGACGGTGGACGCGAACGGCGTGCGCGGTGACGAGGCCGGGTTCGACGCGTCGAACGTCGCGGTCTACGGCCTGGGCATCAACCCGAACTTCGAGGAGACGGGCCAGATGCAGTGGGCGAACTTCACGGGGTCGCTGGACTGGGACTACCTCGACCAGAACCCGTGGGGCACGCGCTACAACTTCGACGACCCGGAGTTCCAGAAGACCGTCGACTGGTTCTACGGCCTCGCCGACAAGGGCTACGCGCCCGCCGCCGGGGTCTTCTCCGAGGAGACGCTCACCCAGGTGGGCTCCGGCAAGGTCGCCATGGGTACCAACGGCTCGTGGGCGACGGGAACCTTCAAGGCGCTCGAGGGCGTCGACGTCGGGATCGCGCCCGGGCCGGTCGGGCCGACGGGTGACCGCGCCTCGGTCTTCAACGGCGTCGCCGACTCGATCAGCGCGTCGTCGAAGAAGCAGGACGCGGCCTGGGAGTGGGTCAAGTACCTCGGGTCGAGCGCGTGCCAGGACGTCGTCGCCGAGCACGCCGTCGTGTTCCCCGCGATCCCCGGCTCGGCCGACAAGGCGCTGGAGGCCTTCGACGCGAAGGGCTGGGACGTCTCGGCGTTCTTCAGCTACCGCGAGGACGGGCGCACGTTCCTCCCGCCGATCACCGTCCGGGCCGGCGAGGTGAACGCGATCGCGTCGGTCGCCTTCGAGGACATCGCGCTCGGGAACAAGGACGCGTCGTCGCTGACCGAGGCCAACGAGCAGATCAACGCGGTCCTCGCGGACTGAGCACCAGCACGACGGCGGGGTGCGGCGGAGTGGCCGCATCCCGTCGGCGGGGCGGTCGTCCCGGCCGCCCCGCTTCCCGACAGCACGAAGGAGTGTGGACAGATGCACGGCAGGAGAGCGGACGGCGGGCGCAGGATGCTTCGCCGGCTCACGGCAGGGCTGACCGCGTCCGTGGTCGCGGCGACCGGCGCGGTGACCGTGCTGCCCGGCGCGGCGGCCGCGGAGGACGTGGAGGTCCTGGCCGTCGACCTGGCAGCGTCGACGGGCGCGGTGCAGGGCGGAGCCTCGGGCATGCTCTACGGGCTGGGCGACGACGGCGTGCCCACCGACCCGATCATCGCGGGGGCCCGGCCGACCAACGTCACCCAGAAGGCGCCGCACGGCGCGCAGCACCCCAACGGGGACCCGCTCGACGTCGAGCGCTCGCTCTTCGAGAACGGGGGCGAGTACCTGATGGTGAACATCCAGGACTACTACCCCGACTGGGCCTACAACGGCGGCAAGCGTCCCGAGGACTTCGACACGTACCTCGACATCGTCCGCACCGTGGTGACGAGCATCGTCGAGGAGTCCGACTACCCCGAGCGGTACGTCTTCACGCCGTTCAACGAGCCCGACGGCATCAACTGGTACGGCGACTGGAACGTCATGCGGGACACGTTCCTCGCGGACTGGAAGGCCGCCTACGAGACCATCAAGGAGGTCTACCCGGAGGCGAGGATCGCCGGCCCTGGTGACGCGTGGTGGCACGGGACGAGCACTCGCCAGATCCTCACCTACGCGAAGGCCAACGACGTCCTGCCGGACATGTGGACCTGGCACGAGCTCGGGGTCGAGAACCTCGCGACCTTCCGCTCGCACCTCGCCGAGTTCCGCCGGATCGAGCAGGAGGTCGGCGTCGGCCCGCTGCCCGTGAACATCACGGAGTACGCGATGCGCCGCGACATGGGCGTGCCCGGCCAGCTGGTGCAGTGGATCTCGATGTTCGAGGACGAGAAGGTCGACGCCCAGACGGCGTACTGGACGTTCGCGGGCAACCTCAACGACAACATGGCCAAGAACAACGGCGCGAACGGCGCGTGGTGGCTGCTCAAGTGGTACGGCGACCTCACGGGGGAGACCGTGGAGCTCACCCCGCCGGCGCTGAACGCGGTCGACACGCTGCAGGGGCTCGCCGCCCTGGACGCCGAGAAGCGCCAGGCGACGGTGCTCTTCGGTGGCGGCTCGAAGGACGTCCGCCTCGACGTGTCGGGGGTCGACACGGAGGTCTTCGGCGACGAGGTCGACGTCCAGGTGCGCCGGGCGGAGTTCACCGGGCAGGAGGGCGAGGCCCTGGCGCCGCCGGTCGTGGTGGCCGAGCGCGCGTCGGTGGTCGACGGCGCGGTGCAGGTCGTCGTCCCGAACGACGACCGTCACTCCGCCTACCAGGTCGTGGTGACGCCGGCCCTCGACGAGGCGCCCGTGGCGGACACGACGTGGAGGCAGCGCGTGGAGGCGGAGTCGACCCGGCTGTCCGGGCTGACGGTCGTGGACCGACCGGCCGGTGACGCGTGGACGTTCGCGGCCTCGGGCGCCAAGGACGTGCGCGGGTTCACGACGGCGGGCGCGTCGGCGTCGTGGACGGTCGACGTCCCGACGGCGGGCACGTACCGCCTGGGCGTCATCGCGGGGGTGAACGGGCCGAACGTGGGGCCGGGCTCGCACGCGCTGTTCGTCGACGGGGCTCCGGCGGGGACGATCCGCTACGAGGCGGGGTTCTCGGACTCCTACCGCGGCAAGGCGGAGGTCCTGGTGGAGCTGCAGGCGGGTGCGCGCGAGCTGTCGGTGCGCGCGAGCACCGACGGCTCGACCGTGCTGCCCGGGGCGAACGTCACGCTCGACCGGTTCGACCTCGAGCGGGTGGACGGCCCGGACACGACGACCTACCCGGCCCACCTCGCCCGTCTGCAGGGCGCGTCGGTCTCCTACGACGCCGGAGAGGCCGGGCGGGTGCACGTCGGCGGCGAGGGCACCGCGACGTTCTACGTGGCCGCGCGCGAGACGGGGTACTACGACGTCGCGCTCGACTACTCCGCGGACGCACCGACCACGGTGGGCCTGCGGCTCAACGGCCGGGAGGTCGTGGGCCTCGAGGCCGACGCCGCCGGTGCGCGCACCTCGTCGGCGCGGGTGCACCTCGCGCAGGGGATCACGGAGCTCGCGGTCACCGCGCCGGGCGGCATCTCGCTGGGTTCGCTGACGACCACGCGTGCGGCCGGGTCGGACGCGTCGGTCGAGACGGTCGAGGCCGAGGACGTGCTCCAGCTCTCGGGCGGCGCGCGGCTGGAGTCGGTCGCGCAGCCGACCGACGTGTCGGGACGGCAGGTCTCCTGGCTGGGCGGCAGCGAGCAGAGCGTCGCGGTGTGGCCGCGCGCCGAGGGTGTGGGCGCGGGCCAGTACGACCTCGTGGTGCGGTACGCGAACGCGGAGAAGAACACCGGGCACGCCTACAACACCGACGTCATCACGCGCTTCCTCGACGTGAGCGAGGCCGGCGGCGGCACCACGCGCGGCGCCTTCCGGCACAACTACTCGTGGAAGGGCTTCTGGACCCACACGGTCGCGCTGGACCTGACCACCGACGACGGCGCCCTGACGCTGGGCAACGCCACGGGCTGGGCCCCGAACCTGGACACCCTCGCCCTCGCACCGCTCGTGCTGGACGTGAGCAACGGGACGTCCTCGCCGGGCGTCGCGGTGGAGGTCCAGGTGCAGCCGCGCTGCCTGGCGGGCACCGCGTACCTCGCCGTGCGTGCGACGAACGAGGAGCCGTCCGCGGTCGACGTCGGCGTCGTCACGGCGTACGGCAGCCGCGACTTCGTGGCGGTCGCACCCGAGCGCTCCGGCTACCAGTCGTTCGCCGTGCGCGCGACCCGGCTCGAGGCGGGGACCGTCACGGTGACCGCGTCGACGGACGGGCGCGACGGCCGGTACGACGTCGCGTACGACGCGCTCGACTGCGGCTGACCGGCTGACCGGCTGACCGGCTGACCGGCTGACGGTCGACCGACGTCGCTCGGGCCCCGCACGGGAGTGGACCGTGCGGGGCCCGAGCGTCGTGCTCCCCAGGGGGCACGAGCGCCGAGGATCCCGAGGCGGAGCGCCGCGCGGCTACCGCCGGACCTGCTCCAGCGGCTCCGCGAGCCGGGTGCACTCGCTGCACCGCAGGCGACGTGCCGTCCGCACGACGGGGTTTCCCACGGAGGTGGCGGGGATCCGGATCCTCACCTCGTGGGTGTGCTCCGCGCACGTGGCCGCGCCGCACTCGCTGCACACGGCCGTCGCGACCCGGCTGTCGCGGTGGGTGGTCCCGCACTCTGCACACTGCATGGCTCCTGCTCTCCGCCGGCGCCGGGCGCCGGCTGCTCGGTGGCTCCGTCGTCGTGCGCGCCGGGCGTCGTCGTCCGGGCGCGGGTGCCGTTCAGCGGGCGGTGCTGTCCGCGCGGTCCGTGGCGATCGCGCGGACGGGTCGGCACGGGTTCCCCACCGCGACGACGCCCGCGGGGATGTCTCGCGTGACCACGGAGCCGGCCCCGATGATGCTGTCGTCGCCGATCGTCACGCCGGGCGTGAGGGTGACCGAGCCGCCGATCCACACGTTGCTGCCGATCGTGACGGGCTCGGGGCGCTCCCAGCCCTCGCGGCGGCGGACGACGTCCTCGGCGTGGTTCGGCGTGTAGATCGAGCAGCGCGGCCCGATGAGGCAGTCCGGGCCGATCGTGACGAGGCCGCCGCCGATGACCATGAAGTCGGCGTTGACGAAGGTCCGCGCGCCGATCAGCAGACGGTCGCCGTAGTCGATCGTCAGCGGCGGGCGGAAGTCGATCCCGTCCTCGGCGCCGGGGACGAGGCGGTGGAAGAGGCGGCGCGCCTCGTCGACGTCCTCGTCGTACACGCGCCCGATCCGGGCGCACGTCGCGTGGGCGTCGCGGGTCAGCTCCTGCAGCGCCGGCGACGTGCGGTAGCGCAGCCACCCGCCGGAGAGCAGGCTGCGCAGGTCCTCGTCCGTGGCGGCCAGCTCGGCCATCCTCGTGGTCGGCTCGGTCGTGCTGCTCATCGGACTCCCTCGTCGACGATTAGTATTTCGGTTAAACATATAAGCGTCCGGCACGCGATGCAAGGCCCCTCGAGGACGACTTCCGTGCCGCCGTCGCCGGGACGGTCGCGCGCGGCGCGGTCACGGCGTGCGGTCGAGCACGCGGCGCAGGCGCGCCTTCTTCTCGTTCTCGCGCACGACCCACGCCACGTCCGGGTCCGACGACCCGCGCAGCGTCGCGAACCGCGGCACACCGGCGGCCGGGTCGCCGACGACGGCAACGCTCCAGCAGTAGCCGACGGCCTGGCGCAGCGTGCGCACGTCGGGGTCGCGGCGCGCGTCAACGGGGAGCGCGCCGATCGAGGCGGTCGCGGCCGCGCACGCGTCCAGGGCGGCGGTCGCGGTCGCGGGGTCGCGGAGAAGACGCGGTTCGCAGATCCCGGCGACGGCGGCGCGACGGACCAGCGGGTCGGGGTCGGCGACCCACGACGCGACGAGCGCGCGCAGGGTGGCGGGCTCGGCGTCCCCGATGCGCTGGAGCGCCATCGCGGCGGCCTCGCGGACGCGCCAGGACCCGTCCGACGCGCGGGCGCGCAGCCGGTCGGTCGGCTCCGCGCGCGCGTCGGCGGGGGCCTCGACGACGAGCCGGCCCAGCCCGCACGTCCCGCAGCACCGGAGGTACTCGTCGGGGTCGTCGGCCAGGGCGCGCACGAGGTCGGCGGGCGCGACGTCGGCGAACGCGCCGAGGAGCTCGAGGTTCGCCCGGGGCCCGGGCAGGCCCGAGCCCTCGGTGAGGTGCGCGCGCACTGCCGCCGGGTCGCCGTCGAGCGCGCGCAGCGCGGCCCGGTGCTCCTCCCGCACGGTCATACCGACCACGCTAGGACGCGGCGCCCCCGTCCGACAGGGTCTTTCGGCCAGCGCTGCCGGAGCGGCCGCGCCGAGCCGATTCCGTCCGGGGGCGCCGCCGTCGGGCTCAGCGCAGCGGGTCGAACGCGCGGATCTCGTCGGGGGTCTCGCCGGTCGTCACGAGGTGGGCGAGCGCTCGGCCGGTCGCGGGCCCGAGCACCATGCCCCACATGCCGTGGCCGCCCGCGACGTAGACGCCGCGCGTGCGCGTCGCGCCGACGAGCGGCAGGCCGTCCGGCGTGACCGGGCGCGAGCCGACCCACTCGTCGTGACGCTCGTCGAGGTCGACGCCCTGGAACAGGTGCCGCACGGACGCGAGGATCGCGTCGATGCGCCGGGGCTGGAGCGGCTCGTCCGGGCCGCGGAACTCCATGGTCCCCGCGATGCGGAACCGGCCCTGGTAGGGCGTGCACGCGACGCGGCGCGCGGGCAGGTAGATCGGCGTCTCGACGGGCTCGTCGGTCTTCACGGTGAACGAGTAGCCGCGTCCGGCCTGCACGCGCGTGCGCACGCCGAGCGGCGCCGCGAGCGAGGGCAGCCACGCGCCGGTCGCGAGCACGACGGCGTCGCCGCGCAGCACGACGCCCTCCTCGCGGTCGGCGGGGGACGCGGCCCGGCGCGGCGCCCCGGCGTCCGGCCCGACGCCGTCGGTCACCCCGGACCCGTCGCTCGCCCCGGCGCCCACGAGCGCGGGGTGCCGGGCGGCGTCGGGGTGCACCGCACGCGCGAAGACGCACGCGCCGAGGCGGCCGGGCTCGACGTCGAGCACGTCGAGGCCGGTGAGGATGGTGCCGCCGCGGGCGCGCACGGAGTCGGCGAGCGCGTGGACGTACGGGCCGGGCTCGAGGAAGCGCTGACCCTCCAGCGCGTAGACGGTGGAGACGCGGTCCGTGAGCTGGTGCGCGCGCTCCCCGGCCTCGACGCGCCGGACGGGGACGGTCTGCCCGGCGGCGGCGACGTGCTCGAGCTCGCGCAGGAAGGGCCGAGCCTCGCGGACGTGCTCGAACGCGACGGTGAACGGGCCGGGGGTCGTGCCGGCCTCGACGCCGTGGCCGAGGCTGCCGCCTGCGGCGAGCTCGTCGAACGCGTCGAGCGCGACGCGGTCGATCGGGGTGAGGGCCGCCATCGCGCGGTCCCAGCGCGCCTGCGTCGCGTGCGCCATGAAGCGCGCGAAGAACGTCCACAGGCGCGGGTCGAACCGCAGCGGGACGTGCAGGGGAGCGGCGGGGTCGAGGAGGGCGCGCGGCCCGTACGTCCACAGCGACGGGTCGGCGAGCGGCATCGCCATGCCGGGGGTGAGCCACCCGGCGTTGCCCCAGGAGGAGCCCGCGGCGACGCCCTCGCGGTCGACGACGGTCACCTCGACGCCCTGCTCCTGGAGGTGCCACGCGGTGGCGAGCCCCACCATGCCGGCGCCGACGACGACGGCCGTGCGCGGGGCGCGGCCGGGGGGTGCCGTCCGGGCGTCGTGGGAACGGGGACGGGGACGAGAGGTCGTGCTCACGCCGGGCTCCTTCGACCGACGCCCGCCCCGTGGGTGGCGAGGCGGGCGCGTGGCTGGTGCGCGGCGGGATGGTGCCGCACGACTCTCAGCGTGGTGGATCCTTCGGTGTGCGGCAAGATGTGCCGAAGGATCGTCGATCCGGGCGGCGGCCGCTGCCCCGACGTTCATCCGTCCACCAGGGGAGGCCCGCCGTGCCGAAGGATCTTCGACCGCCCGCGCTGGACGACGTCGACCGCCGCATCCTCGACGTGCTCGCGACCGACGCGCGCGCCACGAACGCGGCGGTCGCCGCCCGCGTCGGCATCGCCGCCTCGACGTGCCACGCGCGCGTCCGGGCCCTCGTGGACCGCGGCGTGATCCGGGGCTTCCGGGCCGACGTCGACCCCGCGGCGCTCGGCCGAGGGCTCGAGGCGCTCATCGCGATCCGCCTCCAGGCCGGGGCCCGCAAGGGCCTGGAGGCGTTCCGCGACTACCTGCTGACCCTGCCCGACGTCGAGGGCGTCTTCTTCGTCACCGGCGACCGTGACTTCCTGCTGCACGTCGCGGTCGCCGACTCGGACGCGCTGCGCGACCTGGTGTCCCGGACGCTCAGCGTGCGACCCGAGGTGGCCGGGACGAGCACGACCGTGATCTTCGAGCACGCGCGCCCCTGAGGCTCCCCGGCCTCAGGCCACCGTCGTCCCCTCCCGCACGCGCGATCGCAGGACGTGCTTGGTGAGCTTGCCGGAGGGGTTGCGGGGGAGCTCGGTCACGAGCGCGACGTCGCGCGGCACCTTGTAGCGCGCGAGCCGGTCGGCGAGGAACGCGCGCAGCGAGTCGAGCGTCGGCTCGGCGCCGGGTGCGGGGACGACGAACGCGACGACCGTCTCGCCCCAGTCGGCGTGCGGCCGCCCGACGACGGCGACGTCCGCGACCTCCGGCGACCCGCGCAGCGCCTCCTCGACCTCCTGGGAGTAGACGTTCTCGCCCCCCGTGATGATGACGTCCTTGAGCCGGTCGACGATGAACAGGTACCCGTCCTCGTCGACGCGCACGACGTCGCCCGTGCGGTACCAGTCGCCCACGAGCACGGCCTCGGTCGCCTCCGGGTCGTCGAGGTAGCCGACCATCCGGGTGTCCGACCGCAGCCAGATCTCCCCGGTCCCGCCCGGGCCGACGTCGTTCCCGTCGAGGTCCACGACCCGCACGTCGACGCCGGGCATGCCCGCGTCCCCGATCGAGCCCGCCTTGCGCTCCTGGTCGGCCGGGCCGAGCGCGGTGCCGACCGGCCCCATCTCGCTCATGCCGTAGACCTGGTGCAGCTCGCCCGGGTAGGCGGCGCGGATCGCCCGCACGGTGTCGGCGCCGACGGGCGCGCCGCCCGCGAGCCACAGGCGCGCGCTCGACAGGTCGAACGTCGACAGGTCGATGCCCTGCGCGGCGGCGACCTGGAGCGGCGCGACGTACGCGATGGGCGCGCCGAAGAACGCGGTCGTGCGCTCGGCCGCGACCGTCCGCAGCATCTCGATCGGGTGGTACTCGCGCAGCAGCACGGTCGTGCCGCCGAGGAACACCATCGAGAGGAACCAGTTGTTGAGCGGCGAGGCGTGCCAGATCGGCATCGCGAGGAGGAAGCGGTCGTCCGCCCGCAGCCCGACGGCCGCAGTCGTGTAGGCCGCGACCGAGCTCAGCCCGCGGTGGGTGTGCTCGCAGCCCTTGGGGGCCGCCGTCGTGCCGGACGTGTAGAGCACCTGGGCGATGGTGTCCTGGTCCGGCGGCACGCCGTCCCACGGCTCGGCGGCCGCGACGAGCGCGTCGAAGTCGTCGTGCTCCCGCGTCCCCTCCGCATCCGCCGAGTCCTGCGCGACGGCGCTCGCCTCCGTCCACAGCCAGCGCACCTGGGGCGCGGCGGCGGCGACGACGGGGGCGAGGGTCGCGTCCGCGACGCCCAGCACGGCGCCGCTGTGGGCGACGAGCCGCGCGACCTCGGGAGCCTGGAGCTTGTGGTTGACGGGGACGAGCACGGCGCCCGCGCGCCACAGGCCGAACGCCGCGACGACGAAGCCCGGCGTGTTGTAGGTCATCACCGTGACCCGGTCGCCGGGGCGCACGCCGGCGTCCCGGAAGACCGCCGCGGCGCGGCGTGCGGCCGCGTCGAGCTCGGCGTACGTGAGGCGGCGCTCGCCCAGCACGAGCGCTTCCTTGGCCGGGACCTTGCGTGCCGTGCTCTCGAGCATGCTGCCCAGGTGCATGTCGTCCTCCTCGACGTCGTGCGCGGCGTCCTCGTCGACGCCCGCCCGGCCCGGCGGGCCGGTACCGCGATGAATTGAATCATGCTTCAATTCTTCGTGGAAGCCGCCCCGAGGCGGTTCACCCGACGGCGAGGGAGGGCCCGTGGCCTACCGCGAGACCCCGGCGACGCGCGCCGCGCGCGAGCGCAAGCGTGACGCCCTGCTGGACGCGGCGCGGACGATCGTCGCCGCGCACGGGTTCGCCGGCGCGAGCGTGCAGGCGCTCGCGGCGCGCGCCGGGGTGAGCACCGGCGGCGTCTACTCGTACTTCCCGACGAAGGCCGACCTGCTCGTCGCGGTGTTCCGCCAGGCGGCCGACGTCGAGCTCGACGCGGTGCGCGCGGCCGCCGCCGCGCGCCCCGACGACCCGCCGGGCGGCGGCACCGCGGCGCGCCTCGGCCGCGCCGTCGACACGTTCGCGCGGCGCGCGCTGCGCGGCCCGACGCTCGCGTGGGCGCTCCTGCTCGAGCCCGTCGACCCGGCCGTGGACGCCGCGCGCCTCGAGTACCGCCGCGCCTACGCGACGACGTTCGCGGACGTCGTGCGCGACGGCGTCGCGGCGGGCGAGATCCCCGACCAGGACGTCGACGTCGTCGCGACCGCGCTCGTCGGCGCGATCGGCGAGTCGCTCACCGGCCCGCTGTCCCCGCTCGCCGCGGCCCGCGACGTTCGGACCGCGGGCCCCGCTCCGACCTCGGGCGAGCGGGACGCCGTCGTGGCCACGATCCAGCGCTTCTGCCTGGGGGCCGTGGGCGCGCGGGCGGTGGCGCCCGCTCCCGCCTGACCCGCCCCGCCCGCCCGCCCGTCCGAGAGCACCCCGAGCACCGCCGCACCGACCGAGCCACCCGCAGAGCCGCAGGAGGACACCGTGACCCCGACCGACACCCGCAGCGACGCCCCCAGCCGGGCCGCAGGGACCGCCGCCGGCGCCGTCTCGCGCCCGGCACCCCGCACGACCCACCGCGTGACCAACCAGCCGCCCGAGCGCGAGGGGGTCAACGAGTACCTCGAACACCCCGTGCTGCGCGAGGCGGTGCACGCGTACGGCGGCGCGTGGGGCGAGGACCGGCTCGTCGAGGTCGGCGCGCTCGTCGGGACGGGCGACCTCCAGCGCGCGGCCGAGCTCGCGAACGTCCACGAGCCCGTGCTGCGCACGCACGACCGCCGGGGCCACCGCATCGACGAGGTCGAGTACCACCCCGCGTACCACGAGGTGATCGGGGCGGCTGTCGCGCACGGCGCGCACACGAGCGCGTGGGCGGAGCCCGGGCCGGGGGCGAACGTCGTGCGGGGTGCGGTGTTCTCGCTGTTCGCGCAGGTCGAGCCGGGCCACGCGTGCCCGGTCTCCATGACGCACGCGGCGGTGCCCTCGCTGCGGCACGCGCCGTCGCTCGCCGCGGTCTGGGAGCCGCGCCTGCTCTCCCGCGGGTACGACGGCGGCCTCGCGGCCCCGGGGAGCAAGCCCGGCGTGCTCGTCGGCATGGCGATGACGGAGAAGCAGGGCGGCTCGGACGTGCGCGCGAACGCGACGACGGCCGTGCCCGCCGGGGCGGACGGCGCCTACCTGCTGACCGGGCACAAGTGGTTCTGCTCGGCGCCGATGTCCGACGCGTTCCTCGTGCTCGCGCAGGTGCCGGGCGCACCGGGTGAGGGGGCGCCGTCGTGCTTCCTCGTGCCGCGCGTGCTGGAGGACGGCACGCGCAACGTGTTCCGCATCCAGCGCCTCAAGGAGAAGCTGGGCAACCGGTCGAACGCGTCGTCGGAGATCGAGCTCGACGGCACCGTCGGGTTCCTCGTCGGGGAGCCGGGCCGGGGTGTGCGGACGATCATCGAGATGGTGTCGCGCACGCGGCTGGACTGCGTGCACGGCTCGGCCGCGGGCATGCGCCAGGCGGTCACCGAGGCCCTGTGGCACGCGCGGCACCGGAGCGCGTTCGGTGCGGCGCTCGTGGACCAGCCCGCGATGACCGCGGTGCTCGCGGACCTCGCGCTCGAGTCCGAGGCCGCGACGCTCACGTCGGTGCGCCTCGCCGCCGCGCACGACGGCGAGTCCGAGCACGACCGCGCGTTCCGCCGCCTCGCGACGGCCGTGAGCAAGTACTGGGTGTGCAAGCGCGGGCCGCACCACGCGTACGAGGCGATGGAGTGCCTCGGCGGCAACGGGTACACCGAGGCGTTCCCGCTCGCGCGCCGCTACCGCGAGCAGCCGGTCATGGCGATCTGGGAGGGGTCGGGCAACGTCATCGCGCTCGACGTGCTCCGCGCCATGGGCCGCGAGCCCGCGTCCGTCGCGGCGTTCGAGGCGGAGCTCGCCACGACGGCGGGCGCGCACCCCGTCCTCGACGCGTACGTCGCGAGCACGCGCCGGCTGCTCGCGGAGGTCGCGGGGGCCGACGCCGGCGCGCAGCAGGCGCAGGCCCGTCGCGTCGTGGAGTCGCTCGCCCTCGCGCTCCAGGCGTCGCTCGTGGTGCGGCACGCGCCGTCGGGCACGGCCGACGCGTTCGTCGCCGCGCGGCTCGGCGAGGACCGCGGCCACGGCTACGGCGTCCTGCCCCGCGGCACCGACGCGCACGCGATCCTCGCGCGGCACACCGGGAGGTGAGCCGGACGGGGTCAGTCGCGCGTCACGTCGACGGTGAAGTGCACGCCGACCGTGAACCCGTGACCGTCGCCGCCGTCGAGGACGATCTCGTGCCGCCCGGGCGCCAGCGGCGGGATCTCCGCCCACACGCCCCACACGGACAGGGGGACGGTTCGTCGCGTCCGGGTGACCGGGTTCAGCCAGACGCCCCGGACGTCGAAGGGCGACGGCGTCCCGGTGGGCGTCGTGGGACGGGGCTCACCGTCCACGGTCACGGAGCCGTAGGCGTCCGGCAGGTCGTCACGGCCCAGCACGTCGCTCGACCACATGCAGAACGCCGGCCCGAAGAGGGGCGTCTGTGCGGGCACGGTGATGTGCCGGCGTTCGACGCCGCCGGTCGTGCCTGCGAGGAACCAGACGTCGCGCGGTTGGTTCCTCGCGGCGTCCTCGCCGGTCGGATCGGCAAGGGGGGTGCGCCAGGGCCCGGCCGCCGCGACCCACCGAACCCACCGTGCGGCCATGCCCTCGGTCGAGGTCGCGGCGAACGGAAGGGGCAGGTCGGAGCCCCGGCCGGACCCGGAGCTGTGCGTCGTCATGGGCTGAGGTTAGGGGATCGGCCGCGATGGGCCTGTGGGTGCCGCGCCGTACCGTCCGCGCCATGGACCGAGAGACCTTCTGGAGCGTCGTCGAGACGGCGCGCGAGCGGGCGGGCGCGGGTGCCGACGACCGCGGTGCGGAGGACGACCCGCTGCCCGGCGCCCTCACCGACCTCCTCGTCGAGCGGCTCACCGCCGACGAGATCCTGGCGTTCGCCGACGTCGCGGGGGCCGTGGCGCGCGACGCCTACGCGTGGCCGGTCTGGGGCGCGGCCTACCTCGTCGAGGGCGGGTGCAGCGACGACGCCTTCATGGACTTCCGCGACGGGCTCGTCCTCGCGGGGCGCGCGACGTTCGAGCGCACCCTGGCCGACCCGGACACGCTCGCCGACCACCCCGTCGTCGCCGCGATGGCCGACGCCGGGTCGCCCTGGTTCGGGTTCGAGTCGCTGGACTCGCTCGTGGGGGACGCGTGGTCCCGCGCGACCGGCGAGGACGACGAGGCGTACTACACGGCTCGGGAGCGGACGTCGTCGGGCCGCGCCCTCGCCGAACCCGTCGGCGAGCAGTGGGACTTCGACGACGACGAGGAGAACGCGCGCCGCCTCCCGCGGCTCACCGCCCTGTTCGCCGTGTGACGGGAGGGTCCGCCCCCGGGGGGCCGGGAGCGGACCGCGTCACACGCGCCAGGCGAACAGGCCGGTCGGGTCGTACGCCGAGCGGACCGACGCGAGGCGCCCCGCGGTCTCGGGCGACCACGCGCGGGCGAGCGTCTCGTACGTCCAGGGCCCGGGCAGGAAGTTGATGTTCGTCTCCGTCGCGGCCCACGGCTGCGACCACTGCGCGAACGAGGCCGCGGCGGCGGCCATGTCGGGCAGCCGCGGCGGGTTGACGCCCACGAGGCTCAGCAGGAACCCGGCGGTGCGGCCGCCCGCGGCGGACCCGCCCTCGACGTCGCGCGCCCCGGCGCCGCCGACGTGCCGCAGCTCGGCCGCGACGAACGGCGACCCGCTGCCTGGCCCGAGCTCGGCGAGGAACCGGTCGAGGAACTCGCCGTCGACCTCGCGCAGGCCCGCGCCGTAGACCCACGATGGCCCGGCGTCCTCCGGGTCCGCGTGGATCGTCGCGACGGCCGTCACGGGCAGCTCGCCGACCGTGTCGGCGAGGGCCGGCGCGAGGGCCCGCAGCGGCGCGGCGAGGCGCTCGCCCTCCGCGGCGTCGCCCGGGTAGGCGAAGCGCAGGGCGAGCACCGTGCGGCCGCGCAGGTGCTCCGGGACGAACGGGAGGTCCGGGAGGGCGAGCAGAGCGACCGAGGTGGTGACGTCGTCGGGCGCGGTCGCGGTCCATGCCGCCCAGCCGCGCAGGACCTCCTCGACGTGCGGGGCGTCGAACGTGAGCGACCCCGCGTACAGCGTGCGCAGCGGCACGAGCTCGAGGTCGAGCCGCGTCACGACGCCGAGCCCGCCCTTCCCGCCGCGCAGCGCCCAGAAGAGGTCCGGCTCGGTGTCCGGACCCGCCTCGACGACGGACCCGTCGGCGAGCACGACCCGGAAGCCGCGCACTCGGTCCGAGGTGAGGCCGTGGCTGCGCGTCAGGGGCCCGTACCCGCCGCCGAGCGTGTACCCGACGACCCCGACGGAGGTCGACGACCCCGTGACGGGCGCGAGCCCGTGCTCCGCCGCCGCGTCGACGACCGCGCTCCAGCGCGTCCCGGCACCGATGCGCGCGATCCGCGTCGCCGGGTCGACCTCGACGCCTGCGAGGTCGCTCGTCCCGAGCACGAGGCCGTCCGTGATCGGAGACGACTCGCCGTGGCCCGTCGCGTGCGACCGCACGGGCAACCCGTGGTGGGCCGCGAACCGCACGGCCTCGACGACGTCGGCCTCCGTCTCCGCGAGCACGGCGACGTCGGGGTCGTGCGCGACGAGCGTGCTGTGCGCGGCGACGGCCTCCGCGGCGGTCGGGCCGCCGTCGGGCAGGTCGCCGCGCGCGAGGACGCGTCCCGTGACGCGGTCCCGCAGCGCGGCGACGTCGGTGGGCGAGAACGTGGTGGATGCGGTCATGGTGCTGGTCCCCTTCGTCGCGGTGTGCGCGCTGCACGGCCGGAGGTGCGGTCAGGTCACCTGGACGACGACGCGCGGGCACGGTCTGTGACATGCCCGAGCGGTAGGGAGGGCGCCGCGTCAGGTTCGTGGCGTCCCGGCCAGCGGCAGCCAGTCGAGGACGTCCTGGATCGTGCGGTCCCAGAAGCCCCACTCGTGCGTCCCGGGCGAGAACTCCGACCGCAGCGGAACGCCGGACTCATCGGCCACCCGCTCGAACGCCCGGTTGCCGTCGACGAGGAAGTCCTCCGTCCCGCACGCGAGGAACAGGTCGGGGAGGTCGGCCGTGCGCCCCTCGGCCGCCGCGCGGCGCAGCAGGGCGAGCAGGTCGTCGTCCGACCCCGCGATCTCGCGGTCGCCGAACACGCGCTCGATGTCCGGCAGCCGCCGCTCGCGGTACGACTCGTCGGCGAGGTCGAGCACCCCCGACAGGCTCGCAGCCGCCGCGAACCGCTCGGGGTGCCGCAGCGCCCAGCGGAACGCGCCGTACCCGCCCATCGACAGCCCCGCGACGAACGTGTCCTCGCGGCGCGTCGACACGCGGAAGAACTGGTCGACGAGGCTCGGCAGCTCCTCGGACAGGAACGTCCAGTACCGGTGCCCGTGGACCTCGTCGGCGTAGAAGCTGCGCTCCACGCGCGGCATCACGACGGCCAGCCCGCGGTCGGCGACGTACCGCTCGATCGACGTCCGGCGCGTCCAGATGGTCTCGTCATCGCTCATGCCGTGCAGCAGGTAGAGCACCGGGGCGCCCTCGGCGCGGGCGCTCGCCGACCCGGCCATGCCGATCTGGGTCGACGTGGCCTGGGGGAGCACGACGGTCATCGACGTGCTCACCTCGAGCACGTCGGAGTAGAAGCTGCAACGGACGAGAGCCACGGGTCGCCTCCAGGCGGGGTCGGGTGCGCCGCGGTGCCGCGGCGCACCCAGTCTGCCGCCCCGGTCGTGGCGCCCTCGTCCGTTGCGTCCCGGCGCGGCGTCGTCAGGCGTCAGCAGCCGTCGGGCGTCAGCCGCCCAGGGCGTCCACGAGCCGCCGGACGGACGTCCCGAGTCCCCACCGCTCGGTGAGCTCGGCGAGCGCGTCGGGGTCCGCGGGGGTGCGGGGCAGGGCATCGCTGATCTCGCCCACCGGAGCGTCGGGGGCGACGCGCACGACGAGCGGGGCCACCCTCAGGTAGGACGCCGCCTCCTCGAGCCGACGGCGCTGGGTCGCGGTCAGCCCGGGGTCGCCGGCCTCGCGCGCGGCGAGCACGCCCGCGAGGTCGCCGTACTTCTCGAGGAGGGCGACCGCCGTCTTCTCGCCGATGCCGGGGACGCCCGGCAGGCCGTCGCTCGGGTCGCCGCGCAGCACCGCCATGTCCGCGTAGGCCGCACCCGTCGCGACGCCGTACCGCTCGCGAAGGCGCGCCTGGTCGACGACGTCGAGGTTCTTCACGCCCTTCGTCGGGTAGAGCACGCGCACGCCCGCGGCGTCGTCCACGAGCTGGAACAGGTCGCGGTCGCCCGTGACGACCTCGACCGCCGCCCGCCCCGACGGGTCCGGCGCGGCGCCCGCCGCTGCTCGGCGTGCGACCTCGCGCGCGGTGAGCGTGCCGATGACGTCGTCCGCCTCGTAGCCCGCCGCCCCGACGCGCGCGATCCCCAGCGCCGCGAGCACGTCGACGATCACCGGCACCTGGGCGACGAGCTTCTCGGGGACCTCCTCCACGCCCGTCGTGCCCGGGACGAGCTCCGCGACACGGTGCGCCTTGTAGGACGGGATGGCCTCGACCCGGAAGGCCGGCCGCCAGTCCTCGTCCCAGCACGCGACGAGGCGCGTCGGACGACGGTCGGTGACGAGCGTCGCGATCATGTCGAGAAGGCCGCGCACCGCGTTGACGGGCGTGCCGTCCGGCGCCTTGACCGAGTCCGGCACCCCGAAGAACGCCCGGAAGTACAGGCTCGCGGTGTCGAGGAGCAGGAGCTCCCCGCCCGGCGCGGTGCTGGTCGAGGGGGCGTCGTCGTCCGTGCTCGGGCTCATGGCCTCATCCTGCCGCACCCCACCGACGCGCCGCCCGTGGGCGCGGCGCAGCACATCGCCGACCCTGCTGTCGCCGTCCCTCCCCGCGCGCGGTTCACTGGTGCCGGAGGTGAGCGTCATGTCCACGACGACACGACGGGGTGCCGGTGCGGTCCTGGCTCTCGGGGTGCTCCTGCTCCTGGGAGCCTGCGCGGCCGGGCCGAACCTGGAGGCGAACCCCGGCGGCTACGGCTTCTGGTGGGGTCTGTGGCAGGGGACGATCCTGCCGGTCACGTTCATCGTGTCCCTCTTCACGGACACGGTGAGCATCTACGAGGTCGACAACAACGGGAACTGGTACGACGTCGGGTTCGTCCTGGGCATCGCGCTCTTCTCGGGGCCCGTCGTCGCGCTGCGCGGGCGACGGTCCTGACGGGTGGCGGTCAGCCCTCGACCGGCTGCGGGCCGACGTCCTCACGCCGCCAGCGCCCGGTCCGCAGGACGACGGGAGTGCGCGGCGAGAGCGGCGCTCAGCTCCCCGCGGTCTCCGTGAGCGACCGTGCGACGCGGGCGAGGGCGCCCGGGACGAGCGAGTAGTACGCCCAGCGGCCGCGCTGCTCGCGGGTCAGCAGACCGGCGTCGACCAGGATCTTGAGGTGGTGGCTGACGGTCGGCTGGGAGAGGCCGACCGGCTCGGTGAGGTCGCACACGCATGCCTCGTGGCCCTCCTGGGCGGCGACGATCGCGAGGAGCTGGACTCGCGTCGCGTCCGCCAGGGCCTTGAAGGTGCGCGCGAGCTCGCGCGCGGCGTCGGGGTCTGCCGCCCGGGTGACGGACGGCCCGCAGCAGTCCGGTGCGCCGCGCGGGAGCGCCGGGGGCAGCGTGGCCGTCGTCATGTGCCCATCCTGCCACACATTGACACCCATCGATGGGTGGTCCACGATGCTCGCATCGATAATCATCAATGCGAGGGGTGGTCATGGTCGAGGTGGTGCGGGACGAGCTCCCGGTCGTGGTGATCGGTGCGGGTCCGGTGGGTCTGGCCGCGGCGGCCCACCTGCTGGAGCGCGGGCTGGAGACGGTCGTGCTCGAGGCGGGCGACGGGCCGGGTGCGGCCGTGGCGTCGTGGGGCCACGTGCGGTTGTTCTCGCCGTGGCGCTACGACGTCGACGCCGCCGCACGGCGCCTGCTGGAGGCGACGGGGTGGGCGGAGCCGGATCCGGACGCGCTCCCCACCGGCGGGGAGCTCGTGGGGCGCTACCTGGTTCCGCTGGCCGCGACGCCGCAGATCGCGCCGCGCCTGCGTACCGGCACGCGAGCGGTGTCGGTCGCCCGCGACGGTGCGGACAAGACGCGCTCCCTCGGGCGGGAGCGGCGCGGGTACCGGGTGCGGACGGTGGACGGTGGCGGCACGTTGACCGACGTGCTGGCCCGCGCGGTGATCGACGCGTCGGGGACGTTCTCGAGGTCGAACCCGCTGGGGGTCTCGGGTCTTCCGGCCGTGGGCGAGGAGGAGTCGGCTGCGTTCGTCACCGGACCTCTCCCGGACGTGCTCGGCGCCCGGCGCGACCGGTTCGCAGGCCGGGACACCCTCGTCGTCGGGATGGGCCACTCCGCGGCGAACACGCTCCTGAACCTCGTCGAGCTCTCCGAGTCCGAGCCGGGCACCACGATCACGTGGGCGATCCGCGGCGGGTCCGCGCGGCGCCTGTTCGGTGGTGGCGCCGACGACGAGCTTCCCGCGCGAGGCCTGCTCGGCACGCGCCTGCGGGCCGCCGTGGAGGCTGGGCGCCTGACGCTGCTCACGCGCGTCTCGATCGAACGGCTCGTCCCCGGTGCCGGAACCGTCCAGGTGCTGGGGACAGCGCGCGACGGGGCGCTGAGCCTCGAGGTGCACCAGATCGTCGACGCGACCGGCTTCCGGCCGGACCTGGACATGCTGCGCGAGGTGCGCCTCGATCTGGACCCGGTCGTGGAGGCACCTGCGGCGCTCGCTCCGCTCGTCGACCCGAACCAGCACTCCTGCGGCACCGTGCCGCCGCACGGCGAGCAGGTGCTGTCCCACCCGGACGACGGGTTCTACCTCGCGGGCATGAAGTCCTACGGACGCGCTCCGACGTTCCTGCTCGCCACCGGCTACGAGCAGGTGCGCTCGATCGCGGCGGCGCTGGCAGGGGACCGGGCTGCGGCCGACGCGGTCGAGCTGGACCTCCCTGCGACCGGGGTCTGCTCGACCGACCTCGCCCTGGAGGCGGACGGCGCGGGCACGAGCGGGTCGTGCTGCGGCACCGCGCCGGCGGCGCCGCAGCCGGTCGTCCTCGGGGTCGGGGCACCGGCCGGGGTCGGGTCCGCGACCGGCGTCGTGCACGGCCGCTCGGGCGACGCAGACCACCCGTGAGCGACAGGCCTCGCGTCGCTCCTGTGCGGGACCGGCGCTCGGCCGACCCCTCAGCTCTGCGAGAGGCGGACCGGGGCGACACCGAGCTCGTCGAGCAGGGTCAGCACGCGCCTGCGGATCTCGTCGCGGATCGGGCGCACGGACTCGATGTTCTGCCCGGCGGGGTCGGCCAGGGCCCAGTCCTCGTAGCGCTTGCCGGGGAAGATCGGGCACGCGTCGCCGCAGCCCATGGTGATCACGACGTCGGACGCCTGGACCGCGTCCGTCGTGAGGACCTTGGGCTGCTCGGCGCGGAGGTCGATGCCCTCCTCGAGCATGGCCTCGACGGCGACGGGGTTGACCTGGTCGGCCGGGGCGGACCCGGCAGAGCGGACCTCCACGGCGCCGCCGGACAGGGCGCGCAGGTACCCGGCGGCCATCTGGGAGCGGCCGGCGTTGTGGACGCAGACGAACAGGGCGGACGGCTTCGAAGCGGTGTCGGTCATGGTGGTCTCCGGTGGCTCAGGGTGCGGGCAGGTCGAGGTCGGGCAGGAGCTCGGCGAGCAGTGCGCGCACGCGGGTGTCGAGCTCGTCGCGGATCGCGGTGACCCCGGCCGGGGAGGCCAGGGCCGGGTCGCCCACGAGCCAGTCCTCGTACCGGGTGTTGGGCAGGACCGGGCACACGTCGCCGCAGCCCATCGTGATCACGACGTCGGCTGCGCGGACCGCGTCGTCGGTCAACGGCTTGGGGTAGGCCTCGCCCTCGGTGGTGCCGAGCGCGGCGAGCTCGGGTCGCACGGCGGGGTGCACGTCCGATGCCGGCGCCGAGCCGGCCGAGCGCACGACGACCCGGTCGCCGGCGTAGCGGCGGACCAGGGCGGCGGCGAGCTGGGAGCGTCCGGCGTTGGCGACGCAGACGAACAGCACCTGCGGGCGTGCGCCGGCCTCGCGGGTGAGGTCGGCCAGGCGCTGGCGGGCGAACCGGTCGGTCAGGGTGAGCAGGTGCGCGGACACCGTGGCCGAGCGGGCCAGCGCCGTGTAGGACTCGCGCACGGTGGCCAGCACCACGCCCGCCGCGAGGTCGGGGTGGCGGGCGGTGAGGTCGGTCGCGAGGTGGTCGAGGGCGGCATCGACGTCCTGCAGGCCCGTGAGCTCGTGCGGGGCGACGAGCGCCTCGAGCGCGGCCGGGGCGAACGACTCCAGCAGGGTGGACACCGCGGCCTTGTACCCGGGCGTGATGCGGTACCAGACCCAGGTGCCGCGCCGCTCCGAGGCCAGCACGCCGACGTCGCGCAGCACCTTCAGGTGGTGCGACACGGTCGGCTGGGACACGTCCGTCAGGGCGGCGAGGTCGCACACGCACGCCTCCCCGGTCGGCGAGGTCGCCACGAACGACAGCATCCGCAGCCGCAGCGGCTCGGCGAGGGCCTTGAGCGCGACCGCGACCGCGCCCGCGACCTCGGCCCCGATCGCGTGCGCGTCGACCTGCGGCGTGCAGTCGGGGTCACGGACGGTCAAGGGCAGGCTGCGAGCGGTCACGACCGCACCTCTTCCGGCTCGGGTGCCCGATCCGCCGCGGCGGAGGGGTCGACGGCGAACCAGCGGCGCGCGACCCACAGCGAGACGTAGACGAGACCGACCAGGACGGGGACCTCGATGAGCGGGCCGACGACGCCCGCCAGGGCCTGTCCCGAGGTGGCGCCGAAGGTGCCGATCGCGACGGCGATCGCGAGCTCGAAGTTGTTGCCCGCCGCGGTGAACGCCAGCGTCGTGGTGCGCGCGTACCCCAGGCCCAGGGCCTTGCCGGTCACGACCCCGATGCCCCACATGACGGCGAAGTACACCAGGAGCGGCAGCGCGATGCGGGCGACGTCGAGCGGGTGGGAGGTGACGGCCTCGCCCTGCAGGGCGAACAGCAGCACGATCGTGAACAGCAGCCCGTACAACGCCCAGGGTCCGATCACCGGGAGGAACCGGTCCTCGTACCAGGCGCGGCCCTGGGCGCGCTCCCCGACCAGGCGCGAGGCGAACCCGGCGGCCAGCGGGACGCCGAGGAACACGAGCACGTTGAGCGCGATCTGCCCCACCGACACGTCCAGGCCCTGGGTGTCCAGGCCCAGCCACGCGGGCAGCACCGTGAGGTAGAAGTAGCCGAGCAACGAGAAGGCGACGACCTGGAACACGGAGTTGATGGCGACGAGCACCGCCGCCGCCTCCCGGTCCCCGCACGCCAGGTCGTTCCAGATCACGACCATGGCGATGCACCGGGCCAGGCCGACGACGATCAGCCCGGTGCGGTACTCGGGCAGGTCCGGCAGGAAGGCCCACGCCAGGGCGAACATCAGCGCCGGCCCGACCAGCCAGTTCAGGACCAGCGAGGACGCCAGGAGCCGCTTGTCGCCGGTGACCGCACCCACCCGCTCGTAGCGGACCTTGGCCAGCACCGGGTACATCATCACCAGCAGGCCGACGGCGATCGGGAGGGAGATCCCGCCGACCTCCAGCGCGGCGAGCGCGTCGGACACGGCGGGGACGAACCTGCCGAGGGCCAGGCCGACGAGCATCGCCAGCCCGATCCACAGCGGCAGCCACCGGTCGAGCGCCGACAGCCGCGCCCGCGGTGCCGTGCCGGGGGTGCTCACGGGAGTGCCGGACCGTCGGGGGCAGCGATCCGGAGGCACCGTGGTTGCATCGACATGCTTCTATATTGACAGGTCTCGATGCAGGTGCCAAGCGTCCCTCCTGCGCAGGAGCGGCTCGCTCAGCTCTCGGAGCACCCTGCGCCGTGGCACTGGCATGCTCGTGCCGTGACCGACCACGTCCTCCGCCCCGCCCGCCCCGACGACACGGACGCGCTGGTCGGCGTCTGGCGGCGCGCCGTCGAGGCGACCCACGACTTCCTCGGACCCGACGACGTGCGCGAGCTCGAGACCGCGGTGCGGGACGAGTACCTGGGCGCCGTCGACCTGACGGTCGCGGAGGTCGACGGCCGGGTGGTCGGGTTCGTCGGGACCGTCGGGCACCGGGTCGAGATGCTGTTCGTGGACCCCGCGCTGCACGGGCGAGGGACCGGCCGCGCGCTGCTCGACGCGGTCGGGCGCGGCCTCCCGGTCGTCGAGCTCGACGTCAACGAGCAGAACCCGGGCGCGCTGGCCTTCTACCGGGCGCTCGGGTTCGAGGTCACCGGGAGGTCCGAGACGGACGACCAGGGGCGCCCGTTCCCGCTGCTGCACCTGCGTCGCGAGGCCTGACGCCGTCACGCGACCGATGAGCCCGCGGGCCGCGGGCGGTCGACCCTGGGGAGAGCGGGCACCGGCCCGCGCGACCCCAGGAGGAGACATGCTCGACACGGCGTTCAGCGGGTTCTCGGTCGACGACGTCGACGCGGCGCGGCGGTTCTACGCCGACGACCTCGGCCTCACCGTCAGCGGGGACGACATGCTCTGGCTCGAGATCGGCGGCGGTGCGCGCGTGCTCGTCTACCCGAAGGGCGACGCCCACACCCCGGCGTCGTTCACGGTGCTGAACTTCCCGGTCGCCGACGTGCCGGGCACGGTCGCCGCGCTCCGCGAGCGCGGCGTGCCGTTCGAGCGCTACGCGGGCACGCCCGTCGAGACGGACGACGACTTCGTCTTCCGCGGCGGCGGCCCGCTCATCGCGTGGTTCACCGACCCGGCGGGCAACGTGCTGTCGGTCATCGAGGACGACGAGGCCTGACCTCAGCGTCAGCCGCCGCCCAGCCCCTCCTCGCGTGCCCGCACGATCGCGGCGGCGCGGTCCCGGACGGCGAGCTTGGCGAGGACGTTCGCGACGTGGTTGCGCACGGTCTTGGGGCTGAGCACGAGCCGCCGGGAGATCGACGCGTTGTCGAGCCCGGCGGCGACGAGGTCGAGCACCTCGCGCTCGCGGTCGGTGAGCTGCGGGAACGGCGCGCGCACGGCCGAGCGCCCGCCCACGACGTACGCCATCGCCCGGTCCGCGACGGAGGGGGAGAGGATCATCGCGCCGTCGGCCACCGCACGGACGGCGCGCTCGACCTCCGCCGGGCTCGCGGACTTCACGAGGAACCCGCGCGCCCCGGCGCGCACGGCCGCGACGACGGCGTCCGCGTCCTCGTGCATCGTCACGACCAGCACGCGCGCGGCCGGGTCCGCGCGCACGAGGTCGCGGGTCACGTCCACGCCCGACCCGTCGCCGAGGTCGAGGTCCAGGAGCACGACGTCGGCCCGCGCCCCGGCGCCCTCGGTGCCACCGGCGCCCAGACCGAGCAGCGACCGCGCCTCGGCCGCCGACGCCGCGCTCCCCACGACGCGCACGCCGTCGAACGAGTCGAGCAGCGCGGCCATGCCGAGCCGGAACACGGGGTGGTCGTCGACGACCGCGACCCGGATCACGACGCCGCCCCGCGCGCGAGCGCCCCGACCGGGACCAGCGGGAGGGTGGCGCGGACCCGCGTGCCCGGGCGCTCGCCGTCGGCCCGCAGCGCGGCGACGTCGAGCCGCCCGCCGAGCTCGTCGGCCCGCTCCCGCAGCGACCGGGAGCCGACGCCGGCGACCGCGTCCGGCGCGACGCCCCGCCCGTCGTCCTCGCACGTGACGACCAGCACGCCGTCCCCGAGCCGGACCGTCAGGCGGCACTCCTGCGCCCCGGAGTGGCGGGCGGCGTTGACGACGCTCTCGCTCGCGATGGCGTACGCGGCCGCGGCGACGCGCGGGTCGAGGCCGACGCACGGGTCGCAGCGCACGTCCACGACGAACCCGCCGAGGGCCTGCCGCCCCGCGAGCTCGCCGAGCGCGACCTCCAGACCGTGCTCGTCGAGCGACGGCGGCAGGAGGCTGCGCGACAGCGCGCGCACGTCGTCGACGCGCTGCGCGACCTCGACCCCCAGGGCGTCCAGCACCGCGGCCGCGGCCTCGGGGTCGGTCCGCAGCGTGTTCCGCGCGCCCTGGAGCCCGAGGCGCAGGCCCACGAGCCACGGCCCGACGCCGTCGTGCAGCTCCCGGCGGATCACGCGCCGCTCGGCGAGGCGCGCGCGGGTCGTGGCGTCGCGCGCCTCCTCGAGCTCGTGGGCGCCCCGGGCGAGCGCGAGACCGGCGCCGAGCACGGGCAGGAGCTGCACGAGCGCGTCCCGCGTCCGGGCGTCGAGCCGCTCACCGGCGCGCGCGACGACGTGGACGCGGCCGAGCACCCGGCCGCCGTGCTCCACGGGGAGCGTGACGGCGTCCCCGGACGGGTGGCCGGCGGGGCCTGCCCAGGGCGCCGGGCCCGCGGGGCTGCCGGACGCCGTCGGGCCGGGTGCGGACCGCTCGATCGTCACGCTCTCCAGGCGCAGCGCCTCGCGCACGCCGACGGCGAGGCTCACGACGAGGTCGTCGGCCGTCGACGCGGACGACAGGTGGCGGCCGACGCTCAGCGCCGCCCGGCCCGGGTCGTTCCCCTCCCCGTAGACGAGCGTGCGCACGCGGTGCCGCAGCCACGTGTGCAGGGGCTGCACCGCGAGCGCGACCCCGACCGCCGCGACGACCTGCGCGGCGGGGCCGTCGACGACGGTCGTCGCGAGCACGACCACCACCGCGTAGACGGCGGCGAGGCCGACGGCGAGCATCGCGGCGACGGTCGCGCGCGACAGCACGAGGTCGATGCCCCACAGCCGGTTGCGCAGCACGCACACGAGGATCGCGGCGGGGAACAGCGCCTGGCACGCGAGGTGCGTGAGGGGGAGCGCGAGGAGCACGTCGGAGCTGGCCCAGGTGCCGAGGAGCGGGAGGAACGACAGCGCCATGAGCGCCGTCCCGAGCGCGAGGAGGCCCAGCCCGCGGCGCTCCTCGACCGGCCCCTGGAGCCGGCGCCACGCCGTCGCGCCCGCGGTGACGAGCCCCATGACGACGACGCCGCCGATCGCGGGGCGCGGGTCGTCGGACGGAGCGAGGAGGAAGAACGCGATGGACGCGACGCCGCCCGCGACCCCGCACCACGCGCCCGCGCCGAGCCGCCCGCCGCGCACGAACCACGGCACGAGGACGAAGAGCCCGACCGTCCCCGGCACCCACGCCCACCCGTAGGCGTCCGCGAGCGGTGCGAGCGGGGGCAGGCCGGGGTGGGTCGACGCGTAGCTGCGCCACCCGCCGCCCAGGGCCGCGACCCCGCCGCCGATCGCGGCGAGCGCCACGAGCCACCCGACGACGTGCGGCCGCCGCACGAGGACCACCGCAGCCACCGTGCCGTAGACGAGCGCGACCGTCGCGTCGACGACGACGAACAGGAGGTCGCCCAGCAGCAGCGGGACGCCGGACGTGAGCTGGAGGGCGAGCGCGGACACGCCGAGCACCCAGGCGAGGACGCCGATCGTCCAGCCCGTGCGGGGCATCCCGGCGCGGCCGGGCCCGGGCTCGGCCACGGGCCCACGGTAGGGCCGCGGCACGCGCGGCGAGAAGGGCCCGGGCGGGAGATCACCCGGCCGCGGGCGACGGCGAGATCGGCGGTCCCGTGCCGGATCGGCGGTCCAGACTGCGGATCCCGACCGGCCCCGCCGATCTCGTCGCGCGCCGCCGATCTCGCGCGTCGCGCTCAGCGCCGATCCCCGAGGGCGAAGCCGAGCGCGGTGACGAGGAGCCAGATCGGGCCGACGAAGCCCGCCATGTACTGCAGCGGCGACACGCCCGTGAGGAGCGCGAGCCCGCCGAGCACGAACCCGACGACGCCGAGCCAGCGCGGCGCGGCCGCGTGCCGCAGCGCCGCGACGCCGAGCGCGACCCCCGCGACGCCCGCCCCGACCCACAGCCACGGGATCGTCGCGACCCAGTCGCTGTAGAACGCGCCCGACTCGGGGACGACGAGCGCCGTGTCGCCGAGGCCGAACAGGAACTGCGTGTCGAGGCCCGAGCCGAGCAGCCCGGCGACGGAGACGAGCACGAGCCCCCAGCCCGCGACCGTCGGGAGGATCGACCCGGCCGGGGCCTGCCCGTCGAGCCGGCGCTTGAGCCCGGCGGCGAAGACGAGCACGAGCAGCGCGCACGCGATCGTCGCGGTGTGGAACACGATCTGCGTGCCCGTGCGGCCGGAGAGGTCGGCGACGATCGCCTCCGCGTCGCCGGCGGTCTCCTCCCAGCTGACGCCGAGCGCCATCGAGGACTGGATCGAGACGAGGCCGAGGACGCCGGCGACGACCCCGGTCCAGGCCCACGCGCGGGGCGTCGTGCCGCGGGTGCGGCGGGGCGTGCCGTCGGCGACCGCCGACGGCGTGGTGAGCGAGCTGTCCTGCATGGGACGACCTTCCGTTCGGGGCCGCGTCCCGCGGCCGGGGTCCGTCGCGCGGTGCGACGGCTCCCGCAGCGTCGGCCGGGCGGCGTCCCGGGCCCCAGGGGCAGGTGTCCCGACCTCCCGGGCAGGTCGCACGGGGCGGGGCTCCCGCGCCGCACCAGCGGTTGCGGAACCTCTCGCACGGCGGGACGGTT
Source organism: Sphaerisporangium cinnabarinum (assembly GCF_055567015.1). Classification (NCBI taxonomy): domain Bacteria; kingdom Bacillati; phylum Actinomycetota; class Actinomycetes; order Streptosporangiales; family Streptosporangiaceae; genus Sphaerisporangium; species Sphaerisporangium cinnabarinum. Next base: position 107,811 of record NZ_JBVHRG010000001.1, read on the forward strand.
GCGGCATGATCCGGTTTCTGCTGAGCTTCGCGATCAACGTGGTCCTCGCCGCCGTGGGCCTCCTCGTCGCCGCGAACGTCTTCGACGGCGTCACGGTGCACGCCTCCGGGTTCACGATCGCCGTCCTGGTGTTCGCCGTGGCCCAGGGGGTGCTCGCCCCCTTCGTGTTCAACGTCGCGCGCAAGTACGCGTCGGCGGTGCTCGGCGGCATCGGTCTCGTGTCGACGTTCCTCGCGCTGTGGATCGCGACGCTCGTGGGCGACGGCCTGGAGATCTCCGGGGCCTCCACGTGGATCGGGGTGACGGTCGTCGTCTGGCTGATCAGCGCGCTCGGCGGCTGGCTCCTCGGGTGGCTCGTCCTCACCCGGTGGTGGGACCGCCGCCAGGAGGACAAGCGGATCCGCGAGGCGACGACCCGCGGCTGACGACGCCGGCAGCGGTCACCGCGCCCTGCGGTCGCCGTCCCCGGTCGTCGTCGGGTCGGCCGCCGGGGCGAGCGCGGGGAACTCGGGGGTGCCCGGGGGGACCTCCACACGCAGGGGCCGCATCGAGCGGGCGACGAGCCACAGCGGCAGGACGGCCACGCAGAGCACCGGGAGCAGGTGGACGTCGCCGACCGTCACGGCCGCCATGAAGAGCGCGAGCCAGCCGTCGCGCGCCACGACGAGGACGGCGCCCAGCACGCCGGCGGAGACGGCGATCGCGGGCGGGACGGCGGGCACGAGGGACGACGCCGAGAGGCCCAGCGCGACGCCGATGAACACCGCCGGGAAGATGCGGCCGCCGCGGAACCCGGCGGCCGCCGCGACGACGAGGGCCGCGACCTTGACGACGGCCATGAGCAGGATCGTGGACCAGGCGAACGTGTCGGCCTGCTGCGCGAGCTCCTTCATCTCGTCGAGGCCCTTGAACAGCGTGAGCGGCCCGCCGAGGACCCCGAGGAGCCCGAGGGCGAGCCCGCCGGCGCCGAGCGCCAGCACGGGGCTGCGCAGGCGGTGGAACAGCGCGTGCACGACCGGGAGGGCGACCACCGCGAGCGCCGTCACGAGGGCGGCGGCGGCGCCGATCAGGACGCTGCTCGCGACGTCGCCGAGGGCCGGACCGGGGTAGTCGGGCAGGTCGACGGAGAACGTCGGGGCCCCGACCGCCGTCATGGTGACGGCGCCTGCCCCGGCCGCGGCCAGCGGCGCGAACAGCCGGTCGAAGAGGGGACCGCTCTGCCCGCCGCGCTCCGCGAAGCTCTCCGTGAGGACGAGCGCGGCGGCGACGGGGGTGGCGAACATCGCGCCGATGGTTCCGGCCAGCGCCAGACCGACGGCACCCGCGACGGGCACGCCGAACCGCGGGCGGCAGAGGAACCACGCGGCGAGCGCGACGTTGAGGGCGATGATCGGGTTCTCGGGCCCGAGGCTCACCCCGCCGGCGAGGCCGAGGACGAGGGCGAGCGCGAGACCGGGCAGGGCGCGCAGGGGGAGCGGCTCGGAGACGAGCTCCGTCGTCGCCGGGTCGATGCCGGCGTGCCCCGGGGCCCACCGGACGGTGGCGCCCACGAGCAGCCCGGTGACGGTGAGCACGAGGACGGTCCACCACGTGCGCGTGCTCGCGACCCCCCACGCCTCCGGCAGCCGGTCCCACACGAGGTGCTGGATCCACGTCGCGAGCTCGGAGAGCGCGAGCAGCGTCAGGGCGCTGACGACCCCGACGACGAGGGCCGGCACCACGGACCGCAGGAGGCGACCCGACGTCGTGGCGGCTGCCGGCGCGTCGGACACACGGGAAGAGAACCACGCACCCGACCGCACCGCATCCGGAGCCGCGGCGCCGCGCCCCGTCCCCCCGTGGGGTCCTCGCGCTCGCCGCGCGCGACCCGGGAGGCGGGGATACGTTCGACGCGTCACGGGGCGCGACGGCGCGCCCCCGCCGAACGAACGATCCGGATCGAGGTCTGACGTGGCAACGCTCACCGTGTGGAAGTTCGACACCCCCGAGGGCGCCCAGCGCGCCGAGGACGCGCTCCTCGCCCTCCAGAAGCAGGAGCTCATCCAGGTGCAGGACGCGGCCACCGTGTCCTGGGAGGAGGGCAAGAAGAAGCCGAAGACCCGCCAGGGGAACAACACGACCGCCGTCGGGGCGCTCGGCGGCACGTTCTGGGGTCTGCTGTTCGGGCTCCTGTTCTTCGTCCCGCTCCTCGGCGCGGCGATCGGCGCGGCGTCCGGAGCCATCGCCGGCGCGCTGACGGACGTCGGCATCGACGACGACTTCATCGACTCCGTGCGCAGCAAGGTCACCCCGGGCACGTCCGCGCTGTTCGTCCTCACGTCGGGCGCTGTCGTCGACCGCGTGCACGAGGCGCTGCAGGCCGAGGGGATCCACGGCGAGCTCGTCCAGACGAACCTCTCCGCCGACGAGGAGGCCAAGCTCCGCGCGGCCTTCGACGAGAACGCCTGAGCGCTCCCCGGCCCGCGAGCCCGCGCCGTTCCCCCCCGGGAGCGGAGCGCGGCGCTCAGTCGATGCCCTCGGCGCGCCGCTCGTCGACCGTGCGCTCGGCCTCGAGGTTCGCCTCGCGGTTGCGGCGTCGGCGGCGGGCGGTGCGACCCTCGTCGTCCTCGCCCTTCCCGCCGCCCCTCCCGCTGCTCTTGCCCTTGCCTGGCGTGTGGCCCTCGGAGTCCGGGTCGTGGAGCATGTGCGACTCGATGAGCTCGTGCCGCTGGAGGTAGGTGTTCCCGACGGCCTGGATCGTCGCGGCGATGGGCAGGGCGAGGAACGCGCCCAGCGCGCCGAACACCGCGCCGAACGCGAGCACGACGACGAAGCTCACCGCCGGGTTCATCTCCAGCGCCCGGGCGGAGACCTTGGGGGAGAAGTACAGGTTCTCGAGCTGCTGGTACCCGATGATGAACGCGAGCACGCCCAGGGCCTGCGGCAGCCCCTGCGACGTGAGCGCGACGGCGACGGGCAGGGCGCCGCCGATGTAGGTCCCGATCGTGGGGACGAACTGCGAGACGACGCCCGTGAACACCGCGAGGGGCAGGGCGTACGGCGTCTGGAGGATCAGCAGGAAGACGAACGTGAACACGCTCGACAGCGCGGCGAGCACGATGCGCGAGTTGATGAAGTCCGACACCTTGACCTGGGTGATCTCCCAGAGGCGCAGCACCTCCTCCTGCCGGTTCGGCGTGAGCCAGCGGCACACGGCCGCGCGGAACCGCGGGCCCGCCGCGAGGAGGTAGTAGGTGACGAGGAGGATCGTCAGGCTCGCGAAGACGCCGCCGAGGATCGTCGTCGTCACGATGATGGCGCCGGACGCGACGTCGTCGCCGAAGTCGTTGATGACCTGCTTGAGGAGGTCGTCGGAGTCCGGGATGACGACGTCGAAGCGGTCCGCGACGAATTCCTGGACGCTCGCGTACAGCGCGGGGATCGACTGGACGAGCTGCACGAGCTGCTGGACGAACAGGTTCCCGAACAGGGCGAGCACGACGAGGATCCCGACGAGCGACCCCAGGAGCGCGACGGCGGCGGCCGCGCCCCGCCGCCAGCCGTGCCGCACGAGCCACACGACGATCGGCTCGAGCGCGAGCGCGACGAAGAACGCGATGAGGATGTTGACGCCCAGCGCCTTGAGCTGACCGAGGGCGTACCAGGCGAAGATGCCGACGAACACCGCGACGACGGCCATCGCGAGCGCGCGGGGCACCCAGCGCGGCGGGCGCCGCGAGTCGTGCTGGACCGGGCGCGTGCCGGCGTCCGGGACGCCCGACCACGGGTCGTCGGTGGGGGGCGGCGTCGTCATGGCCACGAACCTAGCGGGGCCGCCGGGCAGCGGCCCCGGGACGCGCCGACCCTCCGGATGCCGAACCGGGCGGCCGGTGCCACGATCGATCCGCACGCTCGTCCGGTCGAGGCTCCACGGTTCTCAGGAGGATGGCATGGCACGCTCGTCACAGGTGACGGCATGGGTCGGCTGGGTCTGGTTCGCCGGCATCGTGCTCGTCACGATCGGCTTCTTCAACGCCATCAGCGGCCTGGTCGCCGTGTTCTCCCCGAACAGCCTCGTCGGTGTCTCCGACGCGGGCATCGTCGTCCTCGACGTGTCGACGTGGGGGTGGATCCACCTCGTCATCGGGTTGCTGCTCGTCCTCACCGGCTTCGCGCTGCTGTCCGGCAAGGGCTGGGCGCGCATGGTCGCGATCGTGCTCGTCGTCATCAACGCGATCGCGCAGTTCACGACCCTGCAGGTCACGCCGTGGTGGTCGCTCATCACGATCGTGCTCGACGTCTTCGTCCTGTGGGCGCTCGTCGTGCACGGCGACGAGGCCGAGCGCGCCGCACGCTGAACGTGCGGTGCGGGGGCCGGCGACCGATCGGCTGAGAGAACGGAGAGAACGATGGCCACCTTCACCGTCTGGAAGTTCGACTCCCCCGAGGGCGCCGACGCGGCGTCCCGGATCCTGCACGACTCGGCGTCCGAGCACGCCGTCAAGATCGTCGACACCGCCGTCGTGTCGTGGCCGGAGGGCGCGGCCAAGCCGACGACGCGCCACGGCCACCAGGACGAGTGGCGCGGCACGGGCTGGGGCGCCTTCTGGGGCCTGCTGCTCGGGTCGCTGTTCTTCGTGCCCGTGCTCGGTGCCGCGGCCGGGGCGGCGATCGGCGCGTCGACGAAGGCGATGGAGGCCGTCGGGATCGACAAGGACCAGCTCGACCGCATCCGCGAGGGCGTGACGCCCGGGACGTCGGCGCTGTTCGTCGTCACCGAGGACGGCGACCTCGACCGCGTCGGCGAGCGGTTCCACGGGGTCCACGGCACGCTCGTCGCGACGAACCTCACCGACGCCGAGCGGAGCACGCTCCTCGAGACGTTCGGCTGACCCGCGACGCGTCAGTCGTCGAGGCGCTCCGGGAGGCCGAACAGCGGAAACCACGAGGCCGTGTCGAGGAACGCGTTGATGGCCGTGACGCGGCCGCCCTCCGTCTCGACGACCTGGAGCGCCCACGGCTCGTGACCGCCGCCGGCCGCGCGGCGGTACTGGCCGAACCCGAACGTGCCGTTCACCGCGACCGGGACCATGCGCGAGCCCTCGCACTCGTGACCCGGACCCGTCATCCACGTGACGATGTCCGCCGGGCCACGCATCCACAGCGGGTACGGCGGCATCGACAGCGTCGCGTCCTCGTGGAGGATCGCGACGAGCGCGTCCATGTCGTAGCGCTCGAACGCGTCGAGGTAGCGCTCGAGCAGGAGCTTCTCCTCGTCGCCGAGACCCGTGTTCGCCGCGACCGGCGCGGCGGACCCCGACTCGTCGTCCAGCCCCGAGCTGTCCCAGTGCGCGCGCGCCGCCAGGGTGGCGCGGGCGCGCTGGAGCGCGCTGTTCACCGACGCCACCGTCGTGTCGAGGAGCTCCGCGACCTCGCTCGCCTGCCAGCGCAGCACCTCGCGCAGCAGCAGCACCGCGCGCTGCCGCGGCGGCAGGAACTGGAGGGCCGCGACGAACGCGAGGCGGATGGTCTCGCGCCCCACCGCGACCTGAGCCGGGTCGCCGTCGTGCGGCAGCACCCGGTCGTCGGGGACGGGCTCGACCCACGTCTCCTCCGGCAGCACCTGGCCCAGGTTCTCCAGCTCCGGGGCCTGCGGTCCGCCCAGGCCCATCGGGCGCTCGCGCCGCTTGCGCGCGCCGAGCGCGTCGAAGCACACGTTCGTCGCGATGCGGTACAGCCACGAGCGCAGGGCCGAGCGGCCCTCGAAGCGGTCGTAGGACCGCCACGCGCGCAGGAACGTCTCCTGCACGGCGTCGTCGGCCTCGAACGAGGACCCGAGCATGCGGTAGCAGTAGCCGGTGAGCTCGCGCCGGTGGCCGTCGAGGACGGCGTCCAGGTGCTCGCGGTCGGGCAGCGGGGCAGGGGCGGTCCCAGCGGAGGTTCCCGCGGTGGTCGTGGGAGCGGTCCCGGCGGCGGTCGCGGTGGCGTCGCCGCGCAGGGTCGCGGGGGTGGCGAGGTCGGTCATGGTGCTGCCTCTCAGGACTCGGTCGTCTCGACGTGCACGAGGGGTCACGGGATCGCGCGCGGTGCCCGGGGGGAGTGGCCCACCTCACACACGCTACCGCCGCCCTCCGACACCGCACAGGGGCACCGGACGACCGTCCGGCTCAGTCGTCGAGGTCCAGCTCGAACCACACGGTCTTGACCGCTCCGCCGTCGGACGGGTCGTCGTGGAGGTCGACGCCCCAGCGCGACGCGCACCGTTCCAGGAACTGCACTCCCCGGCCGCCCGTCTCCTCCGGCCGCGGCGAGCGCAGTCTCGGCAGCGCGGTCGACCCGTCCTCGACGCCGACCCGCACCACCCGGTGCCCGACCTCGAGCACGGCCCGGACCGGAGCCGTGCCGTGCTGCACCGCGTTCGTGAGGATCTCGCTCGTCAGGAGCATCGCGACGCGGCGCACCGCAGGCGACACGTCGCAGCTCTCGAGCACGTCGTCGACCCACCGCCGCGCGGGGCCGATCGCCGCCGACGTGTGCTCGACCGGCCGCGTCAGCACCGACGGGCGCCCGGGCGCCGGTGCCCGCGAGACCGTGTGCCGCACGCGCAGGGCGAGGACCGCGACGTCGTCCCGCTGGTCGGCGACGAGGCGCCGGACGAGCGCGTCCGGGAGGGCCGACGTCGCGGTCCCCGCGTGCTCGCCGAGGACGCCCCGCAGGCCGGCGAGGCGCTCGGCGAACGACGTGCCGCGGCGCTCGACGAGGCCGTCGGTGTAGAGGAGCAGCGTGTCGCCCGGCGCGAGGCGCGTGCGGTGGTCGTACCGCGACGTGCTCGGCAGCACCCCCAGCATGAGGTCGGGCGCGGACTCGAGCGTGTCGACCGTCCCGTCGGCGCGCAGGACGAGCGGTGCGGGGTGCCCGGCGTTCGACCACGTGAGGTCGAACCCCTGCGGGGTGCGGTCGAGCCGCACGACGACGGCCGTCGCGCTGGAGTGCAGCGCGAGCCCCCGGTTCGCGCGGTCGAGCAGCCGCAGCAGCACGGCGGGCGGCTCGTCCTGGCACCAGGCGAACGTCCGCAGCATCGACCGGAGCTGGCCCATCTGCGCCGCGGCACGCATGTCGTGCCCGGTGACGTCGCCGATCATGAGCACGCACGCGTCGTCGTCGAGCACCACCGCGTCGTACCAGTCGCCGCCGACCTGGTCGGTGCGGGTCGCGGACGCGTAGGTCGCGGCGAGCTCCGCGCCGCGCACCGGCGGCAGCTCGGTGAGCATCGCGGCCTGGAGGGTCGCCGCGACGCGGTGGCGCTCCTCGAGCAGCCGGACGCGCTCGACCGCGTGCGCGACGTACGAGGCGATCGTCGTCTCCGTCTTCACGGCGTCGTCGTCGAACTCGCGGACCGTGTCCCATGCGAGGGCCACGACCCCCAGGAGGCGGTCGTCCGCGAGGACGGGCACGAACGAGCGCGCCTCGACCGTGTCGGGCGCGATGAGCGACGCGGCCTCGGGGAACCGCTCGCCGTACTGCACGTGGTCACGGAAGAACAAGGGCTCGCGCGTCCGTGCCGCGGTCGACGCGGCGCGGTCCGCGTCCACGCGCATGCGGCGGAACGACGCCGGGACCCCCGGCTCCAGGTGGTCCAGCGTCGTGAACTCGAGGCGGGTGCCGCCGCCGTCGAGCAGCGCGAGCCCGGCGTAGCGCGCGCCGATGGCCGCCCCCACGGCGGCCAGCCGCTCGGCGACGTCGCGGACGGACGTCGCGGCGGCGAACGACTCGGACAGCTCCAGGAGCAGGCGCGACCGCTTGTTCGCCGCGAGCGCGACACGCTGCATGCGCCTCGCGCGGGCTCGCGCCAGGCGCAGCCGGAGCTCGGACGTGCACGCGGACGCCAGGTCCGCGAGCGTCGCCAGCTCGTCGTCCGACCAGGTGCGGGGGCGCGGGTCGAACGCGCACAGCGACCCGACCGCCCGGCCCTGCGGGTCGAAGATCGGGAAGCCCGCGTAGGCGACCACGCCGATGTCGTCGACGGCCCGCAGCGTGGCCAGGTGCGGGACGGTGCGCGCGTCCTCGACCACGAGCGGGCGCGCCTCGCTCGCCACGAACTGGCAGAACGTGTGGCTGCGCGGGGTCCGGCGCGCCGACTGGTACGGCTCGGGCAGACCGTGCGCGCCGGGCAGCACCGCCTCGTCGTCGAGGACCAGCGTGACGAGCGCCGACGCCACCCCGAGCTGCCGGTGCACGAGCCGCGCGAAGCGGTCGAACGACTCGTCCGACGCCGGCTCGGCGAGCCCCGCCTGGACGAGCTCGTGGATCGCCTGGGCGTCGGTCATGGTCCAGTATCACCGGGACGAGCCTGGTCAAACAGCGCAACCCGCCCCACCCGGCGCGGCGTCGGGGGTGAAATCGGACAGAAGGGAACGTCGTCGGACCGTCCCGACGGGCGGTGGGCGAGCCTCGGTCGCCCGTCAGGTGCCCCCGCGGGCCCGGAGGTCCGTGACCGCGTGCTCGGCGCCCTGCGCGTCGAGATAGGTGCCGCCGCGGACCTCGGGGACGAGCGCGGCGTCGGGCCCGGTCGTGAAGCGGTGGACGAGCGGGTGCCCGGTGGGCACGTCGAGGTCCTGGACCTCCTCGGGCGTGAGGTCGTCGACGAGCACGGACAGGGCGCGCAGCGAGTTGCCGTGCCCGACGACGAGCACCGCCTCGCCGTGCAGGAGCCGCGCGCGGGTGGCGGCCCAGAAGGGGCGCAGGCGCTCGACGACGTCCGCGAGGGACTCGGCGTCCGGCCGCAGGGTGGCGCGCGCGGCGTCGGGCAGGCGCAGGAGCGTGTCGTCGACGAGGGCGCGCGCCGGGTCGTCGTCGGCGAGCGGCGGCGGCCGGTGCAGGTACGACCGGCGGTAGCGCCAGTAGGCGGCCTCGCCGTAGTCGCGGCGGACGACGTCGCGCAGCTTGTCGGTGAACGCGCCGTAGTGACGCTCGACGAGCCGCCACTCGACCGCGAGCGGCGGCGGCCCGGGCAGGGCCTCGGCCACGACGGCGGCCGTCGCGGACGCGCGCACGAGCGGCGACGTCACGACGCGCCGCGGGGCGAGCGCGGGCTCGCGCGCGACGGCGTCCGCGAGGAGGCGCGACGCGCGTCGCGCCTCGGCGACCCCGAGGTCGGAGAGCGGCACGTCGAGCAGCCCCGTGAAGCGGTCGCCCGCGTTGAACGTGCTCTGCCCGTGCCGCACGAGCACGAGCGCCCCGGGCGACGGGTCCACGCGTCAGACCTCGAGCAGCCCGCGCTGGTGCGCGAGCGAGACGGCCTCGGCGCGCCCCGACGCCCCGAGCTTGGCGAGGACGTTCGACACGTGCACGCTCACCGTCTTCCCCGAGATGAACAGGCGCTCGCCGATCTGCCGGTTGGTCAGGCCCTGCGCGACGAGCAGCAGGACCTCCTCCTCGCGCTCGGTGAGGACGGCCGTCGTGGACCGGCGGACGCCGGGCAGGTCGAGGCGACCGCGCCGGCCGAGCGCACGGACCGCCTCGGCGAGCGGCGCCGCGCCCATGGCCTCGGCCTCCTCGAGCGCCTGCGCGGCCTCGATCTCGGCGGCGTTGCGGTCGCCCGCACCGAGCAGGGCCTGCGCCCACCGGAACCGGGACCGCGCCACCTCGTACCGGTAGCCGTAGTCGAAGAGGCGCGTCGTCTCCTCCCACAGCGCGGGGTCGTCCGTGCCGGTGAGGCGCGAGTGCTCCGCCGCGGCGCGCGCGAGCCACGCGCGGCCCTCCGGCCCGAGCCGGCCCCCGCGGGGGCGGCCGCGCTCGGCGGTCGTGCGGGCGGCGTCGAGCAGCTCGGCCCCGCGGGCGACGAGCTCGCGGACCGTGGCGGCCCCGGCGGCGCCCTGGAGGCGGGCGGCGTCCGCGGCGTCGGCGAGGGCGGCGAGCGCGAGGGCGGAGATCCAGATGCGGCCCAGGAAGTAGTCGCTCCACGTGCGGCCCAGGTGGTCGACGAGCTCGACGGCGAGCGCCACCGCCTCGTCGCGGCGTCCGGCCCACGTGAGGGCGTCGATCGAGCACCCGCCCGAGATGAGCGCGATCTGCCCGTCCCGGAACCAGTCGCGGCGCAGCGCGGTGCCCCGCGCGACCGCGTCCGCGTCGCCGCGCGCGACGGCGGCGTAGAGCTGGACGCACGAGAGCTGCGGCGCGGAGCCCTCGGGCATGGTCTCGCCCGCGGTGTCCGTGGGGGTGAGGTCGCCGAGCACGTACCGGACGAGGTCGCGGAACAGGCGCAGCTCGACGCCGTACGCGCTCCACCCGAGGCCGGTCGCCCGCGCGCGGTCGAGACCGTCCTCCGTGACCTGGAGGGCCTCGTCGATGCGGCCCGCGTAGTAGCGGTTCGCGGCGATGTTGTACCAGCAGCGCAGCTCCGTGAGGATGTCGCCCGCCTCGACCGCGCGCTCGCGGGCCTGGGCGAGCAGCACCGCGGCACGGTCGTCGTCCGCGACCTCGAGGATCGCCATCGTGGTGAGCACGTCGGCCTCCACGTCGGGCGCGTCGAGGCGGTGCGCGACGTCGATCGCCTCGGCCGCGACCTCGGCGGCGAGCTCGTCGAGGTCGGCGTTCATGGCGGCGCGCGCCCGCATGGCCAGCGTCCACGCGCGGTCGAGCGACGGCGGCTCGGCCGCCAGGACGGCGAGCGCCGCCTCGGTGTGCGCGAGGGTCTCCTCGACCTCCTCCGTGCCGAGCAGGTACCGGGACAGCACGTGCCGCAGCGACGCCTGCCGCATCGGGTCGTCGGCGGTGCCCTCGACGACGCGGCGCGCCAGCGCGACGGCGCGGTCCGGCTCGCCCGCGCGGCTCGCGGCCCCGGCGGCGGCGAGCGCGACGGTGACGCGGTCCTCCCCGAGGAGGGTCGCGGCGTCGGGCACGGCCTGCCACAGCGCGAGCACCTGCTCGAGGTGCCGCAGCTCCTCCGCGGGCGCGAGGACGCGCGCCGCCTTGCGCGCCGCGGCGCGCGACGCCGTGAGCGCGGCCGGGAGGTCGTGCGCGGCGAGCGCGTGGTGGGCCCGCAGGGCGGGGGACCCGAGCGTCGGGTCGTCGTCGAGCGCGGCGAGGTACGCGCGGTGCACGCCGACGCGCTCGCCCGGGAGCAGGTCGGACGCGACCGCCTCGGCGAGCAGCGCGTGCCGGAACACGACCGTGTCGCGGGCGCCGTCGCCCTCGACCGCGAGGACGTGGTGCGCGATCGCCTCGCGCAGCGCGGCGTCGAACGGGCGCCCGGACGACCGGTCCGCGGGCTCGCCGTCGTCGGTGTCCCGCGCCAGCGCGGCGCGCAGGAGCGGCTCGCTCACCTGGCGCCCCGAGACCGACGCGACGCGCACGAGGTGCTGGACGGCCGGGTCGAGCCCTTCCAGGCGGGCGCGCAGCACGTCCGCGAGGGACCACGGCAGCTCGTCTCCCAGGCCGGACTCGACGAGCTCCTCGGCGAAGTAGGCGTTCCCCTCGGAGCGCGTGCGCACGGACTCGAACGCCGCGGGCGGCAGCGGGCTGCCGGCGAGCGCCGTGGTGAACTCCCGCAGCTCGCGCTCGGTGAAGGGCGAGAGCTGCACGTGCTCGACGCGCGGGTGGCGCAGCAGCTCCGCGAGCACCGGGCGCAGGGGGTGTCGGCGGTGCAGGTCGTCCGCGCGGTAGCTCGCGACGACGAGGACGTGCTCCGCGCGCAGACGGGCGACCACGAAGCGCAGGACGTCGCGGCTCGACGGGTCCGCCCAGTGCAGGTCCTCGACGACGAGCACGAGCGGCGCCTCGGGCGTCCCGGACGCCGCGATCGCGGCGGCGACGCTCTCGAAGAGCTGGAGGCGCTCGCCCTGGCTCTGCTCGTCGTCGGCCGGGGTACCGGCGTCGAGCAGGCGCGCGAGCGCGGGACGGGCCGCGACCGTCTCGTCGACGGCGGGGTGCTGGGCGCGCAGGGTCGTGAGCGCCTCGGAGAAGGGGAGGTAGGGGAGGCCGACCTCGCCGAGGTCGACGCAGTGGCTCCACACCACCGTCGCGCCCGTCCCGGCCGCGAGCTCCGCCGCGCGGGTGAGCAGGCGCGTCTTGCCCACCCCCGCGTCCGCGCCGACGAGCACGACGCCCGGCTCGCCGCGGCGCGCGCGCTCGACCGCCGCGGCGAGCACGTCGAGCTCGGCCGCGCGGGCCACGAAGGGCGCGCGCGTGGAGGGTCGGGGCACGGTTCCCATCCTCGCAGCGGGCACCGACACGTGACCAGCCGATTGACCGCCCGGCGCCGACCGGGTCACCCCGACGGACACGACGACGCCGCCGGCGAGAGGTACCTCGTCGGCGGCGTCGGGCGGCGCGGTCATCGCGCGGGCTGGTCGTGGCGACGACGACGGCCGCGCCACCAGTGCAGCAGCGCGGGCTCGTCGTGCCGCAGGTCCGCCCGCAGACGCTCCGCGCGGTACTCCAGGTCCGCGTCGAACGTCGGATCGATGTGCGTGCTCATGGTCGTCCCCGTCTCCCAGGCTCCCTGCCTGTCCGACACTCACAGTCGTCCTGAGCACCGGGTCGTCGCATCGGTCGACCGCGCACCGTTCGTCGGGGGGTGCCTTAGGCGCACGAGGATCCGGGTGTCGAGAGGTCTGAGGCGGTCCCCGGCGCCTAAGGCACCGGTCCCGAGGCGGCCGACGCCGGGGGCCCCACGCTGCGCTCGCTCGTCGGGGGGACAGGTGCTTGGGTGGGCGAACCAGCGTGGTCCGCCGGGGCGGACAGACCAGGGAGGACAGCGATGACCGAGCACGTCGACGCCGACAACTTCGTGCGCGCCGAGACCGACAGGATGTTCGCCGCGCTGCAGCGGGACGCGGGCGGGGTCAACCAGTTCTTCCACAACCGGGAGCCTGCGCCCGTGGACCGGCAGACGGTCGTGCGTCTGAACCGGGACACGCTCTACAGCTTCGCCGTCGTGGACCTGTCCGCCGGTGCCGCACTGACTCTGCCCGACGCCGGGGACCGTTACCTGTCAGCGATGGTCGTCGACAACGACCACTTCGTGGCGGACGTCCTGCACGCCCCGGGCGAGCATCGACTCGACGCGACGGGCGTGGGCACGCGCTACGCCGTCGTGGCGGTCCGCACGCTCGTGGACCCCGCCGACCCGGCCGACCTCGAGGCCGTCGCCGCGGTGCAGGACGGCGTCGTGCTGCGTGCCGGCTCGGCGGATCCGTTCGTGTCTCCCGACTACGACGCGGTGAGCATGGACGCGACCCGGGACGCGCTGCTCGCGCTCGCCGCGGGCCTGCGCAGGTTCGACGGCATGTTCGGCACCCGGGAGCAGGTCGACCCGGTGCGGCACCTGGTGGGGACCGCGGCGGGCTGGGGCGGGCTGCCCACGACGGAGGCGTCGTACGTCGGTGTCGACCCGGGCGTGCCGCCCGGCCGGTACGCGCTCACGCTGCGCGACGTCCCGGTCGACGCGTTCTGGTCGGTCTCGGTCTACGACGAGAAGGGCTTCTTCGAGCCGAACCCCGAGGGCGTCTACAGCGTCAACAGCGTCACGGCCGTGCCCGACCCGGACGGCGGGGTCACCGTGCGATTCGCCCCGCGCACCGAGGTGGGAGACGCGCCGAACACGATCCCGGTCCCGGAGCGGTGGAACTTTCTCGTCCGCCTCTACCGCCCTCGCGCGGAAGTCCTCGACGGGACGTGGCGTGTCCCGGAGCTCCACGCGCTCTGACTGCCCTGACGGAGGTCCGGCAGGCGCACGCGGGAGGAGGACGGCCGGACCGAGCGACGAACGTGACCCGCGTCACTCCTCCCGTTGCCAACAGGAGGACCCCGGCGCAGACTGGACGCAGGACCGGACCCGCTGTGGGGGTGACCTCGTGACCGACACCTACGACATGCTGCCGATGCTGGGCCGTGGCAAGCACCGCAACCCGAAGAAGGGTGCGTGCTTCATGGAGCTCGCGTCGTATCTCGCGGGAGAGCGCTGGAGCGACCATCCACGGTGCACGCACCCGCTGCTCGCGATGCTCGCGCGCGCCGTGAACGACCTCACGGTCGACCCGGAGCGCCCGAAGCTCGCGCCGCTCATCCCGTCCGTCATCGGGTTGACGAGCGACGACCCGCACTGGGACGTGCGCATCGCGCTGCGCGCCGCCGTGACGGCGCTGCCGATCGCCCCGGCGGACCGGCAGCAGACCCTCGCGGTGGCGATCATCGGCGCCGAGAAGATGCTCGACGTCCTCGACGACCGCCCCGCGGGCACGCTGAGCGCCGAGTCGGCCGACGCGCTCGCGAGCTGCCCGCGCACCGCTCGGTGGGCGCAGCGGTTCTGCGAGGGCGCGCGCCTGCGGCCCACGCGGTTCGTGCGCGACGCCGCACCGAGCATCATCTCGGCGGCCGTGCAGGGCATCGCCGAGGCGTGCGTGAGCGACCCGGACGAGCGCCTGCGCGCGCTGCTCTCCGCGACGATCGACGACTGCCGCGCCTGGGCTGCGGCAGAGCCCGCACCCGCTCTCGACCCCGAGGCGTGGGCGCCGGTCGTCCGGGCCGCCGGGGCGGGGGCCCGGTGACGACGGACCGCGCCCCGAACGTCAACGGCGAGGGTCTCGACGACCCTGCGCTCGCGGCCGCGCTCGCGACGGCCGTGCGCGTCGAGGTGCCGCCGAGCGGCACCGGGTGCGCCGAGTGCGACGAGGCCGGCGGCTGGTGGGTGCACCTGCGCCGGTGCGCGACGTGCGGGCACGTGGGGTGCTGCGACACGTCGCCCGCGCAGCACGCGACGGCGCACTACGACCAGACCGGCCACCGGGTCATGCGCTCGTTCGAGCCGGGCGAGGAGTGGTACTGGGACTTCGAGACCGAGCAGGTGCTCGAGGGTCCGCACCTCGCCGCGCCGCTGTCCCGCCCGCCCGAGCAGGGGTCGCCGGGCCCCGCCGACCGCGTGCCGCCCGACTGGACGTCGCTCATCCACCGCTGACCCCTTCGCAGCCCTCGGTCTCCGGCCGAGGGTCTTGCGTGCCGGGCGCTCCCGTGCTCCGGCCTCTTCCGCAGGCGCGATGCGACGCACGCGACGCCGCCCGCGACGCTCCAGCGCCGCCCGTCCACACCCCGACGCGCGCCAGGGCCGCGGTCCCCTGTTCTGTGCTGTGACCTGTTGTCTTTTTCTGGTGGAAGTTGTTTGATTCTGGGGAGACGTTGTGCGGTGCGCCAAGGAGGGCGACCGCCGGAGCATCGGTGCCCGGTTCGCCGCCGCGTCGTGCAGTCCCTGGATTCACTCGACGAGGAGGAAGCACGGATGCAGTCCATGACAGCGGTAGCACCCCCACGGGGCAGACCGGCGAGGATCCTGGCGGCGGCACTGGCCGCCGCGCTCACGGTGCCCCTGGCCGTGGCGACGGCGGCGGGGGCGACCGCGACGCCGTCGGCCCCGACCGACGAGGCCACGCAGGACGTCGCAGCCCAGGACCTCGCCCTCGACAACGGGCTCAAGGGCGAGTACTTCCTGTCCGGCGGGCCCGGCTGGCCGCTCACCGACCTCAGGGCCACGATCCCCGACCAGCGGATCGAGTTCCCCAACCTGGTGCCGACGTTCGCCGAGCTGACCGGTCGCGGCGAGCGCACGTCCGCGCGCTGGACGGGGCAGATCACGCCCGACTACAGCGAGGCGTACACGTTCTCCGCGATCGGCGACAACGGCTTCCGGCTGTGGATCGACGACCAGCTCGTCATCGACCACTGGGTCGACGACTGGGACGTCGAGCAGACGTCCGCCCCGGTCCAGCTCCAGGCGGGTCAGGAGTACGCCTTCCGCATGGAGATGTTCCAGAACACGGGTGGCGCGCACCTCCGGTTGCGGTGGCAGAGCCCTTCGCAGGACCGTGAGATCGTGCCGACCGACGCCTTCACGTACCCCGACGACTTCGTCGTCTTCCCCGCGCAGGCCACGCTCGAGAGCGACGGCACGAGCCTCAACGTGGCGTTCCAGGGGGCCGCGGGCGGTGTCGACGAGAGCCTCGTCGACCACCTCAAGGTCCAGGTCGACCAGCTCGTCTGGCCCGTCGCACAGGTCGCGGCGCAGGGCGACGTCCTCGGCATCACGCTCGCCGAGCCCGTCGACCGCGCGTCGACCGCACGTCTCGTCTACGACGGCGAGGGCGACCTGACGGTCGGCGGCGAGAAGGTCGGGTCGCTCAACCTGCCGGTGACCAACGGCTCCGAGTTCCGGATCCAGACCCCGTGGGCCGACGACTTCGACCCCACCAACCCCCTGCCGGAGTACCCGCGCCCGCAGCTCACGCGCGACGCGTGGCAGAACCTCAATGGCGTCTGGCAGTTCGAGGCGGCGGAGTCCGACGACGCCGTGCCGAGCGGCCGCGACCTCGACGAGGAGATCGTCGTCCCGTACGCGGTCGAGTCCGCGCTGTCGGGCATCGAGCGGCGCGAGGACGACATGTTCTACCGCCGGACTTTCGAGGTCCCGCAGGACTGGGCGGTCGGGAGCGACAACCGGCTGCGCCTGAACTTCGGCGCGGTCGACTACGTCGCGACGGCGTACGTGAACGGCCAGGAGGTCGGCACGCACCGCGGCGGCTACGACGCGTTCTCGTTCGACGTCACCGACGCGCTCGTCGCGGGCACGGAGCAGGAGCTCGTCGTGCGCGTCGTCGACACCACGGACGGCAGCAACCAGGCCGTCGGCAAGCAGACGCTCAACCCGGGCGGCATCTTCTACACCCCGACGTCGGGCATCTGGCAGACGGTGTGGATGGAGCCCGTACCGGCCGCGGCGATCGACGCCGTCGTCACGACGCCCGACGTCGAGGCCGGCGTCCTCGCGGTGACCGCGCAGTCGGCCTCCGCGTCCGACGCGGCCGAGGTCACCGCCGTCGTGCGGGACGCTGAGGGTGCCGAGGTCGGGACGGCGACCGGCGCCGCGAACGAGCTGCTCGCGGTCGAGATCCCGGACGCGCACCTGTGGTCGCCCGACGACCCGTACCTCTACGACGTCGACGTCACGCTCACCGACGGGGACTCGACCGACACCGTGGCGTCCTACGCGGGCATGCGCTCGATCGAGGTGTCCGAGGTGGACGGCGTCCAGCGCATCCTGCTGAACGGCGAGAGGACCTTCCTCATGTCGACGCTCGACCAGGGCTACTGGCCGGACGGCATCTACACGCCCGCGTCCGACGAGGCGTACGTGTTCGACCTCCAGGCGCACAAGGACCTGGGCTTCAACACGGTGCGCAAGCACATCAAGGTCGAGCCGGCCCGCTGGTACCACCACGCCGACACGCTGGGCCTCATGGTGTGGCAGGACATCCCGAGCGGGTGGTTCGACAACGGCGACACGGACCCGGCGTCGCGCGTCTTCTGGGAGCAGGAGATGAAGACGATCATCGACCAGCACCGCTCGGTGCCGTCGATCGTCGGCTGGGTGACGTTCAACGAGGGCTGGGGCGAGTGGAACCTGGCCGACACGGCGCGGATCGGGAACACGATCGACGCCTACGACCCGAGCCGGATCCTCAACACGCACTCGGGCTACAACTGCTGCGCGTCGAAGGGCGACTCGAAGACGGGCGACATCATCGACTGGCACCAGTACACCGGCCCGGCCCTGCCGAAGCCGGACGCGACGCGCGCCGCGATCGACGGCGAGCACGGCGGCTTCTCGATGAGCGTCCCGGGCCACATGTGGCCGGGCGTCTCGGCGAACCCGTACGGCGGGGTCGCGAACAGCGAGGCCCTGACCGACGCGTACGTGCAGAACACGGAGAAGCTCGTGCGGCCTGCGCAGTGCTACCTGTCGGGCTCGGTGTACACGGAGATCTCCGACGTCGAGAACGAGCTGAACGGCTTCTGGACGTACGACCGCCGCGTGCTCAAGATGGACGCCGCGCGCGTCAAGGACGTCAACGAGCGGGTCGTCGCCGCGGCGGTGCAGGGCTCCGCGCCCGTCGACCCGGGCACCCCGGGGCTGACCGGCACGGGCCGCTGGTCGTTCGACGAGGGCCAGGGCACGACGGCGGCCGACGGCGTGGGCGACCACGCGGCGTCGGGCACCGGCACGTGGGTCGCCGGGCACGGCGAGACCGGGTCCGCGATCCGGCTCGACGGCACGAACCAGTCGTTCGCGACCGAGGGCCCCGTGGTCGACACGACCGGCTCCTACACCGTGTCGGCGTGGGTCCAGCTCGACAAGACGCCCGGGGGCGCGTGGTCGACGATCGTCGGCCAGGACTCGGTCACGGGCTCGAGCGCGTTCTACCTCCAGTACGGCGGGGGCGGTCGGTGGGCCTTCTCCTACGACGGCGAGCCGCGCGCGGAGTACGTCGTGCAGCCCGTGCTGGGCGACTGGTACCACGTCGTGGGCGTCCGCGACGCGGCCGACCAGAAGCTCAAGCTCTACGTCAACGGTGACCTCGTCGGCCAGTCCGACGTGTGCGGCGGCACCACGCCGTCCGGTCCGCTGACGATCGGGCGCGGGCAGTGGAGCGGCAACCCCGTCGACTACTGGGCCGGCACGATCGACGACGTCCGCGTCTTCGACCGCGCGCTGTCCGACGCCGAGGTCGCCCAGGTCTACGCCGGCGACGACGGCGAGGAGCCGGCGCTCGACGTGACCGTGACGGCCGAGACCCGCTGCCTCGCGGGCAAGGCCTACGTGGCCGTGCGCGCGACGAACGGCGAGGACGTCCCCGTGGACGTCACGCTCGCCACGCCGTTCGGGACCAGGGCGGTCAGCGCCGTCGCCCCGGGGGCGAACGCGTACCAGTCGTTCGCGGTGCGCGCCCCGTCCGCCGAGGCGGGCGAGGCGACCGTCACCGCCACGGCGACGGTCGACGGCGAGCAGGTCAGCACGGAGGTCGTCGCGCCGTACGCCGCGACTACCTGCGGCTGACGGCAGGTCGGCGCCGCCGCGCGGCTCCGACCCGGGGTCGTCCCTCGCCCGTCACGGGCGGGGGGCGACCCCTCGCCGTACGTCTCGTCGTACCCCTCGTGAGACCCCGGGACCCGCCGCGCCGCGGTCAGGCCACGGGCGCGCCACGCTCGGCCGGGGCCTCGGCCCGGTCGGCGACCGGGACGTCCGCAGGGCCCGCCCGGAGCACGACGAGCGCGACGTCGTCCTCGCCCGGTCCCGGCAGCATCCGCGTGAGCGCCGCCTCGACGACCTCCTCGATGGGCCCGCGGTGCGTGCCCTCCAGCGCGCGGGCGAGGTCGACCAGGTCGTCGCGGAGGTTGTGGCCACGGCGCTCCACGAGCCCGTCGGTGTACAGCACGAGCGTGTCGCCCGGGTAGACCTCGACCGTGTGCTCGGTGCGCGCGGTGCCCGGCGAGAGCCCCAGCGGCAGGTCGTTGCGCCGCGTCAGCGTGTCGACGCGGCCGTCTGCGCGGACGAGCATGGGCGGCAGGTGCCCCGCGCTCGTCCACCGCACCGTCCGCGTCCCGCGGCGAACCTGCTCCGCGGTCTGCTCGATGCGCGCGACGACCAGCGTCGCGATCGCGCCGCTCCCCAGCGCGAGCCCCTGCACCGCCGCGTCCACGCGCTCGAGGACGCGCGCCGGCGACTCGCCGCTGTCGTAGCCGATCGCGCGCACGAGCCCGCGCAGCTGCCCCATCATCACCGCCGCCGCGAGGTCGTGGCCGACGACGTCGCCCACGACGAGCGTCGTGGCGCCGTCGGGCGTCACGAACCCGTCGTACCAGTCGCCGCCGATGTCGCGGTCGAGCGCGGCGGGCTGGTAGTGCACGGAGACCTGGAGGTGGTCCGGCTCGGGCGGCTCGGTGAGCACCGCCTGCTGGAGCGCGAGCGCGACCTCGCGCATCTGCGCGGTCTGCTCCTCCGAGCGCTCGGCACGCAGCCGCAGCGCGTCCATCGTGGTCCGCAGGCGCACGGCGTCGCGCAGCGCCGCCCCGACCGTCGCGGCCAGACCGGCGAGGTATCGCGCGTAGTCGCGGTCCCAGGGGCGCATCGGGCTCGCCCGGAGCACGAGGATCCCGGCCACGCCGCCGCGCAGGGCGTCGCGCAGCGGCTTGACCACGAGGCCCTGCGAGACGATGCGCTGCCGGGTCCGGAACACCCGCTCGACGAGGCGGGTCTCCGCGGCGCTCGGCGCCGGGCCGACCGACCCGACCTCCCGGGGTCGCCCGCCCCGCACGTCGTAGAAGGCGGCGCGTGCGACGTCGGGGCTCCCGGCCAGCACGTCGAGCACCGGGCGGCCGAACGTCGCCAGGTCGGTGAACGTCGTCGGGAGCGCGCCCTGGAGCTCCCCGAGCATCGCGAGGCGGCGCTGGTTGACGACCGCCAGCGTCGTCTCCGTCGAGATGTCGAGCACGCCCGCGATGCGGCCGTCGTCGTCCCGGAGCGGGCTGTAGGAGAAGGTGAAGAACGTCTCCTCGTCGTAGCCGGAGCGGTTCATCACGAGCGGCAGGTCGCGGTCCGACGACGCGCGCCCGGTGCGCAGGACCTCGTCGAACAGCGGCCCGACCTCGTCCCAGATCTCCGCCCACACCTCCGCCGCCGGGGCGCCGAGCGCGCCGGCGTGCTTGGCCGTGCCGAGCATCTCCTCGTAGCCGTCGTTGTAGATCAGCGTGAGGTCGGACCCCCACACCAGCATCACGGGGAACTGCGTCGAGAAGCACAGGTGGACGGCGTGCCGCAGCGCCTCGGGCCACTCGCCGGGCGGGCCCAGCGGCGTCCGCTCCCACGCGACCTCGCGCGCCTGCCGACCCACGGCGCACTGCGCCGTGGCGTCGACGAACCACTTGGCATCCATCCGCGCATCGTAGGCGAACGGCCGTCGCCCGCCCCCTGGACGGCGTCCGCCCGTGCGGGCGGACGGCCGGTCTCGCGCGGCGGGTCCGCCCGTCGGCCGACGCCGCAGGTCGGCTAGGGTGTGCGCGGCCCGACGGCGGCCACCGGACCGCGGGCGCTCGCCCGCGCCGGCCGACAGGACCGACATCGACAGGGGCGTGGACGTGCAGCGCAACCTCGTCCACGTGTTCGACGTGACGGGCGCGGACCCGGCGCTGCTCGACGACGAGCCGACCGTCCGCCGCTGCCTCGACGCGATCGTCCGCGAGGCCGGGATGACGCCGCTGGGGGAGGTGTCCCACCGCTTCGAGCCGCAGGGCACGAGCGTCGTGCTGCTGCTCGCGGAGTCGCACCTCGCCGTGCACACCTGGCCTGAGGACGGCACCGCCTACGTGACCCTCACGACGTGCCGCGCCCCGGCGTCGGCCACGTTCACGGACGACGTGCGCGCGCTCCTCGCCGAGGAGCTCGGCGCCACCGAGGTCGCCGTGCGGAGCCTCGCGTGAGCCGGACGCCCCGCCCGCGGCTCGCGATGCGCGTCGGCGAGGACCTCGTGGGCGCCCCGCCGCAGCGCGCGACGCCGCGCGCCGTCGCCGTGCTCTCGACCGTGCACGGCGGCTCCACGTTCACGTGGGAGGAGTGGCAGCTCCTCGCCCACGACGGCTCCGACGTCTGGGTCGAGTACGACCACGACACGCGCGACGTGACGCTCCTGCGACCGACGGAGCCGTGGCCGCCCGTCGTCGACCTCTCGGGCCTGCGGACCGGCCGGACCCTCGGGCTGACTCTCGAGGGGCGGCAGCACACGCTCACGGTGCGCGAGCACGGGACGGGGCGCGTCGAGCACGTCGAGGGGCAGTTCGCCGAGCCGTTCGCCGTCGGGCAGGAGGTCGAGTACGTCGACCTCTCGGCCCACGGGGCGATCGTGTCGATCGAGCGCACGACCGGACCGCTCGGCCCCGTCACGTCCGTCTACCACGGGCGCCGTCTCGACAGCGCCGAGCAGAAGCGCCTGTTCGGCCGCCGCGTCGCGCCGCGCACGGTCCCCGGCGGGCGGTTCGTCGCCTTCGCGGTCGCGGCGGTCGTGCTGCTCGGTCTCGGGTCGTGCGCGGCTCGCGCCGCCTCGGGCAGCGCGTCGTGCACGCCCCGCTCCGTCGTCACGACGTCGCCCACCACCGGCCAGGTCGGCACGACCGACGACGGCACGTGCGTGCGGCGCACCGTCTACGGCGGGGGCGGCGGAGGGCTCGGCAAGTGACCCGCCCCGCGCCCGGTCGTCCCGCCCCCGAACCCCTGCACCCGTCCGCCCGTCCCACGACCCGAACCCGGGAGACCCCGTGATCTCTGCCGCCGCCCCGCTGGCGTTCCTCTGGTCCTTCTTCTCGACCGTCCTCTACTCGGTGCTCGGCATCGTCCTGCTGCTCGTCACGCTCGTGGTCGCGAACAAGGTGTTCCGGCTCAACCTGCACCGCGAGCTCGTCGACGAGCACAACGTCGCGTTCGGCGTGATGATCGCGGGCCTCGCGGTGGCGATCGGCCTCATCATCGCGGGGACGATCAGCTCCTGACCGTGCTCGACCAGCAGGAGGTCCCGCCCGGAGGCCCGCCCGGGGGCGACGTGGCGGCGGACCCCGGCCCGTCCGCCGGGCGGTCGGGAGCGCGCCACCTCGACCGGCCGACGGTGTTCGCCGCCGCGCTCCTCGTGGCCGTGGGCGGGCTCGTCTACGAGCTCATCCTCGGGACCGCGGCGTCGTACCTGTTCGGCGACTCGGTCGTCGCGTTCTCCGTCGCGACCGGGCTGACGCTGTTCGGCATGGGCCTCGGCTCGCTCCTCGCGCCGCGCCTGCAGCGCACGGCGGGGCTGAGCTTCGTGCGCAACGAGCTCGTGCTCTCGCTCCTCGGCGGGACCTCGGTGCTCGCGCTTTTCTGGGCGTACGCCGCCACCGAGCTCGCGTGGGTCGTGTTCGTCGTGCTGTCGCTCGCGATCGGGACGGCGATCGGCGTCGAGATCCCGCTCCTCGTCGCGGTGCTCAAGGAACGGGGGAGCGAGGGCTCCGTCTCCCTGCTGTCGAAGGTGCTCGCGCTCGACTACTTCGGGGCGCTCGCCGCCTCCCTGCTGTTCCCGTTCCTGCTGCTCCCGTACCTCGGCCTCGTGCGCACGGCGTTCGCGGTCGCGGTGCTCAACGTCGCCGTCGCGGGGTTCATGCTCGCGCGCATGGGCCACCCGCCGCGGTGGTCGGTGCTCGCGGGCGTCACGCTCGTCGTGCTCCTCGCCGGGTTCGCGGCGTCGTCGTGGCTCGAGGCGCGCATCAGCGCGGGGATGTACCAGGACCCGGTCGTCGCGCAGGAGCGCAGCGCCTACCAGCAGGTCGTCGTCACGGAGTACCGGGGCGACACGCGCCTCTACCTCGACAACCAGCTGCAGTTCTCCTCCGTCGACGAGGCGCGGTACCACGAGACGCTCGCGCACGCGGCGATGACGTCCGTCGCGGCGCCCGCGTCCGTCGCGATCCTCGGCGGGGGCGACGGTCTCCTCGCGCGCGAGGTCCTGCGCTACGGCTCGGTCCAGGAGGTCACGCTCGTCGACCTCGACCCCGCCGTCACGGATCTCGCCCGCGAGAACCGGCTCCTCACCGCCGTGAACGACCACGCGCTTGACGACCCGCGCGTCACGGTCGTCAACGCCGACGCGTTCCGCTGGGTCGAGGACACGGCGCAGACGTTCGACGTCGTGCTCGTCGACCTCGTCGACCCCTCCTCCGAGCGCGTCGCCAAGCTCTACTCGCAGGAGTTCTACGGCATGGTCGCCGCGCACCTGCGGCCCGGCGGCGCGTTCGCGACGCAGGCGACGTCGTCGTACTTCACGCCCGACGCGTTCTGGCAGGTGGTCTCGACGGTCCGCTCTGCGGCGCCCGGGCGCACCGTCGTGCCGCTGACCGTCAACGTCCCCTCCTTCGGGGAGTGGGGCTTCGCGCTCTCGCTCCCGGGCGGACCGGCCGACGCGGTGCCGGGCCCCTTCGCGCGCACGCCCCTCCCGGACGGGCTGCGCTTCCACGACGCCACGTCCCTCGCGGCGACCACGCGCCTCCCGGCCGACAACCCGCCCCGCGAGCTGCCGCCGTCGACCCTGCTGTCCCCGACCGTCCAGCGCACCTACCAGGAGGACATGCGCGCCTGGCGCTACTGATGCGGCGCCGGCGGGACGACGACGAGCGTCAGAGCACGGACGGGAGCTGGTCGCGCGACGTGATGCCCAGCTTCCGGAAGATCCGGTAGACGTGGTTGTCGACGGTGCGGTCGCTGAGCACGAGCTCGCGCGCGACGTCCTTGTTGCTCAGCCCGCGCGCGACGAGCCGGGCGACCTCGCGCTCGCGCGGGCTCAGGGTGTCGACGGGCGCGACGGGCGGCACGAGGAGGTCCAGCTCCTCGCCCGCGGCCGCCACGAGAGCGTGGAGCCGGTGGGCCTCGTCGGTGGCGAGGGCGGTGCGACCGTCCTCGCGCAGCAGCCGGACGGCGGTCGCGTGGGCCTGGGTGCCGTGCAGCACGAGGCCGCGAGCGCGCAGGTCGTCGGCGGCTGCGAGGAGCGCCTCGGGCGAGCGGTCGGCGGCGGCGACGACATAGCGGCCGAGGGCGGGCAGGAGGGCGCCCTGCGCGGCGGCCGCGTGCTCCGCGACCTGCCGGGCGCGGCGCGCGTCGGGCCAGAGGGTCACGAGCCAGGCCGCGTCGAAGAGGGCGGCGAGGACGTACCCGCGGCGGTCCATCGCTTCGACGAGCTCCCACGCCGCGCGCGTCGCGGCCTCGGGCCCGGCCTGGCCGGTCGCGAGCGCGAGCTCCGCGGCGAGCGGGTGCGGCCGGGCCAGCGGGGTGGACGCCGCGAGGAGCTGCAGCGCGTCGAGCTGGTGCGCGAGCGAGCGCGCGCTCGTGACGTTCCCCTCGCGGAGCGAGAGCTCGGCGCCGAGGCAGCGCAGGCCCGCGCGCGTGCTCGGGCGCAGGGGCGCGTGCGCGCCGGCGGCGAAGACGCTCGTCAGGTGCTCGCGCAGGGTCGTGAACCGGCCCTGGAGGTAGAGGCCGAGGGCGATCACGTAGCCGTGGGGCTCGATCTCCCAGACCGCGAAGCGGTCCCGCGCCTGGTCCAGGAGGCGGCGCGAGCGCTCGACGGCCGCCTCGACGTCCCCGGCGCACAGGAGCGTGAACGAGCGCCACGAGGCGCCGTCCTGGCGGTCGGCGGCCTGCGGCACGACGAGGTCGTCGAGCGCCTCGGACGCGTCGTCGCACCGCCCCCGGGCGAGCAGGACCTCGGCACGGACGAGCCCCACCACGTCGCCGGGCCCGACGAGCAGCGACGCCGTCGACGGCGGCTCCGCGCTCTCGTCGGCCGCGGGACGGGGGAGCGGGGGCGGGGGCGCGGCGGACGGCCCCGTGCCCTCGACGTCGCCGACGGCGAGCAGGACGTGCTGGGCGACCGCACCCAGGACGGCGTCGTCGGCCTCCGTGGTCCCGGTCGGCTCCAGCAGCGCGAGGGCCGCGTCGCGCTCGTGCCGCACGACGGCGCGGTAGACGGCCTCCCACGCGACGAGGAAGCTCCCGCGGCCGGGCTCCTCGGGGACGAGGTCGTGGGCGCGCGCGAGGACGCGCCGACCACGTCCCGCGCCGCGTCGTCGTTGACGAGCGCCTCGAGATACCGCACGGTGTTCCGCGTGGTCGGGGTGCGCTCCCACGCGTCCCGGCTCGCGAGCAGCTGGGCCGCGGCGTGCCGGCGCAGTGCCCGGCCGAGGATGGCCGCGGACTCGCGCGACGACGCCCAGCCGGTCGGGACGACGGCGTCGACGGTGCGCGCGAGCGGGTCCCACTCGTCCGCCCGGCCGCTGCCCAGCGCGTCGGCGACCTGCTCCGCCGCGCGCAGCGCCCGCGCGCCCCCCGACTGGCGCAGGAGATCCCCGACGAGCGGCGGGTAGAGCGTCACCGTCGTGCGCCCCTCCGCCTCGACGAAGCGGACCAGACCGTGGTCGTCGAGCGCGACGAGCACGGGCCAGGGCAGGAACCGGTGCACCGTCGCGAGCTCCGCGGCACCGGTCGCCGCGAGCGCCCAGACGCCGTCCACCTCGTCGGGCGACAGCCCGCTGATCAGGCGGCCGACGTCGCCGGCGAGCGCCGAGGTCACCAGGTCGCGGCGCGCGACCCAGGTCCCCGACTCCTCGACGAGGCGCCCGGCGCGCCGGGCCTCGGCAGCGACGGACCGGACCAGGCCGGGCAGGCCGCCGGACAGGCCGTACAGGCGACCGGCGACACCGGCGTCGAGGTCGCCGCCGAGGAGCGCGCTCGCGGTGGCGTGCATCTCCTCGAAGGCGAGGGGCGGCATCGGCAGCGTGGTCGTGGGCCGGCCGCCGAGCACGGTCTCGACCGGGGCCGCAGGGTAGGGCGGGCGCTGGCTCAGCACGACGGTGGCGTCCTGGCGCGCCGAGACCGCCCCGAGGACCGCGGCGGACGTGTCGTCGAGCGCGTCGGCGTCGTCCACGAGGAGGACCGCCGGCCCGGTGCCGAGCGCCCGCTCGACGGCGTCGACCGCGCGCCCGAGCGACACGGGCTGGCCGGGCGCGGCGTCGAGCACCCCGGCGAGGACGAGCGACTCGAGCGGACGCGGGGCACCGGCGCCGACGCCTGCGAGGGACAGCGCGTGCCGGTCGTCGTCGAGGACGGCGGCCCGGACGCGCGCGAGGAGCGTGGACCGGCCGGAGCCCGGGAGCCCGGAGACCACGACCGACGTGCCCTCGCGCGCCGCGCCGAGCACGGTGTCGACGAGGGACGCGCGCGGCCCCGGGGCGCTCATGGGGCGGTCAGGCGCGTGTCCGCTGCCGTTGCGCGCGGGCCTGCGCGTCGCGGTAGACCCGCAGCCGCTCGACCTGGAGCTCGCCGAGGGTGGGGGCGTCCACCTCGTCGGCGAACGCCTCGGAGAGCTGGCGGAGGATGTCGGTCTCGAGGTCGTCGAGCTCCTCGAGCCGACGGCGGTCTCCCGGGCTCAGCAGGGGCCACGTCTCGGTGTAGGTGGGTGCGTGCTCGCTCACCTGCCCATGGTCGGCTCTCCGGCGCGGTCTCGCAGGTCGACGGTTCCCGTCAGGCGGCGGGGCGGGTCACCGCCGCGAGCGCGTCGAGCGCGCTGAACGGGTCGTCCGGCCGGGCGGGGTCGGCCGTCGTGGCGACGAGGACGACGCTCGACACCCCGCCCGCGCCGAGCTCGACGAGCCGCGCGCGGAAGGTCTCGGGCGCCCCGACGACGGCGAGCGCGTCGACCCACGCGTCGGGCATCGCGGCGGCGAAGTCGTCGGGGGTGGCGCTCGCGTCGCGCAGGGCGCGGAAGTCGTCGGCGAAGGGCAGCGGGTCGATCTGGGCGGACCAGTCGGCCTCGCCGAGCACCGCGAGGTAGGGCCGGACGATCGCGCGGGCGGTCGCGACGTCGTCGTGCACGGCGCCGACGGAGAAGGCGACGACCCGGTGCGCGGGCGGGGCCGCGTCGCCGGCGCTCGCGCGCCCGGCGTCGATCGCGGCGCGCGCGACGGCGAGGTACTCGGGGGTCACGGGCATGTCGAGGATGGTCCCGTCCGCGACGCGGCCGGAGACCTCGAGCGACCGCGGGCCGCGCACGCCCGCGAGCACGGGCGGCGGCGCGGCGGGCGGGGCGTGGAGCGCGACGTCGTCGACGGACACGTAGCGGCCCGCGACGCTGACGCGCTCGCCGTGCAGCAGCGCGCGCACGGTCGCGGTGGTCTCCTCGAGCATCGCGAGCGGGCTCGCGGGCCACACGCCGATCTGCCGCATCCACGCGGGCATGCCGTGCCCGAGCCCGAGGTGCAGGCGGCCGGGGTGCAAAGCGGCGAGCGTGCCGGCCTCCATCGCGGCGGTCGACGGCGCGCGCGTCGCGGCGGGCAGGATCCCGATGCCGACGGTGAGGCGCTCCGTCGCGGCGAGGACCGTCGCGGCCTGCGCGATCCCGCCGTGGAACGTGAGGTCCTCGACGACCCACAGCTCGTCGAGCCCGACCTCCTCGGCACGACGCGCGAACGGCACGATGAGGTCGGCGGGGAGCTCGCGCGGGAGGATCACGCCGAGCGCGGGGGTCGTCGTCGAGGTCGCCATGCGGCGACCGTACCGTGACAGCGCTCCCACCCGTGACGACGTGCGGCTCTCCGGAACAATCCCCTGGCCGGGAGCACCCCGGCCCGCCTACGGTCGGGGCCATGACCGCGCTCGACGACGCCGCTCTCACCACCCTCGACACGCACCTGCGCTCCGCCGCGGACGCCGACGACTTCTCCGGCGTCGTGCGGGTCGAACGCCACGGCGAGGTGCTCCTCGAACGCGCCTACGGCGTCGCGTCGCGCCGCTGGGGCGTCCCGGTCCGCACGAGCACGCGGTTCGACGTCGCGTCCGTCACCAAGCTGTTCACCGCCGTCGCGGTGCTCCAGCTCGTGGGCGACGGCCGCCTCGGGCTCGACGACCGCGTCCACGACCACGTGGACCTCGCGGGCACGACGATCCCGCCCGAGGTGACGATCCGGCACCTGCTGACCCACACGTCGGGCATCGCGGACGACGCCGACGAGGAGGCGGGGGAGTCGTACGAGGAGCTGTGGGTCGACCGGCCGAGCTACTCCGTGACGCGCACGGCGGACTTCCTACCCGGGTTCGTCCACAAGGAGCCGAACTTCGCGCCCGGCGAGGGGTGCCGATACTGCAACGTCGGCTACGTCCTCGCGGGCCTCGCGCTGGAGTCCGTCACCGGGACCCCGTACCGCGAGCACGTCCGCGAGCACGTGCTCGCGCGGGCGGGCATGGACCGCTCCGGGTTCTTCCGCATGGACGAGGCCGAGCCGGACGTCGCGGAGGGCTGGGAGCCCGTGCACGAGGGACCGGACGACGAGGGCCCCGTCACCGGGTGGCGGCAGAACGTCTACTCCTACCCGCCCGTCGGCTCGCCCGACGGCGGCGCGCACGCCACGGCGCGCGACCTCGCCCGGTTCTGGACGGCGCTGCGTGCCGGCGAGCTCCTGCCGCCCGACCTGACGCGCGCGTTCCTCACCCCGCAGGTGCTGCACGACGACGGCGCGGACGACACGGACGGGGCCGAGCCCGCCCCGAGCGTGCACTACGGCTTCGGGCTCGAGTTCGAGCTGCTGGGGGACGGGTCCGTGCGCTCGGTCTACAAGGACGGCATCAACACGGGGGCG
Organism: Sphaerisporangium cinnabarinum; assembly: GCF_055567015.1. Classification (NCBI taxonomy): domain Bacteria; kingdom Bacillati; phylum Actinomycetota; class Actinomycetes; order Streptosporangiales; family Streptosporangiaceae; genus Sphaerisporangium; species Sphaerisporangium cinnabarinum. Next base: position 136,809 of record NZ_JBVHRG010000001.1, read on the forward strand.
AGCGCGATCCTGCGCCACTACCCGGACGCGGCGGACGCGCTGGACGGCGCCGACGCGCTCCCGCCGGCGGGGGCGCCGGGCGTGACGGTGGTCGTGCTGTCGAACAGCGAGTCGGGCGCCTGGGACCCGATCCGTCGCCTGGACGAGCTCGTCCGCGGCTGATCCGGCCGGCCTCCCCGCGCGTCCCGCGCCTCCGCACGAGACCTCCACACCCTCCGGGCCGCATCGGCGCTCGCGCCACGGACCGCTCACCTAGGCTCGTGACCCATGCCCTCCGGACTCTCCGCCGCCCTGACGGCCGCCGTGCCCGCCGCCACGACGGCGGAGCCCGCCCTCGACGGCGTCGCCGGCTGGGCGGTCGACCTCATGGAGACGCTGGGCCCGGTCGGGGCCGCGATCGCCATCGCGCTCGAGAACCTCTTCCCGCCCCTGCCGAGCGAGATCATCCTGCCGCTCGCGGGCTTCACGGCGAGCCAGGGCAGCTTCGGGCTCGTCGAGGCGATCCTGTGGACGACGGCGGGGTCCGTCGTCGGCGCCCTCGCGCTCTACGCGGTGGGCGCGATCATCGGGCGCGAGCGCACGCGCTGGATCGCGGAGCGCCTCCCGCTCGTCAAGGTCGAGGACGTCGACCGCACCGAGCAGTTCTTCCTGCGGCACGGCAGCGCGACGGTGTTCTTCGGCCGCTTCATCCCGATCTTCCGCAGCCTCATCTCGATCCCCGCGGGCGTCGAGCGCATGCCCCTGTGGAAGTTCACCGCGCTCACCACCGCGGGCAGCGCGGTGTGGAACACGATCTTCGTCTACGCCGGGTACGCGCTCGGCGAGCAGTGGCACGTCGTCGAGGAGTACGCGGGCGTCCTGCAGAAGGTGGTCATCGCGGTCGTCGCGGCAGCGGTCGTGTGGTTCGTCGTGACGCGCGTCTGGCGCTGGGTGCACGACGACGAGCGCCCCGCCCACGCGCGCGGCCGCCGGGACGCGGCACCCGCGCGCGACGAGGCCTGACCGCCGCAGCCGCCCGCGGCGGCGCCTGACCGCCTCGCCCGGACGTCCGGAGGTCCGAGGTCCCGCCCGCGCGGTGCGCGTCGCCGTGGCGGATGATCGGAACGTGCCCGCCCCGACCGACCGGCCCAGCGCGCCCGTGAGCGCGGCCCGCGTCACGCCCGCGGCGGGCCACGGTCCCGGGGACGCCTCGTGATCCTCGCGCTGCTCGCCGCCGTGGCCGCGAGCCTCCTGTACGCGGTGAGCACGATCATGCAGGCCGTCGCCACGCGTCGCGCCCACGGCCTCGCGGCCGTGGCCCAGCCGCTCGTCGTCGGCGGGCTCGTGGTCGACGGCGTCGCGTGGCTCCTCTCCCTCCTCGCCCTCGACCACCTGCCGCTGTTCGTGGTCCAGGCCGTCGTCGCGGCGTCGCTCGTCGCCGTCGTGCTGCTCGCCCGTCTGGTGCTCGGCGCGACGCTGCGCCGCACGGACCTCGTGATGATCGGCGTCGTCGTGGCGGGGCTCGTGGTGCTGGCGCTCGCGGCGGGGGAGCAGCCCGCGACGCACCCGCCGGCCGGGTTCACGACCTGGGTCAACGTCGCCGCGGCGGTCGTGGCGGTCGGCACCGCCGTCGCGTACCGGCGCGGGCACCCCGTGCTGCTCGCCGTCCTCGGCGGCCTCGGCTACTCGGTCGCCGCGGTGGCGGCGCGCGGCGCGCACGCGTCCGGCGACCTGCTCGACACCGTGCTCCAGCCGCTCGCCCTCGCGATCGTGCTCGGCGGCGTCGCGGGCGCGCTCGCGTACCTGCGCGCCCTGGAGCGCGGCGCCGTCGGGACGGTGGCGGCGACGGTCTCCGTGATCGAGGTGCTCGCGCCGGGGATCGTCGGTCTCGCCGTGCTCGGCGACGTCGTGCGGTCGGGCTGGGCGGTGCCCGCCGTCCTGGCGACGCTGGCCGCCGTCGGCGGGTGCGTCGTGCTCGCGACGAGCCCCGCGAACGCCGCGGCCGAGGAGGGCGCGCCCGCGGCGACGGAGCCCGAGCCCGCCTAGGGTGGGCCGAGCCGGCCGTCCGGGAGCAGCCCCGCCGGCCTGCCGCCGGGCGGTCGCCGGCCGCACCGAAGGAGAGGCACCATGCGCACACCGTTGGACGTCCTCACGCTCGACGAGCTGCGCCGTCGGACGTCGGTGAAGTGGCGCACCTTCGCGCCCGACGTGCTGCCGCTGTTCGTCGCCGAGATGGACGTCGCACCGTGCGACGCGGTCGTCGAGGCGGTGACGGCCGCCCTGCGCTCCGGCGACACCGGGTACGACGTCGGCACCACCTACGGCGAGGCGTACGCGCGCTTCGCGGAGCGCCGCTGGGGCTGGACCCTCGACGCGGCGACGTCGCGCACGCTGCCCGACGTCATGGTCGCGATCGTCGAGGTGCTGCGCGTCCTCACGTCCCCGGGCGACGCGGTCGTCGTCAACCCGCCCGTGTACCCGCCGTTCTACGGCTTCACCGCGAACGAGGGGCGCCGCGTCGTCGACGCGCCGCTCGGCGCCGGCGGGCGGCTCGACCTCGACACGCTGGAGCGGGCGTTCGCCGACGCGACCGGCGTCGCCGCGAACGGCGACGGGCCCGGGAGCGGGCGCCGCGCCGTCTGGCTCGTGTGCAACCCGCAGAACCCGACGGGGACCGCGCACACGCGCGCGGAGCTGGCGGCCGGGCTGGCGCTCGCCGAACGGTACGGGGTGCGCGTCGTGGCGGACGAGATCCACGCGCCCCTCACGCGGCCCGGTCTCGACGGGCGCCCGGCGACGACCCACACGCCGCTCCTCACCGTCCCCGGCGCGGGCTCGGCCGTCGCGATCGTCTCCGCGTCGAAGGCGTGGAACCTGCCCGGCCTCAAGGCCGCGGCGGCCGTCGCCGGCCCGGAAGCCGCCGACGACCTGCGGCGCATCCCCGAGGAGGCGAGCCACGGCGTCCAGCACGTGTCGGTGCTCGCGCACGTCGCGGCGCTCGACCACGGCGAGGCGTGGCTCGACGACGTCCTCGCCGGCGTCGAGCGCAACGCGTGGCTCCTCGCCGACCTGCTCGCGGAGCACCTGCCCGCGGTGCGCTACCGGCCCGGCGAGGCGACGTACCTCGCGTGGCTCGACGCGCGCGGGCTCCCCGGCCCGGCGGGCGCGGACCCCCGGGGGTGGTTCCTCGACCGCGCGCGCGTCGCGCTGGAGGACGGGCGCCGGTTCGGCGCCGGCGGGCAGGGGCACGTGCGCCTCAACCTCGCGACGGGCGTCGACGTGCTCACGGAGGCGGTCGAGCGCATGGGCGCGTGCGTGCGGGGCGCGTGAATCTCGGCCCCACGACGACCGACGAGTTCTCGGCCGTCGACCGGTCAGACTCCCGACCACGACCGCACGACCCACCGGAGCACCGCCATGCCGTTCGAGCCCGTCACCCTCGACCACACGTTCACCGCGCCCGTCGGCGTCGACGTCAAGGGCGACACGTGGCCCTGCGTCGAGGTGCCCGGGGCGCGCGAGCTCTTCGGGTCGTTGCGCTCGGTCCGCGTGGACGCGACCGTCGACGACGTCGCGCTGCGCGACGTCGGGCTCATGCCGACCGGGTCGGGCGGGCTGATGCTGTCGCTCAACGCGGGCGTGCGCAAGCGTCTCGGCAAGGATGTCGGCGACACGGTGGTGGTCCGGCTCGAGCGCCGCCTGAGCTGAGGCGCGCGGCCGCACTGCCGCCTCCCGCGCGCATGGGCAGTTGTCCCCATCGCGGCGGCGGACCCGGCCGCGTACCGTCGGCGTGCGACCGTCGGGGACGAAGGTGTCGACGCGTGCGCGTGAGGGGACGCGCAGGGGCGGGAGGGGACGGCATGAGCGGGATGTGGGGCGCCGACGTCCGTGCGCTGCGCGCGCTCGCGTCGGGTCTGCGCTCCGGCGCCGACGCGCTGCGGACCCACCGCGCGCAGGTCGCGGCCGTCGTCGACGCCGCGACCCGGTGGGACGGGCCCGACGCCGCGCAGTTCCGCAGCGAGTGGGCCACCACGCTCGGCCCCTCGCTCACCGGCACCGCGAGCCTCCTCGACGCCGCGGCAGACCGCCTCGCCACGGACGCCGACCAGCAGGAGTCCGCGAGCGCCGACGGCGGCGCCCTCGCCGGCCCGGGCGGTCCGTCCTCGTCGGGTCCGGGCGGACCGCAGCAGGCCGTCCCCACCCCGACGCCGGGCGAGTACGCCGCGATGGACGCGGACGAGCGCGCCGCGTGGCTCGAGAACGCGACGGACGCGCAGGTCGCGGCGCTCTACGACCAGATGGTGCGCCTCGGCGTCGACCCCGACTCCCCGGGCTTCGCGGAGCTCGCCGTCACGCACTGGACGCGCGTCGCGGCAGGCGAGGCGGGGTTCGACTTCGCCGACTGGGACCCGTCCGCGGGGGCGTCGGCCAACCGCGAGATCATCGAGGACGTCTACACGTACTACGGCGAGCTCTACCTGGACAACCCGTGGATGCAGTGGGCCGGCATGGCCGCGATGATCGGTCCGTCGTTCGCCGCGGGGTTCTTCGACCTCGACATGATGCGGCAGCTCGCGCAGGGCGTCGCGAGCGGCGCCCGGGCGCTGCCGCCCGGTGTCGACCGGGCGGCGCTCGAGGCGATCGCGACCATGTCGGACGCCGAGCTCGGCTTCTACGAGAACCAGTTCCTGTCGATGCAGCGCGAGATCTTCGTGGACCAGGCCGTCATGCACGAGGCGTACCTGAACGGCGGGCTGGAGGAGATGGAGCGGCTGCTCGAGGCCGGTGTCATCGACGGGCCCGCGTACCAGGCGTGGGCGGACGTCGAGGCCGGCCGCGCGGGCGACGCGCAGGCGCTCGCGGACGGCAACACCGCACTCCTGTGGCGCGAGCAGAACCAGGTCATCGCGGACGACTGGCAGACCATGCGCGACCACCCGGTCACGGGCGAGGCGTTCACGTACCTCATGACGCTCGTCGGCGAGCCGTCCATCCCCGGCGCGGGCACGTACGCGCAGCACGACCCCTTCACGGTGAACGTCGAGACGCCCGGGCCGGAGCACCTCGGGATCCCGTTCACGGGCATCACGTTCGACAACCCCGTCCAGGGCACCGTGACGGTCCAGACGCCGCTGCCGGGCGGCAACATCGCCGACCAGGCGACCCGCTGGGAGTACATCTCGAACGACACGCTGCCCGCCTACCAGCAGCTCGTCACGCAGCACCCGGACCAGGCGGCGCAGATCATCGGCACCGACGTCTCCGACCGGATCGCCGACTACCGGCTCACGAACCCCGCCCGCATCGGGCGCATCCTTGACAGACTGACCGAGTGGGACGTGGACGTGGACCAGTGAGCCGAGGGTTCCGTCGCGCGCCCGGGTCGCCGCGGAGGCGCGGCGTCGCGGTCCTGCTCGCGGGCGCGCTCGCCGGGTCTCTCGTGCTGACGGGGTGCACGGTCACGTTCGGCGACCCGGACGACGCGGCCACCGGACCGGGCGGGACGACCGCCCCGGGCGGCGGGGACGTCGAGGGCGGCGGGAGCACGACGGGCACGACGACGATCGACGACATCGAGAGGGGCGAGACCGTGCGCTGGGACGTGAGCAGGCCGATCACCGCGGAGTCCGTCGGGCTGGGCGAGTCGATGGCCGTCGTGCAGGTGCCGGACGGCGCGGCCGAGGTCGAGCTGACGCTCCCCGACGGCACGTGGACCACGACGGCCGAGGAGCTGACGATCCAGCCCCGGCGCGGGTACGTGAGCGCGATCAACGTGTTCCGCACGCTCTCCGGCGGGCAGGCCGTGCACGACCAGCTCGTCGCCGACGCGCAGGTGCTGGGGTTCCCCCGGTCGCAGGTCGACCGCTGGCTCGACGACCTGCCCGCGTCGCTCGACGCGTCGCGCGCGGGCGGGACGCGGGCCCGTACCGGCATCAACGGGTCGAACGGCGACGTCGAGACGTCGGTGCAGATCAGCCACGAGCCGGGGCCGGGCGGTGACGAGTCCGTGCGCCTCTGGTACGTGATCAGCCCGGTCGTGCCGGACTGACGTCCTCCCCAGGCGGGTGCCCGTCACGGGCAGGCCGACGCGCCTGCGCCGCCCTGCTCGGCGACCTGGAAGTAGATCGGGCTCTGCCAGTCGGCGCCGTCCCCGCGCACGCGCGGCAGGTCGGAGCACGTCCAGCCCTGCTGCGGGGTGAACTGGCCCCCGGCGACGACGTGGGCGCCGCTCCACTCCCACGAGGTGTCCTGCCCGGTCGCGGCGCGGAGGTCGACGTCGAAGGACACCGACCGCGTGCCCGCGGGCACCGCGAAGGCCACGTAGTAGTTGCGGACCTGGCTCCCCGGCTCGCCCCACGTCTCGAACGAGATCCCGCGGACCGTGCAGCCGGAGAGGACGGTGCGTCCCTCGCCGCGCGCGACGCACGTGCCGGCCGTCGTCGTCTGCCACCGGCCGGCGGAGACGGGCGCGGCGGCCCGGGCCTGGTCCGTCCACGCGGCCGTCGTGGGCTCGACGGCCGCGTGCGCGACCCCCCACCACGACGCCGTCACGAGGGCCAGGACCGCCAGGAGCAGGCTCACCGTGCGGCGCCCGGCCGGCTGCCCGGCCGGCCCGCCGGTCCTCCGGCCGGTCATCGGCGGACCGGCTCCCGCCGCGGTGCGGGCGGGACGAGCAGGGTGAGGCCGAGCAGGCCGAGCAGTCCGACGAGGAGGGGGACCGCCACGGCGGGCGTCGTCAGGCGCACGATCGCGGTGCCCCAGCCGGCGAGCTGGACCGCGGGCTTCCAGACGTCGCCCGAGACGGTGTAGTCCAGGGCGTCCGCGAAGGCGTTGTTGTCGCCCTTCATGCTGACCGTGTAGCGGTCGTCGCCCGTCTGCTCGACGGCCTCGACCCGGTGGGTCACGAGGTCGTCGGTCAGCGCGCTCGGCAGGCTGACCACGTCCCCGACGGCCACGTCGGCCGCCGGGACGGGCCGGGCGACCAGGAGGTCGCCCGTCATGATCCCCGGCTCCATCGAGCCGGAGATCACGACGAGGGGCTTGATGAGGCCGACCGCGGTCGCGCCCCACACCGCCCCGCACACCAGCCCGAAGGCGGCGAGGACCCACAGGACGAGGACGGCGCCGCGCCGCAGTACCTGCATCGGTGGTTCTCCTCCTCCTGGGTCCGACGACGCCGGGTCAGGCCGTCGCGGTGGCGGAGACCGTGACGACGAGCGTCCCGGTGGCCCCCTGGTTCGACGGCGCCCAGTCGCTCGGCGCCGTGACGGTGAGCCGGAACTGGTCGCTGGAGGTGCCGCCGGCGGCGTCGAGGGTCGTGGCGAGACCGGAGACGGACGCGGAGGGGTTCGTGGTGAAGGTCGAGCCCGACGCGAAGCGGACGCTGGACGTGAGCGTGGCGCGGACCGAGCTCTCGTTGCGCACCCACAGGTCGATCGTGCGGGTCTGGCCGGGCAGGAGGTCGGCCAGGGCGTCGGACGGCACGACGAGCTCGATCGCGTCCGGGTCGGCCGAGTCCTTCCAGGTGGTCCCGTCCAGCGACCCCTGGAGGTCGAAGGTCGCGGCCGTCGCGGGCGCCGTGAAGAACGCGTTGTCGGTCCAGGCGGCGCTGGTGAGCGCCGCTCCGATGCCGCCGACGGCGAGGGCTGCGAGCCCGAACGCGGCGAAGGCGCGGCGCTTGTCGCGGCGCGGGGCGGGGGTCGTCTCGGGGGTGTGGAGGCTCATGACTCGAAAAGTACGGAGTCCTCCTCAACTCTGGCGCACCGGTTCCTCAGGAAAGGCGCAGGATCACCCCGGGATCGTGGCGAGCACCCGCGCCCACCTCTGCGCACCTGCCGCGGACCGGGGCGCGCGAGCGGAGGAGGGGAGCCGTGGTGCGGCTCCGCGGGACGCGGGAGGTGAAGAAGCGGCGGACGAACCGGGCCGGTCCGGCCGTCGGTGCCGGGCACGTCGGTGCCGTCGGGTAGCGTCCGTCTCGTCCCGAACGGCACGGAGCAGGGGAGCAACGAGTGAGCAGCGTCGCGCACGACCACGGTCGGTCCGGCACGCACGGCCGGTGGCGCGGGAGGACCGCCCGCTGGACGACGGCCGCGGCGCTCGTCCCCGTCCTCGCCCTGCCCCTCGCGGCGTGCACCCCCGAGCGCCCGGAGGCGTCCGACGCCGCGGCCGCGCTCGCCGACGCCATCGCGGCGGGAGACGTGAGCGCGCTGGAGTTCCGCAACGGCGCCGCGAAGGACGTCCAGGGGCACCTGGAGGCGGTGCTCGAGCCGCTCGCGCCGTACGAGCGCACGGTCGAGGTGGAGTCGGTGGACGTCGACGAGGAGGGCGACGACGCGGGCGACCGCGCGACGGCGACGCTCGCCTACCGCTGGGAGGTCGGGGGCGACCAGGCCTGGGAGTACACCACCACGGCCGAGCTCACGTTCGCGGAGCCGGCGGAGGGCGAGGACGGCCCGGGCGCCTGGGACGTCGTGTGGGAGCCGGACGTCCTCGTCCCCGAGCTCGGCCAGGGCGGCCGGCTCGCGGTGAGCCGTGTGCCGGCGGTCCGGGCGGGCATCCTCGGCGCCGACGGCGTCCCCATCGTCCAGGACCGTCCCGTCTTCCGGATCGGCGTCGACAAGACGCGCGTGGGCTCGGCCCAGTGGGACGGCGCGGCCCGGGCGCTCGCGGGCGTCGTCGGCCTGGACCCGGAGGAGTACGCGCAGCGGGTCGCGGGCGCCGGCGAGAAGGCGTTCGTCGAGGCCATCACCGTCCGCACGGAGGACACCGCGGGCGTCGACGTCGACGCGGCGCGCGGCATCGAGGGCGTCGCGGTGATCGACGACGCGATCCCCCTCGCCCCGACGCGCGAGTTCGCGCGCCCCCTGCTCGGGCGCGTGGGCGACGCGACGGCGGAGATCGTCGAGGAGTCCGAGGGCGCGGTCGCCGCGGGCGACCAGGTCGGCATCTCGGGCCTCCAGCGGCAGTACGACGAGCAGCTGCGCGGAGCGCCGGGCCTGTCGATCGAGGTCGTGCCGGGCGAGGCGGACGCGGACGCGGAGCCGACCGAGGTGTTCTCGGTCGAGCCCGTGGACGGCGTGCCCCTGAGCACGACGCTGCGCCCGGACATGCAGGTCGCCGCCGAGACCGTGCTCGCCGGGCAGGGGCCGAGCGCGATCGTCGCGATCCAGCCCTCGTCGGGCTCGGTGCTCGCGGCGGCGAGCTCGACCGCGGGCGAGGGGCTCTCGACCGCCACGACGGGCCAGTACGCGCCCGGGTCGACGTTCAAGGTCGCGACGACGCTCGCGATGCTGCGCGCGGGCCTCACCCCGGACACGACCGTCTCCTGCCCGCCCACGCTGACCGTCGAGGGCCGCGAGTTCCAGAACGTGCCCGGGTACCCGACGGCCGCGCTCGGCGACGTGCCGCTGCGGACGGCGTTCGCGAACTCGTGCAACACGGCGATGATCGGGCAGCGGGAGGCCGTGTCGCAGCAGGCGCTGCACGACGCCGCCGCCTCGCTCGGCCTGGGCGTCGAGTCCGAGCTCGGTGCGCCCGCCTTCTTCGGCGACGTCCCGACGGACTCGCAGGGCACCGAGCACGCCGCGTCGATGATCGGGCAGGGCAAGGTCCAGGCGTCGCCGCTCGCGATGGCGACGGTCGCCGCGAGCGTCGCCGCCGGGCGCACCGTCGCCCCGGTCCTCGTCCACCCGGACGTCCAGACCGTCGCCGAGGAGCAGCCCGCCTCGACCCTCACCGAGCAGGAGGCGGCGACGCTGCGCGAGCTCATGCGTGGCGTCGTCACGGACGGCTCGGCGTCGATCCTCCAGGACCTGCCGGGCGAGCCCGGCGCGAAGACGGGCACCGCGCAGTACGGCGACGGCAGCCAGTCCCACGCGTGGATGATCGCGACGCAGGGGGACCTCGCGGTCGCGGTGTTCGTCGAGACGGGAGAGGGTGGCGCCGTCACCGCAGGCCCGCTCATGCACGCCTTCCTCGACGTGCCGAACGCCTGACTCCCCGGTACCCGCCGTGCGCTGGCCGTCGCCCCGGAATAGGCCGGGTCGCCGGACGGTTGTCCACGAGCGGGTATGATCGGTTGCCGCGGGCGTCCGTCTGCCCGCGTCCAGCGAGAACCCACCGTTCCGGGAGAACCTCCGTGTTCGTCAGCGTGCCTGCCTGGCAGCTCACCCAGCGCCGCGACGTCGACCTCCGTCGAGTCGCCAGCGCGCTGTGTCGCTGACCCCCCGTCGCCGCTGACGCCTTCCCGCCTCCGCACACCCGTCAGGACCCCGGGTCGCCTCGCGACCTGAGCCGCTGACGCGCGTGGCGCGCCCCCGTCAGGCCGCAGGCCACCTCCGTGCCTGCGTCCCCGCCCGGGCCGCGCTGCTGCCGGCGCCCCGCGACGACGTCCCGAGCCCCTCTCCCGAGAGCGGGCGCTCGTGCGCCCGCGTCACCCCGAAAGGTCCTCCGTGTCCTCGACCCCCTCGACGGCCTCCCCGCAGGCCGACCCGCAGGCGAAGCAGGCTCCGGCCGCCGCGCCCGCGAAGAAGAAGCGCCGGTTCCCCTCGTTCAGCGTGCAGATCCTGCTCGGTCTCGCGGTCGGCGTCGGGCTCGGTGCCCTCGCGCTCGCCATGGGCCCGCAGGACGCCGCGGGCGACGTCCCCAACGGCCTCACCACGACGCTCGACACGATCGGCTCGTCGTTCGTGACGCTGCTCAAGGCGGTCGTGCCGCCGCTGATCTTCACCGCGATCGTCGCGTCGATCGCGAACCTGCGCACCGTCACCAACGCCGCGCGCCTCGCCGGTCAGACGCTCCTGTGGTTCGCCATCACCGCCGCGATCTCCGTGGCCGTGGGCATCGGCCTGGGCCTGCTGTTCCAGCCGGGCAACCGCGCGTCGGTCTCGCTCGACGCGGCCTCCGAGCCGGGCCGGACCGGTACGTGGCTCGACTTCCTCAACGGCCTCATCCCGGGCAACGTCCTGGGCCTCGGCGCGAGCACGCAGGTCGAGGTGACCGACGCCGGCGCGAGCGCCAGCACGTCGGTGAACTTCAACGTGCTGCAGATCCTCGTCGTCGCGCTCGTCATCGGCATCGCGGCGCTCAAGTCGGGCAAGAAGGCGGACCCGTTCCTCGCGTTCAACCGCTCCGCGCTCGCGATCGTGCAGAAGGTGCTGTGGTGGATCATCCGCCTCGCGCCGATCGGCACCGCCGGCCTCATCGGCTACGCCATCGCGGCGTACGGCTGGACGTCCCTCGCGTCGCTCGCGTGGTTCGCCGTCGCGATCTACGTCGGCCTCGCGGTCGTGCTGTTCGTCGTCTACCCGATCCTGCTGCGCACCAACGGCCTGAAGATCTCGAGCTACTTCCGCGGCGCGTGGCCCGCGATCCAGCTCGCGTTCGTCTCCCGCTCCTCGATCGGCACGCTGCCCGTGACGCAGCGCGTCACCGAGCGCAACCTCGGCGTGCCGAGCGAGTACGCGTCGTTCGCCGTGCCGTTGGCCGCGACCACCAAGATGGACGGTTGCGCCTCGATCTACCCGGCCATCTCCGCGATCTTCGTCGCGCAGATCTTCGGCATCGACCTGTCGATCACCGACTACCTGCTCATCGCGTTCGTGTCCGTCGTCGGCTCCGCCGCGACCGCGGGCCTCACCGGCGCGATCGTCATGCTGACCCTCACGCTCTCCACCGTGGGCCTGCCCCTCGCGGGCGTGGGCCTGCTGCTCGCGATCGACCCGATCCTCGACATGGGCCGCACCGCGGTCAACGTCGCGGGCCAGGCGCTCGTCCCGACGATCGTCGCGAAGCGCGAGGGCATCCTCGACCTCGAGCAGTACGAGGCCGCGACGGCCGAGGACCTCTTCGTGGACGAGGACGACGCGTCGTCCGAGCCGACCACCGTCGCCACGGCGACGGACGAGACGCCGGAGGAAGCGCCGTCGGCGACGAAGGCACCTGTGGGCGCCCCCGCCTGACGCCACGACGACCACCGGGAACGGGGTCGGCGACCGGATCCGAGGGATCCCGGTCGCCGACCCCGTTCTCGTGCCGCCGTGTCATCAGCCTCGGCGCTGGCCCGGGGCCGTCTCCGCATGAGAGCGTCGCGGTGCGTCCCGTGGCTGCCGGACGCGCTGGCGACGAAGGAGAGTGATGACGGTCAGCCAGGCAGAGATCACGTTCGTCCGGCTCGGTGAGGTCCCGCTCCCGGACGTCGTCCGGCTGCTCAACGAACCGCGGAACGCGCGCCACATGCCGCTCGCGGCGACCTTCTCGGAAGAGGCCGCGCGCCGCTGGGTCCGGGAGAAGGACGCGCAGTGGCGCGCGGACGGGTACGGCCCATGGGCGGTGCTCGTCGACGGCGTGCTCGCGGGGTGGGGAGGCTTCCAGGCGGAGGACGGTGTGCCCGACCTCGCTCTGGTGCTCCGTCCCGAGCACTGGGGCCGCGGCGCCGAGATCGCCCGGACCCTGCTCGGGCGGGGGTTCCGCGACCTCGGCCTCACGCGCGTGACCGTCGAGCTCCCGCTCACGAGAAGGCCGGAGCGCGTGCTCGCCCGGTGGGGGTTCGTCCCCGACGGCGAGGCAGTCCACGGCGACGCTGTCTTCCGGCGGTACGTGCTGACCCGTGAGGTGTGGGAAGCCGGCGGTGGCGGCGCGGTCGCGTCGGGCCAGGGGTGACGCGCCGCCCGTCCGCTCGTGCGTGACCGTCGACCGGCTCACCGCCGGACCCTGGACCGGCGGGGGAGCAGCGGCTCGAGGCGCGCCATCTCCTCGACGGTCGCGAGGCGGAACGGCGGCTCGGCCGGCGCGGGCGGCGTCCGGCGTGCCTGGCCACGCGTGGCCACGAGGCTGGCGACCACGGCGGACGTGAGGATCGTCGCGATCACACCCAGCGAGACCACCGTGGGGATGGCGTACAGGTCGATCTTGAGGAGCATCTTGACGCCGACCCACAGCATCACCAGCGCGAGCCCGGTCTTGAGGTGGACGAACCGATGGATGAGGTCGGCAAGCAGGAAGTACAGGGCTCGCAGGCCGAGCAGAGCGAACGCGTTGGCGGTGAAGACGAGGAACGCCTCGTCCGTGACGGCGAAGATCGCGGGGATGGAGTCCACGGCGAACACCAGGTCCGTCACCTCCACGAGCACGAGCACCGCGAGGAGCGGCGTCGCGAGCACGACGCCGCCGGTGCGCACGAGGAGCCGCTGGCCGTGGAACGCGTCGGTCATGGGCACGTAGCGGCGGAAGAGGCGCAGAGCTCGCGACCGGTCGGGGTCGAGGTGCTCGTCCCGCTGCCGCAGCATCCGGTAGCCGGTCCACAGGAGGAAGGCGGCGAAGAGGTAGAGGATCCAGCCAAGGCTGTCGATGAGCGCTGCGCCGGCGGCGATGAAGATCCCGCGGAGCACGAGCGCGCCGACGACGCCGAGGAACAGGACGCGGTGCTGGAGCTCCCGCGGGACGGCGAAGTAGCTGAAGATGATCGCCCAGACGAAGACGTTGTCCACGGCCAAGGACTTCTCGATGAGGTAGCCCGCGAAGTACGCCTGGCCGGCGTCGGCCCCGTACAACCGCCACACGAGGACCCCGAACGCGACCCCGAGCAGCACCCAGGCGGCCGACCACCCCACGGCCTCGCGGACACCGATGACGTGCGCGCGCCGGTGCGCGACCAGGTCCACGAGCAGCATGCCGAGGATCACGCCGATCGACGCGAGCCACACGACAGGTGAGACATCCATGACACGACCTCCGTCGGTGTTCCGAGCGAAGGTCTCTCCCGGCCCGCGGGCCCGACGCCCCGGGTCGTCGCGGAACGACCGGACTGACGAGACGTCGTCGAGGGATACTCCCCTGTGCGTGTGACTACGGTGCGGGAAGGGCTGAGCCGCTGTCAATCCCCGGCGGCACGCGCACCGCGTCGAGCACGACGGGGTCGGCGCACCCGCGCGCGAAGCCGGCGATGCGGCGGTCGACGTCGCGCTGGAGCACCCACGACCCGACACGCTCGGCGACCGGGGCGAGCCAGAGCGGCCGGCACCGGAAGCTGTAGCGCCACGTCGCGCGCGTGCTGCCGGCGGGGTCGGGCGCGAAGCGCCAGCCGCCCGCGAGGTTCTCGAAGAACCACGACCCGCGGACCATGCGCATGCCGACGTTGGTCGGCGGGTTGTACGAGACGTACTCGCTCACCATCGACAGCCCGCTGCGGTGCCGGGTGAAGGTGCGCACGCCCTTCGCGGGCGCGGTCGCTCCGTCGAGGAAGTGCTGGTGGCGGATGAAGGGGTCCCAGCGCAGGCGGACGGCGCCCGTCGTCTGCGAGACGGCGAACGCGGTCGCGGGGTCGACGGGGACCACGAGCGAGGACTCGACGACGGGCATGGTCGGATGGTCCCACGGGCGGCGGCCCCCCGCCGCGCGCCCGGGCGCCCGGACCGAGAGCGGCGCCCGGGCGCGAGAGCGGCCCGGGACGCGAGAACGGCCCGCCCCTCGACGAGGGACGGGCCGTCCGGACCGCGGCGCGTGGCGTCAGGACGCGAACGCGTACCCGGCCTCGACGCACTGGGCGCGGAACGCGTCGAGCGACGCCTGGAGCTTCGACGTGCTGACGGTCTCGCCCTGGACGGCCGCCTCGAAGGGCGCCTTGATCCCGTTGAGGTTCTCCTGGAGCTCCGGGTCGGCGAAGTTCTGCACCGCGGCGATGCGCTCGCGCGTCGTGTAGATCGCGGCGGCGGCGTCCTCGTCGTCGGGCGTGGCGAGCAGCGGCGTCGTCTCGGTGACGAGGCGCTCGGCGGAGTACTCGCCCCCGTAGAAGGTGCTGCACGTCGTGGTGACGGCGACGACGGTCGGCGTGACCTCGGGGGCCGCCTCGGTCGTGGTCTCGGTCGCGGGGGTGGTCGCCGCGTCGTCGCTCGCCGGGTCGGTCGGCGAGGCGCAGGACGCCAGCAGGAGGGCACAGGAGAGCGCCGCGGTGGCGGCAAGAAGCTTACGCATGCTAACGATTCCACACTCTGGCGCATGCGGGGCGCAAGGAGATTCGGGGTGCGCGCGGTCGGGAGCGGCGGAATCCCGCGGCTCGCGGGCCGAGCTTGTGCTCAGCGTCACAACCGAGCGAGGCGGCGCGTCACACCACGTCGAGGACGACCTTCCCCCGCACGTGGCCCGCCGCGACCAGGCGGAGCGCCTCCGCGGCCTCGGCGAGCGGGAACCGGGCCGAGATCTCCGCCCGGAGCCGCCCGTCCTCAGCGAGCGCGAGCACCTCGTCGAGGGCACCCTTCGCGTCGACCTTGTCGGCGATCCCCGCGGCGCGCGAGGCGTCCGTGCCGACGACGGTCACGGCGCTCGGCGGCTCGTCGCCGTCGGCGGGGGAGAGGTGCTCGCCCAGCAGCGCGACGGTCGCGGCGACGGTCTCCTCCGTGCCGACGAGGTCGACGACGACGCTCACCTTGTCCAGGCCGTCGGGCAGCGCGCGGACCGCGTCGACGAGCCCCGGGCCGTACGCGACCGGGGTCGCGCCGAGGTCGCGCACGTAGTCGTGGTTCGCGGGCGAGGCCGTCCCGACGACGCGCGCACCGAGCGCGGTCGCGATCTGCACCGCCGCGGACCCGACGCCCCCGCTCGCGCCGTGCACGAGCACGACGTCGCCCTCGCCCGTGTCGGCCTGCACGAGCGCGGAGAACGCGGTCGCCGCGGCGACGGGCAGCACCGCGGCCTGGTCGAGGGGGACGGACGACGGCTTGCGCCGCACGTGGTCGGCGCGGACGAGCGAGAGCTCGCGCTGCGCCCCCGTGCCGTGCCACACGACCTCGTCGCCGGGGGCGAGGTCCGGGACGTCGGGCCCGACGGCGTCGACCACGCCGGCCGCCTCGAAGCCCAGCACGCCGGGGACGCGGCCACCGAACGAGCCCGCGAGCCGCTTGAGGTCCGCGGGGTTGACGCCGACGACGCGGTTCGCGACGCGCACCTGGCCGGGGCCGGGAGCGCCGATCTCCTCGTCGTCGACCCGCAGGCCCTCGGGCCCGCCGAACTCCTCGAAGACGACGACCGTGCTCATGCCGACCCCCGTGGTCTCGCCGTCGGTCGCCCACCGCGAGGGCGAGTCCGCGCGGTGGCCCCGGGGTGGCCGGGCGGTTCCACTCTTCCATCGCGGACCGCCGCTGTCATGCCGCGGTGATGGGCAGGAGTGCCCGTCCGGGACGGTTTCACCCCGTCCCGAGCGTTGGGGAGGGTGATGACGACACCACCCGAGGGCCCCGGCCACCCGCTCGACCCGCGCCTCGCGCGCGAGCGGCTGCTCGCCGTGCGCGCGGAGGCCTCCGAGCGCCTGCGGGCGCTGCGCGCCGAGGTCGCGGGCATCGTCGAGGCGTCGCGCGACTCCAACGCGGACGACGAGCACGACCCCGACGGCGCGACGATCGCGTTCGAGCGCGCCCAGGTGGACGCGCTCGCGCGCGACGCGGCCGCGCGGGTCGAGGAGGTCGACGCCGCCCTCGCCCGGCTGGACGCCGGGACCTACGGCGTCTGCGCGGCGTGCGGGCAGCAGATCGCCGCCGGGCGGCTGGAGGCACGCCCGACGGCGCGGACCTGCGTCGCGTGCGCGGCCGCGGTGCACTGAGCGACCCCGCCCGCCGCGACCGGGCCCGCCGTGGCCGGGTCAGAGCTGGCCGTGGCCCTTCTTCGACGGGACGCCGGCGATGAGGCCGCCGTCCACGACGAACTCCGAGCCCGTCGAGTACGACGCCTCGTCGCTCGCGAGGAAGACGATCATCCGCGAGACCTCTTCGGGCGCCGCGGGGCGACCGAGCGGGATGAGGAGGTCGTCCGGGTTGAGCGACGCGGTCATGGGTGTCGAGATGAACCCGGGGTGCACCGAGTTGACGCGCACGCCGTACGGGCCGAGGTCGAGCGCCACGGACTTCGTCAGCCCGCGGACGCCGAACTTCGAGGCGACGTAGCCGTGCAGGCCGGCGCTCCCGCGCATGCCCTCGACCGACGAGATGTTGATGATCGACCCCGCGCCGGCCTTCGCCATGATCGGCGACACCGCGCGGATGCCGAGGAACGTGCCGGTGAGGTTGATGTCGATGATCCGGCGCCACGCGGCGACGTCGAACTCCGTGATCGGACCGCCGTTGGCGATGCCCGCGTTGTTGACGAGCACGTCGACGCGCCCGAACGCGTCGAGCGTGGTCGCGACGGCGGCCGCCCACTCGTCCTCGCTCGTCACGTCGAGGTGCACGTAGCGGGCGCCCGGGCCGAGCTCGCGTGCCAGCGCCTCGCCCTTCGCGTCGTCGAGGTCCGCGACGACGACCTTCGCGCCCTCGGCGACGAGGGCGCGCGCGTTCGTGACGCCCATTCCGCCGGTGCCGCCGGTGACGATCGCGACCTTGTTCTGCACCCTTCCGGGAGTGCTGCCCATGGTGGGGCTCCTTTCCTTGCGGGGCACGGCGGCGTCGGCCCGCCTCGTGAGCGGGGGCGTCGTCGCGCGGGTGGTGCGCACCTGCCCGCCCGGGGACCGCGGTCGACCGGCGGAGGGGACGGCTCGTCAGGGCGACGGCGTGGTCCACCAGGCCGGCAGGGCGTCTCGGGCGACCCGCGGGAACAGGCCGGGGTCACGGGGAGCGGGTGTGGCGAGCCACACCTCGAGCGCGCCGACCGTGCCGAAGCCGACGTACGTCGCGAACGCGAGCGCCGCGACGTCGTCGGCCGTCGCTGTGGTCGTGGGTCCGGCCGGGGCTCCCGTCGCGGTGCCGGCCGGAGCCGACGGGAGGAGGCCCGGGTGGGCGTGCAGGTGCTCGACGAGCGTGCCGGTGACGTGGCTCGCGAGCAGCCGGAACAGCGGCGCGCTGAGACCGCCCTCCAGCGCGCGCTCGTAGACGGGGAGGTGGGCCTCGACGTGCACGACGAGCGCGCGGCTCCAGCGGTCGACGACCTCGCGGGAGCGGGCGGCGACGTCGTCGGCCGTCTCGGCGGCCCGGACGTCGGCGAAGAACCGGTCGCGGATCGCGTCGAGCTCGGCGCCGAGCACGCGCGCGAGGAGCTCGGACGGGCTCGACGCGTGGTCGTAGAACGTCACGCGGTTGATCCCTGCGCGGGCCGCGACGGCGGACACCGTGAGCCGGGTGACGTCCTGCTCCGCGGCGAGCGCGAGGATCGCGGTCCGCAGGGCGGCGGCGGTGCGGGCGGTGCGCTTGTCCACGGCCACCTCCTCCGCGTCGTGCCGTGCGCTGTGTCGTCTTCGACGCTACGCCGAGGCAATCACTTAAGCAACAGGTGTTGTCTATCTCACCCGCCCAGAGGCGGTCCCGGGACCGCGGTCGTACCGTCGGGAGAGCGGCCGCAGGTCCGCGGCCACACCAACCCGAGGGGGCGGACATGGTCACGAACACGCGCCGGGCCGAGAGGCACACCGGAGAACCCGACGTCGTCGAGCTCAACCCGGTCTTCGCCAGACCCGGGGAGGCGACGGCGCTGCCCAAGTTCCGCTTCCCCGAGGACGAGTCCCTCCAGGAGACTGCGTACCAGATCGTCCACGACGAGGCGATGCTCGACGGGAACGCGCGGCTCAACCTCGCGACGTTCGTCGGCACGTGGATGGACGAGCACGCCGCGCGGCTGTACCTCGAGGCCGCCGACAAGAACATGATCGACAAGGACGAGTACCCGCAGACGGCGGCCGTCGAGACGCGGTGCTGGACGATGCTCGCCGACCTGTGGCACGCGCCCGACCCGGAGCACACCATCGGGACGTCGACCATCGGCTCGTCCGAGGCGTGCATGCTCGGCGGTCTCGCCCTCAAGCGGCGCTGGCAGCACGCGCGCCGCGCCGCCGGCAAGCCGACCGACCGCCCGAACCTCGTGCTCTCGAGCGCGGTCCAGGTGTGCTGGGAGAAGTTCTGCAACTACTTCGAGGTCGAGGCGCGCTACGTCCCGATCTCCGAGGACCACAAGGTCCTCGACGGCCACGACCTCGAGACGTACGTGGACGAGAACACGATCGGCGTCGTCGCCATCATGGGCGTGACCTACACGGGCATGTACGAGCCGGTCACGCAGATCGCGGCCGCCCTCGACCGGATCCAGGAGTCCACCGGCCTGGACGTGCCCATCCACGTCGACGGCGCGTCGGGCGCGATGATCGCCCCGTTCCTCCAGCCGGACCTCGAGTGGGACTTCCGCGTCCCCCGCGTCGCGTCGATCAACACCTCGGGACACAAGTACGGCCTCGTCTACCCGGGCCTCGGATGGGTCGTCTGGCGCGACACGGAGTCGCTGCCGGAGGATCTCGTGTTCCGCGTGAGCTACCTCGGCGGGGACATGCCGACGTTCGCCCTCAACTTCTCGCGCCCAGGCGCGCAGGTGCTCCTCCAGTACTACCTCTTCCTGCGCCTCGGTCGCACCGGATACGAGGCCGTGCAGCGCACGTCGCGCGACGTCGCGCTCTACCTGTCCGGCGAGATCGCGAAGATGCCGGCGTTCGAGCTGTGGAACGACGGCTCGGACATCCCCGTGTTCGCGTGGCGCCTGCGCGAGGGCCACACGAAGAACTGGGACCTCTACCACCTGTCGGAGCGGCTGCGTACCAAGGGCTGGCTCGTGCCCGCGTACCCCATGCCCGACGACCTCACGGACCTCACCGTCCAGCGCGTCGTCGTGCGCAACGGCTTCAGCCACGACCTGGCGTCCGCGTTCCTCGCGGACCTGCGCGACGAGGTCGCGCTCCTCGACGCCCTCACCGGCCCGATGCCGACCGAGGGCCAGCGCTCCAACTTCCACCACTGACCCGGGCGACCGCGGGAAGGACGGACCATGGCACAGGGGGCAGCACAGGATCCGCCCGGCGGCTCGGGACCTCACGTCCGGGCCGACGGCACGCACGCGCCGACGGCGGCGCACGTCCGGCCGCACCCGTACGGGTCGCCCGGCTCCCGGCAGCCGCCGGGCCACACGGGGCCCGCCATCGGGGCGCCCGCCGCGGGCGCGACGACGTTCATGTCGGTCGTGCAGCTCGCGATGCTCACCGTGGTGGTGGTCGCGTCGCTGCGCTCGCTGCCGGCGATGGCGTCGTACGGGCTCGGCTCGGTGACGCTCTTCATCGTCCCGGCCATCCTCTTCCTCGTCCCGACGGCGCTCGTCGCGGCCGAGCTCGCGACCGGCTGGAAGGGCGGCGTCTTCACGTGGGTGCGCGAGGCGTTCGGCGAGCGGGCCGGGTTCGTCGCGATCTGGCTCCAGTGGATCCAGAACGTCGTCTGGTACCCGACGCAGATCGCGTTCATCGCGGCGAGCCTGTCGTTCGTCGTGGGCGACCCCGGTCTCACGCAGAACGGCCTCTACACGGCCGTCGTGATCCTCGTCCTGTACTGGGGGTCGACGCTCATCACGCTCGCCGGCGGGAACCTGTTCGCCAAGGTCGGGTCGTGGAGCGGCATCTTCGGCACGATCCTGCCCGCCGTCCTGCTCATCGTGCTCGGCGCGGTCTGGCTCGGCACCGGCGAACGCTCGGAGACGACGCTCGAGGCGTCCGCCGTCATCCCGCCGTGGACCGGGATCGCGTCGATCGTGCTCATCGTCTCGAACGTGCTCGCGTACGCGGGCATGGAGGTCAACGCGGTGCACGCGAACGACCTGCGCAACCCCGGGCGCGGCTTCCCGCGCTCGATCGCCATCGCGACCGTGCTGATCCTCGGTGTCTTCATCCTCCCGACGCTCGCGATCTCCGTGGCCGTCCCGAAGTCCGCGCTCGGCGTGACCGACGGCATCAACCTCGCGTTCAAGGCGTTCTTCGACCACTGGGGCATGAGCTGGGGCACCCCGGTCATCTCGCTCCTCATCGCTCTCGGAGCGTTCGCGTCGGTCGTCACGTGGATCGCCGGGCCGTCGCGCGGCCTGCTCGCCGCGGCCCGGACCGGTCTGCTGCCGCCCGCGCTCCAGCGCCGCAACAAGGCGGGCGTCCAGGTCGGCATCCTCGCGGTGCAGGGCGGGATCGTCACGCTGCTCGCGCTGCTCTTCGTGCTCGTGCCGAACGGCAACACCGCGTTCATCGCGCTGGTGGACATGGCGGCGGCGCTCTACCTCGTGATGTACATGCTCATGTTCGCCGCGGCGATCCGGCTGCGGCGCACCAAGCCGGACGTCGTCCGCACCTACCGCACGCCCGCGATGCGGTTCGTCGCGGGGCTGGGGTTCGTCGCGTGCGCGGCCGCGTTCGTGCTCGCGTTCGTCCGCCCGTCCGGCTTCAGCGGTCTGTCCGAGACCGCCTACCCGATCGTGGTCGCCGGGGTCGTCGTGGTGCTCGGCGGCCCGCCGCTCCTCTTCTACGCGCTGCGGCGGCCCGCGTGGGACCGTCGTACCGCGGCGGAGCGGCAGACCGCCGACGACGTCCTCGTCAACCCGCCGGCGCAGCCCGCGCCGGCGCCCGCCCGCACCCTGCACGACCCCGAGGAGACCACGTGACGGGTACCACCACCGTCGGGCGCGAGACGCCCACCCCGGACGGCGGACGGCGCACCCCAGCGCCGCCCGCCGTCGCGTCGCCCTGGGCCGAGACGGTCGCGCGCTGGGGCGGCCGCATCCTCCAGGTCTACGCGGTGTGGCTCCTCGTGGCGCTGATCCTGCGCCCCGTCGCGCACCACGCCGAGCGCCCGGTCGCCGAGGTCCTGTCGGTCACGAACGTCCCGTCGTACCCGTCGCTGTTCTCCGCGGTCGTGGTCGGGCTCGTCGCGAGCGGCTTCCTGCGCCGGCAGCGGGCGGCGCTGTGGTTCGTCGTCCTGGTGTGGCAGCTCCCGTCCGCTCTCGTCATGCTGCTCGCGGTCGTGCTCGACCGGGTCGACCCCGCGGCGGGCGTGCTCGACGGCGTGCACTGGACGGCGTACGCGGGCGGCGTCTTCGGCCTCGTCCTCGTCGTGGTGCTCGTCGCCGCGCGCCGCGCGTTCCCCGCGCGCATCGCCCGGGGGGCGTGGTGGTCGGCGGGCCTCGTCCTCGTGCTCGGGCTGGCGGTCGCCACCGGGGTCGTGTGGGCGCTGCTCCAGGTCGTGCCGTCGAGCCTCGCCGACCAGTCGGCGCGGCTCGGGTGGGCGCTGAGCGTCTCGGTCGGGCTGTCCCCCCACGAGGAGCCGTTCGCGATCGACGGCGTCGCGCCGGGCTGGCTCGCGCTCGTCGGCGGCCTGCTCGCGGGCGCCGCGCTGCTGCTCGCGGTGCTCGTGTTCCTGCGGACCGGCCCGCGCGACGCCGCGCGCTCCCCGGACGAGGAGCTCGCGGTGCGCCGTCTGCTCCTGGAGCACCCGAGCGACGACTCGCTGGAGTACTTCGCGACGCGCGACGACCGCGACGCCATCTTCTCCGGCGACGGCCGCGCCGCCGTGTCGTACCGCGTGGTGAGCGGGGCGCTGCTCGCGGCGGGCGACCCGCTCGGGGACCCGGCGTCGTGGCCCGACGCGATCGAGCGCACGCTCGCGTACGCGCGGCGCCACGGGTGGGCGCCGGGCGTGCTCTCCGCGAGCGAGAAGGGCGCGCGCGCCTACCGCGACGCCGGGCTCGCGGTCCTCACGATGGGGGACGAGGCGATCGTCGAGACGCGTTCCTTCGACCTCGCGTCCCCGTCGATGCGGTCCGTGCGCCACGCCGTCGCGCGGCCGCAGCGCGAGGGGTACACCGTGCGGCTGCGGCGCCAGCGCGAGATCCCGGCCGACGAGCTCGCGGCGCTGGCGCAGGCCGCCGACGCCTGGCGGCACGGCGAGGACGAGCGCGGCTTCTCGATGGCCCTCGAGCGACTCGGGAGCCCGCGCGACCCGCGCGTGCTCGTCGTCACCGCGCACGACCGCGACGGTGAGCCCCGCGGCCTGCTCACGTTCGTCCCGTGGGGGCGCAAGGGCGTCTCGCTCGACTACATGCGCCGGTCCCCGGACGCGGTCCCGGGCGTCACGGAGCTCATGATCTCGACGCTCGCGAGCGAGGGCGCGGGCATGGCGATCGACCGGGTCTCGCTCAACTTCGCGATGTTCCGGGGCCTGATCGAGCAGGGCGAGTCGGTCGCGGCGAGCCCTTTCCAGCGCTTCGTGCGCCGCCTCGTCCTCGTGGCGTCGCGCTGGTGGCAGCTCGACCAGCTGTACCGCTCGAACCAGAAGTACGAGCCCCGCTGGCGCGCGCGCTACCTCTGCTACGCCGCCCCCGCCCAGCTCACGTCCGTGTCGCTCGCGGCGGGGCAGGCCGAGGGCTTCGTGCCGCAGTGGCCCGGCGCGCGCGGCGGGACCGGGAACCAGCAGGTCGCGACGGCCGACGCCGTCCTGGGCTCGGCCGTGCGCGAGCAGGAGGACGAGCTCCTCGCGCTCGACGTCCCGACCCGCCGGCTCACCGACCAGGAGCGCGCCCGCCGGGCGAAGCTCGACGTGCTGGCGGCGGCGGGCATGCCCGCGTACCCCGTGGCCGTGCCGCGCACGCACCGGCTCGCCGACGTCGACGAGCTGCTGCTCGGGCACGACGTGTCCGTCTCGGGGCGCGTCGTGCGGCTCCGCGACCTCGGGGGCGTGGTGTTCGCCGTCCTGCGCGAGGAGAACCGCGAGCGCCAGGTGATGCTCACGGCCGACGGCGCCGCCGACCTCGCGCTCTGGCGGCGCGTCGTGGACCTCGCGGACCAGGTGAGCGTCACGGGGACCGTCGCGCGCAGCCGGACGGGGGAGCTGTCCGTGCACGCGGTGTCGTGGGTCATGGCGTCGAAGTCGCTCAAGGCGCCGCCGGACAAGTTCCGCGGGCTCGCCGACCCGGAGACGCGCATGCGCCTGCGCCACGTCGACCTCGCGCTCGACACGCGGTCGTCCGTGACGCTCCGCGGTCGCTCCGCCGCCGTGCACGCGCTGCGCTCGTCGCTCGTCGAGCGCGGGTTCATCGAGGTCGAGACGCCGATCCTGCAGCGCGTGCACGGGGGCGCCAACGCGCGCCCGTTCCGCACGCACATCAACGCCTACGACATGGACCTGTACCTGCGCATCGCCCCCGAGCTGTTCCTCAAGCAGCTCGCGATCGGCGGGATCGAGCGCGTCTTCGAGCTGGGCCGCAACTTCCGCAACGAGGGCGCCGACGCGACGCACAACCCGGAGTTCACGTCGCTCGAGGCGTACCAGGCGTTCGGCGACTACACGACGATGCGCCACCTCACGCGCGAGCTCGTCGTCGCGGCGGCGGTCGCGGTGCACGGCGACGCCGTGTCGCGCCGGCCCGACGGCACCGAGGTCCGGCTCGACGGCGAGTGGCCGGTGGTCACCGTGCACGACGCGGTCTCGCGCACCGTCGGAGCCGAGGTCACCCCGGACACCCCCGACGCGGAGCTGCACGCCCTGTGCGCGCGGCTCGGTATCGAGGTGGGCGAGGACGAGACGCACGGCGCGGTGGTCAACGAGATGTACGACCGTCTCGTCGAGGGCCAGACCGTCGAGCCGACGTTCTACACCGACTTCCCGGTCGAGACGTCGCCCCTCACGCGCGTGCACCGTCACGACCCGCGCCTCGCGGAGCGGTGGGACCTCGTCGCGTTCGGTGCCGAGCTCGGCACGGCGTACTCGGAGCTCATCGACCCGATCGACCAGCGCGAGCGGTTCACGCAGCAGTCCCTCCTCGCGGCGGCGGGCGACCCGGAGGCCATGGAGATCGACGAGGACTTCCTCTCGGCGCTCGAGTTCGCCATGCCGCCGACCGGCGGTCTCGGGCTCGGCGTCGACCGCATCTACATGACGATCATCGGGGCGTCGATCCGCGAGACGCTCGCCTTCCCGTTCGTGAAGCCCCAGCGCCGGTCCTGACCGTGGCGGCCGGCCTCCCCGTCCCCGACACCGACCCGGCCCTGCCCGCGGCCGTCCTGCGCGAGCTGCAGCCCGCCGAGACGTACCTCATGAGCTACCCGCTCGCCGTCGTGCTCGCGGTGCTCGGGGCGGGAACGGTGGCGTGGGCCGTGGTCCGCGCGCGGCGCAGGGCCCGGGCGCTCCGCGAGCGGCAGGCCCGGGGCGAGGAGGCGCGGCGGCGGCGGCGCTCGCGCGTCGCGACGGCGGCTCTCGCGACGCTCGGTGCGCTGTCGTTCGTGCTGGGGCTGGCGGTCGGTGCCAACGCCTACTCCGGATACGTCCCGACGTGGGGGGCCGCCCGGGTGCAGCTCGTCGCGCTGGGTCTGGCCGACCTGTCGGCCGACGCGCCGGGCGGCGCGTACCGGGGCCAGGTGCGGACGCTCCCGATCCCGGGGACGGCGGCGGAGCAGATCGCGGACGAGGACGCCTGGGTGTACCTCCCGCCGGGGTTCGACCCCGACGGCTCGACCCGGTACCCGGTCGTGTACCTCATCCACGGGTCGCCCGACGACCCGAGCAGCTGGTTCGCCGCCGGACGGGTGCCGCGCACGATGGACGTGCTCGTCCGGCGCGGGCTCGTCGACCCGATGATCGTCGTCGCGCCCACGGTCAACGGCACGGGGCCGGGCGGGCTGGACACCGAGTGCCTCGACTCGACGACGGGCGGCGAGCAGGTCGAGACGTACCTGACGACGACCGTCGTGGACACCGTCGACGCGACGTACCCGACGCTCGCGGACCGCGAGCACCGCGTGATCGGCGGCATGTCGTCGGGCGGGTTCTGCGCGCTCAACGTGGGTCTGCGGAACCTCGACCGGTACGGGACGATCCTCGCGATCGAGCCCTACGGGAACCCTGGACCCGGTCCCGAGCGGACGATGCTCTCGACGCAGGCGGAGATCGACGCGAACACCCCGACGACCTACCTGCCCACCATGACGTTCACGCACCCGATGCCGGTCTTCCTCGACTCGGGCGCGGACGCGCCGCAGGAGGCGCTCACGACGGTGCGCCGGATGGCGCAGGACCTCGAGGACCAGGGCCAGACCGTCGAGCTCCGCGAGGAGCCCGGCCAGGCGCACACGTGGGCCATGGCCGCGACCGCGCTCCCGTACGGGCTGGTGTTCGCGCAGCGGCAGATGGCGGGCCCGGGCGGCGGCTGACGCCGCGTCACTCGTCGGTGAGGAACTGCCCGCCGATGCCCGCCTGGGTCTCGAGCAGATCGCCGGTGTCGCCGAGGACGACCCAGTTCGGCCCGGCGAGGGCGGCCTCCCCCTCCTCGGTGGGCTGGCGCGGCAGGAACGTCAGGAACTCGTCCTCGGCGATCCCGTCGGCGAAGACGGCGAGGAGCGTCGTGTCGTCGCACGCGCCCAGCTCGACGTCGTCGGTGTCCGTGCTCTCGGTCGTGAACGACAGGCACGTGAGGCCCGCGGTCGTGGCGGCGCGGTGGAGCGCGTCGAGCGAGTCGTACTCGACGTCCTTGTCGCCCGGGCCGGGGCCGGAGCAGGCGGCGAGCGCCCCGACGAGGACGACGAGACCGACGACCGGGCCGGTCGCGGCGCTGCGAGGGCGGGGAGCGGGTCGGGTAGGCATGTTCCGATGGTCCGCCGCCGCGCGGGTTCGCGCCACGGGAACCGCACCCGTCATCCCGGCGGGCCCGGACCGCTCTGGCGAGGGGCGGCGTCCGCGGACTGCCAGGTGAAGGGCGCGAAGGACGACGAGCCGTCCCGCCAGGCGGGGGTGCGGGCGCGGTAGAGGAGCAGCGGGAGGGCCACGAAGAGGGCGGCGAGCGCGACGAGCAGCACGACGTACGTCGTCGGGCTGCCGACCGCGACCTGGCCGGGCGGGGCGAGGCTCGTGACGAGCGCGAGCAGCGACGCGACGAACCCGAGCCCGCCGACCGCCCAGACCCCGACGCGGCCTCCCGGCACCCGGTAGGGGCGCGGCCGGTCGGGCTGCGTGCGGCGCAGCACGACGACCGCGGCGAACATCAGGAGGTACGCCACGAGGTAGAGGATCACCGTGAGCTGGCTGAGCAGCTGGTACGCGGACTGCACGGAGGGCATGACGACGAACAGGACGGACAGCACGGTCACGACCAGCGCCTGGACGAGGAGGATGTTCGTCGCCATGCCGCGGTCGTTGGTCCGGTGGAACCACCGCGGGAGGAAGCCCGCCCGCGCGACGGCGTGCAGGCCGGTGGCAGGTCCAGCGACCCACGTCGTCACACCGGCGAGGACGCCGACCGCGAGCATCGCCGCGACGACCGGCCCGGCCCAGCCGATGCCCGCCCAGGCGAGCAGGTGGTCGAACGCCTGGAGCAGGCTCGTCGTGAGGCTGATGTCCTGCTGCGGCACGACGACCGCGATCGTCAGCGTGCCGAGCGTCAGCACGACGACGGCCACGAGCGCGGCGACGAGGATCGCGAGCGGGTAGGTGCGCTCCGGCCGCCGGATCGAGCGCACGTGGACCGCGTTGACCTCGATGCCCGCGTAGAACAGGAAGATCCCGGCGGCGAGCACGATGTTGTCGAGGCGCGTGAGGTCGGGCACGAACGCGCCCCACGAGAGCGTGGTCCGGGACGGCTCGCCGCTGAGGAGGTAGGCGGCGCCGAGCCCCACGAGCAGCGCGGCGGGGACGAGCGTCCCGACGATCCCGCCCCAGCGCGCGGTCCGGGCGAACGCGGACGCGCCGCGCAGGGCGATGAGCGTCGCGGCCCAGAACACGACGAGCACGACCGCGAGGACGAAGAGCCGGTCGTCGGCGACGCGTTGGTCGAACCGCGCGTCGGGCCCGGTGTAGGCGAGCGTGACGGCGGCGAACGTGAGGACGGTCGGGAACCAGATGCAGCCCTCGACGAAGACCATCGCGATCGCGAGGAACCCCCACCGGCTCCCGAACGCCTCGCCGACCCAGCGGAACATGCCGCCCTCCTCGGGCCACGTGGACGCGAGCTCGGCCGCGACGACGGCGACGGGAGCGAGGAAGCACACGGCCGCGAGGAGGTAGTAGAACGCGGAGGAGAGCCCGTACTCCGCCTCCGCGGGCAGGCCGCGCAGGCTGACGACCGCGGCGACGTTGAGCATGACGAGCGACGTCGCGGTGATGGTCCCCGCGCCGGGGCGGGCCGGGTGCTGCGGGGTGGTGGTCCGAGCCATGACGTCCCCCTCGGCGGGCGCGACGGCCCTCGGGGGAACGCTAGCGACGCCGCGCGTGGCGGGCGAGCGGGATGGGTCGACGTCGGCGTCAGGCCCTGAAGCGCTCGCCGCGCTCGACGACGCGGCCCGCGCCGCGCCCGTCGGCCGCCGTCGCGTCCCAGGTGTAGACCTCGGTGCCGGTGATGAGCACGTGCTCCGCGCGCGACGTCACGTCGAGCGGGTCGCCCGACCACACGACGACGTCCCCGTCGAGGCCCGGCGCGAGCGCTCCGACGCGGTCGTCGAGACCGAGGAAGGCCGCGGGGTTCACCGTGAGGGCGCGCAGGGCGGTGTCCCGGTCGAGGCCCTCCTTGACCGCGAGCGACGCCTGGTGCACGAGGAAGTTGATCGGCACGACGGGGTGGTCGGTCGTGATCGCGACGCGCACGCCCGCGCGGGCGAGCGCCCCGAGGTTCGCGATGTCGCGGTTGCGCAGCTCGATCTTCGAGCGCGAGGTGAACAGCGGCCCGAAGATCACCGGCACGTCGCGCTCGGCGAGCACGTCCGCGACGGCCGCGCCGTCGGTCCCGTGGTTCACCACGAGCCGGTAGCCGAACTCGTCCGCGAGGCGCAGCGCGGTCGCGATGTCGTCGGCGCGGTGCGTGTGCTGGTCCCAGTACAGCTCGCCCGCGAGGACGCGCGCGAGGGTCTCCTTCGCGAGGTCGCGGTCGAAGGGCTCGCCCTTCGCCTCGGCCGCGTCACGCCGGGCCGCGTAGTTCTGCGCGTCGACGAACGCGGCGCGGATGACCTTCGCGACGCCGAGGCGCGTCGAGGGCGTCTTCTTCTGGTCCCCGTAGACGCGCTTGGGGTTCTCGCCGAGCGCCGACTTCACGGAGACCGCCTCGCGGATCACCTGCTCGTCGACGGTGCGGCCGCCCCACGTCTTGATCGCGACGGTCTGCCCGCCGATGGGGTTGCCGGAGCCCGGCTTCACGACGGCGCTCGTCACGCCCCCGACCAGCGCGTCGCGGAAGCCCTCGTCCTCGACGTTGATCGCGTCGATCGCGCGCAGCGCCGCGCCGTTCGGGTCGGTCATCTCGTTCGTGTCGTTGCCGGCCCAGCCCTCGGCCTCCTCCATCACGCCCATGTGGGCGTGCGCCTCGACGAAGCCGGGCAGCACCCAGCGGCCGCGCGCGTCGAGGGTCGGGACGCCGTCGGGCACGACGACGTCCGCGCCGACCGCGGTGATGACCCCGTCCTCGACGAGGACGGTCCCGTTCTCGATCGGGTCGGACGCGACGGGCACGACGTAGCCGTTCACGACGGCGACGCTGCGACGCGCGGTGCGGGGGGCGGTCCGGGCAGGGCTGGATGAGGTCGTCATGCCCCCATCATCGCCCGGGGCGACCACTCGTCCGCGCCGTCGTGTAGCCTGAGGGCTGCGTCAGGTCGCGGGCAGGGTCCCGCGACGATCTTCGGTCCTCGGCATCGAAGCACGACCGCGGCGCCCGGCAGCAGACGCTGCCGACGACGATCTCCGCCCCACGAGCGCGGAGCGAGAGCAGAGACACATCACTTCTTCCACCATCCTCGACCGCCCGGCGACCGCACCTGCGGACGCGGGCACGCCCGGACCAGACCTCGTGCTGCGCCGCGCCGACGACGACCTGTGGGTCGCGACGGCCGACGGCGAGTACGCCGGGATGGTCACCCGACGCCCGGACGGCTTCCACGTCCACGACCGCTTCACGCGGCCCGTGACCGTCGTCGCCGCCCTGGAGCACGCGAGGCGCCACCTGGTCGCCCCGCCCGGTCGCCCGGCGGGCTCCCGCCGCGACCGCCCCCACAACCGTCGGCGCCCTGCGGGGCGCGGCACCCGGACCCGCGCACGCGGGCCGGTCGTCTCAACGAGAGAAGACATCATGGCTACAGGCACCGTGAAGTGGTTCAACGCGGAGAAGGGCTTCGGCTTCATCGCCCCGTCCGACGGCACCGCGGACGTGTTCGCCCACTACAGCGAGATCCAGTCGAGCGGCTACCGCTCGCTCGAGGAGAACCAGAGCGTCTCCTACGACGTCACGCAGGGCCCCAAGGGCCCGCAGGCGACGAACATCCAGGCGCTCTGATCGCCCACCCGCCCGGCGCCCCGCGCCGGCGCGGGTGACGATCTCCACCGGAGGGCCGTGCCTCGTGCACGGCCCTTCGGCGTGCCCGGACCTCGACGCGCGCGACGACGCCCGACGGCGGTCGTGCCCCGGTCCCGGGGACTAGGCTCTCGACCGGAGCCACACCGCGCGCGAAGGAGCCCGCATGCACGTCGTCGTCGGACTGTTCCGGCTGTTCCTCGTCGTCCTCGCCCTCGTCGGGACGCGCGCGATCTGGCGCGACGGGGACGTCGAGGGCCTCGTCTACTTCACGAACCAGACGGGCTTCCTCGTCGCGGTCGTCTTCGCCTGGGCGGGCGGCGCGTCCCTCCTGCGCCGCCGGCAGCCGCCGGGGTGGCTGAAGGGCGGCGTGACGCTGTTCACCGCGATCACCGGCCTCGTGTCGTGGCTCGTGCTCGCGCCCGAGGACCCGGGCGCCCCCGCCGTCTTCCTCGGGCTCACCGACGGCCAGATCGAGCACGAGGTGCTCCCGCTCGCCGTGGTCGCCGACTTCCTCCTGCTCGACGCGCACCGACGCCTGCGCGGCCTCGACGCCGCGCGCTGGCTCCTGTACCCGCTCGCCTACTTCGCGTTCACGACGATCCGCGGGTTCGTCAGCCCCGGCAGCGAGTACCCGTACGGGTTCGTCGACCTCGACGCGCTCGGGTGGACGGGGCTGCTCGTCAACGTCGTGCTCTACGGGGCGGGCTTCCTCGTGCTCGGGCTCGTGATCGTCGGGCTCGACCGGCTCCTGCCCACCGGCCCCGCGATCGGCCGGTACCCGGAGCGCCGGACCGCCCCGGCCGCCGCGTCGCAGCGGTCCCGGGCCGAGGGCGCGGACACCTCGCGCTAGGGTGGCCGTCGTGCCCTCCCCGGTCGTCGGTCCGCTGCGCGTCGCCCGCGCCGCGCTCGTGGCGACCCTCGTGCTCGCGCTGACGGCGCTCGCGCACCGCGTCGCCGGGGGCGCGCTCCCGGACCCGCTGGTCCTCGCGGCGCTCGCCGCGTTCACGCTCGCCGGCACGACGGCGGCCGCGCGCCTGCGCTTCACGCCCGCCCGGCTCGTCGTGCTCCTCGGGGGCGCGCAGCTCGCCCTCCACCAGGCGCTCACCGTCCTGACCCCCGGGTCGTGCCACGCCGTCGGCGGGGGAGCGGGGCACGGTGCGCACCTCGCGGCGTCCGCAGGCGCGGTCGTGTGCGCGGTGCCGTCGGCCGACGGCGCGGCGTCCCCGCTGCACCCGGAGCACCTCGCGGCGTCGGGCGCGTGGATGGTCGCCGCCCACGCGGCCGCGACGGTCGTGCTCGCCCTCGTGCTGGCGCACGGCGAGCGGGCGCTCGAGCGGTTCCTCACGTGGGTGACCCCGCGCGGTGCGCTCCCGCTCCCGGCCCGCCCGGCGGTCCTCGGCCGCCGCGGCGTGGCGCCGGTGCGCTCGGCGCGCGTCGTCGGCCTGTGGCGGTCGCTCCGGTCCCCGACGCGCGGGCCGCCGCGGTCGCACGGCCTGTCGGGAGCACTGCTGCGCCCCCTCGCCGCGTCCTGACGCGGCACCCGACGAGGCCGACCCGGCGACGGCCGGGTCCCGGGGCACCACCGTGCGGCCACCGGCCGCGCCTCGGACGGAAGAACCTCATGAACCTCTCCCTGCGCCGACCGCTGTCGGCCCTGCCCACCCTCCTCGCCCTCCTCGCCGCCGCGGTCCTGACGCTCGGCCTCACCGCGACGGTCACGACGCTCACGGCCGGCCCGGCGTCCGCGCACGACCGGCTCCTCACCTCCGACCCGGCCGACGGCGCGCAGCTCGAGGCCCCGCCCGCGGCGATCACGCTGACGTTCAACACCGAGCCGCTCCCCGTCGAGCCGCAGGTCGTCGTCTCCGACTCGGCCGGCACGGTCGTCACGCAGGGCGCGCCCACGATCGAGGGCAGCACCGCGACCCTCGCGCTCGACCCGGCCGTCGCGCTCGGCGGCGACACGTACACCGTCGCGTGGCGCGTCGTCTCGTCCGACGGGCACCCGATCGAGGGCACGTTCGCGTTCGCCGTCGCGGCCCAGCCCGAGGCGCCCGCGACGGAGGACCCGGCGACGGACGCCGCGACGCCCGCGGAGACGGCGACCGAGAAGCCGACGACCGACACCACGACCGAGCCGTCCGCGACCACGACCACCGACGCCGCCGAGACCGCGGACGACGGCACGTCGTCGCTCCTGCCGGTGCTCGTGGGGCTCGGCGCGCTCGTCGTGGCCGCGGTGGTCGTCGTCGTGGTCGTGCTGCGCCGTCGGGGCCCCGGCCCGGACGCCGGCACCGACGACGGCGCCCCGCACGACCCGCAGGGCTGACCGTGCCGGCGCACGCCGCCCTCTCCCGCGTGGAGAGGGCGGCGCCGGCCCCTGCCGCCGGAGCCCCTTCTCCCGCTAGGGTGCGTCCGTGACGTCGCCCGGAGCAGGGGTGCTCCGCGGCGTGCGGGTGCTGCTGCTCGCCGCCGCGGTCGTCGGGCTGTCCGTCGTCGCGCACGGCCTCGCCGGAGGTACGGACCCCGGGGCGGTCCCGCTCGGGGTCCTCGCGGTCCTCACCGCCGTCGCCGTGCGACCCCTCACCCGGCGCGAGGTCGGGCTGCCGCGGCTGCTCGGCCTGCTCGGCGCGGGCCAGCTCGTGCTGCACGTCGTCTTCGACCGCTGCGCCGCGCTGTCCCCGGCCGACGCCGCCGCGCACGCGCACTCCTCCTCGCCGCTCGCGATGCTCGGCGCGCACGCCGTCGCGACGCTCGCCGTCGCGCTCGTGCTGCGGTACGGCGACGCCGTGCTGTGGCGCCTGTGGACGTGGCTCGTGGGACGCCGGGTCCCCGGCCGCCCGCGCCGCCTCGTCGTCCCCGCGGCACCTCCCGCCGTCGGCGCGCTGCCGACGGTGCGCGACCTGCTCGCGCGCGGCGCCGCGCCCGGGCGAGGGCCGCCCCTCCCGGCCTGACCGCTCCCGGACGCCTCCGCGGACGACGTCGCCCGACGACGTCCACGGCGTCCCGCTCCCGCGCGCCCGCGCGACCGCCCACACGCCGTTGGCCGGCTCCGCCGACCCGTGGCGTGGCGCGCCGTC
Organism: Sphaerisporangium cinnabarinum; assembly: GCF_055567015.1. Classification (NCBI taxonomy): domain Bacteria; kingdom Bacillati; phylum Actinomycetota; class Actinomycetes; order Streptosporangiales; family Streptosporangiaceae; genus Sphaerisporangium; species Sphaerisporangium cinnabarinum. The sequence goes on from NZ_JBVHRG010000001.1 coordinate 169,958, forward strand.
GTGCCCGCCGGAGCGCCGCAGTCCTTCTCCCCGCAGCTCTCCCCGAAAGGCACCACCATGCGAAAGACCCTGCGCGCCGTCGGCGCCGCCGCACTGACCACCGGGCTCGTCGTGACCGGCGCGGCCGCCGCGTCCGCCCACGTGACCGTCACGCCCGACACGACCGAGGCGGGCTCCTACGCCCTCCTGACGTTCGGCGTCCCGCACGGGTGCGGCGACTCCCCGACGACGAAGGTCTCCGTCCAGGTCCCCGAGCAGGTCGTCACCGTGACCCCCACGGTGAACCCCGGCTGGGACGTCGAGAAGGTCAAGGAAGACCTCGCCGAGCCCGTGGACGACGGGCACGGCGGCCAGTACACCGAGCGCGTCGCGGAGGTCGTGTACACCGCGAAGGCGCCGCTTCCCGACGGCTACCGCGACGCGTTCGTGCTGTCGCTCAAGCTCCCCGACGCGGCGGGCGAGACGCTCGTCTTCCCGACCGTGCAGGAGTGCGCGGAAGGCGAGAGCGCCTGGGTGCAGGTCCCGGCCGACGGCGAGGACGGCGAGGAGCTCGACCTGCCCGCCCCGCTGTTCGAGCTGACCGCCGCGACCGGCGGCGACGCGCACGGCACGCAGGACGCCGCGGCCGACGCGACCGCCGAGCCGGCCGCCGCGGGCGGCGAGGCGACGGAGGCCGCCGCGAGCACGTCGAGCGGCCCGGCCCCCGCCGTCACGTGGACGGCGCTCGTCCTCGCGGCGGCCGGCCTCGTGCTCGGGCTGCTCGGGTTCGTGCGCTCGCGCCCGCGGGCCTGACCCGTGGGCCGCCCCCTGGCGCTGCGCCGGGCGGTGGCCGTCGTCGTCGGTGCCGCGGCCGCGGTCCTGCTCGCGATCCTCGCGAGCGGCCCGGCCGCGGCCCACGCCGTCCTCGTGGGCACCGACCCGCAGGACGGCACCGTCCTCGACGCGCCGCCCGACGCGCTGACCATCACCTTCAACGAGCCCGTCCAGGTCGTCCCCGGCGGCACGACGGTCCTCGCGGCCGACGGCACGCCCGTCGACGTGGACGTCGCCGCGGTGGACGACGCGCTCGTCGTCACGCCCGGCTCGACCCTCGACGACGGCACCTACGTCGTGAGCTGGCGCGTCGTGTCGCTCGACACGCACCCCGTGGCGGGTGCGTTCACGTTCTCCGTCGGCGCGCCGAGCGCGACCGCGGTCGAGGCACGCGTGGCCGAGCCGACGGCGGCGCTCGTCGCCGTCCGGGCGCTCGACCAGGCCGCCGTCTACGCCGGGACGTTCCTCGTCGCAGGGCTCGTCACGTTCGAGCTCCTCGTGCTGCACGTCTCGCCCGGCGCGGCCCCCGTGCTGCGGCGGCGGCTCCAGCGTGTCCGGCGCGGGGCGCTCGGCGTCGCGGTCGTCGGGACCGTGCTCGCGGTCCCGCTCACGCCCGCCTGGCAGGCGGGCGGCGGGCTGGGCGCCCTCGTCGACCCGGCGACGTGGACCGCGGGCCTCGCCTCCGACACCACCGTGGCGGGCGCCCTCGGGCTCGCGGGGCTCGTCGTCGCGACGCTGCTCGCGCCCCGGGCCGCGCGCGAGACCCGGGCCGCGTGGCCCGCGGGCACGGTGCTCGGCGCCGCCGCGCTCGCGCTGGGGTCGCTCGTGCTCGTGGGGCACACGCGGACCTTCGGCCCGCCGTGGCTCGTCGTCACGGCGGACGCGCTGCACGTCGCGGCCGGGGCGGTGTGGCTCGGCGGCGTCGTCGGGCTCGCGCTCGTGCTCGCGCCGTCCGCACACGTGGACGCCCGTCGGGCCGGGGTGACCGTGGCGCGGTTCTCCGCGCTCGGCGCGTGGGTCGTCCTCGCGCTCGCGGTCACCGGGACCGTCCTCGGGTGGCGCATCCTCGGGTCGCTCGACGCGCTCGTCTCGACGACGTACGGCCGGACGCTGCTCGTCAAGGTCGGCGTCGCGCTCGTGCTCGTCGGCATCGCGGCGTGGAACCGGTACCTGCTCGTCCCGGAGGTCGCCGGGCCGGGAGGTGCCGGTGCGGCGGGCGGCACGACCGCCACGACCGCGCGCCGCCGCCTCGGCCGGACCGTCGCCGTGGAGGCGGCGCTGCTCGTGCTCGTGCTCGCCGCGACAGGCGTGCTGGTCTCGCGCAGCCCGGTCGTCCCGACGACGCCGTCCGCGCAGGACGCCGCGACCTCCGGCGTCGAGGTGGTCGAGGAGCTCGGGGACGGGACGCTCCGTGCGCGCGTCATGCCGGGGCGCGTGGGCGTCAACGCGCTCGAGGTCGAGCTGCTCGACGCCGCCGGGGCGCCGTTCGAGCCCGTCGCGGTGCCGGAGCTGGCGACGACGCTCGCCGACCCGGCGCTCGGCCCGTTCTCGCGGCCGCTCACACGCACCGGCCCGGGCGCGTACGAGGCGACGCTCGACCTGCCGATGCCCGGCTCCTGGACGCTCGAGGTCAGCGTGCGGACGTCCAAGTACGAGAACCCGATCGTCCGCATCCCCGTGGAGGTGACCTCATGACCCCCGACCGCCGTCCGCCCGGGCCGCGCCGCGGAGCGCGCGCCCTCCTCGCCCTGGCCGCGGCCGGGACGCTCGCGCTGCTCACGGCTGCGCCCGTCGCCGCGCACGTGCTCATCGAGACGGTCGAACCGCGCGGCGACGGCTCGGCGCGGCTCACGTTCACGTTCGACCACGGGTGCGACGGCGAGCCCACCGACGGCCTGCGCGTCACCCTGCCCGCCGGGGTCGAGGCGCTCGGCGCGGGCCAGCCGTCCGGCTGGACCTCCGAGGTGACGGACGACGCCGTCGCCTGGGCCGGCGAGCCCGTGCCCGACGGCGAGCGCGCGGCCTTCACGCTCGACGTCCGCGTGACGGGGGAGCCCGGTCAGGCGTTCGTCTTCCCGACGGTGCAGGAGTGCCCGTCCGGGGCCTCGTACGCGTGGACGGACACCGACCCGGCGGGAGCCCGCCCGGCACCCACGTTCGTCGCGACGGCGGCGTCGCTCGCCCCCGCGCCCGTCGCGGCGGGCGCGTCCCCGACACCGACCGGCCCGCTCGTCGGGGCGGTCGTGCTCGGGGCGGGCGTCGTCGGCGTCGCGGGCGGAGCGTGGTCCCGCCGTCGCGTGCGGGGTTGACGTCCGCAGCCGTCGCGGGTCCCCCTCTCAGGGGCCCGCGACGGTGAAGCCGACGCTCACGGTCGGCCCGAACCCTGCGGCGTCCGACGCCGGCTCGACGAACCGGAGCCCGAACGTGTGCGGGCCGGGGGCGAGGCCGCGCACCTGGCGCACCGCGGGCTCGTCGCCGAGCTCGTGGAGGTTGCCGGTCGGGCGCCCGTCGACGAACGCCTCGACGACGAGGCCCGCGGTGCCCGCGAAGGTCACGAGGACGGAGAAGCGCGGGTCCGCCCAGGGTGCGGTCTCGCGCGCGCCGACGACGGTCTCGCCAGGACCCGGCGACAGCACGCGCGGGAGGTCGAACACGTAGGGGCCGAGCGGCGCGGCGGCCGCGGAGGCGACGCCGTCGACGTCCTGGACGACGTCGAGCACGTGCTCCCCGGAGGCGTCGAGCCCGGTCGGGACGAGCGCCCAGCGGCCGTCGGTCGCCACGGTCGTCGTGCCGACGACCGCCCCCGCCGCGTCGAGCGCCCGCACGCGTGCCCCGGGCTCTCCGGTGCCGCGCAGGGCGGGGTAGACGGTGAGCGTCCCGGCCGGGGGCGCCTCGTCGACGACGGGCGCCGGGGGTGCCGGTTCTTCGGGCGCGGGCTCTTCGGGAGCGGGCTCCTCCGGCCCGGGCCGCTCGGGCTCCGGCGGGGTCGGGGCGGCCGGCTCGACCGGCGGCGGGGCAGCCTCGGGCGCGGTCTCGCCGGTGCCGGGCGCGCCCTGCCCGTCCGGACGCGAGGCGGGAGGGACGTCGAGGCCCGCGTCCGGCGGCTCGGGGCGGTCGCCCGCCCCGGTGGGGACGTCCGGCTCGGTCGCGACCGGCGCGTCGTCGGCGGGGCTCTCTGCGGGTCGGCCCTCCTGCGGGACGGGGAGCGGCGCGGCAGGACCGGGAGCGGACGCCTGCTGCCCGGCCGCGGCGGCGGGCGGCTCGGCGGCGGACCACGGCCGCGCCACGGCCAGCACGCCGACGACGGCCGCCACGACCACCGCCGCGAGCGCGCCGACCAGGACGCCGGGCGCCGCGACCCCCGCGGCGGCGGCCCCGGCGCCTGACGCTGCCCCGGTGGCCCCGCCCCCGGCCGTGCCGGCCGTCGGGCCGGTCGTCGCGCCGGGAGCCGGGCCCGTCGTCGTGCCGGGCGCGGCGGTCGTCGCCGCGAGCGCGGACGTCGCGGCGTCGACCGCGGCCGGGACACCGAGGACGAGCGGCAGGAGGACGATCCGCAGGCGCGAGGCGACGTCGTCGAGCTCCTCCGCGAGGATCGAGCACGACAGGCACCCGGTGAGGTGCTCCTCGACCCGGTCCCGCGCGGCGCGCGACAGCGTCCCGCGCGCGTGGTCGCCCAGGCGCTCGACCGTCCAGCGGCACTCCGGTGCCACCGAGTCGGTGCTCACGTGGGCCTGGAGCCACTCGCGGCGCAGGCCCTCGCGGGCGCGGTAGGAGAGCGCGGCGGTCGCTCCCGCCGACAGCCCGAGCAGCGGCGCCGCCTCGCGCGGCTCCATCCCCTCGACCTCGGTGTACCAGAGCACGGCCTGCCACCGCTCCGGGAGGCGGCGGAACGCGCGGACGGTCACCGAGCGCTCGAGGACCTCGGTCGACAGGTCGCGCGGGTCGACGACCTCCGGCACGTCCTCGACGGGCAGCGGGTCCGGCGTCCGGGCCCAGCTCGCCGCGACGTGGCGCAGCGTCGTGTAGAGGTAGGGCCGGAACGGACCGGTCGGCCCGTAGCCGGACTGCAGCGCGCCGAGCACGCGCAGGTACGCCTCCTGGACGAGGTCGTCCGGGTCGTACGTCGCCGTGAGGCGGCGGGCCGCCGAGCGCCCGGCGGCCGCGTGCCGCTCCCAGAGCACGGCGAACGCCTCCGCGCGGCCCGCGCGCACCGCGTCGGCGAGCTGCTCGTCGCCGAGCTCCGTCAGGTCCTGCGTGTGCACGCCGCTCCCGTCCCGGCCGCCTCCGTCCGGCAGCCCTCAGGGAGGAAGACGCTCCCGGGCCGCGATCATGACGCGGGTCGGGGTGTGACGTGCGCGCGCGGTCGAGCCGCTCGCGACGTACTGTGATCCACATCACTGGCAACGCGCGTCACGAACGGGCGCCCCGGTGCTCTTGCACTGGTGGGGGACGTCGCCACGACGGGTCACGTGGCGACACACCTGGACCGGTGGCGGTCCGCGACGAGAGCTTCGCTGGGGGGAGCTCTCGCGGCGGATCGCCACCGGTTCTCCCGTCTTCAAGAGCTTCCGTCCTTCCGGCCCGCCCTCGCGTCCCGGCGGCAGCGGCCCCGACCTCAGGCGGCGTCCGTGCGCGCGCCGAGCCAGGGCGCGAGGACGTCGGTGCGCCCGAGCCAGCGCAGCCCGCCGTCGGCCAGCTCGTCCGGCGTCGCGAGCACGTCGCGGAACGCGTCGAGGACCCGTTCGCGCACGCCGTCGCCGGGATCGCCGTCCGGCGGCGTCGCGCCGACCACCACCACGCGCGTGTGCGGCTCGACGGGCCGCCCCTCGGCCGTGGTCGCGTCGTCCCACGTGCCGAGCGTGCCGATGCAGAGCTGGCCGCCCGCGCCGTCCCACGCGCACAGCGAGTCGGGGCGGTTCGCGACGTGGAACACCCCGCGCGACCGGACCCGCCCCGTACCCAGGTCCTCGATGCGGCGCAGCAGCCGCTCGGGGTCGAAGGGGCGCGCCGAGCGCAGCTCGACCGTCCAGCTCCGGTCGCCCGTGCGGCGGGCGTGCCGGGGGAGCGGGCCCCGCACGCCGAGCGGGTGCGCCCGGCGCTCGCCGGCTCCGGCGTCGTGCGTGCGCCCAGCGAGGTCGGCGGCGGCGAGCGCGTGGAGGCCGTCGATGCGACGCGTCCCGACGCCACGCAGCCGGTCGACGAGCCCCGACCCGGTGGTGGCGGCGACGGGGTCCCCGGTCGTCACGACGAGGTCGGCGTGCTCGAGCTGCGCGGCGAGCACCTCGCCGACGGCCCGCTGGTCGTCCTCGGTGAGCCCCACGCCGCGCTCGGCGACGAGGTCGTCGTCGAGCAGGTCGTGCTCGAGCGTGTCCACGTCGGCGACGGCGAGCACAGTCGCGAGGCGCAGCCGCTCGAGCTCGGCGCCGGGGGTGGCCTGCGCGGCGAGCGCGCGGACCACGGGCAGCGACTCGGCGGCCACGGGCAGGGCGAGCACCACGTGGTCCCAGCGCCCGTCCTCGGCGAGCCGGCGCAGGGTCGGGACGGCGTCCTCCCGGACCGCGCACGACAGGCACGCGTGCTCGAGCGGCACGACCTCGTCCTCGACGACGCCGGTCGCGTCGACGACGACCCGGCGCAGCGCGCCCTCGGCGGCCCGGATGTCGTGGCGGAGCGCGACGACGCGCGGCGCCCCGACGACGAGCCCGAACACCGCGCTGTCGCGCAGCACGGGGTCGATCGTCGCGAGGACGCTCAGCGCGACGCGGGTGTCGTCGGGCGACGGTTCCGGCGAGGGGCGTGACGAGAGGGGCATGAAGCGCTCCGATCCGTGGTCTGGGGCGTCCCGGGCGGTTCGTTCGGCCGACCCGGGAACAACCTGCTCCTGAGAACTGTTCTCGACAGCGGGTCAGCATAGCGTCTTGACGGGAATGATTCTCACTATCTAATGTCGTCCCCGTCGCCCCGACCGACCCCGAGAGGAACCGCCATGTCCGCCGTCTGCCAGGTGCTCGGCACCGCTCCCGGGTTCGGCCACGCGATCTCGCACTCCCACGTGCGGACCAAGCGTCGCTTCGACCCGAACGTCCAGAAGAAGCGCTACTGGGTGCCGTCGCTGGGTCGCCACGTGACCCTGCGCGTCAGCGCCCGGGGCATCAAGACCATCGACCGCCAGGGGATCGACGCCGTCGTGGCGCGGATCCTCGCCCGAGGGGAGAAGCTCTGATGGCTACCCGCACCGACCTCCGTCCCGTGATCAAGCTCCGGTCCACGGCGGGCACCGGGTTCACCTACGTGACCCGCAAGAACCGCCGCAACGACCCCGACCGCATGGTCCTGCGCAAGTTCGACCCCGTCGTCCGCCGCCACGTCGACTTCCGCGAGGAGCGCTGATGGCGAAGCGGTCGAAGATCGCGCGCAACGACCAGCGGGCGGCCGTCGTCGCCCGCTACGCCGAGCGCCGCGCCGAGCTGAAGCGCGTCGTCGCGTCGCCGTCGTCCTCGCCCGAGGAGACGGCGGCCGCGGTGCGCGAGCTCCAGCGCCAGCCCCGCGACGCGAGCACCACGCGCGTGCGGAACCGCGACGTCGTCGACGGCCGCCCGCGCGGCTACCTGAGGAAGTTCGGGCTCTCCCGCGTCCGCCTGCGCGAGCAGGCGCACCGCGGCGAGCTGCCCGGAGTCACGAAGTCGAGCTGGTGACGGCGGCCGCCCAGCGCGGCGGCCCCCCACCCGTCACCGGCCCAGCGAGGAGAACCACCATGAAGAAGGACATCCACCCCGTCTACGGGCCCGTCGTCTACCGCGACAAGTCCGCCGACCTCTCGTTCCTGACCCGCTCGACCCTCGCAGGCGACCACCCGCAAGGCCCGGGCGTCCCGCGCGAGACCGTGACGTGGACGGACGGGAACACCTACCCCGTCGTCGACGTCGAGATCTCGAGCGCGAGCCACCCGTTCTACACGGGCACGCAGCGCGTCGTGGACACCGCCGGGCGCGTGGAGAAGTTCCGCCAGCGCTACGGCGCCCGCGGCGGCGCGCAGGGCGGGAGCGCGCGATGAAGGTCCGCGCCTCGCTCCGCTCGCTCAAGGACAAGCCCGGGGCGAAGGTCGTGCGCCGGCACGGCAAGACCTTCGTCCTCAACAAGGCCAACCCGCGCTGGAAGGCCCGTCAGGGCTGACCTGCGCACCACCACCACCGGAGAGGAGCGGCCGCCCGGGTGTCCGGGCGGCCGACCACGCATGCACCACACCGCACCCGACCCGACCGACGCCGCTGCCGATCCCGCCCGGGTGACGGCCCCTCCCGGCGCCCGTGCCCGACGCCGCCCGCTCGCCCTCGCGCTCGGCCTCGCCCTCCCGCTCACGCTCGTCGCGGCGTGCGCGCAGGGCGCGGGCGCCGAGGGCGAGCGGGGCGACGCGGCCGAGCCCGCGCCGTCGGCCACGTCCGACGTGAGCGAGGCCGCGGCGCTCACCCCCCGCCTCGCGATCACCTACGACGGCGGTGTCCAGGTCCTCGACGCGACGACGCTCGAGGTCGTCGACGACCTCGAGCTCGACGGCTTCAACCGCCTCAACCCCGCGGGCGACGGGCGGCACCTGCTCGTCTCGACGTCCGGCGGGTTCCAGGTGCTCGACGCCGGGACGTGGGCCGAGCCGCACGGCGACCACGCGCACTACTACACGGCGGACCCGGTCCTCACGGACGTGACGTACGCGGCCGAGAAGCCGGGGCACGTCGTCGTGCACGACGGCCGCACCGCGCTGTTCGACGACGGCACGGGCGAGATCACCGTGCTCGACTCGGCCACGGTGGCCGACCCGCACGGCATCGACGACGCGCGCACCCTGACGACCCCGGCGGCGCACCACGGCGTCGCGGTCGAGCTGTCCGACGGCGCGCTCGTCGTCTCCGAGGGCACCGAGGACGCGCGCACCGGCGTCCGCCTCCTCGACGCCGCGGGCGCCGAGGTCGCGGCGAACGACCAGTGCCCCGGCGTGCACGGCGAGGCCGTCGCCGCGGACGAGGCCGTCGTCATCGGCTGCGAGGACGGCGTGCTCGTCGTCGCGGGAGGCGCGATCACCAAGGTCGCGGCCCCGGACGCCTACGGGCGCATCGGCAACCAGGCAGGCAGCGAGGCGTCGCCCGTCGTGCTCGGCGACTACAAGTCCGACCCCGACGCGGAGCTCGAGCGGCCCACGCGCGTCTCCCTCGTGGACACGCGCGACGCGAGCCTGCGCCTCGTCGACCTGCCCGCGAGCTACACGTTCCGCTCGCTCGGGCGGGGCGACGCGGGCGAGGCGCTCGTGCTCGGCACCGACGGCGCGCTGCACGTCATCGACCCGGAGTCGGGCACGGTCGTGCGGTCCGTCCCCGTCGTCGACGCGTGGGAGGAGCCCGAGGAGTGGCAGGAGCCGCGGCCGGCCCTGTTCGTCCAGGACGGCATCGCCTACGTCACGGACCCGGCCGGTCGCGCGATCCACGCGGTCGACTACGTGGGCGGCGAGGTGTGGAAGAGCGCGGAGCTCGACGTCGTCCCGAACGAGCTCAACGGCGTCACCGGGAAGCCGGCCGCCGCGGGGGGCCACGAGGCCGACGAGCACGCCCACGAGGACGGCGACCACGGTCACGACGAGCCCGCGCACGACGAGCACGAGGGTCACGACCACGAGCACGAGGAGGGCTGAGCGAGGACACGCGACGACGAGAGCCGCGAGAAGTCGCGCGAAACTCCGCGTGTTCCCTAGTGTTGTCCCCGGTGCACGGCCCCGCGGCTGGCACACTGAGACCGTGACGACGGGTGGTGACCACCGCGCGTCGTGAACCGAAGAAGGGATTCGCATGTCGCTCAACAAGTCCGAGCTCGTCTCGGCCATCGCCAGCAAGGCCGACCTGTCGAAGGCGGACGCCGAGAAGGCTCTCAACGCCTTCCAGGAGGTGCTCATCGAGTCGCTGGGCAACGGCGAGGCCGTCAAGGTCACGGGCCTCCTGTCCGTCGAGCGCGTCGAGCGTGCCGCCCGCACGGGCCGCAACCCCCGTACGGGCGAGGAGATCTCGATCCCGGCCGGTTACGGCGTGAAGATCAGCGCCGGCAGCCTGCTCAAGAAGGCCGTCGCCAAGTGACGTCCCGCTGACCGGCCGTCGCCGGCCCGGTCAGCAGCACGAAGGCCCGGACCCCCGTGAGGGGATCCGGGCCTTCGTGCGTCGCACCCCCTGCGCCGAGCGCGGGGTTGACGTCGTTATCGGCGTGATGGCGCCACCGACCTCGTGCTCGACCGCGAGGAGGCTCGTGATCGGCGACCTGCGCTTCTCAGGCGTGCACGACGTTCGCGAGGATGCCGTGCTGCGTGAGGCGCGTGCCGATCGCCTGGTCGACCTCGCCGAACGCCTTGTTCGAGCGCGCGACGCCGACGGCGCCGGCCATCGCGCCGTGCCCGGTCGGGCGGTCGATGCGCGCGACGAGCTGGTCGCCGTGGACCATGAAGTCGACCGTGAAGACGAGGTGCTGGGCCTTGCCGGCGAACGCGCCGAGCCAGAACGTCTTCTGCTTGCTGCCGCGCTCCGCGGCCCACTGGCCCGTGGGGCGCGTGGTCACCGTGAAGCCCTGCTCCTGGAGCGCGGCGTGCAGGTGCTGCTTGGCGACCTCCGGGTCACCGGAGAGGAAGTAGTCGACCGTGGCCATGAGGGCTCCTCGTGCGTCGTGGTGGCGGGTGCGGCAGTCGCGCCGGGTCCGGCGGGTCGTGGCAGGGTGCGCGCGGCCCCGGGGATGCTACCGCCGGGCCGTACCGACAGCGCGACCGTCTTGAGAATCGTTCTCACGAACTGGTAGGCTGGTCGCTCGCCCACCGGAAGGACCCCTCATGGCCGTGCCCAAGCGCAAGCTCTCCCGCTCGAACACCCGTGCCCGTCGCTCGCAGTGGAAGGCGCAGGTGCCCGAGCTCGTGACCGTCGTCGTCGACGGCCGCGAGGTCACCCTGCCGCGCCGCCTCGTCGCGGGCGTGCGCCGCGGCCACGTCACGCTCCCCGAGTGAGCCGGAGGGGCGGCGTCGGGCCCCGGACGGCCCGGCCCGCGCGTTCGGTGCCCGACGGCGCGTGCCGCCGGGCGCCGTCGGGCCGCCGTGGCAGCATCCTCGGGTGAGCGCACCGACCCCTCCCGAGACGCCCGGGCACGGCGAGCGCCGCACGCGGTCCCGGCGGGTGCCCGACGTCCTCACGCGCGGCACCGCGCACGCCCCCGCGCACGCCCACGGGCACGCGCACGCCCACGGCCCGGCGGCGCCCGCGACCCGTCGCGTGCGGCTCACGCTCGCCGCCCTCCTCGTGCCCGCCCTGCTCGTCACGCTCGCCGGGCTCGTCGCGCTGTGGCCCGCCGCGGCGGACGTGCCCGCGCGCATCCCCGTCGCCGCCGAGGGCAGCACGGTCCTGCGCGCGACCGTGACCGGGCCGGTCGACGAGGCGACGAGCGAGGTGCCCGCCCGGCTCGACGCGGGCTCCCGCGCGGGCGGCGAGGACGTGGGGGGCGACGCGATCACCGTCAACGCACCGCCCGAGTACGTCGCCTACGGGTTCGACGAGGGCGACCGCCTGCGCGTCCTGTACATCGCCGAGGCCGCGGGCGCGGGCGGGACGCCGTACGTCTTCATGGACTTCGAGCGCGGGCTGCCCATCGGCCTCCTCGCGGTCGCGTACGCCGTCGTGGTGCTCGCCGTCGCGCGGTGGCGCGGCCTCGCGGCGCTCGCCGGGCTCGCGGGCGCGTTCGTCGTCATCACGTCGTTCACGCTGCCCGCGCTCCTCACCGGGCAGAACGCGCTGGGCGTCGCGCTCGTGACGTCGTCGCTCGTCATGTTCGTCGTGCTGTACGTCGCCCACGGGTTCACCGCGCGGACGTCGACGGCGCTGCTCGGCACGCTCGTCGGCCTCGCGCTCACGGCCGTGCTGGGCTGGTGGGGGTCCGGGGCGGCCAACATCACGGGCCTCACGTCGGAGGAGTCCCTGTGGATCCCGCAGTACGCGCCCGAGCTCTCGATCCGGGGCGTCGTGCTGTGCGGGATCGTGCTCGCGGGCATGGGCGTGCTCAACGACGTGACGATCACGCAGGCGTCCGCGGTGTGGGAGCTGCGCGCCGTCGCGCCGCTCGCGACCCGGCGCGAGCTGTACGCGCGCGCGATGCGCATCGGTCGCGACCACATCGCCTCGACCGTCTACACGATCGCGTTCGCGTACGTCGGCGCCGCGCTCCCGCTCCTCATGGCGGTCTACCTCTCCGACCAGAACCTCGCGACCAGCCTCACGTCGGGCGAGATCGCGGAGGAGGTCGTGCGCACCCTCGTCGGCTCGATTGGGCTCGTCCTCGCGATCCCCATCACCACGGGCATCGCCGCGCTCACCGTGCCCGGCGCCGGGTCGGCGCGGTCGGTCCCCGTGGGTAGGGTCGAGGTCCCCGCGGCCTGACGGCGGGGCGCCCGCCCGCGCGGGCGGGACGACCGGGGCTTGCCGGCGCGACGACGAGAGGACCACGGTGACGGGGACGACGGGCGGATCGAGCGGCCGGGACGGCCGGGACGTGGCGGTGCTCGGGCCGGGCGGGGTCGGCGGGCTGGTCGGCGCGCTGCTCGTCCGGTCGGGCGCGCGGGTGACGTTCCTCGCGGGCGAGGCCACGGCGGCCACCCTCACGGAGCGCGGCATCCACGTGCGCAGCCGCCAGCTGGGCGACCTCCACGTCCCGGTGCGCGCGGCCACGCGCCTCGACGCCCCGGTCGACGTCGTCGTGGTGGCGGTCAAGCAGACCGCGCTCGACGACGCGCTCGACCGCGTGCCGCCCGAGGTGCTCGGCGACGGCGTGGTCGTCCCGATGCTCAACGGCCTCGACCACCTCGACGCGCTGCGCGCGCGGTACGGCACCGCGCGCGTGCTGCCCGCGACGGTCCGCGTCGAGTCCACGCGCGTCGCGCCGGGCGAGATCGAGCACACGAGCGCGTTCGTCGAGGTCGACGTCGCGCCGGGGGGCGTGGACCCGAAGCGGGTCGAGGCCGTGCGTGCGCTCCTCGACCGGGCGGGCATCCCCACCACCGTGCACGACGACGAGACGGCGCTGATGTGGGCGAAGCTCGGCTTCCTCGCACCGTTCGCGCTGCTCACGACGGCGCACCGCGCCCCGATCGGCGAGGTGCGGACCACGCACCGGGCCGAGCTCGAGGCGCTCGTCCGCGAGGTCGCCGCCGTCGCGGCGGCGAGCGGTGCGCCGTCGGACCCCGAGCGCACCCTGCGGTTCTACGACCGTTTCGGGCCCGACGCGAAGTCCTCGATGCTGCGCGACGCCGAGGCGGGCCGGCCGCTCGAGACCGACGCGGTCGGCGGCGCGATCGTGCGCGCCGCCGACCGTGCGGGGGTCGACGCGCCCCTGACGCGCGCGCTCGTCGAGCGGCTGCGGGGCTGAGCGCAGCCGCTGAAGCCGGTCCTCTTCACCGGACCGCCACGCGACCCCCTGTGGACACGTCCCCAGGCGCCTCACAGGTTCGCCAGGATGTCCGTCATGAGAGAACCGTGGGTCGACGTCGCGCTGACGCGGCTGCCCGAGACGCGTTCCTGCCCCGCGTGCGCCGCGCCGTTGCGGTCGTCGCGGTGCGACCGGTGCCTGCTCGACCTCGTCGGACCGCTCGCCTTCGAGGTGGCGGCGGCGTCGACCGACGCGGCCGACGCGCTCCGGCGGCGCCAGACCGCCCTCGACACTCTCCGGGCCGCCCAGCCCGAGGCGGCCGCGTGGGCCGCCCGTGCCGCCGTCGCGGCCCCGCCCGGCACGCTCCCCGGCACGCTGCGCGGTGGCCGGCCGGGCGCAGCAGCGGGCGGCGGCTGGGCAACCCCGGCCGGCCCGCCGCCGATGCGTCCGCTCGACGCGAGCGGGCGCGGCGCGGCGGGGCCTCGCTCGTCGACCCTGTCGCCCGTGGCCGGACCGGGCGGGCCGGCGCGTCCCGGAGCGGCCGGCCCGATCGCGCCTGTGCCGGGGCCTGCGGGCGCGCGCGCCGGTGGTGTCGGTCCGGGTGCGGCCCCCGCGCGGTCCGTCGGCCTCCAGCCCGTCCTCGCCGGGGCGGGGGCCGGGCTGCTCGCCGTGGCCGCCGTCGTCTTCGTGTTCTTCACGTTCGCCGACGACCTGGCCCTGCGCGCCCTCGTCACCGGGGTGGTCACCGCGCTCACCGTCGGGGCCGCGGTGCTCCTGCGGTCGCGCGGCCTGCGGTCGTCCGCGGAGGCCGTCGCGGCGTTGGCCGTCGTGCTCGCCCTGGTCGACGTCGAGCTCGCGCTCAGCGCGTGGGCGCTCGACCCGGTGGGTGCCGCCGCGGCGCGCGCGACGCTGCTCGCCGTCGTGCTCGTCGGTCTCGGCGTCGTGGGCGAGCGGGCACGCGTCCGGGCCTGGGTGACGGGCGCCGTCGTGCTCGGTCCTCTCGTGCCGCTGGTCGCTGCGCCCGCGGCGCAGGCGTCGTGGGGCTGGGCGGTCGCGCTCCTCGTGACGGCGTGCCTGACGGCGGTCGCCGGCCCGGTCGCCGCGGCGGCGGGCGCGCGCGTGGGCGGTCGCCTCGGCGCGGAGCGCAGGTTCCTGGGTGTCGTGCGCACGGTCGCCGTGCTCCTCGCGGTCCTCGTCGGGCTCACCGTCCCCGCGCCGCCGGGGCTGCCCACGGGCGCGGGTGCGGCGCTCGTCGCGCTCGGGGCGGCGCTCGTCGCGACGCTGCTCCGGGTCACGACGGCTGAGCGGCGCTGGTACGCGGTCGGCGGCGCCGCGGCGGTGCTCGCCGGCGCGCTGCTCGGCACGGGCGGCGGCGTCGGCTTCGTGGGCCTCGCGCCCGCGCTCGGCGCGCTCGCGTGGGTCGTCGTGCTGGTGCTCACCGGCCGCCGCGTGTCGGCGGGGATGCTCCGAGGGCCCGTCCCCGCGGTCGGCCGCTCGGACGCGCTCCTCGGGGGCGCCGTCGTCGTGCTCGTCATGGCGGGACCAGCCCTCGCGCTCGCCGGCCTGCGCGCCGCCGAGGTGCTCGTGACCCCGACCGCGGGGACGAGCGCCGCGCTCGACGACGCACCGCTGGGCGTCGGCATCCTGTCCGCCGGGCTGGCGGGCGAGGGCACGGCGCGCGGGACCGTCGGCGCCACGCTCCTCGACGGCACGCTCGTCGGGCTCCTCTCCGTGCTCGTCGTCCTGCTCGTCGCGGCCCGCCTCCCGCTGCGCACGCCGCGGACCGCGCCGCCCCTCCTCGGTGGGGCGCCGCGGCTCGGGACGGCACCGCTCGTCGTGACCGGGCGCGGGCTCGCCCCGTGGGCGGCGCTCGCGCTCGTCCTCACCCTCGCGCTCGACCCCCGGCTCGCGGGCGTCACGTCGCTCGTCCTGCTCGCGCTGCTCGCCGCGGCGCTGCTCGTCGCGACGGCGCGGCCGGCCACCGTCGCTGCGCCCGTCGGGACCGATCGCTCGGCGGCGGCCGCTGCGGGCGCCCCGTCGCCCGGGACCGTCGTGCGCGCCGTCCGGAGCGGGCTCGGACGCGCCCTGCGCCCCGTCGCGCGTCTCGTGCCGAGCCCGCGCACCGCCGTCCGCCACGGTCTGCTCCCCGGCGCCCGGTCCGAGCGGCGAGCCGCTCGTGCCGCCGCCGTCGTGGGTGCCGTGCTCGCGCTCGTCCTCCTCGTCGCCGGTTCCTGGGTCGCGCGCCCGACGGCGACCGTCGGGGCCGTCGTCGTCGGTCTGCTCCTGCTCGCGGCGCGCGCCGCCGCGCCGCGGTCCCTGCACGCGCCCCTCGTCGGCGTCGCGTACGGGTACGCGCTGCTCGTGCTCGGCGTGACGCTCGCCTGGAGCGGGGCCGGGACGGTCGTCGTCCTGTGCGGGGTGTCCGGCGTCGCCTCGCTCGCGGCGCTCGCGGTGACGCTCGCGCCACGCGTCGACCGGGGCTCGTGGTGGGCGGTCCTCGGCGTGACCGCCGTGCCGTTCGGGCTCGGGGTGCTCACCGTCGTGGACGAGCGCAGCACCTGGTCCGTCGCGGCGTGCCTCGCGATGCTCGCGCTCGAGGTCGTCCTGGTCGGCTCCCGACGTCCCGGTTCGGTGACGGCGCTGCGCGTCCTCGCCGCGGCCCTCGTGCTCCCGACGGCGGCCGTCGCCGTCGTGAGCGCGGGCGCGCTCGTGCTCCCGGGCAGCGGCTCGCCGGTCGTCCTGCCCGTCGTCGCCGTCCTGGTCGCGACGGCCCTCGCGGGGGCCCGGCCGCTCGCGGCACGGCTCGACCTCGGGGCCGGTCGCGTCGCCGTGGAGGCGAGCGCGGCGGTGACGGGGGCCATCGCCGTCGGGCTCGCGTACGGGCGCCCTGCCGCGGGGCCGACGGTCGCCGTGGCCGTGCTGCTCCTGCTCGGCGCCGGCGCGGGGCTCGCCGCGCGCGACCGCGACCGCCGGGGCGAGTGGTGGCTCGCCGCCGCGCTCGGCACCGCGGCGCTGTGGACGGCGCTCGCGGCCGCCGAGGTCGGGCTCGTCGAGGCGTACACCGCGCCGCCGGCGCTCGCCGCCGTCGTCACGGGCGCGCTCCTCGCCCGTCGTGCGCGGCGCTGGTGGGAGATCGCGAGCGCGGGTCTCGTGCTGCTCGTCGTGCCGTCGGTGCTCGTCCTGGGCGCTGCCCCGGGCGCGGGGGACGTCCGCGCGTCGCTCCTCGTCGTCGCCGGTGCGGTGGCGGTGGCCGGTGCGGTGCTGCTCCGGCAGGGGACGACGGCGGGTGGCGTCGCTCCGGCCGCGACGACCCGCAGCGCGTGGCGGCGTGCCGGTGCGCTCCGGCTCGCCGGCGCCGCGGTGCTCGCCGCGGTCGCCGGGACGGTGGAGTCGCTGCACGTCGCGCACGTCCCGGGCGGCGGTGCGCTGTTCGTCCTCGGGTTCGCGTGGGCGCTCGCGGCGGGTGGCGTGGCGCTCGGTGCCGGGCTCGTGGCGGCGCGCTCGGCCTCGGGACGAGGTGCCGCGGTCGCGCGGCGCTGGGCCGTCGCCCCCGCCCTGGGGCTCGTGGTGGTCGGCGCCGTCGCGAACGTGCGGCCCGTGTGGGGCGTCATCGCGGCGGTCTGGCTCGTCGAGGTCGCGCTCCTCGCGGTGCTCGTGGTGGCGGTGCGCCGCGCCGTGCACGGGCGGCTGGACCTCCCGCCCGCGTGGTTCCTGTGGCTGCTCGCCCTCGTCGCCGCGATCGGTGCGTGGTCGCCGCGCGAGCTGCGCGTCGAGGTCTTCTCCCTCCCGCTCGGCGCCGGGCTCCTCGTCGCGGGCTACCTCGCGCTCGTGGCGGGCTCGGCGGGCACCGCGGGCTCGGCGGGCTCGGCGGGAACCGTGGGCTCGGCGGGCACGGCCGCGGGCGGACCGGGCGGTCTCCCGGCCGTGCCCCCGCGCACGGCCCGGCCCCTCGGCGGCTGGCCCGTCGGCGTCGTCGGGTCGTGGCGCGCGCTCGCACCCGGACTCCTCGCGCTCGTCGGGCCGTCGGTGCTCGCGACGTACACCGACGCGCGCACGTGGCGCGCGATGCTCGTCGTCGTGCTCGCGCTCGCGGCGGTCCTCGTCGGGACGCGCAAGCACCTCGCGGCGCCGTTCCTGCTGGGCGTCGCCGTGCTGCCGGTCGAGATCCTCGTGGTGTTCGTCTCGCAGCTCGGCACGCGCATCTCCGCCGGGCCGTGGATGCTCACGCTGGCCGCGGCGGGCGGCCTGCTGCTCATCATCGCGACGTACTACGAGCGGCGGATCGCCGCGTACGACGGCGCCGCCGCGTACGTCCGGGACCTGCGCTGACCATAATCCCTACCATGTGGCCCGTTTCTCCGCCGGGTGGCCCATAATGTTCGGGATCCGCCGCACGACGGCGGGCTCATCGGCAACGCAGGCGGGGGCGAGGCCGCGACGGCACACGGAGGTGTCCGGTCGTCGGGCCACGCCCCGGGGGCGCAGTCCCTGGAGAACGGCATCGTGATCAGGATCGGCATCGTGGAGGACGACCCCGCGAGCAGCGCGCTGCTCGTGGAGTACCTGCGACGCTACGAGCAGGAGCACGGCGAGCAGTTCGCCGTCGCGCTCTTCGCCGACGGCGAGCAGGTGGTCGCCGGGTACCGGCCGGACTTCGACATCCTGCTGCTCGACGTCGAGATGCCGAACCTCGACGGCTTCAGCGCCGCCCGGCGCATCCGTCAGGTCGACGCGGACGTCGTCCTGATCTTCATCACCAACATGACCCAGCACGCGATCAAGGGGTACGAGGTCGACGCGCTGAGCTACATGCTCAAGCCGCTGCGGTACTTCGCGTTCTCCCAGGAGCTCAAGCGGTCCGTGGCCCGGCTCCGACGGCGGTCGGCCGACTACCTCCTGCTCGCGGTCGACGGCGGGCTGGCCCGCGTCGCGACCGACGACATCGTCTTCCTCGAGAGCGCGAAGCACCGCACGACGGTGCACACGGTGGACGGGAGGCACTCCGTCGTCGGGCCGCTCAAGGCGCTCGAGGCCCAGCTGGAGGGCCGGGACTTCTTCCGGAGCAACAGCGGCTACCTCGTGAACCTGCGGCACGTGCTCGCGGTCCAGGGCAGCAGCGTGCTCCTCGTCGGTGGCCACGACCTGCTCATCAGCCGGGCGCGGAAGAAGGCGTTCCTCGCGGCGCTCACCGACTACCTCGGGGCGCGACGGGCATGAGCGCCGCGACGGACCTCATGGCGACCCTGCCCGACATCCCGCGCGCCCTGACCGGCCTCGCGGAGTGGCTCGCGTGCCTGGTCTACGTGCTCCTGCGCCGACCCCGCCTGCCGCGGTCCCGGCTCGTGGCGCTCGCCGTCGCCGCGCTCGCCGCGCAGGTCGGGGTGCAGGCGCTCGCCGACCTGCTCCCGCGCCAGCTGTGGACCGTCGGGATGGCCGCCGCGGTCGCGTGCATGTACGGGTTCATCGTCGCGGCGGCGCGCGTCTCGGCGCGCGACGCGGGCTACTTCGCGGCGCGCGCGCTCGTGCTCGCCGAGCTCGTGGCGGCGCTGCACTGGCAGGTCCACTGCTTCTTCTTCCTGCCCGACGGCCGCCCCGGCACGGCCTGGCAGGTCGCGTTCTTCGTCCTCGTGTACGCGGTGGGGTACGGGGTCGCGTTCGTCGTCGAGTCCCGCCACTTCCGCCCGGACCAGGAGCTCGACGTCACCGTCGGCGAGCTGGCGTCGGCGGTCGCGATCGCGCTCGTCACGTTCTTCATGAGCAACATCAGCTTCCTCAACGCCAACACCCCGTTCAGCGGGCGCCTCGGGCTCGAGATCTTCTACATCCGCACGCTCGTCGACCTGTGCGGCTTCGTGGCCCTCTACGCCCAGCAGGGCCAACGGCTCCAGCACCAGGCGCGGTCCGAGGTGCGCGCCATCGACGAGATGCTGCGCCGGCAGCACGAGCAGTACCTGCAGTCGAAGCGGAACATGCAGATCGTCCACCGCAAGTACCACGACCTCAAGCACCAGATCGGGGTGATCCGCGCCGAGGCGGACCCGGGACGGCGCGCGTCCTACCTCGACCACCTCGAGGCCAGCATCTCCGGCCACGCCCGGCAGGCCGACACGGGCAACGGCGTGCTCGACGTCATCCTCACGACCAAGAGCCAGGAGTGCGCGGAGCGGGACATCGACCTCACGTGCGTGGTCGACGGCGCCCTGCTCGACTTCATGTCCGCGATGGACGTCGCCGCGGTCTTCGGCAACGCCCTGGACAACGCGATCGACGGCGTCATGGCCGTCCCCGACCCGGAGCGGCGCATCATCAAGGTCGCGGTCTACGCGCGCGACCGCTTCGTGCTGCTCACGGTCGAGAACTACTTCTCCGGCGAGCTCCGCACCGAGGGCGGGGACATCGTCACCCGGCGCGCCGACCGCACGCGGCACGGCTACGGGCTCAAGTCCATCCGGTACACCGCGGAGAAGTACGGCGGGTCGATGACCGTGAACACCGAGGACCGCTGGTTCCTCCTCCGCGTCCTGCTGCCCATGCCGGAGGACCGCCCGCCCACGGGCTCGCCCCGGCAGGCGGCGTCGGCCACGCACCCGGCGTAGACCTGCGCCCCGCGGCCACGGGCCCTGCCGGGCTGTCACGGGCCGTCGCACGGCCACGGGCCCCCGCCCCGGAGGCCGACGGACGACCCGTCCGGGCGGGACCTGGGGCCCGCCCGCCGTGACCCCGCCGTGACCTCAGCGACCGTTCGTGGACGCAAAGCGACGGTTCGTGCACCCGGCCGCCCCGGCCGCCCCCGGCGTCCATAGCGTGACGGCGCGGCTCAGGGACCACGACGTCCCGGGCCTCGACGGGTTCGCAGAGCTCGCTGCGCCACGCACGCGCCTCCGGGTGGGTCGCCGGGGTCGGTGCGGAGCGGGTGGGCGCGGAGACGACAAGGGAAGGTCGATGAAGACAACGACAACGGCGGGACACCGCGACAACCGGGCGGGCCGCGTCAAGGGAGCGGCGGTGCTCGCGAGCCTCGCGCTCGTGGCCGCGGCGGGATGCACGGCGGGCACCACGGACGACGAGAGCGCGGCCGACGCGTTCACGACCCGGGAGGTCACGGACGGGACCACGTCCTTCGTGGTCGTCGACAACCCGGGCGACGGGCCCACCCTCTCCTACGGGAAGGACAGCGCCGTCGAGCTCCTCACCGAGGAGGTCGACGGCCAGGAGCTCGCGTTCAAGGACATGAACGCGAACGGGACGCTCGACACGTGGGAGGACTGGCGGGAGCCGGCGGAGGACCGCGCGGCGGCCCTCGCCGAGGAGCTCACGATCGAGCAGATCGCCGGGCTCATGCTCTTCAGCTCGCACGAGCGGTCGCAGGCCGACGGCCTCACGGACGCCCAGAAGGAGTACCTGACGGACTCCCACCTGCGCAACGTCCTGCACGCGGGCCCGAGCGACGTCGAGGCGACCGTCACGTGGGCCAACGAGATGCAGGCCTACGCCGAGTCGCTCGCGACCGCCGACGAGCCGTACGTCCCGGTGAACTTCGCCTCCGACCCGCGCTCGACCGCGGGCTCCGGCGGCTACAACGCCGAGGGCGCGGACATCTCGCGGTGGCCGTCGAACCTCGGCCTCGCCGCGACGTTCGACGTCGAGCACATGGACAACTTCGCCGAGATGTCCTCCGCGGAGTACCGCGCGCTGGGGATCACGACGGCGCTCAGCCCGCAGATCGACCTCGCGACCGAGCCGCGGTGGCTGCGCGTCGGCGGCACGTTCGGCGAGGACGTCGAGCAGAACACCGAGCTGGCCGCCGCGTACGTGGACGGCTACCAGAGCACGACCGGCCAGGACGGCTGGGGCCCCGAGTCCGTCAACGCGATGATCAAGCACTGGGCGGGCGACGGCCCCGGCGAGGGCGGCCGCGAGGCCCACACCGACGCCGGCAAGTACGGCGTCTACCCGGGCGACAACTTCGACGCGCACACCGAGGCGTTCCTCGGGTCGCTCGACTCCGCGGCCGTCATGTCGGCCTACTCGATCGCGCTCGACGGCGCGGGCGAGCCGCTGTTCGGCGAGCGCGTCGGCACGGCGTACGACGACACGCGCATGAACCTGCTCCGCGAGGAGAACGGCTACCAGGGCGTCGTCGTCACCGACTGGGGCGTCACGACCGGGGTGAACGACGAGGGCGCGGTCATCGCGACCGGCTGGGGCGCCGAGGACCTCACCAAGGAGCAGCGCCATTACGAGATCCTCAAGACCGGGCACGACATGTTCGGCGGCAACAACGACGTCGCGCCGGTCCTCGCGGCCCACGAGATGTGGCAGGCCGACTTCGAGGCCGGCACGAACGACGTCGACGCCGACACGCGCTTCCGCGAGTCCGGCGCGCGCATCCTCACGATGTTCTTCAACCCGGGTCTGTACGAGAACGCGTACCTGGACCTCGACGAGTCCACGACGATCCTCGCGAGCGACGACAAGGTCGCCGCGGGCTACGCGGCGCAGCTCGACTCCGTGGTCCTGCTGAAGAACGACGGCGAGACCGTCACCGCCGCGGACGCCGAGGCGTGGAAGGACAAGACCGTCTACGTCCCGCGCAGCGACAACACCGGCTTCGCGAGCTCGTTCGGTCCGGGCGAGTACACCGAGGGCGCGGGGATCGACCTCGAGGTGGCCGAGCAGTACTTCGGCACCGTGCTCACGGACGAGGCCGTCACCGACGCCGACGACAAGGTCACGAGCTACACCGCTCCCGACCTGTCGGACGTCGACCTCGTGCTCGTGGGCATGGACAGCCCGGACAACGGCGGCACGTTCTCGAACATCGGGCACGACGTCGAGAACGACACCTGGTACCCGCTGTCGCTGCAGTACCGCCCGTACACCGCGGACGGCCCGAACGTGCGCCAGACCTCGATCTCCGGCGACCTGCTCCCGGACGGCACGCGCCAGAACCGCTCGTACTTCGGGAACACGTCGAAGATCGCGAACGAGTCGGACCTCGACGCGTTCGAGCGCGCCGTGGCGGCCGTCGAGGCGTCCGGCAAGGACATCCCGGTCGTCACCGTCCTCAAGGCGACCAACCCGGTCGTCCCGGCCGAGTTCGAGCCCGCGTCCGACGCGATCGTCGTCGGGTTCGGCACGAGCGACCAGGCGCTCCTCGAGGTCGTGCTCGGCCTCCACGAGCCCCAGGGCCGCCTGCCCGTCCAGCTCCCCCGGGACATGGACACGGTCGAGGCGCAGCAGGAGGACGTCGCGAAGGACATGACGCCCTACACCGACGCCGCGGGCAACGCCTACGACTACGGCTTCGGCCTGAGCTACGGCGGGCCGATCACGGACTGACGGACCGCACGGGCGGGCGGTCGTACGAGCGGCCGCCCGCCCGGGGCGGACGGCGCCCGTCCGGCGCCGTCCGGCCCCGACCACGCCGCGGGGTGGGCCCGCGGCACGAACGAACCAAGGAGCAGGAAGTGAAGCGGAACAAGGCGCTGACCACGGGGATCGGGCTGCTCGTCGCCGTCACGGGGGCCTTCGGGCTGACGGCGTGCGGGAACGGCGACGACTCCGCCGCCGGGCCGTCGTCGTCCGAGAGCCAGGCGCCCGACGTCGACGTGGCGACGGACCTCGAGAACGCGCGCACGGCGGTCGCCGACGCGCTCGCGGAGGACGACAGCTGGGCGCAGATCATGCTCGCCAGCGACGTCAAGGAGCCGACGGTCAAGTACGGCCTCCTCGTGGTGCCGTTCGTCCCCTCCGACGCCGCCTCGCGCGTCCAGGGCACGGTCGACATCAAGGACGGGAAGTACACGATCGAGGCCGACTCCGCCGCGACCGGCGAGACGTGGCAGATCGACCAGGACGGCACCATCACCCCGGCCGGGGAGTAGCCGTACCGCGCCCCGCCGTCCGCCTCTCCGCCCGCCTCGCCGGGCGGACGGCGAGGCGGACGGCGGGCGCACCGGACGGCACGGGTCGAGCACGGCCGACCGTCCGTGCCGCAGAAACGACCGATCGTGCAGCCGCGGCGGGCGGCGCCGTACCCCGCTCCTAGCCTGAGGAACGGGCCGCACTCGAGGAGGAATGCAGTGAACGCCAGGGCGAAGAACGCCGACGGTGCCAGGACACCGATGTCGAACAAGAAGTTCCTGTGGATCTGGGTCCCCGTGCTCGCGACGGTGACCGTGCTCGTCGTCGTCGCGAACGTCGCGCTCAACGTCGCGGGCGGCTGGGTCGCGTCCCAGCTCGGGTCCGGCACCTACACGTTCACCAACTCCGAGGAGTCCTCGGGCTGGGACACCGCGTACTACACGGCCGAGCACGACAGCCAGGAGTCCGTCGACGAGGCCGCGAAGGCCCTCGTCGAGGAGATCGCGGCCGGCGGCATCGTCCTCGCGAAGAACGAGGCCGGCGCGCTGCCGCTCACGTCCGACGCCCGCGTGACCATGCTGGGCCGCGCCTCCGCGGACCCGGTGTTCGGCGGCTCGGGCTCCGGCTCGGTCGACACGAACTCGGCCGTGACCGTCCGCGGGGGCCTCGAGAACGCGGGCCTCACGGTCAACGACGAGGTCTACGCCACGATCGAGGCGTTCGCGGCGGAGAACCCGCGCGGCCACATCGAGATGGACAACCCCGACGCGTCGAGCTACACCGTCGGCGAGCTGCCCGTCGGCGACTACGAGGCGCGGTCCGGGACCTTCGCCGAGTTCGGCGACGCCGCGATCGTCACGATCGGCCGCCCCGGCGGCGAGGGCGGCGACCTCACGCGCGACATGACCGGCTGGGACGACCACGCCGAGCCGGGTCAGCACCAGCTCGAGCTGAACAAGGACGAGAAGGACCTGATCGCGCTCGCGAAGGCGAGCTTCGAGACGGTCGTCGTGGTCGTCAACGCGTCCACGACCCTGGAGCTCGGCGAGCTGCAGGCCGACCCGGAGGTCGACGCGATCCTCCTCGCGGGCTCGCCCGGCGCGACCGGCTTCAACGCCCTGGGGTCGGTCCTCACGGGCGAGGTCAACCCGTCCGGCCGCACGGTCGACGTGTGGGCCGCCGACTTCACGGCCGACCCGACGTTCGCCAACTTCGGGAGCTTCTTCTACTCGAACGTCGAGGCGTCCTACCCCGTCTCGGCGGTCGAGAAGGCGACCTCCAACGCGACCGTCACGAGCAACGCGCCGTTCGTGAACTACAGCGAGGGCATCTACGTCGGGTACCGCTACTACGAGACCGCGGCAGCCGAGGGCTTCCTCGACTACGACGACGCGGTGGTCTACCCGTTCGGCTACGGCCTCAGCTACACCGACTTCGCGTGGGCGGTCACGGGCACCGAGGCGGGCGACGTCGACGGGACCGTCGCGGTCACGGTCGAGGTGACGAACACGGGCACGGTCGCCGGACGCGACGTCGTCGAGCTCTACTACTCCGCGCCGTACACGCCCGGCGGGATCGAGAAGTCCGAGGTCGTCCTCGGCGACTTCGCCAAGACCGGGACGATCGCGCCGGGCGCGAGCGAGACGGTGACCCTCGAGCTCGCCGTCGAGGACATGGCGTCCTACGACCACCTGGGCGCGAAGGCGTACGTCCTGGAGGCGGGCGACTACACGCTCAGCCTGCGCACCGACTCCCACACCGTCGCGGCGGGCACCGAGCCGATCACCTACCCGGTCGCGTCCGACGTCGTGTACACGGGCGAGGAGCACCGCGCGTCGGACCTCGCCGAGGTGACCAACCGGTTCGACGACGTCTCCGCGCGCTTCAGCGCCGACGGCGCGGACGGCACGGTCGTCCCGATGTCCCGCGCCGACTTCGCGGGCACGTTCCCGCAGGCCCCGACGGCCGAGCAGTCGGTCGCGGACGAGGCCACCCAGGAGGGCTTCGCCGCCTGGGACCACGAGGCCGAGGCCGCCGCGTTCGACGGCCCGATGCCCACGACGGGCGAGCGCTCCGACCTGACGCTCGTCGACCTGCGCGGCCTGCCGAAGGACGACCCGCGGTGGGAGGAGCTGCTCGACTCCCTGACGGTCGGCGACATGACGGACATGCTGCTCAACGGCGCCTACCAGACGGCCGCGATCGCCTCGATCGCCAAGCCGCAGACGGTCGAGCCCGACGGCCCGGCGGGCTTCTCGTCCTTCATCAACTCGTCGATCAACGGCGTCGCCTACCCGTCCGAGGTGCTCATCGCCCAGACGTGGGACGTCGAGCTCGGGACCGCGATGGGCACGATGATCGGCGAGGAGGCCCTGCAGAAGGGGCTCAACGGCTGGTACGCGCCCGCGGTGAACCTGCACCGCTCGCCGTTCGGCGGCCGCAACTTCGAGTACTACTCGGAGGACCCGCTCCTCTCGGGCCGGATGGCCGCAGCCGTGTCGAACGGCGCGGCGAGCAAGGGCGTCTACACGATGCTCAAGCACTTCGCGCTCAACGAGCAGGAGACGAACCGCGTCGACAACGGCCCCGCGACCTGGGCGACCGAGCAGACGATCCGCGAGATCTACCTCAAGCCGTTCGAGCTCGCGATCAAGGACGTCTCCCTGGACGTCCGGTACATCGCGGACGACGAGGGCACGATCGAGGAGACGACGGTCGGCGCGCTCGGCATCATGAGCTCGTTCAACCGCATCGGCGCGACGTGGACGGGCGGCTCGAAGCCGCTCATGACGGACGTGCTGCGCGGGGAGTGGGGCTTCGAGGGCTTCGCCATCACGGACTTCAACCTGTACCCGTACATGAACCCCAACGAGGGCCTCGACGGCGGGACGGACCTGACGCTCACCTTCCAGCCGTCGAAGTCGTTCGGCGACACGACGTCCGCGAAGGCGGTCACGGACATCCGCAACGCGACCCACAACATCCTGTTCACGGTGGCCAACTCGAACGCCATGAACGGGCTCGCCCCCGGCGCGACGGTCACCTACACGCCGCCCACCTGGGTCTACGTCCAGATCGGCGTGTCGGTCCTCCTCGGGCTGCTCGTCCTGGTCGGCGCCTTCCTCGTGGTCCGGCGCGTCCGCCGGCACCGGTCGGCGGCCGAGGAGGTCGCCGCACCCGCCTCCGAGCCGGCGGTCCCCGCCGCCCGGTAGCCGGTGACCACGGGTCTCCCGGGCGGGCGACCGCCCGGGAGACCCGGCACCCGGCGCCGTCGGGCCGGTGGCGCCCACCACCGCCGGCCCGACGCCGGGGCCCGGACCGCCGTCCGGCACCGGGCCCCCACCGCACGTCGCGAGCAGCCGCCGTCCGCGGCGCACCGCCGACGGCCGGCCCCGGCATGCCCGGGACCGCTCGGACGCACCCCGCACGACCCCACGACCACGCAAGGAGAGCACCGTGCAGCTCCACGGCGAGACCACCGCCGCGGCCGGCGAGACGGCCGCGGCCCCGGGCACGACGCCCGCGACGACCGGCGTCGTCCCGACCGCGAGCCTGACGCTCCTGGAGAAGGCGGCCCTGCTCACGGGGAAGACCGTGTGGGAGACGCACGACCTCCCGCGGCTCGGCGTCCGCTCCCTCTGGCTGGCCGACGGCCCGCACGGCGTGCGCAAGCAGCTCGGCGCGGCCGACCACCTCGGCATCGCGGCCTCGCAGGAGGCCACGTGCTTCCCGACGGCGGCCGCCGTGGCGAACACGTGGGACGTCGAGCTGGCGGAGCGCGTGGGCACCGCCCTCGGCGCGGAGGCCGCGGCGCAGGACGTGGACGTGCTGCTCGGCCCGGGCCTCAACATCAAGCGGTCGCCGCTCGGCGGGCGCAACTTCGAGTACTTCTCCGAGGACCCGCTGCTCGCGGGCCGGATGGCCGCCGGCTACGTGCGCGGGATCCAGTCCCGCGGCGTCGCCGCGTGCCCCAAGCACTTCGCGGTGAACTCCCAGGAGCTGCGTCGCATGGTCTCGGACTCGGTGGTCGACGAGCGCACGCTCCGCGAGGTCTACCTCACGGCGTTCGGGATCGTCGTCGCGGAGGCGAGCCCGCGGACGATCATGTCGTCGTACAACCTCGTCAACGGCGTCTACGCCCACGAGGACCCGTTCCTCCTCACCCAGGTCCTGCGCCGGGAGTGGGGGTTCGACGGCGCCGTCGTCTCCGACTGGGGCGGCTCGAACGACGTCGTCGCCGCGGCGGCGGCCGGTGGCACGCTCGAGATGCCGGCGGCGGGCCTCAGCTCGGCGCGCCGGCTCGTCGACGCGGTGCGGTCGGGAAGCCTCGACGCGGCCGACCTCGACGCGCGCGCCGAGGAGGTGCTGCGCCTCGTCGCCGCGGCCCGCGAGCCGGGCACCGCCCCGGCCGTGGACGCCGACGCCCACCACGCGCTGGCCCGCGAGGTCGCGGCGCGCTCGGCGGTGCTGCTCAAGAACGAGGACGCGATCCTGCCGCTCGCCGCGGGGACCCGGATCGCGGTCGTCGGCGACTTCGCGCGCACCCCGCGCTACCAGGGCTCCGGTTCCTCCGCGGTGAACCCGACCCGTCTCGACAGCGTGCTCGACGTGATCGAGGGCTCGCGGCTCGAGCTGACGACGTTCGCCCCCGGCTTCCGGCGCGACGGCACGCCCGACGCCGCCCTGCGGGAGGAGGCGGTCGCGGCCGCGCAGGGCGCGGACGCGGTGCTGCTCTTCCTCGGTCTCGACGAGATCGCCGAGTCCGAGGGTCTGGACCGCACGACGCTCGCGCTGCACCCGGCGCAGGTCGAGGTCCTCGAGGCCGTGGCCGCGGTCAACCCCGCGACCGTCGTGGTCCTCGCGGGCGGGGGCGCGATCTCCACCCCGTGGCTCGGCGCGGCCCGCGCGCTCGTGCACGGGTACCTCGGGGGGCAGGCCGGGGCCGGAGGCGTCCTCGACGTGCTCACCGGCGCCGTCAACCCGTCGGGACGGCTCGCCGAGACGCTGCCCGTGCGGCTCGCGGACACCCCGACCGCCGCGTCGTTCCCCGCGACCGGGCGCACCGCCGTCTACCGCGAGGGCCTGTACGTCGGCTATCGGTACTACACGAGCGCGGACGTCCCGGTCGCGTTCCCCTTCGGCTTCGGGCTGTCGTACACGACGTTCGCGCACTCCGACCTCGTGGTCGACGCGGACGCGGGAGCCGTCGACGTGACGGTCACGGTCACCAACACCGGGCCGGTCGCGGGGGCGGACGTCGTGCAGGTCTACGTGCGTCGGGAGACGCCGGGCGTGCACCGCCCGGACCGCACGCTCGCGGGGTTCGCGCGCGTCGAGCTCGACCCGGGCGAGTCGCGCACGGTCACCGTCCCCCTCGGGGACGCGGCGTTCCGGCACTGGGACGTGGCGACCGGCGCGTGGCAGGTCGAGGAGGGCACCTGGTCGGTGCTCGTCGGCCCCCACGTCGACGACCTCCCGCTGCGCGCGACGGTCGAGCTCGACGGCACGGTGCCTCCGCGCACCGAGGACGACCTGCCCGAGCCGTACCGCACCGGACGCGTCCACGACGTGTCGGACGCGCAGTTCGCGGCGCTCCTCGGCCGACCGGTCCCGACCGCGGCGTGGTCCGGGGGGCTCGGCGTGAACGACCCGCTCTCGCGCCTCGCCGAGGCCCGCTCGCCCCTGGCCCGGCTCGCGTTCCGCGTCCTGTCCTGGCGGCGCGACGCGGCGGACCGCAAGGGCGCGCCGGACCTCAACGTCCTGTTCCTGCTCAACATGCCGTTCCGGGCCATCGGGAAGATGACCGGCGGCATGGTCGACGACGCGATGGTCGACGGCATCGTCCGCATCGTCAACGGCCACCTCTTCCGCGGCACCGGCGCCGTCGTGCGCGGGTTCGTCCGCAACCGCCGCGCCGACCGCCGTACCGCCCGCGCGCTCCGCGGCGACTCCTGACCCGCTCGAAAGGGAAGACCCATGCTCACCCGCCTCCGCGACGCCTGGCGCCGGTTCTCCGAGAAGCGACCGGGGACCGCGCAGTTCGTCGTGTTCTTCGTGCTGAGCAACGGCATCACCGTGCTGCAGCTCGCGCTCATGCCCCTCATCAAGTGGGTCTTCGGCATGACCGCCCTGGTGGACGTGGCGTTCCAGGTCTGGCCGGTCGGGGCCAACCCGGACGGGTCGGCCTACTACGTCTTCGACTACGCCGCCGGTCCGCTCCCGGGCGGCGGCGGGGGGCTGGCATACTTCCTCGCCGTGCAGATCACCTTGCTGGTGGCGCAGGTGATCAACTTCTTCGCTCAGCGCACCATCACGTTCAAGTCCAACTCGTCGGTCGCGAAGGCCGCGCTCTGGTACACCATCGCGTACGTCGTCATCTCGATCGCGGCCGCCGCTGCGCAGGGCCTGTACAAGACGCCGATCTACGAGCTGTTCATCGACACGTGGGGCCTGGGAGGCGCCGGCGAGACCCTGGCGGACTTCACGACGATGATCATCAACGCCGCGATCTCGTTCTGGGTGTTCTTCCCGATCTTCAAGGTCATCTTCAAGCAGGTGCCCGAGACGCCGGCCACGCCGGAGGCGGAGCACGCCGGAGAGGTGCGTGCGTCGTGACCCCGCTCCTGACCGTCGTGGTCCCGGCGTACGACGCCGAGCCGTACCTGGCGCGCGCGCTCGACTCGCTCGTCGGGTTCGGTCCCGAGGTGGAGGTGCTCGTCGTCGACGACGGCTCCACCGACGGGACGGCGGCGCTCGCCCAGGGCTACGCGGACCGGTACCCGGGCGAGGTGCACGTGCTGCGCAAGGCCAACGGCGGGCACGGGTCGGCGATCAACACCGGCCTCGACCACGCGCGAGGGGAGTACCTCAAGGTCGTGGACGCCGACGACTGGGTGGACCGTGCCGCGCTCGCCCAGGTGCTCGCGACGTTGCGCGGGTTCGTGCGCCGGTTCGTGGACGCCGGGACCCCCGGCGGGGAGCCCGTCGACCTGTTGGTGAGCAACTTCGTGTACGAGAAGGTCGGCAAGCGCGTGAAGACGGCCGTCCGGTACCGCGGCGCGCTGCCGCGCGGACGCGTGCTCACGTGGTCGCAGACGAGACGCTTCGCCAAGCGCCAGTACATGATGATGCACGCCCTGATGTACCGGACCCAGGTGCTGCGCGACGCCGGCCTGCGGCTCCCCGAGCACACGTTCTACGTGGACAACCTGTACGCGCTGGTGCCGCTCGCGCACGTGCGCACGCTGTACTACCTCGACGTCGACCTCTACCGGTACTTCATCGGCCGCGAGGACCAGTCGGTGCACGAGGCGGTCATGCTCAAGCGCCTCGACCAGCAGCTCCGCGTCAACTGGCTCATGCTCGAGCACGTCTCCCGGACCCCGGTGGCCGACCGGCGCCTGCGCCGCTACCTCCTGCACTACGTGGAGATCATCTGCGCGGTGTCGTCCATCCTGCTCGTGCGCGCGGGGACGCCCGCGTGCCTCGTGGAGAAGGAGCGGCTCTGGTCACGCCTGCGCGCCCAGGACCCCCAGCTCTACCACCAGGTGCGCTGGTCGGGACTCGGGCAGATCGCCAACCTTCCCGGTCCGGCGGGACGGCGCGTGTCGGTCCTGGCCTACCGGGTCGCGCAGCGTGCGATCGGCTTCAGCTGACAGCCCTCGTCCCCGTCCCCGTCACCGCGGGCCGCGACGCTGCTTCTCGATGAGCGGCCGCAGCCGGTAGGGGATGAGCTCGCCCATGGAGAGCGACGTCTCCGTGCGCTCGACGCCGTCGACGGCGAGGATCGCGGCGTCGATGCGGAACAGGTGGTCCGTGTCGCGGCACGCGACGGTGACGCGCAGGTCCGCGGTGCCGCTGCGCCCGAACGCCTGCACGACCTCGGGGATGCGCGCGAGGTCGTCGACGATGCGCGCGAGCTCCTTCTGCCGGAGCTGCACCTCGACGAACGCGGTGAGGGGGTGCCCCAGCACGTGCGGGTCGATGCGCCGGTCGAGGTCGAGGAACGCGCCCTCGGCCTCGAGGCGGGCGAGCCGCGCCGCGACCGTGTTGCGGGAGAGCCGCAGCCGGTCGGCGAGCGCGACGATCGTGGCCCGCGGGTCGTCGGCGAGCGCGAGCAGGAGGTCGAGGTCGACAGCGTCGGCGCTGTGCATGGTGCTCACCCTAACCGAGTGACGGCGGTCACAGTGCACGGTGCGTCAGGCGTCGGTGGAGCCATGTGCGTGACGCGGGTTACGTTCCCCCTACCTCGGTCCTCGACGGAGAGGACCGGCTCCCCGAGGTGAGGTGGCGACGATGCCCAGCGAACCTGCGGTGCGGACCGGACCGACGGCGGCGACCCCGCCGAAGGCGTACGACGGTCACCGGGCGGCAACCCCGCGCGACGCACGAGCAGACCGGAAGAACGTGGTGCGCGACGTGCGCAAGGACGCGCCGCGGCAGGACCCGCCCGACCCGGGCGCCGGGCCGACGCCGACCCTGCGCGTGCTCGACGAGAGCGGCACCCGCCACCGCGACCCGGACCTCGACCGGTGGCTCGCCGACCTCGACCCGACGGCGCCCGACGACGCCGCGCGCGCGTCGGCCCGGTCGGCGCTGCTGCGGCTCCACGAGGACATGGTCGTGGCGCGTCGCATCGACGCGGAGGCCACGGCGCTCCAGCGGCAGGGCGAGCTCGCGCTCTGGCCGCCGCTCCTCGGGCAGGAGGCGGCGCAGGTCGGCTCGGCGCGCGCGCTGCGCGACGACGACTTCGTCTTCTCCTCCTACCGCGAGCACGCCGTCGCGCGGGTGCGCGGCGCCGCGCTCGTCGACCTCGTGCGCGTGTGGCGCGGCGTCGCGGTCTCCGGCTGGGACCCGTACGCGATCGGCATGGCGTCGCCGCAGGTCATCATCGGCGCCCAGGCGCTGCACGCGACGGGCTGGGCGATGGGCGTGCAGAACGACGTCGACGCGGGCCGCGTCGACGCCGCCGCCGGGCTGCCGGTCGGGGTGTCGTACTTCGGCGACGGCGCGATGAGCCAGGGCGACGTCAACGAGGCCTTCGTCTTCGCGTCCACGTACCGCTCGCCGGTCGTGTTCTTCTGCCAGAACAACCAGTGGGCCATCTCCGAGCCGGTCGCGCTCCAGTCGCGCGTCCCGCTCGCGGAGCGCGCCCGCGGGTTCGGCCTGCCGGGCGTGCGCGTCGACGGCAACGACGTCCTCGCGGTGCTCGCCGTGACGCGCGCGGCCCTCGACCGCGCCCGGAACGACGGCGGCCCCACCTTGATCGAGGCCGTCACCTACCGCATGGGCCCGCACACCACGGCCGACGACCCGAAGCGGTACCGCGACGCGGCCGAGGTGGAGGAGTGGACGCGTCGCGACCCGATCGCGCGCTTCGAGGTGTACCTGCGCGCCGTCGGGGTGCTCGACGACGCGGGCGCGGCGCGCGTGCGGGAGGTCGCCGACGCGGCGGCCGCCGAGCTGCGCGCCGGGTGCGTCGCGCTCACCGACCCGCCGCCGCTCTCGCTCTTCGACCACGTCTACGCGGAGCCGCACCACGCGCTGGACCGCGAGCGCGCCGAGTACGCGCACTACCTCGCCGGCTTCGACGGGGAGGAGGCGCGATGACGACCCTCACGCTCGCGAAGGCGCTCGGCGCCGGCCTGCACCGCGCGATGACGGACGACGACCGCGTGGTCGTCATGGGCGAGGACGTCGGCCGGCTCGGTGGTGTCTACCGCGTGACGGACGGGCTCCAGGCGGAGTTCGGACCGCGGCGCGTGCTCGACACCCCGCTCGCGGAGTCGGGGATCATCGGGACGGCCGTCGGGCTCGCGTACCGCGGCTACCGGCCGGTGTGCGAGATCCAGTTCGACGGTTTCGTGTTCGTCGCGTTCGACCAGATCCTGTCCCAGCTCGCGAAGATGCACGCCCGCACCGGCGGGAGGGTGCGCCTGCCGATCACGATCCGCATCCCCGTGGGCGGCGGCATCGGCGCGGCCGAGCACCACTCGGAGTCGCCCGAGGCGCTGTTCGCGCACACGGCCGGGCTGCGGGTCGTGTCGGTCGCGAACCCCCAGGACGCGTACACCGTGCTCCGCCAGGCCGTCGCGTGCGACGACCCGGTGATCTTCTTCGAGCCCAAGCGGCGCTACCACCTCAAGGGCGAGGTCGACCTCGACCCCGTCGACCCGCCGGCCATGGACCGGGCCCGCGTCGTGCGCGAGGGCCACGACGTCACGCTCGTCACGTGGGGCGGCCTCGTCGGGACCGCGCTCGACGCCGCCGTCGCCGCGTCGGACGACGGCGTGTCCGTCGAGGTGATCGACCTGCGCTCGCTGTCGCCGATCGACCACGACACCGTCGCGGCGTCGGTCCGCAAGACGGGGCGGGTCGTCGTCACGCACGAGGCGCCCCGCCAGGCGGGGCTCGGCGCGGAGATCGCCGCGACCGTGACGGACCGCTGCTTCGAGCACCTCGAGGCCCCGCCCGTGCGGGTCACAGGCCACGGCATCCCGTACCCGCCCGCGAAGCTCGAGGGCCACTACCTCCCGGACCTCGACCGCATCCTCGACGGCGTCGACCGCGTCCTGGGGCGGGTGGAACCGTTCGTGCCGGCGTCCGGGCGTCCCGTCGCGGAGGTGACCCGATGACGGCGCTGCGCGAGTTCCGCCTCCCCGACCTGGGCGAGGGCCTCACCGAGTCCGACATCGTCAGCTGGCACGTCCACGCGGGCGACCACGTCGAGCTCAACCAGGTCATCGCCGAGGTCGAGACCGCGAAGGCCCTCGTCGACCTCCCGTCCCCGTACGCGGGCGTCGTCGCGTCCCTCCACGCCGAGGAGGGCCAGACGGTGAGCGTCGGCGAGCCGCTCGTCACCTTCGAGGTCGACGACGGCGCGGCCACCGCGTCCGGCGGCGGTCCGGAGGGCTCGTCCGCCGGGGTCCCGGCCCGGGTGCCCGACGCCGTCCCCGCCCTGGTCGGGGCGGTCGCCGGGTCGGGGGTCGCCCCGGCCGCCACTGCGGCCGAGCCCACCGACGAGCCCGAGCCGAACCTCGTCGGCTACGGGGCACGCCCCGACCGGGTCGGGCGGCCCGCGCGTCGACCCCGGCGGGCGGTGACTGAAACCCAGGTTTCACCGCCCGACCTCGCCGAGGCGCCCCGCCGCACCACCGTGACCGGCGAGCGGCCCCGGTCGACGCCGCCGGTGCGCGCGCTCGCGAAGAAGCTCGGCGTGCGGATCGACCGGGTCGAGGGGTCCGGCCGCGACGGGCTCATCACGCGCGAGGACGTCCTCGCGGCGGTGAGCTGCCACCGCGACGTCGCGCGCCGACCGCGCGACGAGCACAGCGCGAGCGTCCACCCCGCGCCGGCCGCCGGCCCGGGGGCACCGAGCGGCGAGAAGCGAGAACCGGCCCTTCCGGACCGCGTCCCCGGGGCCACTTCTCCCCTCTCGGCGCCGGGTGCGGCGGCGGGCGTGGCCGCCGACCGCGCGGCCGGCCTCGACCCGGAGGTCGTGCCCGTGCGGGGCGTGCGCAAGCACACCGCGGCGGCGATGGTGGCGAGCGCGTTCACGGCGCCCCACGCGACGGTGTTCCTCACCGTGGACGTGACGCGGAGCGTCGAGCTCCTGGAGCGGCTGCGCACCCACCGCCTCGCGCGCGGCGCGCGGATCACCGTGCTGGCGCTCGCGGCCCGCGCGCTGTGCCTCGTGCTGCCGCGCCACCCCGCGCTCAACAGCGCGTGGCGCGACCTCCCCGACGGCTCGGCGGAGATCGTGCGGCACCGGCGGGTGCACCTGGGGATCGCGGTCGCGACCGGCCGGGGGCTCGTCGTGCCGCACGTGCCCGACGCGCAGGCGCTCGACCTGCCCGACCTCGCCGCCGCGCTGACCGACCTCACGACCACCGCGCGCGACGGTCGCACGACGCCCGAGCGCCTGACCGGCGGGACGATCTCGATCACCAACGTCGGGGTGTTCGGCGTCGACGCGGGCACCCCGATCCTCGTCCCCGGCGAGGCGGCGATCCTCGGTCTGGGGGCGGTGCGGCGTCGGCCCTGGGAGCACGACGGCGAGGTCGCGCTGCGCGACGTCGTCACCCTCAGCCTGTCGTTCGACCACCGCGTGGTCGACGGCGAGCAGGGCGCGCGCTTCCTCGCCGACCTGGGCGCGCTGCTCGAGGACCCGGCGCTCGCGCTCCTCGCCGGGAGCCGGCAGGAGGTGGTCGCGTGACCGTCCTGACGAGCGCCGTCGAGCCCGGGTCGGACGCGGCCCGGGCGAACGACGCCGCGCAGCGCGGGCTCGCGGACGAGCTGCGCGAGCGCACGGCGGAGGTCGCGCGCGGCGGCCCGGCGTCGGCGCGCGACCGGCACGTGGCGCGCGGCAAGCTGCTCCCGCGCGACCGCGTCGACCGGCTGCTCGACGAGGGCAGCCCGTTCCTGGAGATCGCGCCGCTCGCCGGGTACGGCGTGGACGACGGCGCGTGGCCGGCCGCGGGCGCCGTCGCCGGGGTCGGGGTGGTGAGCGGGCGGCAGGTCATGGTCGTGTGCAACGACGCAACCGTGAAGGGCGGCACGTACCACCCGCTCACGGTGAAGAAGCACCTGCGGGCGCAGGAGATCGCGCTGGAGAACCGGCTGCCGTGCGTCTACCTCGTCGACTCGGGCGGCGCGTTCCTGCCCCGGCAGGCCGAGGTGTTCCCGGACCGCGACCACTTCGGCCGGATCTTCTACCACCAGGCGCGCCTCTCGGCGGCGGGGATCCCGCAGATCTCCGCCGTCCTCGGATCGTGCACGGCGGGCGGCGCCTACGTGCCCGCGATGAGCGACGAGACGGTCATCGTGCGCGGGCAGGGCACGATCTTCCTCGGCGGGCCGCCCCTCGTGAAGGCGGCGATCGGCGAGGTCGTCACGGCCGAGGAGCTCGGCGGCGGCGAGCTGCACGCGCGCCGCAGCGGCGTCGTCGACCACCTCGCCGACGACGACGAGGACGCGCTCGACACCGTGCGGCGCATCGTCGCGACGCTCCCGCCCGACCCGGAGCCCGCGTGGGACGTCGCGACCAGCGAGCCTCCCCGCGTGGCGGGGGCCGCCGTACAGGACCCGGGGGAGGATCTGTACGCCGCCGTCCCGGTCGACGTCCAGGCCCCCTACGACCCGCGCGAGATCGTCGCCCGGCTCGTCGACGGGAGCCGGTTCGACGAGTTCAAGCGCGAGTACGGCGACACGCTCGTCACGGGCTTCGCGCGCATCCACGGGCACCCGGTGGGGGTCCTCGCGAACCAGGGCGTGCTCTTCGGGGCGTCGGCGCTCAAGGGGGCGCACTTCGTCGAGCTGTGCGACCAGCGCGGCATCCCGCTGCTGTTCCTGCAGAACATCTCCGGCTTCATGGTCGGCACCGACGCCGAGGCGGGCGGGATCGCGAAGGACGGCGCCAAGATGGTCACGGCCGTCGCGACGACGCGCGTCCCGAAGCTCACCGTGATCGTCGGCGGGTCGTTCGGGGCGGGCAACTACTCGATGTGCGGGCGCGCGTACTCGCCGCGCTTCCTGTGGTCGTGGCCCGCGAGCCGCATCTCCGTGATGGGCGGCCCGCAGGCCGCGTCCGTGCTCTCGACGGTCAAGCGCGACCAGCTCGCGGCGCGCGGCGAGGCGTGGGACCCCGACGAGGAGGCCGCGTTCTCCGCCGGCATCCGCGCCGACTACGACGAGCACGGCAGCCCCTACTACGCGACCGCGCGGCTGTGGGACGACGGCGTGATCGACCCCGCCGACACGCGCCGCGTGCTCGGCCTCGCCCTCGGCGTGTGCGCGCGCACGCCCCTCGCCGAGACCTGGACCGGTGACCGGTTCGGCCTCTTCCGGATGTGAGCCGATGACCTCCCGCACCCTCCACGACGCGACCGCCCGCCCGACCGGCGGTCCCGGGTTCCGCACGGTCCTCGTCGCGAACCGCGGCGAGATCGCGTGCCGCGTCATCGGCACGCTGCGCCACCTCGGCGTGCGGTCCGTCGCCGTCTTCTCCGACGCCGACGCCGACGCTCGCCACGTGCGCGAGGCCGACGTCGCGGTCCGGCTCGGGCCCGCGCCGGCTGCGCAGAGCTATCTCGACGTCGACGCCGTCGTCGCCGCGGCCGTCGCGACCGGGGCCGAGGCGGTCCACCCCGGCTACGGCTTCCTCTCGGAGAACCCCGCGCTCGCCCGGGCGTGCGCGCGCGCCGGGATCGCGTTCGTCGGGCCGGGCGTCGACGCGCTCGAGGCGATGGCCGACAAGCTCGCCGCGAAGAGCATCGTCGGCGCTCGGGGCGTGCCTGTCGTGCCCGGGGCCGGCGAGCCCGGGATGTCCGACGACGACCTCCTCGCCGCCGCGGGCGCCGTCGGGTTCCCGCTGCTCGTCAAGCCGTCCGCCGGGGGCGGGGGGAAGGGCATGGTCGTCGTGCGCGCGGAGGCCGACCTGCCGGGCGCGCTCGCGTCGGCGCGGCGGGTCGCCGCGTCGTCGTTCGGCGACGACACGCTCCTGCTCGAACGGCTCGTCGAGGCGCCGCGCCACATCGAGGTGCAGGTGCTCGCCGACACGCACGGGACCGTGGTCCACCTCGGCGAGCGCGAGTGCTCGCTCCAGCGCCGCCACCAGAAGGTGGTCGAGGAGGCGCCGTCGCCGCTCCTCACCCCCGCGCAGCGTGCCCGCATGGGCGAGGCCGCGTGCGAGGTCGCGCGGTCCGTCGGGTACGTGGGTGCCGGGACGGTCGAGTTCCTCGTCCCCGCCGCGAGCCCGGACGAGTTCTTCTTCATCGAGATGAACACGCGCCTCCAGGTGGAGCACCCGGTGACCGAGATGGTCACCGGCCTCGACCTCGTCGCGCTCCAGCTGCGCGTCGCGGCGGGCGAGCCGCTGGGCCTGGCCCAGGACGACGTCGTGCTCCGCGGCCACGCCGTCGAGGCGCGCCTCTACGCCGAGTCGCCCGAGCGCGGCTTCCTCCCGGCCACCGGGTCGGTCCTCGTCTACGACGACGGCGGCGCCCCGTCGGGGCCCGGCGCGTCCCCGCTGCGCCTGGACTCCGGCATCTGCGCGGGCACGGTGGTCGGCGGCCACTACGACCCGATGCTCGCCAAGGCGGTCGCGTGGGCCGAGACACGCGACGAGGCGGTGGAGCGCCTCGACGGCCTGCTCGCGCGGACGGTCGTGCTGGGTGTCGAGACGAACACGGCGTTCCTGCGGTCCCTGCTGGCGGACGACGACGTCCGTGCGGGCCGGCTCGACACGGGCCTGATCGACCGTCTCGTGGGGTCGGTGCCTGGTTCGGGGTCCGTGACGGGGCCCGACGAGGGGCCGGGGGGTGCGGACGTTCGTCGGTCCCTCGCCGCGGCAGCCCTGTTCCTCGCCGAGCATGCGGTTGTGGCTCGTCCTGGGGGCGGGACGGGGCACAACCGCATGCTCGGCGAGGGAACGGGGGGTCGTGACGGCGATCCCTGGCGGGTGGGGGACGGGTGGCGGCTCAACGGGGACGCGGCAGCGCGGCGGGTTCTGCTCATCGACGCCGGC
Source organism: Sphaerisporangium cinnabarinum (assembly GCF_055567015.1). Taxonomy (NCBI): domain Bacteria; kingdom Bacillati; phylum Actinomycetota; class Actinomycetes; order Streptosporangiales; family Streptosporangiaceae; genus Sphaerisporangium; species Sphaerisporangium cinnabarinum. The sequence continues at coordinate 208,590 of NZ_JBVHRG010000001.1, forward strand.
GGGGGCGCGCACGAGGTGCGGGTGTCCGGGGTGGTGGGGGACACCGTCGTGCACGTGCCGGCACCCGACGACGGTGCGTGGCCCGGCTCGACGACCCACGCGGTGCGGGCGTCGCTCGCCCGCGACCCCGGGGCCGACGGCGCGTGGTGGCTCACGGTGGACGGCGTCCGCGAGCGCGTGCGGCTGGCCCTCGACGCGCCTGCCGGCGACGGCGAGCCCGCGACGGTGTGGGTGTGGCACGACGGGCGGACCGTCGCCCTGGCCGCCCCGGACCGGGAGCAGCGCGCCGCACGGGCGCGGGCCGACCGCCGTCGGGCCCGGGGCGACGCGCCCGGCGCGACCGACCCCGAGGTGCGCGCCGCGATGCCCGGCACGGTCGTGTCGGCCGCCGCGGACGGCGAGCCCGTCACCACCGGGGACGTCCTCGTCACGGTCGAGGCCATGAAGATGGAGCACCCGCTCCTCGCCCCGCACGACGGCGTCGCCGACGTGCGCGTGCGCCCCGGCGACCTCGTGCGCCGGGACCAGGTGGTCGCCGTCGTCCACCCCCACGACTCCGGTGCGGCACAACCCGCCGCCCCGGTCCCGCAACCCGACACCCAGGGAGCATCATGATCGAGGCCGACGTCCTGCTCGACGACGAGCAGCGGAAGCTCAGCCAGGTGGTGCGCGACTTCGCGGACAGCGTCGTCGCGCCCGCCGCCTACCGCTACGACACGGAACGCCGCCTGCCGATGGAGATCATCGCGCAGATGGGGGAGCTGGGGCTGTTCGGGCTGCCGTTCCCGCGCGACGTCGGGGGCCAGGGCCAGGACTACGTGTCGCTGTGCCTCGCGGTCGAGGCGCTCGCGCGCGTCGACCAGTCGATCGCGGTGACGCTCGAGGCGGGGGTCGGGCTGGGGATCGTCCCGCTCTACCGGCACGGCTCGCGCGAGCAGCAGGAGCGGTGGCTGCCCGACCTGCTCGCCGGGCGGGCGCTCGCGGCGTTCGGGCTCACCGAGGCCGGGGCCGGGTCCGACGCGGGCGGGACGCGCACGACCGCGCGCCTCGAGGGCGACGAGTGGGTGATCGACGGGTCGAAGCAGTTCATCACCAACTCGGGGACGCCCATCACGAGCCTCGTCACCATCACCGCCGTGACGGGGGAGACGGTCAGCCAGGACGGCGAGGTGCGCAAGGAGCTGTCGAGCATCATCGTCCCGGCGGGGACGCCCGGGCTCGAGGTCGGGCCGTCGTACGACAAGGTCGGCTGGCACACCTCCGACACGCACCCCCTCACCTTGACCGACGTGCGCGTGCCCGCCGGGAACCTGCTCGGCGAGCGCGGCCGCGGGTACGCGAACTTCCTCCGCGCGCTCGACGAGGGCCGCATCGCGTTCGCCGCCCTCGCGACCGGCGCCGCGCAGGGCTGCCTCGAGGAGGCGCTGCGGTACGCGCGCGAGCGCGTCGTGTTCGGGCGGTCGATCGGGGAGAACCAGCACGTCGCGTTCACGCTCGCCCGCATGCAGGCGCGCGTCCACACCGCGCGCCTCGCATGGCTCGACGCCGCGCAGAAGCTCGTGCGCGGCAAGCCGTTCAAGGCGGAGGCGTCGGTCGCGAAGCTCGTCGGCGGCGAGGCCGCGATGGCGAACGCGCGCGACGCGTCGCAGATCTTCGGCGGCTACGGGTTCCTCAACGAGAACCCCGTCGCGCGCCACTACCGCGACGCCAAGGTGCTCGAGGTCGGCGAGGGCACGACCGAGGTGCAGCTCATGGTCATCGCGAGGAGCCTGGGACTCGACGGCTAGCGCGGCACCGACGCCGACCACGACGTTGCTGTCGTTCTGACGGTCATCCCGACAGCAACCTCGTGGTCGGCGGCTGGCGACGTCAGGGACGAGGGGAGGAGCAGCATGCGCGAGGTGGTCCAGCGGGGCCTGTACTACGACGAGCTGGAGACGGGCGTGGTCTACCGCCACCGTCCCGGCCGCACGCTCACGGAGGCGGACGACGTCGTCTTCTCCACGCTCACGATGAACCACCAGGCGCTGCACCTCGACGCCGCGTGGGCCGCGACCCAGCCGTTCGGGCAGCGGCTCGTCAACTCGATGATGACGCTGTCGACGCTCGTCGGGCTGTCCGTCGGGCAGGTCACGCAGGGCACGATCGTCGCGAACCTCGGCTTCCGCGAGGTCGAGTTCCCGAAGCCGCTGTTCCACGGCGACACGCTCTACGCCGAGACGGAGGTCGTCGAGAAGCGGCTGTCCGCGTCGCGGCCGGGGCAGGGCGTCGTGACCCTCGAGCACCGCGGCCTCAACCAGGACGGCGTGCTCGTCGCGCGCGCCGTCCGCACCGCGCTCTTCTGGACGCGCGCCGCGCACGAGGACGCGGCCCGCTCCATGCCCGACGGGTCGTCGCCCGACGGCGGTGGGGCGGCCGTGGCGGCGGCCGAGCCCGGGTCGGGACGGGGCGGGGAGCACGAGCCCGTGCTCGAGCGCGGCGACGAGGAGAGCGCGTGGTGACCGACGACGTCGGGCACGCTCGCGCCGTCCCGCCGGAGGGCGGGTTCGGCCTCGGGCCCGCGCTGCTGTTCTGCCCCGGCGACCGTCCCGACCGGTTCGCCAAGGCCGCCGACCGCGCCGACGCCGTGATCCTCGACCTCGAGGACGCCGTCGCCCCGCACGCCAAGGACGCCGCGCGGCGTGCCGTCGTCGAGGCGTCCGCGACGCTCGACCCGGCGCGCACGGTCGTGCGCGTGAACCCCGTCGGGACGCCCGAGCACGCGCTCGACGTGGCGGCGCTCGCGGACACGCGCCTGCGCACGGTCATGGTCGCCAAGGCCGGGCCGGAGCTGCTCGCGTCGCTCGGGGCGCTCGCGACGACGCTGCCCGGGGTGCGGGTGCTCGCGCTGTGCGAGACGGCGGCCGGCGTCGTCGCGGCGCCGGAGCTCGCCCGCAGGCCCGAGGTCGTCGCGCTCATGTGGGGCGCGGAGGACCTGGTCGCGTCGCTCGGCGGGACGTCGAGCCGCCGCCCGGACGGCACGTACCGCGACGTCGCGCGGCACGCCCGCGCCGCGGTGCTGCTCGCGGCCGGCGCGGCGGGGAAGGCCGCGGTCGACGCGGTGCACCTCGACGTCGGCGACCTCGACGGGCTGCGCGCCGAGGCCGAGGACGCGGCCGCGTCGGGGTTCGCCGCGACGGCGTGCATCCACCCGAGCCACGTCCCCGTGATCCGCGCCGCCTACGCGCCGACGGCCCAGCAGGTGGCCGACGCCCGCGCCCTGCTCGACGCCGCGGCCGCGAACCCGGGGGGCCCCGGCGCCGTCTTCACGTTCGAGGGCCGCATGGTCGACGAGCCGGTCCTCCGGCACGCGCGGGCGGTCCTCGGCCGGGCGTCGTCGGACGGGTGAGCGCGGGGATGTCGCGCTCGCGGGCTGTGCCGGGGGCGCCCGATCGCGGCTGACCGGACAAATACCCCGCTCCGCCCGTTCCGCTTGCGGGCCCGGGCGTCGTATGGTCACTCGCGTGAACGTCTACGTCGTCCTGTCCCGCAGTCGTACGGTCCTGTCCCGGACGATCGCGCTGGCGACCCGCGACGAGTTCACGCACTCCGCCCTCGCGCTCGACCAGGGGCTCGACCTGATGTTCAGCTTCGGCCGACGCCGGGCGGGCAACCCGTTCGTCGGCTGCTTCCGGCGCGAGCGGTTCGACGACGGCCTGTACCGCGGCATGGACGTCGTGCCGGGGGTCGTGCTCGCGGTGCCCGTGACCCCGGAGCAGCACGAGGCGATCCGCGTCCGGATCACCGAGTTCCTGCTCGACTCGCACGCGTTCTCCTACAACGTGCGGGGCCTCGTCGGTGCACGGTTCGGCCGCGGGCACGAGGCCGAGGACCGGTTCTTCTGCTCGGAGTTCGTCTACCACGTGCTGCACGGCGCGGGCGTGTGCGACCTCGGGGTCGAGCGGTGGCAGGTGCGGCCCCAGACGCTGCTCGACCTGCCGGGCCGCGTCGTCTTCCGCGGGGACCTCAAGGACTACGTCGCCGCCCACCGGACCCTCGAGACCCTGCCGTCGCTGACGTTCGCCCCCGCCCGGGAGCGCGTGCCCGGCTGATCGCCGGCGCGCGCTCCGCGGGTCCTGCGCCGTCCCGGTCGCCCGCGGCCCCTCAGCCCGCGCGGAGCGCCGCCACGATGTCCTCGACCCGCTGCTTGGCGTCCCCGAAGAGCATCCCGGTGTTCTCGCGGAAGAACAGCGGGTTCTGCACCCCGGCGTAGCCGGCCGCCATGGACCGCTTGAAGACGACGACCTGCTTCGCGTCCCACACGTGCAGCACGGGCATCCCGGCGATGGGCGAGCCCGGGTCGTCGAGCGCGGCGGGGTTCACGGTATCGTTCGCCCCGATGACGAGCACGACGTCCGTCCCCGCCAGGTCGTCGTTGATCTCGTCCATCTCGAGCACGATGTCGTACGGGACGCGCGCCTCCGCGAGCAGCACGTTCATGTGCCCGGGGAGCCTGCCCGCGACCGGGTGGACGCCGAAGCGGACCTGCGCGCCGCCGTCGCGCAGGATCTGCACGAGGTCCGCGACGGGGTACTGCGCCTTGGCGACCGCCATGCCGTAGCCCGGCGTGATGACGACGCTCCGCGCGTCGCGCAGGAGGGCCGCGACGTCGTCGGCGCTCACCTCGCGGTGCTCGCCCTGCGGGCCCTCGCCGCCCGCGGGGGCCGTGCCCTCCTCGGCCCCGAAGCCGCCGAGGATGACGGACACGAACGACCGGTTCATGGCCCGGCACATGATGTAGCTGAGGATCGCACCGGAGGAGCCGACGAGCGCGCCCGTGACGATGAGCAGGTCGTTGCCCAGCATGAAGCCCGCCGCGGCGGCGGCCCAGCCGGAGTACGAGTTGAGCATCGAGACGACGACGGGCATGTCGCCGCCCCCGATCGACGCGACGAGGTGCCAGCCCAGGGCGAGCGACACGACGGTGAGCAGGAGCAGCGGCCACACCGACGGCGCGACGACGAACCACGCGACGAGCCCGAGGCTCGCGACGAGCGCGGCGAGGTTGAGCAGGTTCCGGCCGGGGAGCTGGAGCGGCGCCGACCGCGTGCGGCCGGACAGCTTGAGGAACGCGACGACCGAGCCGGTGAACGTCACGGCGCCCACGAGCACGCCGAGCGAGACCTCGACGAGGTGCGCGACGTCGTCGTGCCCCGCGGCCTGCGCGGTGAGGTAGGAGTTGAAGCCGACGAGCACGGCCGCGGCCCCGACGAAGCTGTGCAGGATCGCGATGAGCTCGGGCATCTGCGTCATCTCGACGCGGCGGGCCCGCCACGTCCCGACGGCGGCGCCCACGAGGAGCACGACCGCGACGAGCAGCGCGGTGACGAGCACGGGGCGGGCGCTCGTGCCGAGCGCGAGGACGATCGTCGCGGCCAGGGCGAGGACCATGCCGACCATGCCGAGGACGTTGCCGCGGCGCGCGGACTCCTGCTTCGACAGGCCTGCGAGGCTCAGCACGAACAGGACGGCCGCGAGGACGTAGACGGCCTGGGCGACGGACGTGGCGGTCATCGGGCCACCCCCTGCGCGCGGGCGGGGACGTCCTTGCGGAACATGCCGATCATGCGGTTCGCGACGAGGAAGCCACCGAACACGTTGATGCTCGCGAGCGTCGCCGCGACGAGCGCGAGCGTCGTGACGACCCAGTCGTCGGAGCCGAGCTGCAGGAGCGCGCCGACGAGGATGATGCCGGAGATCGCGTTCGTCTGGGCCATGAGCGGCGTGTGCAGGGAGTGCGTGACGTTCGAGATGACGTAGTACCCGACGATCACCGCGAGCGTGAACACCGTGACGTGCCCGACGAGCGACGGCGGCGCGAACGACAGCGCGAGCGTGACGAGCACCGCGGCGAGCGCGGCGCCGACGGTCCGACGGCGGCGGCGCAGGCTCGCGGCTGCGGCGGCCTCCGCGGCGGCGCGCTCGCGGTCCGCGGCCTCCTGGACGGGGTCCGGCGGTGGCGGCGCGGCGGGGGACGGCGCGGCGCTCACCGCGACGGGCGGCGGCGGCCAGAGCACCTCGCCGGCGCGCGCGACGGTCATGCCGCGCTGGACCGGGTCGGCGAGGTCGAGCACGGGCACGCCGTTCTTGCCGGGCGTGAGCAGCTCGAGCAGGTGCACGACGTTCGTCCCCAGGAGCTGCGACGTGTGCTGCGGGAGCCGGCCCGCGAGGTCGGTCCAGCCGACGACCACGACGCCGTTCTCGGTCACGACACGCTCGCCCGGCACGGTGAGCGCGCAGTTGCCGCCGCCCGAGGCCGCGAGGTCGACGACGACGCTCCCGGGCCGCATCCCGGCGACCGCCTCGGCCGTGAGGGTGCGCGGCGCCCGGCCGCGCACGAGCGCCGTCGTGACGACGACGTCCGCGTCGGCAGCCTCGCGCGCGTAGACGGCGAGGGCCGCCGCCTCCTGCTCGGGCGTGAGCGGCTTCGCGTACCCGTCGGCCGACATGCCCTGCTGCGCCGCGGGCTCGCGCACGGCGGTGCCGCCCATGGACTCGATCTGCTCGGCCGCCTCCGAGCGGACGTCGAACGCGCGGACCTGGGCGCCGAGGCTCGCGGCCGCGCCGACCGCGGCGAGCCCCGCGACCCCGCCGCCGATGACGAAGACCTTCGCGGGCGGCGTCTTGCCCGCGGCGGTGACCTGCCCGGCGAACATGCCGCCGTACTCGGCAGCGGCCTCGACGACGGCGCGGTAGCCCGCGACGTTCGACAGCGTGCTCAGGACGTCGAGGGCCTGGGCGCGCGAGATGCGCGGCACGGCGTCGAGCGCGAGCGCGGTCACGCCGTGGTCGGCGAGGCGCCGCACGAGGTCGGGGTCGTTCGCGGGGCCGAGCATCGCGACGAGGGTCGCGCCCGGGCGCAGGAGCGCCACCTGCGCGTCGGTGGGCGCGTTCACGGCGGTGACGACGTCGGCCCCCCACGCCGTCGCGGCGTCGACCACCGCGGCGCCCGCGGCCTCGTACGCGGCGTCGGAGAACGTGGCCCCCGCGCCCGCGTCGTGCTCGACGACCACCTCGTACCCGAGCGCCCGCAGGCGCTCGACCGTGCGCGGGGTCGCGGCGACCAGCCGCTCCCCGTCCCTCACCTCGCGGGGGACACCGATCCTCACGTGCGGGCTCCTCACCTCGTCGGGCGTCGTCGGCACGCGCGCGACCGGTGGGGACGGCGGGTGCGCGGCGAGCCTATCGGGGGCCGCCCGCGCCGTCCCGGGTCGAACGTCCCCGGGCCTGCGGCGTCCGCCCGCTCGGTGCGCGGACCGCCCCGGGGCCGGCGGTGGCGCGCTAGAGGTCGCCCTTCTTCTGCAAGAACCGCATGGCGAACCAGCCGATGGGGATGCGCGCCCAGTACGTCGCGACGCGGAACAGCATCGCGACCGACGTCGCGATGGCGGGCGGCACCTGGGCCGCGGTGAGGCCGGCGATGAGGGCGAGCTCGATCGCGCCGAGGCCGCCCGGCGTCGGGACGGCGGCGCCGGCCGCGTTGCCGACCAGGTAGATCACGGCGACGTCGACGAGGTCGAGCTCCTGCCCGAACGCCGCGAGCGCGGCGTCGAAGGCGAGGACGTAGCCGAGCGTCATGACGATGTTGCCCGCGAACCCGAGCGCGAGGCGGCCGGGCTGGCCCAGCATCTCCGAGAGCCGCGGCCACACCTGCTGGACGGTCGGCCGGATCTTGGCGAGCGCCCAGGTCCGCACCGCGGGCACGAGCAGCGTCGCGAGCACCGCGAGGGCGACGCCACCGATGGCGAGCAGCACCGTCGTCGAGGGGAGCTGGACGAGGCCGCCCTCGCCGGTGAAGACGGACAGGACCACGAGGATGAGGATCGTCACGACGAACTGCGACACTTGGACGAGCGCGACGGTGGCGACCGCCATGGGCGTCGAGATGCCGCGCTTCGTGAGCAGCCGCAGGTTGAGCGCCGCCGGGCCGATGCCGGCGGGCGCGGCGAGCGCGATGTACGACCCGGCCGCCTGCGTGAGCGTGACGCGCCACATCGACAGCCGCTTGGGGGAGAACGCGGCGAGGGTGAGGGCCGCGCCGACCCACGTGAGGATGCCGAGCGCGAAGGACAGGACGGCGAACCAGGGGTTCGCCTCGGTGACGGCTGTGGCGATCTGGTCGAAGTTGAAGGACGTCACCAGCGCCGTGACGGCCGCGATGACGAGGACGAGCGTGAGGATGGTGCGGCCGCCGAAGCGGGTGATGCGCTGCGGCTCGACGTCGGCCTCCGGCAGCCGCTCCACGAGGGCGGCGCGGAGCTCCTTGAGGAGCTCCTTGTCCTGCCGGATCTCCTCGCGCGTGCTCGGCGGCAGGGCGACCGACTGGAGCAGCGGGCCGATGGCGGCGATGTCGTCGTCGGGCAGCACGCTCACCGCGGACTCGACGGCGCGCTGCGCCCCGACGCGGAGTGCGAGCAGCGCGACCATCTGGGCGAGGTCCATGCGGCGCGCGAGCTCGGACGACGCGATGTCGCCCTGCTCCCACCCGGTGAGCCACACCTCGGGGGCGCCCGTCGCCGGCTCGTGCGAGACGAGCACGACGTCGGAGGTCAGGGCGCGGTGCGCGATCCCGGCGGAGTGGGCGAGGCGGAGCTGGCGCCACGCCTCGTTGAGGACCGAGCCGGTGACGTCCTCGACGGGCAGGTCGCGCAGCGACACGGCGCCCGTCGCGTGCTCCTGGACCAGCACCATCGAGTCGGCGGACTCGGCGACGCCCAGGAGCCGCGGCGTGCGGACGCCCGCCGCCCGGGCCGCGTAGGACAGGAGGGCCGTGCGCTCCGCGGCGGCGCGCAGCGAGATCGCGGCGCGACCCTCGCTGCCGCGCAGGCGCAGCGACCGCCAGAAGCGGGTGAGGAAGCCGACGACCTGGCGGTCGCCGTCGAGCACGACGACGTCGCGGCGCACGTCGTCCTCCGCGAGCATCGCGTAGACGCGGTTGTCTCCCGCGCGCGTCAGCGCGATCGCGGCCGGGTCGGACGGGGCGTCCTGCGGCTCGGGGGCGGTGTCCGTGCCCTCCGGGGCGGCGCCCTCGTCGGGGTGCGCGGCCCCGAGGTGGTGCGCCGCGAGGGTCGCGTCGGCGGTGAGGACCGTCCCGGTGTCGTCGGTGGCACCGGGTGCGCGCAGCACGCCGACGTGCACCTCGTTGGTGATCCGGCCCTCGGCATCAACCTCCGTGATGGGGTCGTCCGCCGCCTCGGCGCGCTCGTCGTCGTCGGTGACGTCGCGCACGCGGACGAGCGCCACGGGGGAGAACCCCGCGCGGCGGACCCCGGCCACGAGGTCGGGCCCGTAGGCGCGCTCGCTGCGGACGCCGGAGACGTAGCGCACGGCCAGCCCGGCGAGGCGTCCGAGCAGCAGCGTGATGAGGATGCCCGGCAGCGAGACCTGGCCGGTGATGAGCACGACGCCGATGCCGACGAACAGCAGGTTCCACGACCACTTGACGGTGCGCCGCCGGGTGCGGGTCCCTGCGGCGGTGAGCAGCCCGCCGATCGCCGCGACGTAGCCCGGGACGGTCAGGCGCCACGCGCCCTGGGAGTAGACGGAGAGACCGCGCACCAGCTCGTCGGAGCCCCAGGCGCCCAGGGCCAGCACGACGAGCACCCCGAGCAGCAGGCCGAGGCCCGCGGCGACGATCGACTCGACGACCTGGCGACCGAGCCGGCGCACGCCGAGCTCGGTGAGGACCGCGATCGGGACGAACAGGGTGATGAGGCCCTCGAGCACCGCGACCGGCACGAACAGGATCCGCGCGAGCAGGTCGGAGAAGTTGCGGACGTCCTCGGCCACGCCGGCCGTCGTGCCGTGCGCGTACACGGACATGAGGAGCACCACGGCGACGCCGATCGCGCACAGCACGAGGTTGACGAGGTCGATCGGGTGCCGGACCCGCTGCTCGGCGGTGTCGACGACCCGGACCGTGCCGTCGTCGTCGCGGCCGCGCGGGGCGAGCAGCGCCTCGAGCGCGCCGGTCTGCGGCCGTGCGTCGCGGCGTCCCGACGCGGCGAGCGACCCGACCTCGACGACCGCGCCCACGTGGGACGTGTCGCCCGGCGTCGGCTCGGGCGCGGGGGAGGACATGCCTGCGAGTCTAGGTCCGGGGGTCCCGACAGGCGCGGTATTTGGCCGATTCCTCCGGGTGATTCGCCCGGTTCGACCGGTTGTCGGGCGCCCGCGGGGGGTCGTTCGACGGGCGGGTGTGAGGAAGGCCTCCCTAGCATGGGGGTGCGAGCACCCCTGGGGAGGTCGGCATGGCACGTGGCACGACGACGCAGCGCGACGAGGCCGGAGGGGCGGCACCCGCGACGCCGGACGAGAGCGGGCAGGAGCGCAACCCCTTCCGCCGGGTGTGGTGGCTCCCCGTCGTGCGGGGCACGCTCCTCGTCGTCCTGGGCCTCCTCCTCATGATCGAGCCGCTCGAGCGGCTGGGGACGCTCCGGGTCGTCCTGGGGGCGTTCCTCGTGGCCGACGGCGTGCTGGTCGCCGTCCAGGGGTTCGTGCACCGCAAGCAGGTCGGGTCGGCGTGGTGGCTCGCGCAGGCCGGGGTCAACGTCGTCTTCGGCGTCGTGGTGGCGCTGTGGCCGGACCTCGGCGCCACGGCGCTGTACTACGTCCTCGCCGTCTGGGTGCTCGTCCTCGGCATCACGACGATCGCGGGGGCGGCGGCGCTCGTGCGCAACCGCGACCTCGGCTGGGCGTGGATGCTCGCCGTCGGGATCGTGTCGGTGCTCTTCGGGATCCTGCTCGTCACGCGCCCGCTCGACGCGTTCGACGTGCTGCGCCTCGTCACCGTGGTGTTCGCCCTGTACGCGTTCGTGTCCGGGGCGATCCACGTGGTCTCCGGCTTCGCGGTCCGGGCGGTCGCGCGGGAGCTCGCCGACCTGCGCGCGCAGGCGGTCGCGGCCGGCGTCGTCGTGACGGGCGGGTCCGTGCTGGGCGCCGCCGCGGTGCACCCGGGCGTGGCCCCGCCGTCGGCCGTGGGCGGGGCGCCTGCCGGGCCCACGACCACCGATCCGGCGGCTCCCGCCTCCGATCCGTCCGCGACGAGCGGCCTCGCTCCGGTCGAGCCCGCCGCGGACGGCCCGACGACGCCCGGTCCCGTCGCGGACGAGCTCGGCGCCGACCCGTCGGACGGCCCGACGTCGAGTGGTCCCGGCGCGGGCGGGCCGGACGGCCGCGAGCGCGCCTGAGAGGCGGGTCGGCGCCGCCGGCCGGGAGCGGTCGGCCGCTCGTCCGGTGACCGCCGGGCGCGCCGTCCGCCAGGGTCGGGCGTCCCGAGGAGGGGCGGACTCTACACCCGGCGCGCGGGTGCCGTGAGTGTGTCTCACGTCACGACCGTTGCCCGGAGCTCAGGGTTACGACCGGGTAACAACGCTGGCGTTCTGTCCGGGTTTCTGTCGATCCTGACACCTGCACGACACAGCACTGTGCTAGAAATCACGGCACTCCGCCGACAGGTCGGGGTCCTGGTGCGTGCAAGGTCGCGCCACCGGTGTCTCGCACCCCGAGAAACCCGAGAAAGAGGTAGACACATGACAGCGGTGTCCAGGAAGCGGCTCCTCGCCGCGGCCGCCGGCATCACGGCGGTGACGCTGACCCTGACCGCGTGCGGCGGGGGATCGAGCGACGGCGAGGGCGACGGGGACGGCGGCGGCTCGGCGAGCGGCTCGCTCGTCATCGGCACCACCGACAAGGTCACGGTGCTCGACCCGGCCGGCTCGTACGACAACGGCTCGTTCGCCGTGATGAACCAGGTCTTCCCGTTCCTCATGAACACCCCGTACGGCAGCCCCGACGTCGAGCCCGACATCGCGGAGTCGGCCGAGTTCACCTCGCCGACGGAGTACACCGTCACGCTCAAGCCCGGCCTCAAGTGGGCGAACGGCAACGACCTCACGTCGTCCGACGTGAAGTTCTCGTTCGACCGCCAGGTCGCGATCAACGACGAGAACGGCCCGGCGTCGCTGCTCTACAACCTCGACAGCGTCGAGGCGCCCGACGACACGACCGTCGTCTTCCACCTCAAGAGCGAGAACGACCAGCTCTTCCCGCAGATCCTGTCCAGCCCGGCGGGCCCGATCGTCGACGAGGACGTCTTCGCGGCCGACGCGCTCACCTCGGACCAGGACATCGTCGACGGCAACGCGTTCGCCGGGCAGTACACGATCACGGGCTACAAGTTCAACGAGCTCGTCTCCTACGAGGCATACGACGGCTACGAGGGCCTCCTCGGCCCGGCGAAGACCGACAAGGTCGCGGTGAAGTACTTCGCCGAGGCGTCGAACATGAAGCTCGAGATCCAGCAGGGCAAGATCGACGTCGCGTGGCGCAGCCTGTCCGCGACGGACATCGAGGACCTGCGCGGGAACGACGACGTCAAGGTCGTGGACGGCCCCGGCGGCGAGATCCGCTACATCACGTTCAACTTCGACACCCAGCCGTTCGGCGCCAAGACGCCGGAGGCCGACCCGGCCAAGGCGCTCGCCGTGCGTCAGGCCGCCGCGTCGCTCATCGACCGCGACGAGCTCTCGGACCAGGTCTACAAGGGCACCTACACCCCGCTGTACTCCTACGTCCCCGCGGGTCTGACCGGCGCCGTCGAGCCGCTCAAGGAGATGTACGGCGACGGCGCGGGCAAGCCCGACGCCGCGAAGGCGCAGCAGCTCCTGACCGACGCGGGCGTCGAGACGCCCGTGACGCTCAACCTGCAGTACTCGAACGACCACTACGGCCCGTCGTCGGCGGACGAGTACGCGCTCATCAAGGACCAGCTCGAGAAGGACGGCCTCTTCACGGTCAACCTGCAGACCACCGAGTGGGTCACGTACGCCAAGGAGCGCACGTCCGACGTCTACCCGGCGTACCAGCTCGGCTGGTTCCCGGACTACTCCGACGCGGACAACTACCTCACGCCGTTCTTCCTCACGGAGAACTTCCTGGTGAACCACTACGCCAACCAGGAGGTCAACGACCTCATCCTCCAGCAGGCGGCGACGCCCGACGCCGACGAGCGCACCGCGCTCATCGAGGAGATCCAGAGCAAGGTCGCGGCGGACCTGTCGACCCTCCCGTACCTCCAGGGTGCGCAGGTCGCGGTCGTCGGGACGGACGTGGAGGGGGCCGAGGACACGCTGGACCCGTCCTTCAAGTTCCGCTACGCGGCGCTGTCCAAGGGCTGACCGGCAGCTGCCCCAGCCGCCCGGCCCTCCCCGCGCGACCCGCGGGGAGGGCCGGGCACCGCACGTCCGGACCGGCGACCACGCCGACGCCCGGGCACCTGAGGAAGAGACGACATGACGACCACCACCACCGACGTGCCCGTCGGCGAGGACGCGCCCCGCGACCCCGGCGGCACGGGGCGGGTGCGCACCCCGCGCACGACCCGCCGTCGCGGCGGCGGGCTCGGGAGCTACATCCTGGTCCGCGCGCTGCTCATCATCCCGACGGTCTTCATCCTCGTGACCACGGTCTTCGTGGTCATGCGGGCCACGGGCGACCCGATCACCGCGGCGCTCGGCGGCCGGCTCACGCCGGACCAGCTCGCCGAGCGCATCCACGAGGCCGGGTACGACCGCCCGGTGGTCGTGCAGTACCTCGAGTACCTCGGCGGCATCGTGCGCGGTGACTTCGGCACGACGATCAGCGACAACCGCCCCGTCACGGAGGTGCTCGCGACGTACGGCACCGCGACGCTCGAGCTCGCGGCCTACGCCCTGCTCGTCGCGTTCGTCGTCGGGATCCCGCTGGGCATGCTCGCGGGCTACCTGCGCGACCGCGTGCCCGACGCGATCCTGCGCGTCTCCGCGATCCTCGCCTACGCGACGCCCGTCTTCTTCGCCGGCCTCATGCTCAAGCTCGTCTTCTCGGTGTGGCTCGGCTGGCTGCCCGTCTCCGGGCGCGCGTCCACCGACGCGGAGATCGAGCTGCAGTTCCTCGACGACCCGTCGGGGTTCTACCTCGTCGACGCGATCCGGACGGGCGACCCCGCGATCGTCGGCGACGTCCTCCAGCACGCCGTCCTCCCGGCGCTCGCGCTCGGGCTGCTCACCGCGGGCGTGTTCCTGCGGCTCGTGCGCACCAACGTCATCGGGACGCTCTCGACCGACTACGTCGTCGCGGCGAGGTCGCGCGGCGTGCGCGAGTCCCGGCTCGTGCGCGCGCACGCGTGGCGCCCCGCGCTCATCCCCATCATCACCGTCATCGGTCTCCAGGTCGCGATGCTCCTCGCGGGCGCCGTGCTCACCGAGACGACGTTCGAGTGGAAGGGGCTCGGCTTCCAGCTCGCCGAGTACCTCCAGGCGCGCGACTTCGTCGCCGTGCAGGGGATCGTCGTGCTCATGGCCGTGATCGTCGCGGTCACGAACTTCCTCGTCGACATCATCGCGGCGCTCATCGACCCGAGGGTGAGGTACTGACATGGTCGCGGAGACCGTCGTCCCGGCCGGTCCGGGCACCGGGGGCCCCGCCCCCGCCGTCGTCCCCGAGCGCGGGCGCGTCGCGTGGTGGAAGCGCCTGCCCGTCGTGCACCAGCTCCGGCAGAGCGTCGGGCTGCAGCGCGGCATGCTCGTCACGGGCCTCGTCATCACGGGCCTCTTCCTGCTCACCGCCGCCCTCGCGCCCGTGCTCGCCCCCTACGGGTACAGCCAGCTCCGCACCGCGGACGGGCCGTTCGGCGCGCAGCAGCCGCCGTCGGCCGAGCACCTGCTCGGCACGACCGTCGGCGGCTACGACGTCCTGTCGCGCGTCATCTGGGGGGCCCAGACGGCGCTCCTCGTCATCGTCGTGGCGATCCTCGCGTCGATCGTCGTCGGGGTGCTGCTCGGGCTCGTGTCCGGGTACTTCGGCGGCTGGGCCGACCGCCTGCTCGTCGTGGTCTGCGACGCGATCTACGCGTTCCCGTCCCTGCTCCTCGCGATCCTCATGGCGATCGTCATCTCCGGCGGCCAGTCGAGCATGTGGGGCGGCATCCTCGCCGCGGCCTTCTCGATCACCGTGGTGTTCGTGCCGCAGTACTTCCGCGTCACGCGCGCGGAGGTCGTGCGGATCAAGGGCGAGGCGTTCGTCGACTCGGCGCGCGTGCTCGGCACGCCGCACCGGCGGATCATGGTCCGCCACGTCCTGCGGAACTCGACCCGCACGCTGCCGCTCATCGTCACGCTCAACGCGTCCGAGGCGATCCTCACGCTCGCCGGGCTCGGGTTCCTCGGGTTCGGCATCGAGCCGACGGCGGCCGCCGAGTGGGGCTACGACCTCAACAAGGCCGTGTCCGACGTGACGAGCGGCATCTGGTGGACCGCGCTCTTCCCGGGCCTGGCGATCGTGCTCGTGGTGCTCGGCATCACGCTCGTCGGCGAGAGCCTCAACGACCTCGCCGACCCGCGCCTGCGCTCGCGCCGCGCGTCGGCCGAGGTGTCGGGCGACGTCGCGGAGACGTCGGTCGTGCCGGGCGGAACGCTCACCGCCGGCCCCGGCGGCCTCGACGCGATCGAGGGCGCGGGCTCGCGCTCCGACGAGCTCGCCGCCGTCCCGGGGCAGCGCGACCCCGACGCCGTCGGGATCGACGGGCGGCTCGACGGGCGGCTCGGCGACGCGCCGGACGACGACGCCCCCGCGACAGGCCCGGCGACAGGCCCGGCGACGGGCCCCGCGAGCCGCCCGGCGGACGCACCCCACGACGAGACGGAGGACCGGCGATGAGCGCCGTGACCGAGACGACCCGCCGCCCGGACGGCGACGCCGCGCGTCCCGTCGTGACGATCCGCGACCTCGCGGTGTCGTTCGCGACCGACGCCGGGGCCGTGCGCGCCGTCGACGGCGTCGACCTGGAGGTCGCGCCCGGAGAGGTGCTGGCCGTCGTCGGCGAGTCCGGGTCCGGCAAGACGGTGACCGCGAAGACGATCCTCGGCCTGCTGCCGTCGACCGCGACGGCGCGCGGCGCCGTCGTGCTGACGAACAAGGCCGGGACGGCCGACCACGACGTCGTCACGCTCGGCGGGGAGCGGCTGCGCCAGGTCCGCGGGACCGACGTCGCGATGGTCTTCCAGGAGCCGTCCGCCGCGCTCAACCCGGTGTACACGGTGGGCTGGCAGATCGTCGAGGGGATCCGCGCGCACGCCAAGGTGTCGCGCCGCGAGGCGCGCCGGCGCGCGGTCGAGGTGCTGCGGCGCGTCGGCATCCCCGACCCGGAGACACGCGTCGACCACTACCCGCACCAGTTCTCCGGCGGGCAGAAGCAGCGCATCGTCATCGCCATGGCCCTCGTGCTCGACCCGGGGCTCATCGTCGCGGACGAGCCCACGACCGCGCTCGACGTCACCGTCCAGGCCGAGATCCTCGACCTCCTGCGCCGGTGCCGCGACGAGTTCGGCACCGCCATCGTGCTCATCACGCACAACATGGGCGTCGTCGCGGACCTCGCGGACCGGGTCGCGGTCATGTACCAGGGGAAGGTCGTCGAGCAGGCGCCCGCGCGCGAGCTCTTCGCCGCCCCGCAGGCCGCGTACACGCGCGCGCTGCTCGACTCCGTGCCGCGCGTCGGCGAGGGGACCGCGCGGGCCGAGGCCCGCGCGTCGGCCCGCGACGCCGGGTGGGCGGACGCGGAGCCCGTGGTCGCGGCGCAGGGGCTGACCGTCACCTACCCGGGCCGCCTGCGCCGTCCCGGCTTCACCGCGGTCGACGACGTCTCGCTCACCATCCGGCCGGGCGAGGTGCTCGGTCTCGTGGGCGAGTCGGGCTCCGGCAAGACGACGTTCGCGCGCGCCGTCGCCGGCCTCACCCGGGTGACGGACGGGTCGCTGCGCGTGCTCGGCGTCGAGATGAACGGCGTGAAGGAGCGCGAGCTGCGTCCCGTGCGGCCGCGCATCGGGTTCGTCTTCCAGGACCCCGCGACGAGCTTCAACCCGCTGCTCACGATCGCGGACTGCGTCGCGGAGCCGCTCGTCGTGCACGGGCGCGCGGAGTCGCCCCAGGCGGCGCGCGGGCGCGTCGACGAGCTCCTGGAGGCCGTGCAGCTCCCGCGGTCGTACGGCGACCGGTTCCCGCACGAGCTCTCCGGCGGGCAGCGCCAGCGCGCGTCGCTCGCCCGGGCGCTCGCGCTCGACCCGGAGCTGCTCGTGGCCGACGAGCCGACGTCGGCCCTCGACGTCTCCGTGCAGGCGCGCGTGCTCGAGCTGTTCGCCGAGCTCCAGCGCGAGCTCGGCTTCGCGAGCCTGTTCGTGTCGCACGACCTCGCCGTCGTGGACCTGCTGTCCGACCGCATCGCGGTGCTCTACCGCGGGCGGCTGGTCGAGGAGGGCACGGGCGCCGAGGTGCTGGGCAGCCCGCGCGAGGAGTACACGCAGCGACTCCTCGCGTCCCTGCCCGTCCCCGACCCGGTGCTCCAGGCGGAGCGCCGCGAGCAGCTCCGCGCCCTCCGCGGGGCTTGACCCTCCGGCCCGCCGAGGGAGAGCCCTGGTCCGCCGAGGTAGAGCCGTGGTCCCGTGAGGTAGAGCCGTGGTCCCGTGAGGTAGAGCCGTGGTGGTGCGGGACAGGCCGGGGCTCTGCTCCGGACGACCACGGCTCTCCCTCGGCGGGCGTCAGGCGAGGCCGAGGGACTGCTTCCACTCCAGGGGGAGGAGCGCGTACCCGACGAACGCGACGACGTCGAGCAGGGTGTGCGCGATCACGAGCGGCATGACGCGGTGCCGTCCCCAGCGGGACGTGTAGAACCACGAGAACACGACGCCCATGACGACGTTCCCGAGGAACGGCCCGAAGCCCTGGTACAGGTGGTACGACCCGCGCAGGAGCGAGCTCCACACGACGAACTTCACGCGTCCCCAGCCGAGGTCGCGCGTGCGCTCGAACAGGTACCCGACCGCGATGACCTCCTCGAGCAGACCGTTCTGCAGCGCGGCGAGGATGAGCACGGGCACCGTCCACCACGCGGCGTTGAGCGCTGACGCCTGCACCTCGACCGTGATGCCGAGGACGCGGCCGAGCGCGTAGAACCCGAGGCCGGGGATGCCGATGGCCGCAGCGAGGGCGAAGCCCCAGCCGACGTCGCGCAGGGGCCGGGCGCCGTCGAGCCCGATGGCGCGGACGGCCGACCGGCCGCGCGCGCTCAGCAGGTAGAGCGCGAGCGCGACGGGCAGCACGGCGAAGAAGATCCCGACGAGCTGGTAGGTGAGGTCGAGGTACGGCCGGGCCGACCGGCTCACGTTGAGGCTCGCGGACTGCTCGCCGAGCGGGGTCCCGGCGGTGAGCCGCGCGACGATGTTGATGACCGCGTAGACCGCGGACTTGCCGAGGCTGAGCCCGAGCACGATCCAGATCTCCGCGCCGATGCGACGGCGCGTGGCACGGTCCGGGCGCGCGGGAGCGCCGTCGGCGGTCCCGGGGACGACGGCGGCCGTCGGGCCGGGCACGGGCGCGGCGGGGGAGCCGGGAGCGGTCAGGTCGGGCACGGTCCGGTTATAGCACCGCTCCCCGGAAGCCACCTCGGTGCCTCCTGGACGAAACCTGTCCGCCGACGGGTGGGGGAGGGGAGGGGGAGAGGAGAGAGGGCAGTGGGTCAGGGTCGGGGTGGGCGGCCCGGGCGGCGGGGCGGGCGGACGTCGCGGGGGAGGCGGCCGGCGTCGTCGAGCGCTCGGCGCAGGAGCATCTCGATCTGCGCGTTGACGCTGCGCAGGTCGTCGCCGGCCCAGCGGGCGAGGGCGTCGTGCACGGCGGGGTCGAGGCGCAGGAGGACCGACTTGCGCTGCGGCCGCTGCGCTCTGCCCGCGCCCGCGCCCGTGCCCGTGTCTGCGCCCGCGCCGGGGGCTGTGCCCGTGCCCGACGACGCCTGCTCGCCCGGCGAGGACGCGTCGCCCTCCGGCGTGGCCTGCTGCCCGCCCGCGGGCACGCCGCGGCCCGACGACGGCTGGTCGCCGTCGTCGGGCGCGTCGCGCTTCTCGGGAGGCGTGGGCCCGACGGGCGTCACTGGTACAGGGACCCCGTGTTGACGACGGGCGTCACGCGGCTGTCGCCGCAGAGCACCACGAGGAGGTTGGAGACCATGGTCGCGCGGCGCTCGTCGTCGAGCGTGACGATGTCCTCGGCCTCGAGGCGGGACAGGGCGTCCTCGACCATGGACACTGCGCCCTCGACGATGCGCGAGCGCGCCGCGATGATCGCCCCGGCCTGCTGGCGCTGGAGCATCGCCTGGGCGATCTCGGGCGCGTAGGCGAGGTTGGAGATACGGGCCTCGATGACCTCGACGCCCGCCACGACGACGCGCTCCGCGACCTCCGCCGCGATCTCGGCCGAGACGACCTCCGTCGCGCCGCGCAGCGACTCCTCGCCGGCCTCGGCGTCGTCGTAGGGGTGGGACATCGCGACGTGGCGCAGCGCGGACTCGGCCTGGACCACGACGAAGTCGTCGTAGTCCTCGACCGCGAACGACGCCTTGGCGGTGTCGGCGACCTGCCAGACGACGATCGCGGCGATGTTGATCGGGTTGCCGTCGGCGTCGTTGACCTTGAGCTCGCTCGTCTCGAAGTTCCGGACGCGCACGGACACGCGGCGGCGGGTGCTGAGCGGCACGGTCGCGACGAGGCCCGTGGTGCGGACGGTGCCGAGGTAGCGGCCGAAGAACTGGACGACGACCGTCTCGCCGGGGTTGATGACGGCGACGCCGGTCGGGACGAGCACGCCCGCGAGGAAGGCCAGGACGCCGAGCGTGATGAGCACGGCGGGGTTGCCGGCCTCCGCGGCGGCGGCGACGACGAGCCCCGTGCCGCCGAGGAGCAGGACGATGCTCAGCGCGATGACGGCGGCCGCGCCGCCCGCGCCGAGCGACCAGGCGGGCCGCTCGGTGACGTCGACGCGCGTGCCGTCGTGGCCGACGGGGCGGCCGGTCGGTTCGCCGCCGACGGACTCCTGCGGGGGTGCTGCGCTCTCGGTCACGGTGGTCGTCCTCTCCTGCGGCGGGGCCGCGTCGCGTATAGCAAAGTGATATCACATTTCTGAGGGAGGCCGCCATCCGTCCCGCGGGGCTTGCGCGGCGCGGCCCGCGCGTGGGAACCTACAAACAGGTTTGCAGCGCAAAGTAGTTTCCGAACGGCCCGAACGACCCGAACGACCGAGAGGCCACCATGACGACCGACCACGGCGACGCCGTCCACGACGGAGCCGTCGGCGACCCGGACGAGCCGACCCTCGGCGCCGCCGAGACGCTCCGCCTCATCCGCGAGCAGCAGGACCGCGCGCGCCGGGCGACCGAGCCCGACCCGCGGCTGCTGTTCCTCGCGTGGGGCGTCGCGTGGCTCGTCGGCTACCTGTGCCTCTGGGCGAGTGCTGTCCGCGTCGCCGACGGGACCGCGACGGTCCGCGTCACGAGCGGCGCCGGCCAGGTCATGGGCGCCCAGCCCGAGCCGTGGGCCTTCTGGGTCTTCTTCAGCCTCATCGCGGCCGCCGTCGCGTTCACGATCGTCCACAGCGTCACGCGCACCGCCGGGACGCGCGGCGTGAGCGCCCGCACCGGAGCGATGTACGGGTGGTCGTGGATGCTCGGGTTCGTGTGCTTCGGCCTCGTGCTCGGCGGGCTGGCCCGCGCCGGGGCGTCCGAGGAGGTCATGGCGCTCGCGAGCAACGCGTTCGCGTGCGTCGTCGTCGGCCTCCTCTACCTCGGCGGCGCGACGGCCTTCGGTGACCGCGGGCTGTTCGTGCTCGGCGTGTGGATCCTCCTCACCGCGGCCGTCGCGACCTTCGCCGGGCTGCCGCTCACCTACCTCGTCATGGCGCTCGCGGGCGGCGGCGGCTTCCTCGTCATGGCCGGGATCGAGCAGGTCGTGCGCGCCCGACGACGGCGCAGCGCGGCCCGGCCCGTGCCCGCCCGGCCGGCGGAGGGAGGGGCCGATGCCTGAGGCCGGGCTCGACCCCGTCATCCACGCGCCCGCGCGGCTGCGCGTGGTCGCGACGCTCGCCACCCTCCCGTCGGGCGACGAGCTGTCCTTCCCCAAGCTCCAGAAGCTCCTCGACATGACCGCGGGCAACCTCTCGACGCACCTGCGCAAGCTCGAGGACGCCGGCTACGTGACCGTCACCAAGACGCACGAGGGCCGCACGCCCGCCACCTACCTGTCCCTCACCGCCCGCGGTCGCGGCGCCTTCGAGGACTACACGACCGCCCTGAACGCCCTCCTGAAGGGAGCCCGACCATGAGCGACGAGCGCACCAGGCGCACCGAGCGCACCGAGAGCGCCCCGCGCACCGGCCCGGTCCGGACCGCCCGGGCCGAGCCCGCGCCGTCGGGCACGGGACGCACCCCGCCCGTGGTCGCCGTCGACCGCGTGACGCGCCGCTTCGGCACGGTCGTCGCGCTCGACGACGTGTCCCTCACCGTCGGGGGCGGCGAGCTCGTCGGTCTGCTCGGCCCGAACGGCGCGGGGAAGTCGACCCTGCTGTCCCTGGTCAGCGGACAGCGCCGGCCCGACTCCGGGACCGTGCGGCTGCTCGGGGGCGACCCGCGCGACGCGCGCAGCCGCGTCGGCCTCGGCCTCACGCCGCAGGAGACGGGCCTGCCCGCGACGCTCAAGGTGCGGGAGGTCGTGGACTTCGTCGGCGGCCACTACCCTGACCCGGTCCCGACGGCGGAGCTGCTCGAGCAGTTCGGCCTCACCGAGCTCGCGGGCCGCCAGACGGGCGCGATGTCCGGCGGGCAGAAGCGCCGCCTCGCCGTCGCGCTGTCGCTCGTGGGCCGCCCGCGCGTCGTGCTGCTCGACGAGCCGACGACGGGCCTCGACGTCGGCGCGCGGCAGGCGCTGTGGGACGCGATCCGCGCGTACCACGCGGCCGGCGGGACGGTGCTGCTCACGAGCCACTACCTCGAGGAGGTGCAGGCGCTCGCTCAGCGCGTCGTCGTCATCGACCAGGGCGTCGTCAAGGCCGACGACTCGCTCGACGCGATCCTGCGGCGCGTGTTGCTGCGGCGCGTCGTCGTCGGGTCGGCCGTCGACCTGCGCGACCGGCCGGGCGTCGTGCGTGCCGACCGCCTCGGCGACGGCCGCCAGGAGCTGTACACGCCCGACGCCGACGCGCTCGTGCGCGAGCTCGTCACCTCGGGCGTCGACTTCCACGACCTCGAGATCCGGGGCGCGAGCCTCGAGGAGGCGTTCGAGCAGATGGTCGCGCGCGACGCGGCCCCGACGACGGAGGCACGGGCCCGATGACCACCACGACCACCACCCCGCGGACGGCGGCGCTGCCCGGGCCGCTGCGCCTCACGTGGCTGCACCTCAAGTACCAGTTCCTCGAGACCGTGCGCGTGCCCGTCGCGGTGCTCGGCAACCTGCTGTTCCCCGCGCTCGCCATGTTCTTCTTCGTCGTGCCGCAGAAGGCGGTGGCGCAGGACCCGGTGGCGGCGACGACGGCCGTCGCCTCGCTCGGTCTGTTCGCGATCTGCTCGGCGAGCCTGTTCACGTACGGGCTGGGCGTCGCGGAGGACCGGCAGCTGCCGTTCGACCCGTTCGTCCGCACGTTGCCCGCGGGACCTGCGCCGCGCATGGCCGCGCGCGTGCTCAACGGCGGGATCTTCTCGCTGTTCGGCCTCGTCCCGCTCATCCTCATCGGCTGGCTGTTCACCGACGCGAGCGTCACCGCGACGCAACTCCTCGCGGGCGTCGGGACGGTGCTGCTCGTGTCCGTGCCGTTCGTGCTGCTCGGCATGGCGATCGGCTACTCGCTGTCGGCGAAGGCGGCGCTCCCGGTGGTGCAGGTGATCCTCTTCCCGCTCGCGTTCGCGGGCGGCCTGTTCCTGCCGCCGTTCCTCTTCCCCGACTGGCTCGACGCGATCTCGAAGGCCACCCCGACCCGCGCGGGCCGCGACCTGCTGGTCCAGGCACTCACGGGCGAGCCGGCGTACGGCGCGGCGTGGTTCGTGCTCCTCGGCTGGACGGTCCTGTTCGCCGTCCTCGCGGTCGGCGCCTACCGCCGCGACGAGGGCCGCCGCTTCCGCTGACCTGGCCGTCCCGGCTGCCCCTCCCGCCGAGCACGGGATCAGCGACCGGATCCGAGCGATCCCGGTCGCCGACCCCGTGCTCGGCGGGTGTCGGTCCGGGGTGGGCGCGGGGTTTCAGGCCGCTCGGCGGAGGCGGAGGGAGTTGCCGACGACGAGCACCGAGCTCGCGGCCATCGCCGCGCCCGCGATCATCGGGTTGAGCAGGCCGGCCGCCGCGAGCGGGATCGCCGCGACGTTGTACGCGAAGGCCCAGAAGAGGTTCTGCTGGATGACGCGCAGCGTCCGGCGCGACAGCCGGATCGCGGTCGCCGCGCTGCGCAGGTCCCCGCGGACGAGCGTGAGGTCGCTCGCCTCGATCGCGACGTCGGTGCCGGTCCCCATCGCGAGCCCGAGGTCGGCCGTCGCGAGCGCGGCGGCGTCGTTCACACCGTCCCCGACCATCGCGACGACGCGCCCCTCGCGCTGGAGCCGGGCGACGACGTCGACCTTCTCGTCGGGAAGGACGCGCGCGACGACGTCCGCCTCCGCGATGCCGACGGCGCGCGCCGCCTCGAGGGCCGCGCCCTCTCCGTCGCCCGTGAGCAGGTAGGGCCGCAGACCGAGCTCCCGGAGCTCGCGCACCGCCTCGGCCGACGTGGGCTTCACCGGGTCGCGCAGCACGAGCACCGCGCGCGCCCGGCCGTCCCACGCGACGACGACGGCGCTCGCCCCCGACGCCTCGGCCGTCGTGAACGCCTCGTCGAGCGCCGCGTCGGGCGTCACGCCCTCGCGCGCGAGCCACGCCGGCTGCCCGACGAGCACCCGGCGCGCGCTGAGCCCCGCGCCGTCGGCACCCAGCGAGAGGCCCGAGTGCGCGGTCCGGACGACGGCCTCGACCCCGCCGCCCGGGGCGCTGCGGAAGTCGAACGCCTGGAGCGAGCCCACCACGACGCCGTCGGCCCCGACCGTGGGGCCGTCGTCCGACGCCGGGGCGCCCGCGGGCAGGTCGCGTGCCGCCGCGGTGATCGCGCGCGCGATCGGGTGCTCGCTGAGGGCCTCCACCGCGCCCGCGTGGCGCAGGGCGTCGCGCGCGCCCGCGGCCGCCGGGTCGTCGGCCACGAGCCGGTCGAGCGGTGCGGGGCCCGACGGCGTCACGACCGCCTCGAGCGCCATCGTGCCCTGGGTGACCGTGCCCGTCTTGTCGAGCACGACCGTGTCGACGCGGCGCGTCGACTCGAGGATCTCCGGTCCCTTGATGAGCACGCCGAGCTGCGCGCCCCGGCCCGTGCCGACGAGCAGGGCCGTGGGCGTCGCGAGCCCCAGCGCGCACGGGCACGCGATGATGAGGACCGCGACCGCGGCGGTGAACGCGAGCTGCGTCCCCGCGCCGGCGAGGAGCCACGCGGCCAGGGTGCCGACCGCGAGCACGAGCACGACGGGCACGAACACCGCGGAGATGCGGTCCGCGAGCCGCTGCACCGGGGCCTTGCCCGTCTGCGCCTGGCTGACGAGCCGGCCGATCTGCGCGAGCGTCGTCTCCTCGCCGACGCGCGTCGCCCGCACCAGGAGCGCACCCGCCGCGTTCACCGTCGCGCCGGTCACGGCGTCGCCCGGGCCGACGTCGACCGGCACCGGCTCGCCCGTGAGCAGCGACGTGTCGACGGCGCTCGACCCCTCGAGCACGACACCGTCCGTCGCGACCTTGTCGCCCGGTCGCACGAGGAACACGTCCCCGACGGCGAGGTCGGCGGCGGGCACGCGCTCGGTGACGTGCGCGCCGTCGGGCCCGGTGCGCGGGGTGCCGTCGGGGGCGAGCAGCACGCGCTCCGCGTCCTTCGCGCCGAGCTCGAGCAGCGACCGCAGCGCGTCGCCCGCGCGCCGCTTCGAGCGGTGCTCGGCGTACCGCCCCGCGAGGAGGAACGTCGTGACGACCGCCGCGACCTCGAAGTAGAGCTCGGGGGTGGCGCCCGCGTGGCCGCGCGACGGGACGAGCGTCGGCTCCATGCGCATCCCGAGCTCGCCCGCGCCGCCCAGCAGCAGTGCCCACAGCGACCAGAGCGTCGCCGCGACCACGCCGAGCGACACGAGCGTGTCCATCGTCGACGCGCCGTGCCGGGCCGCGCGGAACGCCGCCGTGTGGAACGGCCACGCGGCCCAGGTGACGACGGGCAGCGCGAGCGCCGCGACGACCCACTGCCAGCCGGTGAACTGCAGCGCCGGGACCATCGACAGCGCGACGACCGGCACGGTGAGCACCGCCGCGACGCGCAGGCGCTGCGCCAGCACGACGCCGCGGTCGGTCGGGGCGGCGCCGTCGTCGGGTGCGGCGGTGGCCCGGTCAGCCCCGGGGGCGCGGGCGGGCTCGGTGGCGGGGTCGCCGGAGGTGCTCGGGCCCGCCTCCGCCTCCTCCGGCCGCGCCGCCGCCTCGGCGGTCGTCTCGCCCTGGTCCGCCGGGGGAGTGCTCTCGACGGTGGTGGCGGTTGCGCGGCGGGTGGTGACGCGGGCCGTGTAGCCGGCCTTCTCGACGGCGTCGACGAGGTCGGCGTCGGTGACGTCGGCCGCGAGGACGACGTGCGCGGTCTCGAGCGGCAGGTTGACCGTCGCCGTGACGCCCTCGACGCGGTTGAGCCGCTTCTCGACGCGCGCGACGCACGACGCGCACGTCATGCCGCCGATCGCGAGGTCGACCTCGGCGACGGGCCGGGCCTCCGCGGCTCCGCCGGGTGCGGCGATCGACGTGGGCGCGGGCTGTGCGGTCATCGGTGGGGCTCCTCGACGGGGTGCGGGGCGAGGTCGCCGCGGTGGTCCGGCGTGGTGGCCGTCGCGGCGTGCGCGGCGCTGCTGGTGCGCGCGGGGTCGGATCGCGGTGGCGACCGGGACCCGGGGTGCCCGACGACGGTCGCGGCCTCGTGCGGTCGAGGCGCGTCCCGCCGTCGGGCACCGGGAGGTGCGGACCGGGACGGTCAGGCGCGGGGCGGGACCTGGAGGTCGTACGTCTTCGTGGCGGGGGCGGCGTCCGCGGCGGGCTCGGTGCCGCAGCCGCACGCGCAGTCGTGCGCCTCCTGCTTGTCGGCCGCCTGCTCGGCGTACTGGGCGGCGAGCGCGTCCTGCTGGACCTCGACCGACTCGACCGTGTAGCCGGCCTCGTCGACGGCCTCGCGCAGCGCGGCCTCGTCGAGCGGGTCGTCGGAGAAGACCGTGACCTCGGAGGCGCTGCCGACGCGGAGCTCGACGCTCACGTTCTCGACGCCGGCGACGGCCTCGAGGTCCTTCGTGACGTGGGCGACGCAGTTGCCGCAGGTCATGCCGGTGACGCCCAGGGTCGTGACGGTGCTCATGGTGCTCCTCGGGTGGTGGGGTGGTCAGCTGCGGACGAGGCGGGCGATGGCGTCGGCGGCCTCCTTGACCTTCGCCGCGCCCTCCGTCTCGGACTGGCGGGCCGCGTCCACGACGCAGTGGCCCAGGTGGTCCTCGACGAGGCCGATGCTCACGGCCTGGAGCGCCTTGGTGACGGCCGAGACCTGCGTGAGGATGTCGATGCAGTAGACGTCCTCGTCGATCATGCGGGCGATGCCGCGCACCTGGCCCTCGATGCGGCGCATGCGCTTGAGGTACGCCTCCTTGTCGGACGCGTAGCCGTGCGGACCGGTGTGGACCGCCTGCTCCTGCTCGACGGCCGTCGCCTCGGTCGTGTCGGTCATGCTCTCCTCCTCGTCCAGGACGCGGTAGCGCGCCCGCCGCCTCGGTGGTGCGGCGGTGATACCCCGTCAGGGTACGCCCCATCATACCCCGGTGAGGTATGTGTCAGGAGGCCTCTCCCGCGCCTCCCCGCGCATGACACGTGTCATGCCCGGCGCGTGAGGACTCCACCCCGACCGGTGACGGGCCGCACTGCCGCAGGCGCCCCGACGCCGCGAGGCTGGAGGCACCACCACACGAGAGGCGCATCATGACCGACATCGTCACCGGGCTCCAGGAGCTCACGCAGAGCCTTCCCCCGTTCCTGCGCTGGGTCGGCGTCCTGCTCGCAGGCGCGATCCCGTACGTCGAGGCCGAGGGTGCCGCGGTCCTGGGGGTCGTGGCCGGCGTCAACCCGTTCGTCGCGATCCCGGTCGCGATCGTCGGCAACGCGATCGCGCTCGCCGCGGTCGTCTGGCTCATCAGCGCGGCCCGCTCCGGGATCACGCGCGGACGCACCGTCGAGAGCTCGCCCAAGCGCCAGCGGATGCGGCAGGTCTTCGACCGCTACGGCGTGCCCGGCGTCAGCCTCCTCGGGCCGCTGCTCCTGCCGAGCCACGTCACCGCCGCGGCGATGGTCGGGTTCGGCGCACCGCGCGCCCGCGTCTTCACGTGGGGCGTCGTGGCCGTCGCGGCCTGGGCCCTCGTGCTGGGCGTCGTCGTGCACCTCGGCGTGAGCGCCGCCGTCGGCTGACGGCCGGGTCACGACGCCGTCACGGCGGCATCACGATTCGGCGCACGCCGCGCGGTGCGGTGACCCCGCCCCTACCCTCCGAAGCATGGGCAGGGGAGCCGGAGCACGACACGCGCTGCGCGTGACGGTGATGTCGGTCGCGCTCGCGGGCGCCGGGCTGGTCGCGGCGCCGCCCGCGGGCGCGTGCGCGTGCGGCGGGTTCGTCGACGGGCCCGCGTACGACACGTCGGTCTCGCACGAGACCGCGGTCCTCCAGTGGGACGGGACCACCGAGACGATGCTCGTCGAGCTCGCCACGCTGTCGAACGCGCCCGAGGTCGGCCTGCTGCTGCCCACGCCCGCACCGGCGGAGGTCGCGCTCGCCGACCCGCAGGTGTTCCGCGAGCTCGACGAGCTCACCCGGCCGCGCGCCGTCGTCTCCGACACCCGATGGTGGCCCGAGCTCGGCTTCGGGAGCGGGGCCGACGCCGTCGCGGGCGCGGGCGTCACGGTGCTCGACGAGGTCCGGCTCGGGCCGCTCGACGTCACGACGCTCGGCGCGACCGACACGGGCGCGCTCGACACGTGGCTCACCGAGCGCGGGTTCCAGCTCCCCGAGACGATCCGGACGGCGCTCGCCCCCTACGTCGGGGAGGGCTGGTCGTTCGTCGCCGCCCGGCTCGCGCCCGAGGAGGCCGCCGCGTTCGACGGCACGCTCCAGCCGCTCCGGGTCACGTTCCCGAGCGGCTCGCTCGTCTACCCCATGCGCATGTCCGCCGCGGCGGAGGACACCCAGAGCACGCGCACGTACGTCCTGGCCGACCACCGCGTCGACCGCGTCGACCCGACCGCCGAGGCGCAGGAGCCGACCGTGCGGTTCGCCGGGCGCCTCGACCCGGCGGACGTCACGTCGCAGGAGCTCTCCGCGCTCCTCGCGGGCGGCGGCTTCGTCACGGCCCACGAGCAGGTGTTCACCGAGCCGGCGACCCAGATCGTCTCCGACTTCGCCTTCGCGCCCGCAGCCGCGGACGTCGCCCACACCCCGACGTACGCCGTGGTCGCCGAGAAGCGGATCGGCCCGTTCTTCGCCGGGCCCGTCCTCGCGTTCGCCGGCGTGCTCGCGCTCGCGGCGCTCGTCGTCTGGAGAGGCCGACGGCGTCGCTCGCCCGCGCCGACCCTCGCACCGCACCCCGCCCGCGCCTGAGCGGCGCGACCCGGCCTGCTGCCGGGTCACCCGGTACGGGCGAGACGCGCGGTTCGCCGCGACACGCGGCACCGCCGGGTGTTCCATGGAGGCGAAGCGGGAGGCGCCCGGGCCCAGGCCGTCGGGAGCCGACCCGTCACCGCGGCAGGGGAGTGACCCATGACGATCCAGGACCCGATCCTCACCGCCTTCTCGCGCACCGCGAAGCAGGTCTGGTACTGGCCGGTGATCCGCGGCGTGCTCGCCATCCTCTTCGGCATCATCGCGCTCGCGTGGCCGGACAAGACGGCGGCCGTCGTCATCTGGGTGATCGGCATCTTCGCCGTCGTCGACGGCATCGTCGAGATCGTCGAGGGCGTCCGACGCCGCGGCACGGGGAGCGGCACCGCGCTGCTCGTGACGATGGGCGTCCTGAGCCTCGCGGTCGGCGTCGTGCTGCTCGTGTGGCCGGGCAAGACGGCGATCGTGCTCACCTGGATCATCGGGTTCTGGGCCGTGGTCTACGGCCTGTTCCAGACGGTCGCGAGCCTCGACCTGCGCAAGGTCCCCGGCAGCGGGTGGGGCTGGGGCGTCGTCGCCGGCCTGCTCGGCATCGTGTTCGGCCTGCTCGTGCTGTTCAACGTCAACGCCGGCCTGGTGTCGATCGTGTGGCTGCTCGCGCTCTTCGCGATCGTCTGGGGCGTCATGCTCATCGCGTTCGGCGTCCAGATCCGCTCGCTCGGCCGACGGGCCGGACGCGCGGCAACCCCCGGCACGTACTGACCCCCGCCGACCACGGGGTTGCTGTCGTCCTGAGCGTCAGAACGCCAGCAACCCCGTGCTCGGCGGGAGGGCCGCTCCGGCCAGACGCCTTCAGGCGGGGCGGGCCTCCGCGGCCGCGCGGGCGGCGGCGGGGAACGCGTCGAGGATGCGGGCGACGGCGGTGTCGTCGTGGGCGGCCGAGACGAACCACGCCTCGAACACCGACGGCGGCAGGCTCACGCCCGCGTCGAGCATCGCGTGGAAGAACGCGCGGTACCGGAACGTCTCCTGCGCCTGGGCCTGCGCGTAGTCGCGCACGCCCGCGGTCGCGGCGAGCTCGCCGAACATCACGGAGAAGAGCGAGCCCGCGCGCTGCACGCGGTGCGGCACGCCCGCCGCGTCGAGCGCGGAGCCGACCGCCGACGACAGCACGCCCGCGACCTCGTCGACGCGCGCGTACACCGCGTCGTCGGCGAGCCGCAGCGTCGCCAGGCCCGCCGCGACCGCGACGGGGTTCCCCGAGAGCGTCCCCGCCTGGTAGACGGGGCCGAGCGGCGCGAGCTGGTCCATCACGCTCGCCGGCCCGCCGACCGCGGCGACGGGCATCCCGCCGCCCACGACCTTGCCGAACGTGAACAGGTCGGGCGTCCAGCCGTCCGCGCCCTGGCTGCGCAGCACCGCGTTCTCGAGGCCCCACCAGCCGCTCGGCCCGACGCGGAAGCCCGTGAGCACCTCGTCGAGGACCAGCAGCGCGCCGTGCGCCGCGGTGATGCGGCGCAGGCCCTCGTTGAAGCCCTCCGCGGGCGGGACGACGCCCATGTTCGCGGGCGACGCCTCCGTGATGACGGCCGCGATCTCGGAGCCACGCTCCGCGAACGCCGCCTCGACGGCCGCGAGGTCGTTGTACGGGAGCACGAGCGTCTCGGCCGCCGTCGCCTCGGTGACCCCGGCCGAGCCGGGCAGGGCGAGCGTCGCGACGCCGGACCCGGCCTCCGCGAGCAGCGCGTCCACGTGCCCGTGGTAGCAGCCGGCGAACTTCACGACGACGTCGCGCCCGGTCACGCCGCGCGCGAGGCGGATCGCGGTCATCGTGGCCTCGGTGCCCGTGGACACGAGGCGCACGTGCTCCGCGGCGGGGACCCGGCGGCGGATCTCCTCGCCGAGCTCGACCTCGCCGAGCGTCGGCGCGCCGAACGACAGCCCGCGGGCCGCCGCCTCCTGGACCGCGGCGACGACGTCGGGGTGCGCGTGCCCGAGCAGGGCGGGACCCCACGAGCACACGAGGTCGACGTACTCGCGCCCCGCGACGTCGGTCACGTACGGGCCGCGCGCCGACGCGAGGAACCGCGGGTCGCCACCCACGGACCCGTAGGCGCGCACGGGCGAGCTCACGCCGCCCGGGAGCACGCCCTGCGCGCGTACGAACGCGGCGTGGTTGTCCGCGCCGCCCGCGCCCGGTGCGCCGAACAGCGCGGCGTTCTCCGCCTGCACGGCCCCTGCCGTCCCGAAACCGCCCGTGTCCGTCATGCCCGCGTCCTTCCGTCGTTCTCGTCCAGCCAGCCCGCGAGCTCCGTCGCCCAGTACGTGAGGATCACGTCCGCGCCGGCACGCTTGATGCCCAGCACCGACTCCGTGATCGCGCCCCGCCGGTCGATCCAGCCGTTCGCGGCGGCGGCCTCGATCATCGCGTACTCGCCCGACACCTGGTAGGCCGCGACCGGCACCGGCGACATCTCCGCGACCGCCGCGAGGACGTCGAGGTACGACCCGGCAGGCTTCACCATGACCAGGTCCGCGCCCTCGGCGAGGTCGAGGTCGGCCTCGCGCAGGCCCTCGCGGGCGTTGCCCGCGTCCATCTGGTACGTGCGCCGGTCACCCTGGAGGGCCGAGTCCACGGCCTCGCGGAACGGCCCGTAGAACGCGCTCGCGTACTTCGCGGAGTACGCGAGGATGCCGACGTCGTCGAACCCGGCGCCGTCGAGCGCCTCGCGGATCACCGCGACCTGGCCGTCCATCATGCCCGACGGCGCGACGACGTCCGCGCCCGCCCGCGCCTGCGCGACGGCCGTCGAGGCGTAGCGGTCGAGCGTCGCGTCGTTGTCGACGACGACGCCCCCGTCGCGTCCCTCGGCCAGCACGCCGCAGTGCCCGTGGTCGGTGAACTCGTCGAGGCACGTGTCCGCCATGACGACCGGCCCGCCGACCGCGTCCTCGCGCGCCGCCTCGACCGCGATCCGGATGCCGCGCTGCAGGATGCCGTCCTCGGCGTCCGCCTGCGTGCCGGTCGCGTCGCGCTCGGCGGGGATGCCGAAGAGCATGACGCCGCCGACCCCGGCGCGCGCGGCGTCGCGCACGGCGTCCGCGAGCGTCGCCTCGGTGTGCTGCACGACGCCCGGCATCGACGAGATGGGGCGCGGGGCGTCGAGACCCTCCTTGACGAACAGGGGGAGCACGAGGTCGGACGCGTGCACGCGCGTCTCGCTGACGAGCCGACGCACGCGCGGGCTCGTGCGCAGGCGGCGCGGCCGGTGGTGCCCGACGGGGAGCTGGTGGGTCACGAGGGGTCTCCTTCGGGGGTCGGGTCGACGCCGGTCGTGCCGGCGGCCGGGGGAGCGGCCGGGTCGTCGGGCAGGGCGGCGGAGCCGGCGGTGGTGCGGGTGGCGGCGAGCGCGCCGACGAGCGCGGCGGCCAGCGCGGCGTCGGTCGGGCGCTCCGCGACGGCGTCGAGCCGCAGCCCGACGTCGCGCGCGGCCCGGGCGGTCGGGTCGCCGATCGCGACGCCCACGACGTCGTCGCGCGGGCCGAGCTGACGCGCGACCTCGCGCGCGACGCTCCCCGAGGTGAGCACGACGGCGTCCACCGCGCCCGCGCGCCACGCCGCGACGACGTCCGGCGCGAGCGTGTGCGTGACGGTGCGGTAGACGGTGACGACGTGCGGGACGTACCCGAGGTCGCGCAGGCCGTCGTGCATCGTCGGCGCGGCGAGGTCCCCCTGCGGCAGCAGGACCACACCTCTACCTCGCGAGGTAGAGCCCTGGTCCGCCGGGGTAGAGGCATGGTCCGGCGGGGGGAGGGTCGCGAACGCGGCGACGAGGCCGCGGGCGGAGTTCTCGTCGGGCTCGAGCTCGACGGTGACGCCGACCGCCTCCAGGGCGCGGCGCGTCGCAGGCCCGACGGCGGCCCAGCGGGCCTGGCGCGCGGCGTCGCCGAGGTCGAGGCCCTGACGGGCGGCGCTCGCGACGAGCTCGTCGATCGCGTTGACGCTCGTCACGACGACCCACGCGAAGTCGCCGTGGACCAGGCGGGCGAGGGCGCGGTCGACGGGCGCGGTGTCCTCGACGGCCGCGCGCTCGATCGCCGGGCTGACGACGACGTGGGCGCCCGCGTCGCGGAGCGTCGCCGCGAGGCCCGCGGCGCGCTCGGGTGCGCGCGGGACCAGGACGGTCCGACCGGCGAGCGCGTCGGCCCGACGGTCCACGTCCACGGCGTCCACCGTCTCCACGGCGTCCACCGTCTCCACGGAGTCCACCGGCTCCACGGCGTCCGCCGTGCCGCGCGCCGGGAGCGGGGGCACCACGGGCGCGGGTCCCCGCGACGGGTCGCGCAGCGGTCCGGGGCTCATTCCGCCGCGCCGCGGTAGCCGCCGTCGCGGAGCTGCTCGCGGGCAGCCTCGACGGAGCGGTCGGTCGCCGGGGCCTCTGCGGCCGGGGCGTCGAGCACAGGGGTGCCCGCCCCGGTCTCGCGCAGCGGCGCGAGGCGCGCGGCGCCGTCGGCGAGGAGCGCGTCGGCGACGCGGGCACCCAGCCCGCGCGCGACGTCGTCCCGGGCGGTCGCGGCGGCGGCGAGCGACCCGGTGCTCGGGGGGAGCGTGGCGCGCGCGGAGTGCGTGAGCTGCTCGGCGCCGTCGACCCGCGCGACGACGGCGGTCAGCGCCACGTCGCCGTCCTCCACGACGGCGTGCGCGCCGACGGGGGCCGCGCACCCGGCCTCGAGCCGGCCGAGGAGCGCGCGCTCGGCGAGCACGGCGAGGCGCGTGGGCTCGTGGTCGAGGTCGTGCAGGGCGCGGGCGAGGACCGGGTCGTCGAGCGACGACGTGCGCACCTCGACGGCGAGCGCGCCCTGCCCGGCGGCGGGCGCCATGATCGCGGTGTCGATCACCTCGGACACGGCCTCGAGCCGGCCGAGGCGGGCGAGCCCCGCGTACGCGAGCACGACGGCGTCGAGGTCCGCCTCCTCGCCGAGCGCCCGCGCGAGGCGCGTGTCGACGTTGCCGCGGATGTCGACGACGTCGAGGTCGGGGCGGACGGACCGGAGCTGCGCGGCGCGCCGCGGCGACCCGGTGCCCACGCGCGCGCCGCGCCGGAGCGTCGTGATGGTCAGGCCGTCGCGCGCGCACAGGACGTCGCGCGGGTTCTCGCGCTCGGGCGTGACGACGGTGAGGCCCGGTGCGGGCTCGGTCGGGAGGTCCTTGAGGGAGTGCACCGCGACGTCGCACCGACCGTCGAGCAGCGCCTCGCGGAGCGCGGTCACGAAGACGCCCGTCCCGCCCATCTGGGCGAGCGAGCCGGTGAGCACGTCACCGTCGGTGCGGATGCGCACGATCTCGACGTCGCGGCCGGTCAGCTCTTCGAGGCGGCGGGCGACGTGGCCGGTCTGGGTCGTCGCGAGGGCGCTGCCGCGCGTGCCCACGCGGAGGGGCGTCGTACCTGCAGGACTCACGGAACCAGTCTCTCCCCACTTCGGCATTCCACGAAAATGCGCACGTCACCGCGCGGGAATGGCGCGCGGAGTGACGCGGTCCTGACGCTCGGTCAGGAACTTCCGGACAACGTGTCAGGTCAATTCGCGGAGAATTCTCGGGGCATTTCCGACGCGGAATCCGGTAAGGATTCCCTTACTCCGTGGACGCGAGGTCGCGCGCGCATTCCTGGGCGTGGCCGACGATCGACGCGAGCCCCGTCCCGGCGATCCAGCCGCCGGTCACGGCCAGCCCGGGCACGGCGTCCACGCGCGCGACGAACGCCGCGACCTCGCGCCGGAACGCGGGCGTGGGCGGAGGCAGCGCGCCGTTCCACCGCGTGACGACGTGGCCGAGGACGCGTCCGTGCAGGTCGACGCCGAAGAGGCGCGACGCGTCCGCGACGACGCGGTCGAGGTCGGGCTCCGTCGTCGCGCCGATGCGTCCGTAGCTGAGGCGCACCACGTGGTGCCCCGGGCCGGCGGCGGCGCGGACGCGGTCGCGCAGCCAGGGCCACTTGGCGGTCGAGTGCGTGAGGGCCTTGGCCTCGACGTCCGACGGCGGCGCCGCGCGCCCGGCGTCGCGGTGCGGCGGGGCGACGAGCAGGCCGGTCCCGCGCGGGGCGTCGTCGAGCTCGGGAGCGCGCAGCAGGAGCGTCACGAGCCGCACGTCCGCGCCCGGCTCCGGGTCGGGCAGGAGGTCTGCCGCCGTCCCGACGAGCGGCCCGAGCGCGTCGACGAGCGCCGGGGTCGTCACGACGAGGCGCGGCGCGGCGAGGTCGACCGGCCCGCCCAGGGTCTCGGCGCGCACGAGCCAGGACGCGGGCCCCCGGTCCGGGGCCAGGGCGCGCGAGATGCCCGTGACCTCGTGACGCAGCCGGACGTCGGTCCCCGCGGCGAGCCCCTCGACGAGCCGGTGCATGCCACCGTCGATGCCGCGCACGGCCGACCCGGCCGGGGCGAGCGCGCGCATCGACGCGACGGCGCGCGCGAGCGACCCCTCGCGCTCGAACGCCTCGCGCAGCCCCGGCGCGACCGCGGCGACGTCCAGCCGGTCGAGGGGGGCGGAGTGCACGCCGGAGGCGACCGGCGCGACGAGCCGCTCGGTCACGCGCGCCCCCATGCGGGACCGTGCGAACGTCTCGAGCGTCCGCAGGTCGGTGAACCGGCGGGGCAGCACCCGGTCGAGGCTCGCGCGCAGCGCCCCGCCGAGGCCGACGGCGCGACGCACGTCCCGTGCCCAGGGGTCCGCGGGGATCCCGAGGACGCCCGCGCGCGGCAGGGGGTAGGCGTGCCCGGCGGCGTAGCCCCACGCGCCCGCGCCCGACGGCTCGACGACGTCCAGCCCCAGCTCGCGCACGAGGTCGCCGACGGCGGTGCCGCGCGCCGCGAACGACTCGGCACCGAGGTCGACCCGGACGCCGTCGAGGCCCGGGAGGTCCCCGCCGCGGACCGGTCCGCCCGGCACCTCGGCGGCGTCCAGCACGACGACGCGCAGCCCCTGCGCGCGCAGGGTCCGCGCGGCGGTGAGCCCGGCGACGCCCGCGCCGACGACGACCGCGTCCGCGGTCTCGACCCCGTCCGCTGCGGCGGGTCCGGACGGACGGGGCGTCGTCGGCTCGGTGCTCACCGTCGGGTCGCCTCCTCGGTGGTGGCGTCGGGAGCGTCGTCCGCGAGCGCGTGGACGAGCGCGACGACGCGCGTCAGGACGTCGGGGTCGGTGTCCGGCGGGACGCCGTGGCCGAGGTTGACCACGTGCCCCGGGGCGGTGCGCCCGCGGCGCACGACGTCCCGGACGTGCGCCTCGAGCACGTCCCACGGCGCGGCGAGCAGCGCGGGGTCGATGTTGCCCTGCACCGGCACGGGGGCGTGGCCGTCGGCGAGGAGCCGGGCGGCGTCGTCGAGCGGCGTGCGGTAGTCGACGCCCACGGCGACGTCCTGCACCCCGGCCGCGGTGACGGCGTCGCGCATGGCGGGGAGCAGGTGCCCCGTGCCCGTGCCGAAGTGGACGACGGGCACGCCGAGGTCCGCGACGTGGGTGAGTGCGCGCGTGCTCGCCGGGGCGGCGCCGGCCGCGTAGTCCGCGAGCGAGAGCGAGCCGGCCCACGAGTCGAAGAGCTGCGCCGCGCTCGCGCCCGCCTCGACCTGCGTCCGCAGGAACGTGCCGGTGAGGTCGGCCGCCCAGTCCACGAGGCGCTGCCACGTCTCCGGGTCGCCGCGCAGCAGGGCGCGCGCCGCGAGGTGGTCGCGCGACGGACGGCCCTCCACGAGGTAGGCGGCGAGGGTGAACGGCGCACCGGCGAACCCGATGAGGGGCGTCGTGCCGAGCGCGTCGACGGTCAGCGCGACGGCCTCGCGGATCGGGGCGAGCGCGTCCTCGGTGAGCTCGCTCTCGACGAGCCGGGCGACGTCGTCGGGCGTGCGGTACGCCTGGCCCATGACGGGGCCGACGCCCGGCGCGATCTCCACCTCGACGCCCGCGAGCCGCAGCGGCACCACGATGTCCGAGAAGAAGATCCCGGCGTCCACGCCGTGCCGGCGCACCGGCTGGAGCGTGATCTCCGAGGCGAGGTCGGGGCGCAGGCACGAGTCGAGCATGCTCACGCCCTCGCGCGCGGCGCGGTACTCCGGCAGCGATCGGCCCGCCTGGCGCATGAACCACACGGGTGTGATTTCCGGGCGCTTTCCGGTCGTGCCCGCGCGCAAGGCCTGCACGAGCGGGGAACGGTCCGTGCGGCCGTCGGTCAGGGGATGGCCCGGGGAAAGGGCGACAGGAATCACAGCTACCGATTCTGCCTCTCTCCCGGGGGAATGATTAAATCGGAGGCACTGTGGCTCTTCTCTCCCTCACGGCCAGCCACCACGAGCTGGACCTCGACGCCCTGGAACGACTCTCCACCGGGGCGCACTCGATCGGCGGCTCCGCGGTCGCGGCGTGCGACGTCATCACCGGTGCGGTCGTCCTCGCGACGTGCAACCGGTTCGAGCTGTACCTCGACGTGGACGCCCCCCTCGACGGCACCGGCGTGCAGCACGCGACCGAGCACGTCGCGCG
Source organism: Sphaerisporangium cinnabarinum (assembly GCF_055567015.1). NCBI lineage: Bacteria > Bacillati > Actinomycetota > Actinomycetes > Streptosporangiales > Streptosporangiaceae > Sphaerisporangium > Sphaerisporangium cinnabarinum. Next base: position 245,731 of record NZ_JBVHRG010000001.1, read on the forward strand.
CATGGTCGCCGAGGCGTCGGGCGTGGAGGTGGCCGAGGCGCTCGCGTCGTTCCGCACGCGCGCCGGGACCGAGGTCGCCGAGCACCTGTTCGCCGTCGCGTCGGGCCTGGACTCGATGGTCGTGGGGGAGCGCGAGATCGCCGGCCAGGTCAAGCGGGCGCTGGAGACCGCGCACGCCGACGGCGTGACGTCCTCGACGCTCGAGCTCCTCTTCCAGACGGCGTCGCGCACGTCCAAGAAGGTCAGCACGCACACGACGCTCGGCGGGGCCGGTCGCTCCGTCGTCGCGCTCGGGCTCGACCTCGCCGCGGCCGAGCTGCCGCCGTGGCCGCAGGTGCGCGCCGTCCTCATCGGCACCGGGTCGTACGCGGGCGCGAGCCTCGCCGCGCTGCGGGCGCTCGGGTGCGACGACGTGCGGGTCTACTCGCAGTCCGGCCGCGCCGAGGAGTTCGCCGCCGCGCGCGGCGTGGAGGCCGTGACGGACCTCGTCGCGGCGCTGGAGGACGCGGACCTCGTGGTGTCGTGCAGCGGCGCGCGCGGGCGGGCGCTCGCCGCGGACGCCGCACGCCCGGGTGCCGAGCGGCGGGAGCAGGCGATCGAGCACGTGCTCGACGCCGCCGCGGTGGTGCGGGCGCGCGAGCGGGCCGCGGTGCGGGCGGGCGAGGAGCCCGTCGCGCGCCCCACGGTCGTGCTCGACCTCGCGCTGCACCGCGACGTCGACCCGCGCGTGGCCGACGTCGAGGGCGTGCTCCTGTACGACCTCGCGACGCTCGCGGCGCACTCGCCGTCGATCGCGTCCGAGCTCGTGACCCAGGCCCGCGCCATCGTCGACGAGGCGACGCGGGCGTTCGAGGAGACGCGCCTCGGCCGGGCGGCGGACACGGCGGTGGTCGCCCTGCTGGCCGACGCCGAGCGGCGCGTCGCGCTCGAGGTGGCCGACGTCGTCGCGCTGCGCGAGGCGGACGGCGACCCGGTGGAGCCGGACGAGGCCGACGAGATCGCGCGCGGCGTGCGGCGCCGCGTGCACGCCGACCTGCACCGCGCGATCGTCGCGGCCCGCGCGGAGGCCGTCGCCGCGGCGCAGGCCGAGGAGCGCGCGGTCGTCGCGGACGCCCAGGCGCTCGTCCACGAGGCCGCCGGCGTGCGCTGAACCTCCGTCCGCTCGACGGACCCGCTGCCTCGGGCATCCGATTGACAGCGCAGTCATACCCGGGAGAGGGTGGCCGACGGACGCCCGTCGTCGACCAGGAGCACCGTCGCCCCGCCACGAGCGGCCCGGGCGGCGCCTGACCGACGGCCCCGGGGCGCCCCGGGCGACGACGCCCGGTCGCACGTCGAAGAGGACATGGCATGAGACGACCACGACTCGCCCTGCTCGCCGCGGGGCTCGCGCTCGCCGTCGCGCCGGGCACGCTGCTGCCCGCCGCCGCGGGCGCCGCCCCCGCCGACGAGGGCACCGTCACCGCCGCCGCGAGCGACGACCTCACGCTCGAGGTCAACCCGTTCGTCGGCACCGAGAGCGAGGGCAACGCCTACCCGGGCGCGACCGTGCCGTTCGGCATGGTCCAGCTCAGCCCGGACAACACGAGCTCCTACGCCTCGACGTCGTACAGCACGAACGCCGGGCGCGTGTGGGGCTTCAGCCACCGGCACGTGAACAGCGCGGGCTGCCCCGCGGCGGGCGAGCTGCTCGTCACGCCGGACACGAGCGCGACCCCGCGCACCTCACGCTCCTTCATCGCGATCAAGGACCAGAAGAGCACCGAGCACGCGTCGGCCGGGTTCTACGAGGTGACCCTCGCGAACGACGTGCACGCCGAGCTCACCGCGACCACGCGCGTCGGCGCGCACCGCTACACGTTCCCCGCCTCGACGACGTCCCACCTGTCGTTCAACGTGGGCCAGACGCTGCGCGACGCCGGCGCGAGCTCGGTGACGTGGGTCGACGACCGCACGCTCGAGGGCTGGGTCGACAACGGCGGCTTCTGCGGCGGCACGCCGGACGAGCAGCGGTACTTCTTCAGCGCGACGTTCGACCGCCCGGTCGCGTCGAGCGGCACGTGGGGGACCGACGCGCGCTACGTTGCGGGCTCCACGACGAGCGAGGTCGCGGGCGGCGACAACGGCGCCGTCGCGATCTTCGACACCACGACCGACCGCGACGTCGAGGTGAGCGTGGGCGTGTCGTTCGTGAGCGTCGACGGCGCGCGCGCCAACCGTGAGGCCGAGGCCACCGACGAGGGCGGGCAGGTCGCGTTCGACACCGTGCGCGAGGAGGCCCGCGACGCGTGGAACGCCGAGCTGGGCCGTGCCGCGATCGACGCGTCGCCCGCCCAGCGCCGGATCTTCTACACCCAGCTCTACAAGACGCTGCTCTCGCCGACGATCGGCAGCGACGTCGACGGCCGGTACCGGGGCATGGACCTCGACGTCCACCAGGCCGACGGCTGGGACTACTACCAGAACTTCTCGCTCTGGGACACGTACCGCACGCAGGCGACGCTGCACGCGCTCCTGCTGCCCGAGCGCGCGCAGGACATCGTGCGCTCGATGTACCAGCACCGCGTCGAGGGGGGCTGGCTGCCGCGCTGGTCGCTCGGCGCGCTGGAGACCAACATCATGGCGGGCGACCCCGTCACGCCCTGGCTCGCGGAGAACTTCGCGCTCGGCACCGTCCCCGACGACATCGCGGACGAGCTGTGGGACTACCTCGTCGAGAACGCCACGACGACCCCGCCGGACGGCGTCGCGTCCGTCGGGCGGCGCAGCACCGAGTTCTACGCCGAGCACGGCCACGTGCCGTTCTACCCCGAGAACGAGGGCGGCCTCGGGGGCCAGTTCGAGGAGTACCGCCACGGCGGCTCCGCGACGCTCGAGCTCGCGCTCGCCGACGCGAGCCTCGGCGCCGCGGCCGAGCGGACCGGCCGCGAGGGTGGTCAGGCGTTCCTCGACCGGGGCCGCAACTGGCGGAACCTGTGGAACCCGGACGTCCCGCTCTCCGGCGGCTTCCAGGGCATGGTCAACGCGAAGCGCCCGACCGGCGAGTTCGTCACGCTGCCCGAGCTGACCGACGTCACGCGCTCCGGCTTCCACGAGGGCGTGCCGTGGCAGTACCAGTGGATGGTGCCGCAGGACGTCACGGGCCTCCAGGAGGTCATGGGCGGCGAGGACGGCTTCGTCGAGCGCCTCGACTACTACTTCGACCAGCCGGCGCTCGCCGCGAACCCCGGCGTCTCGCCGAGCACGTGGGCCAAGGGCGGCAGCTCGTACTACACGACGATCCGCTACAACCCGGGCAACGAGCCGACGATCATGAACGCGTGGCTCTACGGCTACGTGGGCCAGCCGTGGAAGACGAACGACGTCCTCGCCGCGAACCTCAACCGCTTCCCGGACACCCCGGGCGGCGGCGTCGGGAACGACGACCTCGGCACGCTCGCCGCCTGGTACGTCATGGCGTCGCTCGGGTTCGAGCCCGTCATGCCGGGCTCCGGGATCCTCGCGCTCAACGCGCCCAAGGTGCAGGCCGCGACGGTCACGACCGACGCCGGGGCGACGCTGCGCATCGACGCGGCGGGCGCGAACGAGAAGCTCCCGAGCTACGTCGCCGGGCTGGAGGTCGACGGCGTCGCGCACACCGCCGCGTGGCTGGACGTCGCGGCGCTCCAGGACGGCGGCACGCTCGACTTCGACCTCTCCGACACGAGCGCGGGCCTCACGTGGGGCACGGGGGCGGCCGACCGCATCCCGTCGGTCTCCGCCGTCGTGCCGCCCGCGCCGGTCGAGGTCGAGGCGAGCGCGCGCTGCCTCGGCGGCCGGGCGTTCGTCGCGGTCCGCGCGACCAGCACGGCCGACGCGCCCGTCGACGTGACACTCACGACGCCGTTCGGCGAGCGGACGGTCCGGCAGGTGCAGCCGGGCAAGAGCGCCTACCAGTCGTTCACCACGCGGGCGACGTCCGTCGAGGCCGGGACGGCGACCGTCACCGTGGTCGCCGCGGACGGCACGACGTCGACGGTCGACGCGGTCTACGACGCGCTGGCCTGCGACTGACCGGCAGGTCACCGCGGGTGCGCGCCGCGCACCGGTCGAGGGCCGTCGTCGGGCAGCACGCCCGACGGCGGCCCGCGCCGCGCCGCTAGGCTCGCCGCGTGAGCACCACCACGCGCCTGGGCGTCCTCGACATCGGCTCGAACACCGTGCACCTCGCCGTCGTCGACGCCGCGTACGCGGCGCGTCCCGTGCAGGCCGCGGGGGCGCGCACGGTCGTGCGCATCATGCGCTACCTCCGGCCGGACGGGTCGCTGTCCCCGGAGGGCGTCGCGGCGATGCTCGCCGCCGTCGACGACGCGATGGCGCTCGCGCGCGAGTCGGACGTCGACGAGATGCTGCCCATGGCGACGTCGGCGCTGCGGGACGCGACCAACGGGCCCGAGGTGCTGGCGGCGATCGGCGAGCGCGTCGGGCAGCCGGTCCACGTGCTCTCCGGCGAGGACGAGTCGCGACTGACCTTCCTCGCCGCGCGCCGCTGGCACGGCTGGGCCGCGGGTCGGCTGCTCGTCCTCGACATCGGGGGCGGGTCGCTCGAGATCGCGTCGGGGGTCGACGAGGAGCCCGACCTCGCCGTGTCCCTCCCGCTCGGCGCCGGCCGCACGACCATGGCCTTCCTGCCCGACGACCCGCCCGCGCCCGAGCACGTCGAGGCGCTGCGCGAGCACGTGCGCGCGACGCTCGCGCCCGCCGTCGCGCGGTTCGCCCGCCTCCCGCGTCCGGACCACGTCGTCGCGACGTCCAAGACGTTCCGCTCGCTCGCGCGGCTCGCGGGCATGCAGACGGAGGCGGTCGGCCCTGACGACCGGTGGCGGATGCGGCGCTCGCAGCTCGCGGACTGGGTGCCGCGGCTCGCGCGCATCACGGCCGAGGGACGCACCGCCCTGCCGGGCATCACGCCGGAGCGCACGTTCCAGATCGTCGCGGGCGGGGTTGTCGCGGTCGAGACGATGCGCGCGCTCGGCGTCGACGAGGTCGAGATCTGCCCGTGGGCCTTGCGCGAGGGCGCGATCCTGCGCCGCCTCGACCACGCCTGACGTCCGGCGACCCGCTCAGCCGGCGGCTCCCGCCGCGCCGCGCGGCGTCGCCCACCGCGGCGCGTCCGTGCCCCACGGCCGGGCCGGGGCCGGGTAGTCGTCGACGGGCTCGCCTGCGAGGCGGTCGAGCGCAGGCCGGGTCGTCGTCACCTCGACGTCCCGGCCGTCGAGGCGTACCCGGTGCCCGACGACGCACCGCGCCCCCGGCGTCCGCGGCGGCCCGTGCGCGGGGTCGCGCCGGGGGGCCGAGAGCAGCGCGTGCGCGGTGCGGGCGAGCGCGCCGTCGACCTCGCGCCCGCGTCCGTCGGCCGCGCGGTCGGCGAGGGCGTCCACGACGGCCGCGGCCACGAGGTAGCCCGTCGCGTGGTCGAGCGCCTGGGCGGGCAGGGCGCCCGGATCGGCGACGGCGGTGTCGTGTGCCGGGTCGCCCGCGGTCCCGTCCCGCGTGCCCTCCACGAGCGCGATCCCGCTGGCCGCCTGCACGATCGAGTCGAAGCCGCGCCGCGGCGCCCACGGGCCGTCGTCGCCCCACGCGCTGACGCGCGCGTGCACCGCACCGGCCGGGAGGCGCAGGCTGAAACCCTCCACCGCGCCCGGGCGGTAGCCCGTCACCAGGACGTCCGCGGCGTCGAGCAGCTCCTGGGCCCGGGCCCGGCCGGCGGGGGTCGCGAGGTCGAGCAGCGCGGACCGCTTGCCCTGCCCGGTGTCGAGGTGCTGGACCTCGATCTCCGGCAGCCCCGGAGGGTCGACGCGCAGGACGTCCGCGCCGAGCAGCGCGAGCGTCCGGGTCGCGACGGGCCCGGCGATGACGCGGGTGAGATCCAGGACGCGGAGGCCGGCGAGCGGCCGGGGCCCCGGGAGGAGCGGGCGCGGGGGAGCGACGTCGTCGCGCACCGTGGTCCGTACGGGAGGGCCCGACGCCGCGGCCCGGCCGGGCGCGGACGCGCGCCACTCGTCCACCGAGCGCACGCGCACCGCGATCGCGCCGACCGTGGCCGCGCGGTCCTCGACCTCCTGGGCCGACCGCACGGCGAGCGCCGCCGCGACGTCGTCCCGGGACGGGGCGTCCGCGACCGCGACGGGCAGGTCGAGGAGCGCGAGCAGCCGCACCCGGTGGTGCGGGTAGTTCGCGTGCGTGCGGACCCAGCCGTCCGCCGTGCGGAAGAAGCCGGACAGCGGCGCGAACCCGTCCACCGGCGCACCGTCGACGCGGAGCAGCCGGTCGCTCGTGAACGCCGCGGCGACGCGCTCGGGGTCGGGGGCCGGTCCGGGGTCGAACCCGCCCGCCCGCGCCGCCGCGTCCCGCATGGCTGCGACGGACCCGACCGCGAGGTCCCGGACGGGCAGCGTCGCGGCGAGGAAGCCCTGGTCGGCGTGCCCCGTCCCCGTGGTCATGACCCGACGGTACGCCCGAGCGTTGTTGGACAGTCGTCCATCTGGCGGTGCCCTGGAACTGGCCTTACCGTGCTTCAGGCGTGTCAACCCGACACGCCGGGCATGTCAGAACTTTCAGGGGGCAGGGGATGGTTCGGAACGCGAGGCGCTGGTCGGGCGTCGTGGGTACGGCGATGGCGGCGGCGCTCGCCACAGGCCTGGGGGGCGTCCTGGTCGCCCCGAGCGCGAGCGCGGCGGCCGCCGTCGTGGCGCCGCTGGGGGCCCGCACCTACTCGGTCTCGTCCTACTACGGTCCGCGCTGCATGCCGGTCGCCAGCGCGTCCACGTGGCACCTGGGACAGGACCTCGGCGCGGCCTCGGGCACCCGGATCAACGCGATCGCGGACGGCACGGTCCTCCGAGCGGGCAGCGTCAGCGGGTTCGGGCAGTGGGTCGTCCTGCGGCACACGATCGGCGGGAAGACGGTCTCGAGCGTGTACGGGCACGTCATCGACGGCGACAAGTACGTCAAGGCCGGGCAGACGGTCAAGGCCGGGCAGCGCATCGCCGACGTCGGCTCCACCGGGATCTCGACGTCCCCCCACCTGCACCTCGAGGTCTGGAACGGCACCTACGGGTCGGGCGCCTCGCACACCGACCCGCTCGCCTACCTCAAGGCCACGGGCGTCGACCTCGGGCGCAACGCGACGCGGGTGGCCGCCCGGTCGACCGCGACGTCGTGCACCTACTACACGAACGCCGCCGTGGACGTGCGTGCCGGGGCGGGGACGGGCGCCGTCGTCGCCCGGGTCGCGCGCGGGGCGACCGTCGTCGGCAAGCCCGGGGACGAGAGCGGCACGTGGCGCCGGGTCACGTCGGGGCGGACGACGGGCTGGGTCCCGGCCGCGAGCATCGGGCCGACGAAGCCCGCGCCGGTCAGCACGCCCCCGGCGACCAAGCCGCCGGCACCCCAGCCGGCACCCAAGCCCGTCCCGACGCCGTCGGCGCCCCAGCCGGCGACCCGGTACGTCACGGCCGCGTCGCTGAACCTGCGGGCGTCGGCGACGACGTCCTCGGCCGTGGTCGCACGGCTCCCGAAGGGCACGAAGCTCTCCGTCGCGACGACCTCGGGCGGCTGGCTGAAGGTCACCGCGAACGGCCGGACCGGGTGGGTCTCGGCCCAGTACACGTCCACGAGCGCCCCCGCGGCGCCCGCGAAGCCGGCCCCTGCCCCGGCACCGCCCAAGGCCGCGACGTCGTACGTCACCGCCTCGAGCCTCAACCTGCGGGCGTCGGCGTCGACGTCGTCCAAGGTCGTCGCGCGGCTCGCGCGCGGGACCGCGGTGACGCACGCCGGCACCGCCTCGAAGGGGTGGCTCAAGGTGACCGCCGGGGGCCGCACGGGCTTCGTCTCGACCGCGTACCTGTCGGCGCAGAAGCCGCGCTGAGCCGATCTCCGTGCCGCGCCCCTCCGGGGGCGCGGCGTCAGTTCCCCAGCGTCACCGTGCCGGGGAACCGGGCGGCGGACCGGTCCGTGACCGAGCCGTCGCCCGCAGCGTTGATCTCGCTGATCATCATGACGAGGTCCAGGTCGGAGTCGGCCGCCCGGGCGAGGCTCGTGGCGAGCTGGTACGGGTCCGAGAGCGGCTTCATGTCGTAGTCGGTGACGATGGCCCGCGTCTGCATGCCGAGGGCGTCGTTCTCGACGGCGGTGCGCACGCTGTCGGCGAGGCGGTTCATCTGCGACTCGGTGAGCGTCATCGTCACCTGCTGGCCGGGCGACACGTCGCCGGACGGCGAGAAGCCCGAGAAGTCCCGCGTGTTGAAGTACTGCGACGACATGTCGTCGGCCGTGACGTCGAACGAGTACGTGCGCGCCGACAGGTCCTCCGTGCCGGAGGCGTCGAACGACTGCGACAGGCGGAAGTCGCCCCGGTCGCCGTACGTCGCGGTCATGAGCTGCTCGGTGCTGCCGTCGGGATACGTCGTCGCGACGAGCGACCCGGTGTTCTGGCCGATCTGCCACTCGGCGCCGCCGACGGGCGTGTCGAAGCCGACGGTCGACGTCGAGTCGTAGTTGACGCGCTCGATGGTCGTCGTGCCGGAGATCCCGGTCGACGGGTCGCCGGGGATCTCGCCGGTGACGAGGTAGGTGTCGTAGGCGGCCTGGCCCTCCGGCGTCGACAGGTCGAACTCGGCGCTGCGCAGGGACGCGCCGTCGAGCGACGTCGTGTTGCCGAGCATGACCTTCACCGCGTCGAAGTCGAGGCCGAGGCCCGCGTGGTTCGCGATCGCCTCCGTCGGGCCCGCGGTGACGCGGACCGTGTCGTCGCCCGTGCGCTCGATGAGGCTGCTCACGCCCTCGGAGTCCTTGACGGACGACTCGAGCGCGATGTGCCGGAACGCGGCGTCGAGCTCGGTCTTGGCGTAGCTCCCGCCGTCCATCGTCACGGACGAGCCGACCGGCATGCTCCGCGGGTCGAACGGGTTGACGGAACCGGGGTCGACGTCGGTGCCGTCGGGCATCTTGAGGGTGTACTCGGACGTGACGCCGGTCGTGTACCCGCCGCTGACGCCCGTGCCCCCCTTCGAGACGCCACCCTCGACGCCGATCGAGACGTCCGACTTCGACGTGTACATGGTGAAGCCGTCCTCGGACTTCTCCCCGACCGTGTACTCGGCGCCGCCGTTGACGCCGAACGAGACCTTGGAGCCGTCGGTCGTCTTGAACCAGTCGGCGAGCGACCCGCTGCCGGAGTACGTCGTCTCGCCGCTGTCCGGGTCGTGGGAGACGCCGAAGCCGACCTTCGAGTCCGTGCCCTCGGTCGCGGGGCTCCCGAGGCCTCCGTTGTCGGATCCGCCGCTCTGGCTGCCCTTCACCGAGACCGTCGGGCCGCCGGGGCCCTCACCGCTCTCGCCGCCGTCGCCCGACCCGCCGGATCCCGGCCCGGACCCGCCCGGCCCGCCGGGGCCGCTGCCGCCCCCGCCCGTGCCGTCGGAGCTGGCGCTCTCCTGCTGGTCGGCGTTCGTGCGCACCTTGTCGGCCGCGTCGCGGAGCGTGGCCGCGGCCGCGGCGAGCGCGGGGCCGAGCTCCGAGGTCCATCGGCCGCGCAGCTCGTCGCCGTCGGGGCCGGCCCAGCGGGCTCCGCTGACGGTGGACTGGAGGCCGCCGCGCGTCGTCTCGAGCGAGTCCGACGCCGTCGTCAGGCTCTGCGCGAGCCTGCGCAGCTCGCCGATGTCGGCACCGTAGAACCCCATGGTCGTCCCTCTGTCGCGGCGGATCGTGCTCCCGGAGCGTACGTGGGCGAGCGGCCCCGCGTCTCGGGGTGCCCATGGGGCGAGGTCCCCATGCCGGGTGCGGACGGCCTGCCGACCCGGCGCGCGGTCAGGCCGTGAGGACGTCCGCGAGCCGCTCGAGGACGATGCGGCCCGCGGGCGGGACGCGGTCCGCGTCGGCCGGCGTGAGCCACGCGAGCTCGGCGATCTCGGCGTCCGGCGCCGGCTCGGGGGACCCGGGCAGCGGCTCGGCGTACAGGCAGTGCATCCGCACGACACGTCCGCCCAGACCGTGCCCCGGCGCCTCGGCGACGAACGCCGGGCGCACCGTCGCCGGGTCGAGGCGTACGCCGAGCTCCTCGTGGATCTCGCGCACCAGGGCCTCGGTGTCCGTCTCGCCGCGCTCGACCTTGCCGCCCGGCATGAAGAAGCGGTCCTTCCCGGTGGTCCGTACCGCGAGCAGGCGTCCGCCGCGGACGTTGACCCACCCGACGGTGCGCAGCGGTGGGAGGTCGGACGGCGGGGCCGACGCTCCGGAGGTCGAGGGGTCGGCGGGGCGGAGGTCGGGCGTGCTCACGTGTCCCACTGTGCCAGTCGGCGCCCACGGGCGGGTGGCCGGGGAACCTCGACGGCGCGTGGCGCACCCAGCGAACCACGCGCCGTCGGGCCTGCCCCTCGCGCGGCCCCAGTTCCGGCGAAGGGCGATCGTGCCGGGCCGAGGCCCGGCACGACGATCGTCACACCGACCAGCGGACCCTGCTCGGTGCGGACTCGTTCCAGACGCGGTCGAGCGCGGTCACGGCGTACGTGTACCGGCGCCCGCGCACGGCGGTCGGGTCGAGGAAGTCCTGGACCACCCGGCCCTCGGCCCGCTGCGTCGCGACGAGGTTCGCCGGGTTCTCGGTGTCCACGTGCTGCACCCACCCGTCGGCACGGTAGATCGCGAACGACGTCGCCGCGAACCGGCGGCCCCCGGCGTCGGTCCAGTGCACGCGGACGCCGTCGTCGCGCCAGCCGGCCCACGCGAGCACCGGTGTGCGGACCTTCGTGCCCGGGAGGTGCGGCATGGCCGGGACGAGCGCCGGGTACCGGTAGTGGTCGTCGCGCACGCGCGTCATCGAGCCCTGCGGGTCGGCCGGGACGTGCTTGGCCGAGAAGTACACGTTGCCGTGCACCGGGTGCTCCTGCTCCCGGCAGAACGTCAGGTGGTTCGACAGCTCGGCCGGGTCCGTGAAGACGCCCGACGTCACCTTGTACAGCGCCTCGCCGATGTACAGGTGCGTGCCGGACTGCGCGGCGACGTCGGCCCACCACGGGACGAGCTTCGCGTAGTCCGCGACGGCGAGCCCGAGCTGCCAGTAGACCTGCGGGTTGATGTAGTCGAGCCAGCCCTCGAGGACCCACTTGCGCGTGTCGGCGAACTGCATGTCGTACGACTGCGAGCCGCCCGTCTGGGAGCCGCGCGGGTCCGTCGACGCGTTGCGCCAGATGCCGAACGGGCTGATGCCGAACTTGACCCACGGCTTCGCCTGCTTGATGCGCTGCGAGATGGACTGCACGAACGTGTCGACGTTGTGGCGGCGCCAGTCCTCGATCCGGTCGAAGCCCGCGCCGTGGGCGGCGAACGTCGCCGCGTCGGGGATCGTCTCGCCCGCGACGGCGTACGGGTAGAAGTAGTCGTCGAAGTGCACGCCGTCGAGGTCGTAGTTCTCGACGCTGTGCAGGATCGCGTTCTTGATGTGCTCCTGCGCCGCGGGCAGACCCGGGTCGAAGTAGAGCTTGCCCCCGTAGGCCCACACCCACTCCGGGTGCTGCCGGGCGGGGTGCTCGGGGACGAGCTGCGCCGGGTCGGCCTGCATCGACACGCGGTACGGGTTGTACCAGGCGTGGATCTCGAGGTTGCGCCGGTGGCACTCCTCGACGACGAACGCGAGGGGGTCGTAGCCCGGGTCCCGGCCCTGCACGCCCGTGAGGTACTGCGACCACGGCTCGTAGGGGCTGGGCCAGAACGCGTCCGCCGTCGGGCGTACCTGGACGAACACGGCGTTGAGGCGGAAGTCGCGTGCGACGTCGAGCCAGCCCAGCAGCTCGGCCTGCTGCTGCTCGGCCGAGAGCCCGGACGCCGACGGCCAGTCGATGTTCACGACGCTCGAGATCCACATCGCCCGCAGCTCGCGCTTGCGAGGCGCCGGGGCCGCGGTCGGCGCGGCGTGGGCCGCGCCGGGCGTGGTGAGCGCGGCGGCCGGGGTGAGCGAGCCGACCGTCACGGTGAGCGTGCTCGCCGCGACGCCGGCCGTGGCGAGGGTGAGGAACTGTCGTCGTCCGACGCCGGCCGCTGCCGGGGCCGGGGACGTGGGGGAGCCGTCGAGCGTCATTGCTGATCCTCCGGGTCGTCGAGTATGTGGCAGATAGTTTCACAGAACATCGTGACTGTGAAGGTTTGCGCCACGCGAGCCCACGACTACGCCGATCACGGGGTTGTCGGCGTTCTGGGGCTCTTCGCGACAGCAGGGTCGTGGTCGAGTGCTCGTCGCCCGCGCGTCGCGGGCGGCGACACGCGGTGCGGCGCGGGTTCTGAGCTATGCCCTCGTGGCGAGAGTATGGTCGCGGGCATGGTATCCAAACCGCTCCAGGAGCCCGCGTTCCTCGTGCTCTCCGCGCTCGCCGCCGGGCCGCTGCACGGGTACGGCATCGCGCAGGACGTCGAGTCCAGCTCCGACGGGCGGGTCACCCTGCGCGCCGGCACGCTGTACGGCGCGATCGACCGGCTCGTCGCCGCCGGGCTCGTCGAGGTCGACCACGAGGAGGTCGTCGACTCACGGCTGCGCCGGTACTACCGGCTCACCCCCGAGGGTGGATCGCGCCTCGCCGCCGAGGCCGAGCGCGCCGAGGCGCAGGCCCGCCGGGCGCTCGAGCGTCTCGGTGCCCGACGCCGCACGGCCGCCCCGGCGGGCGACCGCACCGCGGCCCGCCCCGCGCCCGGGAGTGCCGGAGTGTCGCTCGACGGCGTGGCGGTGCCGGCATGAGCCACCTCGACAGCCATGACGGCACCGACGCCGTCGGGACGGTGCTCGTCGCGCCCGTCCTCGTGCGGGACTACCGGCGGCTGCTGCGCCTCTTCCCGTACACCTACCGGCGGGCGCACGAGGCCGAGATGCTCGGGCACCTGGTCGACGCCGCGCAGCCCGGGCAGTCACGGCCGACGTGGGCCGAGCGGTGGGACCTGCTGCGTGCCGCTGCGCGCGAGTGGCTGCTCGCGCCGCTGGGCTCGACCCCGCGGCAGCGGCGCGCGGCGACCGGGCTCCTTCTCGTGGTCCTCCCTGCCGTTCTCGTGGTCATGGCCGCGCGAGTCCTCGCGGTCGCCGCGGCGATCGTCCGGGCGATGCTCGGTCCGGACGGGCACGCGCCGCTCCTGGCGACCGTCCCGACGGCGACGATGTGGACCTTCTGGCTCGCGGCGGTCGCTCTCACGCTCCTCGGGGCGCAGCGCGTGGGCCTCGCGACGGCGGTGCTCGCCGCCGTCGCCGGGGTGGGCGGGCTCGTCCTGTCGCTCGGGTCCGGCAGCAGCTACGCCGCCTACCTCGACGCGCCGTGGGCCGCGGGGGTGGCGGTCTACGCGGGCGTGCTCGCCGGGCGGCGGACGTGTCGGGTCGGGCCCGAAAGGTGGACGCTCCGGGGCGCGACCCTCGGGGCGATGTCTCTGACCCTCGGCGCGTTCGTCGCCGCGACCTCCGCCGACGCGGCGAGCTTCGGGGTGCCCTGGTGGTCCGGTGTCGCGCTGAGCCCGTGGACGCTGCCCGCGCTCGCGGCACCGGCCGTCCTGCTCCTCGGGGCCGCGCTGCTGTGGCGTCGGACGCGGCAGGCGGTCCCGCTGCTCGGCGGTCTCGCTCTCGCCGGGCTCCTGAGCCGCTCGACCTTCTTCTGGTCGGGGACGGTGAACATCCAGACGGCGGACCTCGGCAACGTGCTCGGCCTGCTCGCGCTCGCAGTCGCCGCGACGCTCGTGCTGACCTGGGTCGTCAACCGCCTCGACGAGCTGGCCGAGGCGCGGGCGGCGCACCGCGCCGAGCTCGCCGCCATCGGCGGGGCGCCGGCCCGGGCCCGGTCGCACCCGGGCGAGCCGACCGCCGTCTGACCCGGGCGCCGTCGGGCACGACGGTGCGTGCGGACGAGAACGGGGTCGGCGACCGAGATCCCCAGGATTCGGTCGCCGACCCCGTTCTCGGCGCCGGCCGGTCAGTCCAGGTAGGTCTCGACCAGGCGGGAGGCGAGGCCCGTGTACGTCGCGGGGGTGAGGTCCGAGAGGCGCTGCGCGACGTCGTCGGGCAGGCCGAGGCCGGCGACGAACTCGCGCAGGCGCGCCGCGTCGACGCGCTGGCCGCGCGTGAGGTCCTTGAGGCGCTCGTACGGGTTCTCCATGCCGGGGACGCCCGCGACCGACGCCGCACGCATGGCCGACTGGATGGGCTCGCCGAGCACCTCCCAGTTCTCGTCGAGGTCCGCCGCCATGAGGTCGGCGTTCGCGGCGAGGGCCTTCAGGCCGCGGCGCACGTTGTCGATCGCGAGGAGCGAGTGGCCGAACGCCGGGCCGACGTTGCGCTGCGTCGTCGAGTCCGTGAGGTCGCGCTGGAGGCGCGAGGTCACGAGCGTCGCGCCGAGCGTGTCGAGCAGCGCGGAGGAGATCTCGAGGTTCGCCTCGGCGTTCTCGAACCGGATCGGGTTGACCTTGTGCGGCATTGTCGACGACCCGGTCGCGCCGGGCACGGGGATCTGCGTGAAGAAGCCGAGCGAGATGTAGGTCCACACGTCGGTCGCGAGGTTGTGGAGGATCCGGTTGAACCGCGCGACGTCCGCGTACAGCTCGGCCTGCCAGTCGTGCGACTCGATCTGCGTCGTCAGCGGGTTCCACGTGAGCCCGAGGCCCTCGACGAAGTGCTTCGAGACCGACGGCCAGTCGACGCCCGGGACGGCGACGGTGTGCGCGCCGTACGTGCCCGTCGCGCCGTTGAGCTTGCCCAGGTACTCGGCCGCGCCGACGCGGCGGAGCTGGCGGCGCAGCCGGTGCGCGAGGACGGCGAGCTCCTTGCCCAGCGTCGTCGGCGTCGCGGGCTGGCCGTGCGTGCGCGAGAGCATCGGCACGTCGGCGTGCTCGCGCGCCATGTCCGCGAGCTGGTCGGCGAGCGCCGTCGCGGCGGGCAGCCACACCTGCTCGACGGCGCCGCGCACCATGAGCGCGTACGACAGGTTGTTGACGTCCTCGCTCGTGCACGCGAAGTGCACGAGCTCGCCGACGCCGGGCAGCACCGTGTCGGGGCCCAGCGACTCGGGCGCCGCGGCGAGGCGGCGCTTGACGAAGTACTCGACCGCCTTGACGTCGTGCACCGTCTCGCGCTCGATCTCCGCGAGCTCCGCGATCTCGGCGCCGCCGAAGCTGGCAGGGATGCGGCGCAGGTAGGCGACCTCGGCCTCGGAGAGCTGGGGCGCACCAGGCACGACCGGACGGACGGCGTTCTCGTCGACCGCCTGCACGCCGTTGCACAGCGTGATGAGCCACTCGACCTCGACGTGGATGCGCTCGCGGTTGAGCGCGGCCTCGCTGAGGTGGTCGACGAGCGGGGCGACCGCGGCGCGGTAGCGGCCGTCGAGCGGGCCGAGCGCGATCGGCGGGGTCACCTCGGCGAGGCTGACGCGGGCAGGGGCGGCTGCGGCGGGGTTCTCGGGCACGCCCCTGATTCTCCCACGCGTGCCCGACGGCGGTCGGTGCCGCCCGCAGTCCGGGCAACGGAGCCGTCGTGCGGCCCGTGGCCGTCCCCAGCGTCCGGTTGCGAGGGGTCGGTCCACAGCGTCCGCCCGGTCCTCGCCGCCGGTCGGCGGGGGTCCGTACGGTCGCCGCCATGCCGACCCCTCCTCCAGCCCCGTGCCTCGCCGCACCCTTCGGGATCACCCGCGCCCGCGACCAGGTCCTCACGGCCACGGACGACGCGGCGCGCGCCGCTGCTGCCCTGGGGACCCCTGACCTCCCGTGGTCCGGGCAGGCGCGGCACGCGTACGACGACGCGACGGCGGAGGTCCGGGCAGCCCTGGTCCGGCTCGACGGGACGCTCGAGTGCTGCCTCACAGGGCTGGACGCTCTCACCGTGCTCGCGGAGACGGACGTCGCGAGCCTCCGGGCGGAGCTCGCCGCGGTAGGCGGCGCGTGAGCGGGACGTGGCCCGCACCGTCCGTCGTGATCCGTGGCGGGACGGAGCCGACCGTGATCGAGACGGCGGCGGTCGTCGCGCAGGCCGTGGCGCTCGCGGGGCGCGCGGACCTCCTGGCGGGAGCGGCGGTGGCGCTGCGGGACGCCCGGCACGGCGTGGAGGTCACGACGGCGACGCCCACGGCGTTCGCCGGTCGGCTCACTCCGCCCGACCTGCTCCGGTCCGCCTCGGGCTGGAACCTGCCGACGACGCCGTTCTGGTCGACGGAGGTCCGTGCCGCCCGCGCGGCCGTCCTCGACGAGCTCGACGCGGCGGTCCTGCTCGCCGAGCAGCAGGAACGGGGCCTGCGGCGGCTCGCCGCGCGTCTGCACCAGGCGGTCCGGGTGTACGACGACGCGGACGCCGCGGCCGCCGCCGGGTGGTCCGACACCGCGTTGGTCGTGGCGGGACGGCACTACGGGCTGGCGGGGGCGGGCGTCGCCGGGCTCGGGATGATCGTCGCGCAAGGCCTCGCCGGGCTCGCGCAGTCCCTGCTGCACGGGGGGCCCGCTCTCGGTCGGCTCGTCACGACGGGCGAGGCGCTGCACCCCGCGACCGTCCGCGCGCTGGGTCGCACGATCGGCATGCTCGACCCGGACCGCCCCTGGTACGCCGTGCCGACGGTCGGGAACGCGGCGGCGGTGCTGCGGGCGTCCGTCCAGCCGCTGCGCGACCGGTTCCTGCCCGACCCGGAGGTGCGGCGGGTCGACGCGGCGCCCTACGACCTGCCGACCCCCACGGACACGCGGTCCGCCCTCGGCGCCGTGGCGGCGCTCGGGAGCACGGACTCGGTGCTGAGCGTCCAGCGCATCGTCAAGGACGGCGGGACGCCGACGTGGGTCGTCGCGATCCCGGGCACCCAGCCCGGCAACCTCCGGACGGTGTGGAACATGACGTCCAACTACGACCTCATGTCCGACGACGAGTCCCAGCGCGCGCGGGCGGACAGCGTGCGGGCGGTGCTCGACGCGATGGGCCAGTCGGGCATCGAGCCGAAGGACGACGTCGTGCTCGTCGGGCACAGCCAGGGTGGCATGGTCGCGGCCACGATCGCGGCGGCGACGGTCGGGACCTACCAGGTGCGCCACGTGGTGACCGCCGGGTCGCCGGTCGGTGGGCACGACCTCCCGCCCGGCGTGCGCGCCACGCACCTCGAGACCAGCGGGGAGGGGGTCTCCGGCCTCGACGGGAAGCCGAACCCGGCGACGCCCGAACGCGTGACGGTGACCGGTACCGTCTTCGCGCCCGGCGGCGGGCCGCCGCTCGACGTGCCGCACTCCGTCGGCTACCACCAGGACGTGCTCGACGCCGCGGTCGAGGTGGGCGACCGCGGCCTCGAGGAGCACCTCACCGACGTGGAGCACTGGCTCGACGGGGAGGCGGAGGAACCGCTCGTCTACGAGGCGCGTCTCGTCCCGGACCCCGAGACGACGTTCTGCGTCGGTGAGCTCGCGGTGCCGAGGCCGCCGTGGCCCCCGTGGCCGGCTCCGGACGGCGTCGTGACGGCGCCGGGTCCGTCCCTCGGCACGCCGGGGACGTTCGGGACGGCGGGCGGCTCCGGCACGCTCGGCGGCACGGGCACGCTCGGGGGCGCCGGGACGGGTGGTGGCGAGGACGATGCGCGGTGACGGCCCGGTGCCGTCCCCCGGCGGGCCGGTCGGGAGGGCGGGCGGCGGCGCGCGCGGTGGAGCGCTCGGGTCAGCGGTCCTGGGCCTTCGGCACGACGGCCGAGACGAGGAAGTTGATCACGGCGATGATGAGGGCCGCGAGCAGCGCCCACCAGAACCCGCCGATGATGCGGATGCCCCAGTCCGTCTGCTCGGTGATCCACGCGGTGAGCATGAGCATGAGCGCGTTGACGACGAGCGAGAACAGCCCCAGCGTGAGGATGTAGAGCGGGATCGAGAGGACCTGCACGATCGGCTTGATCACCGCGTTCACGAGCGAGTAGAGCAGCGCCACGACGAGGACG
The DNA here is from genome assembly GCF_055567015.1 of Sphaerisporangium cinnabarinum. NCBI lineage: Bacteria > Bacillati > Actinomycetota > Actinomycetes > Streptosporangiales > Streptosporangiaceae > Sphaerisporangium > Sphaerisporangium cinnabarinum. Next base: position 263,679 of record NZ_JBVHRG010000001.1, read on the forward strand.
ATCACGACCTTGCCGCCGGCCGTGTCGGAGCCGACGATCTGGAAGTGCTCGTCCATGAACAGGCTCGTGAGCCAGATCGCGAGACCGGTGATGAGGACGCGGACGACGAAGCTCATACCCGGCATCCTGCCATCCGGGCGGTCGTGCGGCACGGGCGCCGCGCGTGGCGCGCCGTCGTCCGCCACGGACCGCGGTGCACGAGTGGCATGATCGAGGACCGTGGCCCACGAACCTCGCGTCCCCCTGCGTCCTGCCGTCGCCGCCCTGCCGGCCTACGTCCCGGGGGCGCGCGTCGCCCCGGGTGCGGCGGCGTTCAAGCTCTCCTCGAACGAGAACCCGTACCCGCCCCTGCCCTCGGTCGTGGCGGCGATCGCCGACGCCGCGGCGGACGCGAACCGCTACCCGGACATGTACGCGACCGAGCTCACCGAGGCGCTCGCGGCGGACCTCGGGGTGGGGGCCGACGAGGTCGTCGTGGGCAACGGCTCGGTCGCGGTGCTCGCGCACGTGCTCCAGGCGTTCGTCGAGCCGGGCGACGAGGTCGTCTACCCGTGGCGCTCGTTCGAGGCGTACCCGATCGCGGTCGCGGTCGCGGGCGGCACGTCGGTGCAGGTCCCGCTGCAGTCCGGGGAGCACCGCGGGCGTCTCGACCTGCCCGCGATGGCCGCGGCGGTCACCGAGCGCACGCGTGTGGTCATGGTGTGCACGCCCAACAACCCGACCGGTCCGGCGGTGCACCGCGACGAGCTCGAGACGTTCCTCGCGGCGGTCCCGTCCGAGGTCCTCGTGGTGCTCGACGAGGCGTACCTCGAGTTCGTGCGGGACCCGGAGGCCCCCGACGGTCTGGCGGTGTACGCGCAGCACCCGAACGTCGTGCTGCTGCGCACGTTCTCCAAGGCGTACGGTCTCGCCGGTCTGCGCGTCGGGTACGCCGTCGCGCGTCCGCGCCTCGCCGCCGGCGTCCGTGCCGTGTCGACGCCGTTCGGCGTCTCGCACGTCGCGCAGCGGGCGGCCATCGCGTCGCTCGGGGCGCGGGAGGAGCTCCTGCAGCGCGTCGAGCACCTCGTGGCGGACCGCACGCGGCTCGTCGAGGGTCTGCGGGACCAGGGCTGGTCCCTGCCGGAGTCGCAGGCGAACTTCGTGTGGTTCGACCTGGGGGAGCGCACGGCGCAGCGCGCCGAGGAGGCCCGTGCTGCCGGCGCGATCGTGCGCCCGTTCGTGGGCGAGGGTCTGCGCGTGAGCGTGGGGGAGCCGGAGGCGACCGACCTCTTCCTGCGCGTCAGCGCGACCTGGCTGTAGCCCTTCCTCGACGACCCTCTGCGTTCCGGCAACAGAACTTCCCCAGTTCGACCGAACCCCTGGTGCTCGCGCCTCCGGATTGCTACTTTTACGTAGCAATCACTTCCGAAGGGGGAGATATGAGGTTTGGTCGAGTACTGACGACGGCGATGGTCGCCGGGGTCCTGGCCTTCACACCGGCGGCGGCGTTCGCCGGCTCGCAGCTCGTGGGCGGCGGGATCTGGAACTACGGGACCAGTGCGGGGGCGATCTACTCGCACTACCTGCACAACACCCAGTGCCACGGTGCGTCCGTGCACAACGGGAAGCTCTACCGGGTGACCAACATCAAGCCCGGGGTCTGGGCGAAGGTGCACGCCAAGGACTGGCCCATGCGCGTGGACCACGCCTACTGGCACAAGTGCGCGTAGCACGGACGCAGGGCAGGGGCGGCGCCGTGCCGCCCCTGCCCGGTCCGGCGCGGAGCCCCCATGCCGAACAGAAGCCTCAGCCTGGCCTACGCCCTCGCGGTGGTCGTCAGCCTCTTCCTCGCCTTCTTCACGGTGCAGGCCTACAGCGAGTTCGCGGTCCGGGGCTTCGACGCCCAGCTCCGCGTCGACTCCCTCGGCACCACCGTGTCGAGCGCCGAGGTCTACGGGACGATCGCGACCTTCGCGACCTCCCGCGACTGCACCGTCGCCAAGGTGACCTTCGACCTCACCGACGTCTCGACGCGGCACCTCTCCGTCCTCGGTGACGGCTCGGCCGACCCGGGCGGGCGGTGGCTCGACCACGGGGTCGCCGACTTCAGCCGGGGCGTCACGACGCAGGTGCACCCGGGGTCGGAGCTCGGGGCGACGAGCCCGGTGGGCTCCTACGGGCTTTCGTGCGGCACGGCCGAGGCCCAGGCGCTGGCCGCCGCGCTCCGGGAGGCCGGTGTGACGGGGTCGGCCGACTCGTACCCGACGCTGATCTCGTGGCACCGTTACCTCGCGGGCACGCCGATCCCGGCGGGCTACGCCATCGCGACGGTCGCCGTCGTGCTGCTCGCGGGGTGCGGTGCGCTCCTCAACGCCCGGGCGTACGCGGTCCAGCGACTCCAGGGCGCGCCGTTCTCCAGCATCCTGGGGCGTGACCTCGCGCCGATCGGCCGGCGCCTCGTCGTCCACCTGGGCGTGGCCACGGCCGTCTGCGCGGTCCTCCTCGGCGCCTACAACGGGTTCGCCCAGCTGACGACGTTCCTCGGCCTGGCCCTCCCCGTCCTCGCCGGGCTGCTGCTCGTCACCGTGACGGCCCACGCCGTCTCGGCGGCCGCCGCGCAGCGCATCCCGCTCGCGGCCGCGATCAAGGGCGAGTCCGTCGGGGCCTGGGTGGTCCCCGCGGCGTTCGGCGTGCGGCTCTGTGCCCTCCTCATCCTCGTCGCGTCGATCTTCTCCGCCGTGCACGCGGGCCAGCTCATCGCGGGCCAGCAGGCCGCCCGCTCCGCCTGGCAGAGCGCGGGCGACGCGACCTCCGTGGGCGTGGGTGGTGACGACCAGGCCCGAGCGGGCGAGTTCGCGCAGCGGCTGGGCGAGCTGGTCGTGCGGGCGCTCGACGACCGCGAGGCCGTGCTCGCCGCGCAGCAGCCCGTCTCGGCGTTCGGCACGGTGACGGTCGCGCCCGAGGACCAGCCGGTCCTCCTCGTGAGCCCGTCCTACCTCGCCGAGCAGGACGTCCGCGACGCGGCCGGGTCGCGGCTCGCGCCGCCGCCGGGGACGTGCCTCACGCTCCACCTGCCCGCCACGCTCCGGGCGGACCAGCAGGACGACGTCGCGGCCGCCGTCGGCTCGTGGGCGGAGTACTTCGGCGCGACGTGCGCCGTCGAGCGCGGTGCGCCGCTCGCCGAGGGCAGCACGCTCTTCGACTACGGCAACGCCGCGGACCCGAGCGCGTCGCCGCTCGTGGACGACCCCGTCGTGCTCGTCGTCGACCCGTCCTCGGAGGTCGTCAGCGCCGACGGGTACGGCGCCTACACCTCGACGGGGGACGTGGTCTTCCTCGACCCGGCGTACGTGCTGGAGGAGAGCCGCGCGGCGGGCATCCGCGACTACGTGCTGTCGGTCACCCCGATCGCCGACGCCGCGGCCGAGGAGTACCAGAAGCTCGTCCGGAGCTTCCGGCTCGGGCTCGCGAACATCGCGGCGGCCGCCGGCGTCGTGCTGCTCACCGCGGTCGTGGTGTCGAGCGCGTACACGCGGCGGTACGCGCAGAGCGTGTTCGTCCGCTACATCGCGGGGTGGTCGTTCGCCGCGCGGTACCGCGCGGCGTTCCTCGCCGAGGCCGCCTCGGCGGTGCTGGTCGTCGCGTGCGTGGCGGCGAACCCGCCGCGGACGCCACCGGCCCTCGGGGCCGTCGTCGCGGCGGCCGCGCCGCGGCTGCTCGGGGGAGCGGAGCCGCTCGTCGCGGTCGCGGTGTGCCTCGTGTCGTCCGCCCTGCTGGTGACCGCGCTCGCCGTGGCCCAGCGCAGGCTCCTGCGGACGCGATCCAGTGACAGCTGAACGAAGGGGGATGGCGATGATCGAGGTCGTGGGTGCGGCCAGGTTCTACGGGGCGCGGACGGTCTGGACGGGCCTCACGCTGAGCGTGGAGGCAGGCTCGATGGCAGGGCTCGTGGGATCGAGCGGCTCGGGGAAGACGACGCTGCTCAACTGCCTGGGCCTGCTCGACCGGCTGGACGCGGGGACGCTGTTCGTGGACGGGCGCGACGTCACCGCGCTGAGCCCGCACGGGCGACGCCTGTTCCGGCGCGACGAGCTCGGGTACCTGTTCCAGAACTACGCGCTCATCGACAACGCGACGGTCGCGACGAACCTCGACGTGGCGCTCGTGGGCCGGGGCGTCCGGCGGGCGGACCGAGCGCGTCGGCGTGAGGAGGTGCTCGAGCGCGTGGGCCTCGGCGGCTACGAGCGCGCTGCCGTCTACGAGCTCTCGGGCGGCGAGCAGCAGCGGGTCGCCGTGGCGCGGCTGCTCCTCAAGCGTCCGCGCGTCGTCCTGGCGGACGAGCCCACCGGGGCGCTCGACGAGGGGAACGCCGACGCGATCGTCGGGCTCCTGCGCGAGCTCGCGGACGAGGGGCGCGCCGTGGTGGTCGCGACGCACAACCCGCGCGTCGAGCAGGCGTGCGACACCGTCCTCGAGCTCGGCGCCTCGACCCAGCACGTGGCCCGCGCGCTCGTCGGCGCGGACGACGACGGCACGCCGTAGCGGGCGGGCGCCCGCGGAGCGGTTGCCGGGTCCTGGACACGCGAGAAGACTCGCGGTATGGACAACCAGGAGTGGGAGCAGTTCGTCGAGGACAACGGCTGGCTCTTCGGGGGCGCGGCCCTGGTCCTCTACATCGCGGTGGCGGTGATCTTCTTCATCGCCTACGTCCGGATCATCCAGAAGGCCGGCTACTCCGGCTGGTGGGTGCTCGTGGGCCTCGTGCCGATCCTCAACGTCGTCATGTTCCTCGTGTTCGCGTTCTCGCGCTGGCCGGTCCTGCGCGAGCGCGACGCGCTGCGCTCGGGCGGCGTCTACCCCCGGTAGGGCCGACCCCCCGCGGGCCGGGGGTGCGCCGGTCGGGATTGGAGGTTATCTACAGCCCGTCGTGACGGACGTTGGGCGACACGTCGGAGGCGCTACCTACGGGGTCGTAGCCTACGCTTGCGTAGGCTACGGAGACGTAGGTTCCGACGGCGCCCCGCACCGGGCGCCTCCTGCCCCCGAGCGGGCCGGCCGCACGGCCGGGCCGCACCGAAGGAGAGTCGCGTGACCGAGAACGACGCGAGAACCGGCGTGCGGGACGCTGCGAGCACGCACCCCGACCTCCCCGACGTCGCGGGCGGTCCCGACGACGCACCCCTGCTCCAGCTCGTGACCCCGGCCGGCGCCCGCGTCACGACCCCCGAGACCGACGCCTACCGCGAGCGCGTCGCCCACCTCGACGCCGCGGCGCTGCGCGGGCTCTACCGCGACATGGTGCTCACGCGCCGCTTCGACGACGAGGCGACGTCGCTCCAGCGCCAGGGCGAGCTCGGCCTGTTCGCCCAGGCGAAGGGCCAGGAGGCCGCGCAGATCGGCTCGGGCCGCGCGCTCGCCCCGCAGGACTACGTCTTTCCGTCGTACCGCGAGCACGGCGTCTCGCACGTACGCGGCATCGACCCGACGGCGCGCCTGCGCCTCTTCCGCGGCGTGGACCACGGCGGGTGGGACCCGACGGCGCACAACGTCCACCTCTACACGCTCGTCATCGGGTCGCACGCGCTGCACGCGACGGGGTACGCCATGGGCGTCCAGCGCGACGGCCTCGTCGGGTCGGGCGACCCGGAGCGCGACGCGGCCGTCGTCACGTACTTCGGCGACGGCGCGACGTCGCAGGGCGACGTCAACGAGGCGCTCGTCTTCGCGGCCGTGAACAACGCGCCGGTCGTCTTCTTCTGCCAGAACAACCAGTGGGCGATCTCGGAGCCGACGTCCCGGCAGACCCGCGTGCCGCTCTACCGCCGCGGCGGCGGGTTCGGCATCCCCAGCGTCCGGGTCGACGGCAACGACGTGCTCGCGTGCTACGCCGTGACCGCGGAGGCGCTCGAGCGCGCCCGCTCCGGCGGCGGCCCGACGTTCGTCGAGGCGTTCACCTACCGCATGGGCGCGCACACGACGTCCGACGACCCGACGAAGTACCGGTCGCGCGCCCAGGAGGACTACTGGCGCCGTCGGGACCCGATCGACCGGCTCGAGAACCTGCTCCGCGCCGAGGACGCGTGGGACGACGCGTTCGCCGCCGACCTGGCCGCTGAGGCCGACGCGCTGGGCGAGCGGCTGCGCGACGAGGTCCGCGCGCTCGCCGCGCCCGACCCGTCGAGCATGTTCGACCACGTCTACGCGACCCCGAACGCCGTGGTCGAGCGCGAGAAGGCGTGGTTCGCCGACTACCAGCAGTCCTTCGAGGAGCCGACCGCGGAGGTGGCGCGATGAGCGACAGCAAGACCCTGACCCTGGCCCGCGCCATCAACGAGGGGCTGCGCCGGTCGCTGGAGAACGACCCCAAGGTCCTGCTCATGGGCGAGGACATCGGCGCGCTCGGCGGCGTCTTCCGCGTGACCGACGGCCTGCAGAAGGACTTCGGCGAGGACCGCGTCGTGGACACGCCGCTCGCGGAGTCCGGCATCCTGGGCACCGCGATCGGTCTCGCGCTGCGCGGCTACCGGCCGGTGTGCGAGATCCAGTTCGACGGGTTCATCTTCCCGGCGTACGACCAGATCACGACGCAGCTCGCGAAGATGGGCTACCGCTCGGGCGGGAAGCTCCAGGTGCCCGTCGTGATCCGCGTGCCGTACGGCGGCGGGATCGGTGCGGTCGAGCACCACAGCGAGAGCCCCGAGGCGCTGTTCGCGCACACGGCCGGCCTGCGCGTCGTGTCGCCGTCCACGCCGCAGGACGCGTACACGATGATCCAGGAGGCCGTCGCCTCGCCGGACCCGGTGCTCTTCTTCGAGCCCAAGGGCCGCTACTGGGAGAAGGGGCCGGTCGACGTCGCGGGCCGCGGCGAGGGCGCGACCGTGCTCGACCGGGCGCGTGTCGTCCGCCCCGGCACGGACCTCACGCTCGTCGCCTACGGGCCGACCGTCGCGACCGCGCTCCGCGTCGCCGCGGCGGCCGAGCAGGAGGGGCGCAGCATCGAGGTCGTGGACCTGCGCAGCATCTCGCCGCTCGACACCGCGACGGTCGTCGAGTCCGTCCGCCGGACGGGGCGCTGCGTCGTCGTGCACGAGGCCCCGACCTACCTCGGCTCGGGGGCCGAGGTCGCGGCGCGCGTGACCGAGGAGTGCTTCTACTCGCTCGAGGCGCCCGTGCTGCGCGTCGGCGGGTTCCACACGCCGTACCCCGTCGCGAAGATCGAGCACGACTACCTGCCGAGCCTCGACCGCGTGCTCGACGCCGTCGACCGCGCGTTCGCGTTCTGACGCGCGTCCGCCGCGACCTCGACAGCGCCGACCGGGACCACCAGGAGGACCACGCAGTGCCCACCTTCGAGAAGTTCAACCTCCCCGACGCGGGCGAGGGCCTCACCGAGGCCGAGATCGTGCACTGGCACGTCGCCGTCGGCGACGCCGTCACGGTCAACCAGACGATCGTCGAGATCGAGACGGCGAAGTCGCTCGTCGAGCTGCCGTCGCCGTACACGGGCGTCGTGACGGAGATCCTCACGCCCGAGGGCACGACGGTCGAGGTCGGCGTGCCGATCATCGTCGTGGACACGGACCCGGGCGGCACCGCCCCGGCGCCGACCGCACCGGCCGGCGTCGTGCCCGACGGAGCGGACGCGCCCGCCATGGCCGCGTCGCCGCAGCCGGTCGCAGGCTCCGGCGACGCCACGGCGCCCGCAGCGAGCGAGGGCTCCGGCTCCGTGCTCGTCGGGTACGGCACGGTGGAGCCGGGCACGGCCCGACGCCGCCGCCGCGCGGCCGAGCCCGTCGCCACCGAGCCCGCCCCGACGACCCCGGACCGTGCGACCCCGGCGGCAAGCCCTGCACCCCCTGCCCCGGCACCGGCCTCCGCCCCGCGGGCGAGCGCGCCGGCCGCCGTCGGGCACGCGACCCTGCCGGTGCTGGCCAAGCCGCCGGTGCGCAAGCTCGCGAAGGACCTGGGCGTCGACCTCGCGAGCGTCGCGGGCACCGGACCGGGCGGGATCGTCACGCGCGAGGACGTGCAGGCCTACCACGAGCAGGCGAAGGCGCAGCCGCTCGCGACGTACGCGGACGACGACCAGCCGTGGCTCGCGTCGGGCGCCGTCACGGCCGACGGCCGCCAGACGCGCGTGCCCGTGAAGTCGGTGCGCAAGCGCACGGCCGAGGCGATGGTCACGAGCGCGTTCACCGCCCCGCACGTCACGGTGTTCCACACGGTCGACGTCACGCGCACCATGAAGCTCGTCCGCACGCTGCGGGAGGACCGCGAGTTCGCGGACGTGCGCGTCACGCCGCTGCTCGTCACGGCCAAGGCGCTGCTCCTCGCGGTGCGTCGTCACCCGGAGATCAACGCGAGCTGGGACGACGCCGCGCAGGAGATCGTCTACAAGCACTACGTGAACCTGGGGATCGCGGCGGCGACGCCGCGCGGGCTCGTCGTGCCGAACATCAAGGACGCGCACCGCCTCGACCTGCACGGGCTCGCCGGGGAGATCGCGGACCTCACCGCGACGGCGCGGGCCGGGCGCACCTCGCCGTCCGCGATGTCCGACGGCACGATCACCATCACGAACGTCGGGGTGTTCGGCATCGACACGGGGACGCCCATCCTCAACCCCGGGGAGGCCGCGATCCTCGCGTTCGGCGCGATCCGTGAGCAGCCGTGGGTCCACAAGGGCAAGATCCGCAAGCGCTGGGTCACGCAGCTCGCGCTGAGCTTCGACCACCGCCTCGTCGACGGCGAGCTCGGCGCGCGCGTCCTGGCGGACGTCGCTCGCATCCTGGAGGACCCGGCGCGCGGTCTCGTCTGGGGCTGAGCCCACCCGTCGGCACCCACCTGACGACGAGCGACCGGGCAGCCGCTCACAGCGGCCCCCGAGCGGGTGTGCGGAAGACCTCACACGGGCTTAACGGGGCTCGCGCGCGGGGGAAACACGGCGTTCCTAGCGTCCTGGTCACTGACCGGGACCTGCTGAAGGAGCCGCCATGTCCGCGCCCACGAGCCCCACCACCCACGAGGGTGAGCAGTCCGCAGCACGCCCGTCCGTCGTCGCGCCCGCGACGCCGCTCGCGCCAGGACGCGCACCGGCGTCGCCCGGGACGCAGCACCGCCGCTCCGGGCGCTGGATCGACCGCTGGGACCCGGAGGACCCGACGTTCTGGCGCGACGGCGGCCGCCGGGTCGCGAGCCGCAACCTCGGGATCTCGGTGCTCGCGGAGTTCCTCGGTTTCGCGGTCTGGGCGCTGTGGTCGATCGTCGTCCCGCAGCTCCCCGCCGCCGGGTTCGCCTTCACCGTGGACCAGCAGTTCTGGCTCATCGCCGTCCCCAGCCTCGTCGGCGCGACCCTGCGCATCCCCTACACGTTCGCCGTGCCCCTGTTCGGCGGGCGCAACTGGACGGTCGTGTCGGCCCTCCTCCTGCTGCTCCCGACGGCGGCGCTCGCGGTCGTCGTGCAGGACCCGGGGACGTCGTTCGGCGTGATGCTGGCGGTCGCCGCTCTCGCCGGCTTCGGCGGCGGCAACTTCGCGTCCTCGATGGCGAACATCTCGTTCTTCTACCCGGAGCGGGAGAAGGGCAAGGCGCTGGGTCTCAACGCCGCGGGCGGCAACCTGGGGACGGCGGTCGTGCAGCTCGCGGTGCCGCTCGTCATCGTCGCCGGGGCGGGCGTCGCGCTCGAGCGCGCGGGCCTCATGATGATCCCCTTCATCCTGCTCGCGGCGTTCCTCGCCTGGCGGTTCATGGACAACCTCGCCACCGCGAAGGCGGACCCGCGGTCGTTCGCCGTCGCGACGCGGAACCGGCACACGTGGATCATCTCGTTCCTCTACATCGGGACGTTCGGGTCGTTCATCGGCTACGCGGGCGCGTTCCCTACGCTCCTCGCGGGCCAGTTCCCGGAGGTCACGCTCTCGATCGCGTTCCTCGGCGCGCTGGTCGGCTCGGTGTCCCGGCCGCTGGGCGGCATCGTCGCGGACCGGCTGGGCGGCGCGCGCGTGACGATCGCGTCGTACGGGGTCATGGCGCTGGGCGCGGTCGGTGCGATCCGAGCGCTGGAGACGCACAGCTTCGGCCTCTTCTTCGCGTCGTTCCTCGTCCTGTTCGTCGCGACGGGCGTCGGGAACGGCTCGACCTACCGGATGATCCCGGCCGTCTTCCAGGCGAGCGCGGCCCGGGCCCTCGCCGGCACGACGGCGAGCGACCCCGCGGCCCTCGCCGCGGCCCGGGTGCGCGCCCGCCAGGCCGCGGCCGGGTGCATCGGGATCGCGGGCGCCGTCGGCGCCTTCGGGGGGTTCCTCATCCCGCGCGGGTTCGCCGCGTCGACGAGCCTCTCGGGATCGCTCGTCCCCGCCCTGTGGACGTTCGTGGGGATGTACGCGGTGATGGCGGTCGTCGCGTGGGCGGTCTACCTGCGCAAGGGCTCTGCCCTCGCGGCGGCCGGGATCTGAGCGTGGACACCCACTGCCCCTACTGCGCGCTCCAGTGCGGCATGACGCTCACGCCCGCGCGCGGCCCGCTGCCGGTCACGGTCGCCCCGCGCGACTTCCCCACCAACCGCGGCGGGCTGTGCCAGAAGGGCTGGACGAGCGCGACGGTGCTGCGCGCGCCCGACCGGCTCACGAGCCCGCTCCTGCGCGGGCCCGACGGCGAGCTCCGGCCCGCGTCGTGGGACGAGGCCCTCGACGCGGTCGCGGCCGGGATCGGTCGGGTCCAGGCCGCGCACGGCCGCGACGCGGTCGCGGTGTTCGGCGGCGGCGGCCTGACGAACGAGAAGGCGTACGCGCTCGGGAAGTTCGCGCGCACGGTGCTGCGGACCGCGAACATCGACTACAACGGGCGGTTCTGCATGGCGTCCGCGGCGGCGGGGGCGAACCGCGCGTTCGGCGCCGACCGCGGGCTCCCGTTCCCGCTCGCCGACCTCGGCGGCGCGGACGCCGTGCTGCTGCTCGGGTCGAACGTCGCCGAGACGATGCCGCCGTCCGTCCAGCACCTCGCGGGCGTGCGCGCGCGGGGCGGGCTCGTCGTCGTGGACCCGCGCCGCAGCGCGACGGCGGCGCTCACGGGGGAGGCGGGGGACGCCGTCGGGCAGGGGGTGCACCTGCAGCCGGTCCCCGGGACCGACCTGGTGGTGCTGCTCGCGCTGCTGCACGTCGTCGTCGCCGAGGGGCTCGCGGACACGGCCTACCTCGACGCGCGCACGACGGGGTTCGACGACGTCCGCCGCTCCGTCGCCGGGTGGTGGCCCGAGCGCGCGGAGTCGGTGTGCGGGGTGCCCGCGGGACGGCTGCGGCACGTCGCCCGGCTGCTCGCGGCGGCGTCGCCCGTCCACGGGGGCGCGGGCGCGTACGTGCTCACCGGCCGCGGCGTCGAGCAGTCCTCGCAGGGCACGGCGACCGTGACCGCGGCGATCGACCTCGCCCTCGCGCTCGGCCTGCCCGGCCGGGTGGGGTCGGGGTACGGCGCGATCACCGGCCAGGGGAACGGTCAGGGCGGACGCGAGCACGGGCAGAAGGCGGACCAGCTCCCCGGGTACCGCAGGATCGACGACCCGGCGGCCCGCGCGCACGTCGCCGCGGTGTGGGGTGTCGACCCGGCGACGCTCCCCGGCCCCGGGATGCCCGCCGTCGAGCTCCTGCGGTCGCTCGGGGCGCGGCCCGGACCGGGCGGTGCGACCACGACCTACGCCGACGACGGGCGCCCGCGCGCGCTGCTCGTGCACGGGTCGAACGTCGTGGTCAGCGCGCCGGACGCGGACCGGGTCACGGCCAACCTGCGCGCCCTCGACCTGCTCGTGGTGTGCGACCTCGTGCCGTCGGAGACGGCGCTGCTCGCGGACGTCGTGCTGCCCGTGACGCAGTGGGCCGAGGAGGAGGGCACCATGACGTCGCTCGAGGGGCGCGTGATCCGACGGCGCCGCGCGGCCGACGCGCCGGGCGGAGCGCGGTCGGAGCTGTGGATCCTCGCGGAGCTCGCGCGCCGGCTGGGGTCCTCGGTCTCCTTCCCGACCGACCCGGCCGTCGTCTTCGACGAGCTCGCGCGCGCGTCCGCGGGCGGCGTCGCGGACTACGCGGGGCTCAGCCACGCGCGCCTCGACGCGGACGAGGCGGACGGCGGCCCGGGCCTGCACTGGCCGGTGCCGTCCCCCGACCACCCGGGCACCCCGCGGATGTTCCTCGACCGGTTCGCGACGCCGGACGGACGTGCCCGCATGGTCGCGGTCGACCACACGGGCCCGAGCGACGACGTGCGCCCCGACGCGCCGCTCTACCTCGTCACCGGCCGCGTGCTCCAGCACTACCAGTCGGGCGCGCAGACCCGGCGCGTGCCGGAGCTCGACCGCCTCGTCCCGGAGCCGTTCGTCGAGGTCCACCCGGTCCTGGGCACGCGCCTCGGCGTCGACGACGGGGACCGGGCGCGCCTCACGACCGCGCGCGGCGCCATCGAGGCGGTCGTGCGGTGGACGGACCGCGTCCGGCCGGACACCGTCTTCATGCCGTTCCACTGGGGCGGTGAGGGCAGCGTCAACCGGGTGACGACCGACGCGACCGACCCCGTCTCCGGGATGCCCGAGTTCAAGGTCTGCGCCGTGGACGTGCGACGCGCCCCCGCGCTCCAGGAGGTCGCGGGATGACGCGCGTCGTCGTGGTCGGTCACGGCATGGTCGGGTCCCGGTTCGCGGGCGACCTCGCGGCGCGGTGCGGGATCCCCGGGGGGTCCGCCGACGTCGAGGTCACCGTGCTCGGCGCGGAGGAGCACGAGCCGTACAACCGCGTGCTGCTCAGCGAGGTCGTCGCGGGCCGGGCCGATCTCGCGGCGATCGCGTTGCCCGCCACGGACGACCCGCGCGTGACGGTCCGGCGCGGTACCGAGGCCCTCGCGATCGACCGGGCGGCGCGCCGCGTCGTCACGGGCGAGGGCGCCTACCCGTACGACGTCGTCGTGCTCGCGACGGGCGCCGCCGCACGCGTCCCGGACGTGCCCGGTCTTACCGGCCTGCCGGGCGGCCTGCCCCGCGGCGCGCACGTCCTGCGCACGCTCGACGACGCGCGCGCGATCGTCGCGGGGTCGCTCGACGCGCGGCACGCCGTCGTCGTGGGGGCGGGCGTCCTCGGCCTTGAGGTCGCGTGCGGGCTCGCGCGTCGCGGCGTCGCCGTGAGCCTCGTGCACGGCGGCGCGAGCGTCATGGACCGTCAGCTCGACCGCGCGGCGGGCGGCGTCGTCGCGCGGGGTCTCGCCGGCCTCGGGGTGCGCACCTGGACACGGGCCCGGACCGAGCGCGTGGTCGTGGACGGCGGCACGGTGCGGGGCGTGACGCTCCGGGTGGCCGACGGCGGCCCGCGCGACCTCGCGGCGGACAGCTCGGGCGCGCCCGCGGGAGCGTCGGACGGCGTGCGTCGGGTCGACCTCGACGCCGACCTCGTCGTGCTCGCGTGCGGCACGGTGCCCGAGGCCGGGCTCGCGCGGGCGGCAGGGCTCACCGTCGACCGGGGGGTCGTCGTCGGCCCCGACCTCGCCAGCCCGGACGACCCGCGCGTGTTCGCGGTCGGCGACTGCGCCCAGCCGCCCGAGGGCGGCACCGGGCTGATCGCCCAGGGGTGGGACCAGGCGCGCCGGCTCGCGCAGCACCTCGCGGACCGGCTCATCGCCGGGGCCGACGGCGCGGGGAGCCCGGGCGCCGCACGAGGGGCCCCGCCGGACCGGCAGCGCGCGCGCCGGGGACCGGCCCCCGACCGGCCGAGCGTCGCGCTGCGGCTCGCGACCGACGTCGTCGCGCGCCCGCTCGAGCCGACGGCCGACCCCGGGGTCGGCACGCGCGCGACCGCCGGGACCGGCGTCGTGCGGGTCAAGGCGGCGGGGCTCGAGATCGTGACGATGGGCGTGTGCGGCGAGCGTCGCGCGCCCGACGCGACGCACCGGTCCGTGACGCTGAGCGACCCGGCGTCGGGGCGGCACGTCGAGGTCGTCGTCGCGGACGGGCTGCTCGTCGGCGCGACGTGCGTCGGCGCGCCCGAGGTGGGTGCCGACCTCACCGCCACGTACACGCGCCGCGTCCCCGTGCCCACCGACCCGGCCCACCTGCTGCTGCGCCCCGTCGCGCAGGCGCCCGCCCCGGCGTCGTCCCCGACGCTCATGCCCGACCGCACGACCGTGTGCACGTGCAACGGCGTGACCAAGGGCGACGTCGTGGGCTGCTGGCACGACGGCGCCCGGAGCGTCGACGACGTCGCACGGGCGACGCGCGCGACGACGGGCTGCGGCGGGTGCAAGGACGTCGTCTGCGGCCTGGTCGACTGGCTCGCGCAGACCGACCCGGAGCAGCCGCGGGCCGACGGCGCACGGGCGAGCGTCGGTCTCGGCGCGTGAGGCCGGCAGGTCCTGCCGCGATCGGCGATCACGATCACCGATCTCGACAGGACCTGCCGATCTCGCACCGCGCCGCCGACCTCACACGGCGGCGTTCGGCCGGGTGAGAACACCGTTACGGACGGGCAACGGGCGGGGCACGGTCGCGAAACCGCCCGTCCGTAGCGTCGTCAGCACCGTCCCGGGGCCTCTCCTCGCTCTCGTCGGACCCCGCGGACGGTGACCGTTCCGCCCCGACGCCCCCAGGAGCCCGCCGTGACCGGACCTCAGACCGATCCCGCCCCCGCCCCGGCCCCCGGTGCGCCCCGGCACGTCGTCGTCGTCGGCGGCGGCATGGTGGCGCAGCGGCTCGTCGAGGCGTTGCGCGCGCGCGACGCCGACGGCGCGTGGCGCGTCTCGCTCTTCGCCGAGGAGCCGCGCACGCCGTACGACCGCGTCGCCCTCACGAGCTACTTCTCGGCGCGCGACGCCGAGGAGCTCGCGCTCGGCGACCCCGCCCTGTGGGACGACCCGCTGGTCACGCTGCACCGCGACTGCGCGGTGACGTCGATCGACCGCGAGGCGCGGACCGTCACCGACCGGCTCGGGCGCGTGCACGCCTACGACGAGCTCGTCCTCGCGACCGGTTCGAACGCCGCGCGCCCCCCGATCCCCGGCAACGAGCTGCCCGGCGTGTTCGTCTACCGCACGATCGACGACGTCGCGGCCCTGCGCGGCTGGGTCGAGGAGAAGCGGCGCGACGCCACGACCGAGGGTGGTTGGGAGCGCCCGGTCCGCGGCGCCGTCATCGGCGGCGGTCTCCTGGGCCTCGAGGCCGCGGGCGCGCTCAAGGCCCTCGGCGCGCAGGCCACGGTCGTCCAGTTCGGCACGCACCTGATGGACGCGCAGATCGACCTGGGCGGCGGCGAGGCCCTCAAGCGCCTCATCAACGGCATGGGCATCGCGGTCCGGTGCGACACCGGGACCAAGGAGATGAGGGTCTCCCGCAAGACCGGGCACGTGGGCCGGCTCGACTTCGCCGACGGCGGCCGGCTCGACGTCGACGTCGTGGTCCTCGCGACGGGCGTGCGGCCGCGCGACGAGCTCGCGCGCGCGGCGGGGCTCGCGGTCGGGGAGCGCGGGGGCGCGGTCGTCGACCTGGCGTGCCGCACGGAGGACGAGCACGTGTGGGCCGTGGGCGAGGTCGCGTGCATCGAGGGTCGCTGCCTCGGCCTCGTCGCGCCGGGCTACGCCATGGCGGAGGTCGTCGCGGACCGCCTGCTCGGCGGCGAGGCGACGTTCCCCGGCGCGGACACCGCGACGAAGCTCAAGCTCCAGGGGGTCGACGTCGCGAGCTTCGGTGACGCGCACGGCCGCACCGAGGGCGCGATGGAGCTGGTGTGGGCCGACCCGGTCGCGGGCGTCTACAAGAAGCTCGTCCTGTCCGACGACGCACGCACGCTCCTGGGCGGCGTGTTCGTCGGGGACGCCGCGCCGTACGCGTCGCTGCGGCCGATGCTCGGTACGGAGCTCCCGGGCGACCCGGGGCTGTTCCTCCTCCCCGAGGGGTCCGGCGGCGGGGCGCCGAGCCTCGAGCTGCCCGACGACGCCACGGTCTGCTCGTGCAACAACGTCGGCGCGGGCGCGATCCGCGGCGCGGTCACCGAGCACGGGTGCACCGACCTCGCGGGCGTCAAGGCGTGCACGCGCGCGGGGACGAGCTGCGGGTCGTGCCTGCCGCTCGTCAAGAAGATCACCACGACCGAGCTCGCCCGCGCAGGGGTCGAGGTCTCGAACGCCCTGTGCGAGCACTTCGACCTCTCGCGCGCCCAGCTCTTCGACGCCGTGCGCGTCGCCGACCTGCACACCTTCAGCGAGATCGTCGGGCGGTTCGGCCGGGGTGTCGCTGCGCCGGTGGACGAGAGCGCAGCCACGCAGGGTGCCGTGCTGGTGCGCGACGCCGGACGCGGCTGCGACATCTGCAAGCCCACGATCGCGTCGATCCTCGCGTCGCTCGGCAACGGGCACATCCTCGACGGCGAGCAGGCGACGCTCCAGGACACGAACGACCACGTCATGGCGAACATGCAGAAGGACGGCACGTACTCCGTCGTCCCGCGCATCCCCGGGGGAGAGATCACGCCGGACGGCCTGCTCGTCATCGGGCAGGTCGCCAAGGACTTCGGGCTCTACACGAAGATCACGGGCGGCCAGCGCATCGACCTGTTCGGCGCGCGCATCGAGCAGCTCCCGCACATCTGGCGCCGGCTCGTCGAGCACGGGTTCGAGTCGGGGCACGCGTACGGCAAGTCCCTGCGCACGGTGAAGTCGTGCGTCGGGTCCACGTGGTGCCGGTTCGGGGTGCAGGACTCCGTCGGCATGGCCGTCGAGCTCGAGCTCCGGTACCGCGGCCTGCGCTCGCCGCACAAGATCAAGCTCGGCGTGTCGGGGTGCGCGCGCGAGTGCGCCGAGGCGCGCGGCAAGGACGTCGGCGTCATCGCGACGGACAAGGGCTGGAACGTCTACGTCGGCGGCAACGGCGGGTTCACGCCCCGGCACGCGCAGCTCCTCGCCGAGGACCTGGACGACGAGGCGCTCGTCCGGACCATCGACCGCTTCCTCATGTACTACGTCCGCACGGCCGACCGCCTCCAGCGCACGGCCGCGTGGGTCGAGGACCACGAGGGCGGCCTCGACGCGATCCGTGAGGTGGTCGTCGAGGACTCGCTCGGCATCGGCGCCGACCTCGACGCCGCGATGGCCCGCCACGTCGGCGACTACGAGGACGAGTGGCGCGCGGTCCTCGAGGACCCGGAGAAGCTGCGCCGCTTCGGCTCGTTCGTCAACGCGCCCGCCGAGCCCGACCCCGACCTCGCGTACGTCACCGAGCGTGGCCAGATCAGGCCCGCGACGGCCGACGAGCGCGCCGCCCTGGAGGAGGCCCGCGCCGCGGGCCTCGCCACCGTCCCCGCCGGCCCCGTGGTCATCGCCGGCACGACCCTGGAGGTCCGTCGATGAGCGTCGTGCCGGCAGAGCAAACTGCGTACCCCGTGGAGACGGCGACGTCGGACGCGGTGGGGTGGGCGCCCGTGTGCCTCCTGCGCGACCTCCTCGTCGAGCGCGGCGCCGCCGCCCTCGTCGGCGGGGTGCAGGTCGCGCTCTTCCGCCTCCCCGACGACACGGTGCGCGTCGTGCAGCAGCGCGACCCGTACTCGGGCGCGAACGTCATGTCGCGCGGGATCGTGGGCACGCGCGGGGGCGTGCCCACGGTCGCCGGGCCCATGTACAAGCAGGTCTTCGACCTCGCGACCGGCCGCTGCCTCGAGGCCGCCGGGTACGTGCCCGTCCAGGGCCTCGCCCCGGACCTGGCGACGTGGCCCGTCGAGGTGCGCGACGGCGTCGTGCACGTGGGCCTGCACGCCGCCGCGCCCGCGGACGGTGCGCCGTGACGACGCTCCTGGGCCTCGACCTCGCCGGGCGCACGGTGCTCGTCGCCGGCGGCGGTCCCGTCGCGGCCCGCCGCGCGCGGGCCATGGCCGACGACGGCGCCCACGTCCGCGTCGTCGCGCCCCAGGTCTGCGAGGATCTGCGCGACCTCGTCGCGGCCTCGCTGCGCGCCCCGCTCCTCGCACCGTCACCCGTCGGGCTGCGGGCCGACGGCGGGGCCGCGCCGGGCGGCCGCGTCACCTGGGCGCCGCGCGAGGTCCGTGAGTCCGACGTCGAGGACGCGTGGCTCGTGCTCGCGGCGACGGACGACTCGGGGACCGACCGCGACGTCGCCGCGTGGGCGGCGGCGCGCCGCACCTGGTGCGTCCACGCCGGGGCCGCGCACGAGGGCACCGCCCGCACGCCGGCGACGACCCGCAGCGGCGACGTGCTCGTCGGGGTCGTCACGGACGTCCCCGCGGCCGGCGTCCCGGGGGACGGGCGCGCTCGGGAGCGACGACAGGCCGACAGCCCGGGGGAGCGGCGAGGCGCCGACCCGCGGCGGGCGCGCGCGGTGCGCGACGCGATCGCCGAGCACCTGCGCTCCGGCGGCGTCGACCAGCGCCACCACCGTCCTGCGCCGGGAGGCCTGGGGCGCGTGACGCTCGTCGGGGGAGGGCCCGGCGCGGTCGACCTGCTCACGGTCCGGGGCCGTCGGGCGCTCGCGGAGGCCGACGTCGTCGTCGCGGACCGGCTCGGGCCGGTCGACGTGCTCGACGAGCTCGCGCCCGGCGTCGAGGTGATCGACGTCGGCAAGACCCCCGGGAACCACCCCGTGCCGCAGCACGAGATCAACACGATCCTCGTCGAGCAGGCGCAGCGCGGGCGGCGCGTCGTACGGCTCAAGGGCGGCGACCCGTTCGTCTACGGGCGCGGCGGCGAGGAGGTGCTCGCGTGCCGCGCGGCGGGTGTGCCGGTCGACGTCGTGCCGGGCGTCTCGAGCGCGCTCAGCGTCCCCGCGCTCGCGGGCATCCCGCTCACGCACCGGGGCACGGTCGCCGCGTTCCACGTGGTCAGCGGCCACGACGGGCTCGACGCGGCCGCGCTCGCGGGGGTCCGCGACCGCACGGCTACGCTGGTGGTCCTCATGGGTGTCTCGCAGCTCGCACGCATCACGGCCCAGGCGCTCGGCGCCGGGGCCGACCCTGCGCTGCCCGTCGCGATCGTGGAGAACGGGTCGACGCCGCGCCAGCGCGTCACGCGGGCCCCGCTCGGCGAGATCGTGGAGCGCGCCGCCCAGTCTGGGGTCCGACCCCCGGCGATCATCGTGGTGGGGGACGTCGCCGCCGCGGGACGGCTCGACCCGGCGACGGTCGCGTGACCGGCACCGGCGGCACCGAGGTCGACCCGCCCGTCGCGACGTCGACCCGCGGAGGGTCGATCTCGGACGCTCGGGTCGATCTCGCGTCCGGCCCCGACGCCGATCGCCCCACCCTCGGCCAGGTCATGGCCGGCTGCACCGTGCTCGTCACGGCCGACCGCCGCAAGAGCGAGCTCGCCGCCGCCCTCCAGCGCCGGGGCGCCGAGGTCCGCCACGCGCCCGCGCTGAGCATGATCCCGCACGCCGACGACGAGCAGCTCCTCGCCGGGACGCGCGACCTCGTCGAGCGGCCGCCGGACGTCGTCGTCGTCACGACCGGGATCGGCTTCCGGTCCTGGGTCGAGGCCGCCGACGCGCACGGCCTCGCCGACCGCCTGCTCGAGGTGCTGGCCGACGCGCGGATCGTCGCGCGCGGGCCCAAGGCGCGCGGCGCGATCCAGGCCGCAGGCCTCACCGCCGACTGGGTCGCCGAGTCCGAGACGTCGGCGGAGATCGCCGACGTGCTGCTCGGCGAGGGCGTCGCCGGGCTGCGCATCGCCGTGCAGCACCACGGCGCCGGTGCCGACGGGCTCGACGTCGTGTTCGCGGAGGCCGGCGCCGAGGTCGCGAGCCTCGTCGTCTACCGGTGGGGACCGCCGCCCGACCCGGAAGCGCTGCGCGCGTCCGTCGAGGCCGCGGCCGTCGGGGAGATCGACGCGGTCGTCTTCACCTCCGCGCCCGGCGCCGAGGCGTGGCTGAGCGCCGCCGAGGAGCACGGCGTCGGGCGGCTCGTCGTGTCGAGGTTCCAGGACGGTTCGATGGTCGCGGCCGCCGTCGGGCCCGTCACCGCGCGACCGCTCGAGCACCGCGGCGTCACGCCGCTGCAGCCCGAGCGCGGACGGCTCGGCGCGCTCGTGCGGACGCTCGTCGCGCACTACGAGCAGGCCGAGACCGTCGCCCTCGCGACCGTCGCCGGGACGCTGCAGATCCGCTCGCGCGTCGCCGTCCTCGACGGCGAGGTGCTGCCCCTGTCGCCCAGCAGCCTCGAGGTGCTGCGCCTCCTCGCCGCGCGCCGCGGCGAGGTCGTCACCCGCGACGACGTGCTCGACGTCCTGCCCGGCGACTCGCGCGACCCCCATGCGGCCGAGGTCGCGGTCGCGCGCCTGCGCGAGGCCACCGGTCGCCGGGACCTGGTCAGGACCGTCGTCAAGCGCGGATACCGATTGGAGCTCGCATGAGCGCGGACAGCCCCACCTCCCTCGACGCCGTCGCCGACGCCACGGCCGGGCCGCGTGCCGCCGCGCCGGTGCTCGTCGGCTGCTCCCACGGCACGAACGACCTCGCGGGGCGTGCGGTGATCCGCGGCCTCCTGGACGACGTGCGCGCTGCCCGTCCTGACCTCGACGTCCGGGAGGCGTTCGTCGACGTGCAGCAGCCCGAGGTGGCGGACGTCGTGGCGGCGGTCGTCGCGCCGTCCGACGGCGGGGCCCCGGGCGCCGCGGTGGTGGTCCCGCTCCTGCTCTCCGCCGGGTTCCACGTGAGCGTGGACGTCGCCGCGGCCGTCGAGGACCGCGGCCCCGGCACCGGGGCGGCCGCCGCGTCGGGGCCGCTCGGCCCCGACCCGCGCCTCGTGGACCTGCTCGCCGAGCGGCTCGCGGAGGCCGGCCTGCGCGACGGCGACGCCGTCGTGATCGCCGCCGCCGGGTCGAGCCGCCCGGGCGCCGCGCGCGACGTCGCGGAGCTCGCCGCGGGGCTGCGCGAGCGCGTCCCCGGCCCGGTCTCCGTCGGCTACGGCGCCATGGCGACGCCCACGGTGCCCGACGCCGTCGCCGCCGCCCGCGCGGGCCTCGCCCCGGGCGGGCGCGTCGTCGTCGCGGCCTACCTCCTCGCGCCCGGCTTCTTCTACGACCGGGTGCTGGAGGCGGGCGCCGACGTCGTGACCGGCCCGCTCGCGCCCGACCCGCGGCTCACCGCGATCGTGCTCGACCGCTATGCGGACGCCGCGGCCGGGCTGCGCCCTACGCCCTGAGGACCGGGCGGGTGCGGGGCGCGAGGAGGGCGACGCCCGCCGCGAGCAGCACCGTGACGCCGAAGCACACGACGTACGACGCCAGGCCGAGCGTGGGGTGCAGGGCCCACAGGAGCGACCCCGTGACGGCGAGCGCGGTCGCCGCGGCGACGGCGTCGGACACCTGGAGCGCGGACGAGTTCGCGCCCTGCTCGGCGACGGGCGAGAGCTCGAGCGTGAGCACGGAGAGCGTCGGGTGCGTCATGCCCATGCCGAGCCCCGCGAGGGTCCACGCGACCATCCCGACGACGGGCGGCACCGCCGTCCACGCGAGCAGCGCGGCGCCACCGATCCCGAGCGCGACGAGCGTCCCGCCGAGTCGCACGTAGCCCGCGTGCTGGAGGCCCCACGTCGCCCGGCCGCGGAGCCACGACCCCGTCGACCAGCCGACGGCGCCGAACGTGAGCACGGCGCCCGCGAGCGACGGCGAGAGGCCGCGCTCGTGCGACAGCAGGAGCGGGAGCAGCACCTCGGCGCCGGTGAACGCGGCCGCGACGAGGCCGCGGATCGCGATGACGCTCGGCAGGCCGCGGGCCGCGCGGGTCGTGCCGCGGGGGAGCAGGCGCGGGACGGCGAGCGCGACGGCGGCGAGCGAGGCGACGAGCAGGGCCGCGAGCCCGACACCGCGCAGCTGGCCCGCGTAGTTGAGCGCCCCGATCCCGACGGCGGCGACGACCGCCCAGGTGAGCGACGCCTGGCGCGCGGTCCGGTCGAGCGGCGGCTCGGCGTCGTCGGGCCGGTCCGTGGGCGCCGAGGCGGGCTCGGGGGCCGAGCCGCGGGCGGCGCGCATGCCCGGGCGCATGAGGAACAGCGCGGGCACCGCGAGGACCGGGACGGCGAGGAACACCCAGCGCCACCCGACGTGCTCGACCACGAGCCCGGCGATGGCGGGCCCGACGATCGACGGGATCACCCAGGCCGCCGCGAACGCGGCGAAGACCTTCGGACGCCGGTCGGTGGGGAAGACGCGCGCGACGAGCACGTACAGCGCGACGATGTACAGGCCGGTCCCGACGCCCTGGAGCACGCGGCCCGCGACGAGCACGAGCATGTCCTGCGCCAGCCCGGCGACGAGCAGCCCGGCGAGGAAGAGCCCGATGCCGGTCCACAGCGGGGTGGTCGGCCCCGCGCGGTCGCTCCAGCGGCCGGACGCCACCATGCCGACGACGCTCGACGCGAGCGACGCGGCGAACGCGAGCGTGTACAGGGTGAGGCCGTCGAGCTCGACGGCGACCGTCGGCATGGCGGTCGCGACGGCGAGCGCCTCGAACGCACCGAGGAACACGAACGCGACCATGCCGAACAGCACCGTGCGCTGCGTCCCGGGCGAGAGCGCGCCCGCCTCGGCGGGGTCGGCCGCGGGCGCGCCGACGTCTGCCGTGCCGACGTCTCCCGTGCCGGCCTCGAACGTGCCGGCCTCGTCCGCGCCGGGCGCGGGGGAGCCGTACGCCGGTGCGTCGGCGTCGGTGCGGGGGTCCGCCGTCATACGAGAACGACCTTTCCGGTGGTGGCGCGCGCTTCGAGCTCGCGGTGGGCGCGCGCGGCCTCCGCGAGGGGGATCTGGTGCGTGACGACCCGCCACGTCCCGTCCGCCGCGAGCGCGAGCGCGCGCTCCTGCAGCGTGGACAGGTCTCCCCAGGGTCGGGCCCGGGGTCCCACGGCCCACCGTACGTCCGGCGTGCCGCCCGCGGCCCCCGATTTCTCGTCCGGGTGGTCGACGTCACCGGCCCGGTTCGGTGCCCCCGATGCCCAGCCGTAGAGGACGAGGCGACCGGTCGGTGCGACGAGGCTCGCGGCGTCGGTGCCCGCGTCGCCGCCGACGCCGTCGAGGAGCACGGTCGCGCCCTCCGGGGCGTGCTGCCCGACGGCGGCCCGCGCCTCGTCGAGCCAGGCGTCCGCCCGGTAGTCGACGGCGGCGAGTCGATCCTCCTGCGCCTCCCCGGCGAGCGACCGGACGAGCGCGACCTTCTCCGGCCCGCCGGCGAGCGCGACGACGCGCGCCCCCGCCGCGAGCGCGCTCTGGACGAGCAGCGTGCCGAGCCCGCCGGCCGCGGCCGTGACGACGACGGTGTCCGTCGCGGTCAGCTCCGCCAGGTCGAGGATGCCGACGGCGGTCCGCCCGGTGCCGATCATGGCGAGCGCGTCAGGCGCGGTGACGTGGTCGGGGATGCGGTGCAGCGCCTCGACGGGCACGACGGCGAGGCGCGCGTACCCGCCGCCGTCGCGCGTGGCGCCGAGGTGGGCCGCGACCCGTCGCCCGCGCCACGCGGCGTCGACGCCCGGCCCGACGACGTCCACCACCCCCGCGACCTCGCGCCCGGGGATCGTCGGGAGGGCGGGGAGCGGAAGGGGGCCGCCCGTGGCCTCGCCCCGGCGCAGGGTCGTGTCGAGCAGGTGGACGCCGTGCGCGCGCACGGCGACCCGCACCTGGCCGGGGCCGGGGACCGGGTCGGGGACCTGGTCCAGCACGAGGCTCTCGGGTGGTCCGAACGCGTGCAGGCGGATGGCGTCCACGGGTGCTCCTTCAGGGTCGGGGTCGTGCTGGGCGGTCGTGCTGGCCGGTCGTGCTGGGCGGTCGTGCCGGGCGACGCGGTCGGTCTCCGGGCGAACGGCTTCGCTGGTGCGGTCGCGCGGCGTCGCGGTCACGCGGCCCGAAGGTCGCGCCCTGCTAGTCTCGAACCTCAACATTTGTTCAGGTCAAGCGCCCGTGCCGACGGACGGACTGCCGTGTCCGCCGCGTCGCGGCGAGACCCGTCCGCGTGGAGGAACCGCCGTGCCCGACGCCGCCCCGTCCCCGAGCGACGAGCTCACCGTCGGCCAGCTCGCGGCGCGCAGCGGCGTCGCCGTGTCCGCGCTGCACTTCTACGAGCGCGAGGGGCTCATCACGAGCCGCCGGACGCCCGGCAACCAGCGGCGCTTCACGCGCGAGACGCTGCGGCGGGTCGCGTTCGTGCGCGCGTCGCAGCGCGTGGGCATCCCGCTCGCCCGGATCCGCGCCGCGCTCGCGACGCTCCCCGGGGACCGCACGCCGACGGCGAAGGACTGGCACCGGCTCTCGGCCGGGTGGCACGCCGACCTCGACGCGCGCATCGAGCAGCTCACGCGCCTGCGCGACCACCTCACGGATTGCATCGGCTGCGGGTGCCTGTCGCTGCGCCGATGCGTCCTCGTCAACCCGCACGACGCGCTCGCCGACGAGGGACCTGGCCC
The DNA here is from genome assembly GCF_055567015.1 of Sphaerisporangium cinnabarinum. Lineage (NCBI taxonomy): Bacteria > Bacillati > Actinomycetota > Actinomycetes > Streptosporangiales > Streptosporangiaceae > Sphaerisporangium > Sphaerisporangium cinnabarinum. The sequence goes on from NZ_JBVHRG010000001.1 coordinate 288,071, forward strand.
CCGCACGCTGCTCGTCGAGGGGATCGAGGACTAGCCAGGGGGCGCCGAGCGTCCGGCCCGCTGCCGGGCCGCGTGGCAGGACCGTGGCGCGGGGCCCGCCGACGAGGCCGTCAGTCCGGTGCGCGCAGCGACCCGAACGTCGGGCGGTGGCGCAGGGCGAACCCGAGCCGCTCGTAGACCCCGATCGCGCCGACGTTCTGCGCCGCGGCGTGGAGGAACGCGCGGTCGCCCCGCTCCTGCACGTGGAACGCGACGTCGCGCACGAGGCGTGAGGCGAGGCCGCGCCCGCGGTGGTCGGGGTCGGTCGTCACGGCGCTGATCTCGGTCCACCCGGCGGGCCAGAGGCGCTCGCCCGCCATGGCGACGAGGCGGCCGTCGCCGTCGCGGAACCCGACGTACCGGCCGAGCAGGTGGGTCCGTGCCTCGAAAGGACCTGGTCGGCTGCGCTCGACGAGCGCGAGCATCTCCGGGACGTCGTCCGCGCCGAGCACGACGGCCTCCGGGTCGGGCCGGGTGACGAGGCGCTCGGTCTCGACGAGCTGCACGCCCTCGACGCGGGCCTCGACCGTCCAGCCGTGCGGCGGCTCGACCCCGACCGGCGGCGCCGAGAAGTGCCCGCCCGGGCCGACGAGCGCGGCGATCGCGTCCCACACGCCCGGGTCGGTCCACGAGCGCACGCCCGTGATCGGCGAGACGTCGGCCGGGTAGCGCCGCGCCAGGTCGTCGCCCTCGGCGAGGTGCGCGTGCGCTCCGGTGAGCGCGCTCCACGACGGGTTGTCCAGGGCCGAGTCGTCGACGCCGGTAGTGCCGAGCCCCGTGCTCGTCGCGGTCATGCTGCTCCTCCTCGCCCCGTCGCCCGGGTGCCGTGCCGTCGTCGCGACCGCCCGGCCGTGCGTCTCCTCCCGGACGAACGCGCGGGGGCGCGCGCCTCTTCCCGGTGCGCTCACCCCTGCCTGGCACAGCCGGGGATCACCAGTTCTTGGTGCCGCCCCCGCTGCTGTCACCCGGGTCGGTGCCGGTGCCCGGCTCGTCCCCGTAGAGGTCGCGGTACTCCTGCTCCAGGCGCTCCTGCTCGTCGCGCGCCTCGGAGCCCTGCTGCTCGAGCTGCTCCTGGCGCTGCTGCTCCTCGCGCTCGGCCTGGCTCTGCTGGTCCTCGCCCTCGGAGCCCTCAGAGCCGTCGCCGCCCGAGGCGTCCGACTGCTCGTCGCCCTCGGACCCCTCGCCCTCGCCCTCCTGCGTGTCGCCGCCGCCCTGGTTCTCGGGCTGCGAGTCCTGCGCCTGCTGCTGCTTGTCCTGGAGGCGCTGCCGGGCGGCAGCGTCCTGCTCCTGCTGCTCAGGCGTCTGCTCGGACTCGCCGCAGTCGGGCCAGCCGCGGATCTGCTCGGCCGTCGCGTACTCCTGCTCGGCGTACTCGTACCAGTCCTGGACGTCCTGCCGGAGCTCGTCCGGGTCGGGCTCGGTGCCGTCGCCGTACGGGTCGAGCACGTCCTCGTCGTACGAGCGGCCGGCGTCGCGCGCGGCGATCGCCTCCTCGACGAGGGTGAGCTCCGCCGCCTTGCGGTCGGCGTAGGCCATGTCGCCGTCGCCCTGGATCTCGTACGTCAGCGACAGGTTGGTCTGGATCATGCACCGCTCCTCGGGAGACTCGTTCTCCGCGAGGTCGTAGGCGCGGTCGAGGGACCGGATCGCGTCGTACAGCGACCACGAGTCCTCGGTGCGCGCGAGCGCCGTCCCGTGGTTGTAGTGCGCCTTCCAGGGCTCGACGAGGTTGAGCGTCCGCTGGAGGCCGTACGCGCTCGCCGCGCCCTCGGTGTCGCCGGCGTCGTAGCGGTCCTTCGCGAGCGACGCGACCGGGGCGCGCAGGGCGAGCGTGACCCCCAGCACGAGGAGCACGAGCACGACGGGCAGCGTCCCGAGCAGCCACCACCGGCGCCGCCGCAGCCGTGCCGCGCGCAGCGCGGCCGCGCCCGTGGGCCGGGGCGCGCGGGCGCCGGGCGGGGGTGCCGGGGGAGGGGTCCAGGTCATCGACGCACCTCCGCGCGGTCGGGCGCCGTGGGGCGGACGAGCGAGCGGCTCGCCGAGCGCGACCAGAACCACGCCTCGACCCCGAGCAGCGCCACGAGCGCGAGGGCGAACGGCCAGACGACCGGCCGGTACGCCGTGACGTCACGACGGCCGTCCGCCGCGACCTGCTGCGGGTCCACGCCCGCGACGAGCGACGCCGTCTCCGACGGTTCCTGCCGGTGCACGTACGGCACGCCGAGCTGGTCGGCGAGCGCGGTGAGCGTCGCCTCGTCCAGCACGGACAGCGCCTCGACGGGCTCGCCGCCGTCGCTCGGCTTCGACCAGTCGACGAGGTACTCCGCGTCCTCGGGGTCCACGTCCGGGTCGTACTCCTTCATGCGGCCTCCCTCGGCCGTCCCGTAGCCGAGCACCGCGCCCCCGTCGACGAGCGGCGCGAGGTCGGCGAACGACCGGGGCTCGCCCTCCGCCGTCTGCTCGCCGTCGGTGAGGAAGAAGACGAGCCGCACGTTGGCCGGGTGCTGCTCCGCGGAGCCCTCCAGCGCCGACCGCAGCTCGTCGAGCGGCCGGTCCGTGAGGGACCCCTGCGAGTACCGCGTGATCTCGCGGTGGAACGTGTCGGCCCAGGACGTGATCGCGCGCGCGTCCGTCGTCAGCGGGAGCTGGCGCGACGCCTGCGAGTCGAACGAGATGATCGAGTACCGCGCCCCGGGGATCGCCTCGGTGAGGCTCGTGATGTCGTGCCGCACGCCGTCGAGGCGCTCCTGGCCGCCCTCGGGCCCGTAGTCCTCGGCCGCCATCGACCCCGTGCGGTCGACGACGAAGAACATGTCGACGTTCGCGACCGACGTGTCGCGGTCCGTCGACGCGACCGACGGCGCGATCCCGATGATCCCGAGCAGCACGACCGCGCCCGCCCGGCGCACCCAGGCCGCTCGCGGGGCGCCGGGGCGGGGGGCGCCGTCGGGCCCCGGGCGCCCGGCCGTGACCGCCTGCCACCCGGCGAGGCCGAGCAGCGGCAGCACGAGCAGCGCCAGCGCCCACAGGGGCACGAGCGGCTGGAACGTGAGTCCGGCGAGGTTCATCGGTGCGTCACTCCTTCACCCGCCACGCGACGACGAGCAGCAGCGCGACGCCGAGGACCGCGACGAGGAACCAGCCCGCGGGGCGGTCCGTGACGACCACCTCGGGGGACGCGTCGAGCTCGACGGCCTGCTGCGCGACGACGTCGTCGACCATGCCCTGCACCGCGGCCGGGTCGTCCGCGAGGAAGTACAGGCCGCCACCGGACTCGACGGTCTCGCGGTACTCGGTCTCCTCGGGCGTGCCCTCGTAGCGCTGGGAGCCGCCGAAGATGCCGTGCAGCGTGATGTCGCGCGACGCGACGAGGTCCGCCGCCTGCGGGAGCGTGTAGATCGGCTCGCCGGAGACGTAGTTGTCCGTCGCGAGGATGATCGAGCGTGAGCGCTCGGTGTCCTCCGCGTCGAACTGGAGCGCGCAGCTCGCGAGCCCGTCGCCGATGAGGCTCGCGCCCGAGAGGTTCGCCGTCGTGCCCGCCGTGAACTGCGCGTACTCGAGGATCTCGGCGTCGTCGGTGCCGCCCGTGTAGTCGAACGTCGCCGGGTCCTGGTCGAGCGCGGCGATCCCGCCCTGGAGCTCCTCCTGGACGAGCGTGTAGTCGTCCGTCAGCGGGAAGACCGTGCGCGACGACGAGTTGAAGATGGACAGCGCGATCCGCTCGCCCTCGAAGTTGTCCACGAGCTCCTGGAAGACCTTGAGCACCGCGCCGTCGTACTCGATCATCGAGCCCGACACGTCGAGGCACAGCACGATGTCCCGCGTGCCGAGGCGGTCGACGACGACGTCCGTCTCCACCGGGCGGGCGGCGACCGCTCCTGCGCCGACGACCGCCACGAGCAGCCCCGCCGCGGTGAGGCCCTGCAGCACGCGGTAGCGGCGCACCCACGCGGCGAACGCCGGGACGCGTGCGAGGTAGTCGGAGTTCGCGACCCAGAGCACGGCGTCGTCCGCGTCGCGCGACCGGCGGCGCCGCGCGAGCCACCACGCGACCGCCGCCGCCGCGAGCACCGCGACGACGAGCACGACCCACAGCCACGGCCACAGGATCGACGGACCCTGCGGCCCGGGGACGACGGCGGTGCTCGCCGCGACGGAGCGATTCACCATCCGCGCACCACCGCCCGGGCGCGGTCGATCGAGTCCTCGCCGTCCGTCGAGCGCGCCGCCGGGTCGTTGTCGTGGTCCGCGAACGACGGCCGGTAGTAGCGCGCGATGAGCTGCGTGAGCCGCCCGGCCTCGGCGAGCTGCTGGATCTCCGAGAGCGTCATGGACGACGCGTCCTGGCCGAGCCGGCCGGTCGCGAAGCCGCGCATCTCCGCCGAGAGGGCGAGGTGCAGGGTGCGCTCGTCGAGCTCGCCCGCGCGGAACCGCTCGGCGACGGCGTCGAGACGCCGCTCGTACTCCGCGCGCAGCGACGCGTACGGGTCGTGCGGCCCCGTGGGGAGCAGCGGGGCGGGCCGTGGGGCGTTCTTCTCCTCCGCGCTCGCGCGCGTCAGCCAGATCACGAGGAACACGACCGCGGCGGCCGCGAGGACCAGGACGATCCCCAGGACCGTCCACCACCCCGAGTAGCCGACGGGGTCGACGAGCTCATCGACGGGCACGCTTCTGCCTCCCCAGGAGCTCGACGAACCGCTGCAGCACGTCGTCGGACCCCTCGACGAGCACGCCCTCGACCTGCAGGGTGCGCAGCCTGTCGGCCACCTCGGCACGCCGCGCGGCCAGCGCCTCGGCGGCGGGCGCCGCGAGCGCGGCCCGGCCCCGCAGGAACGGCGGCAGGCGCAGCGTGCCGTCGACGTCGGCCACCTCCCCGACCCCGGCGCCCACCGGCGAGAGGTCCGCGACCTGCACGACCATCACCTCGTGGCGCACGCGCAGCGAGCGCAGGAGCTGCTCGTGCTCGGCGGCGGGGCGGGCCTCGTCGGTGACGACGACCACGAGCGAGCGGCGCCGGAACGCCGTCTGCGCGCGGTCGAGCGGTCGGGACAGGTCGCTCCCGGGGGCGTCCGGGCGCCACAGCCCTTCCACGGTGCGCAGCAGCACCTCGAGGTCGCGCGTGCTCGCGCGGGGCGGGAGCTGGACGAGGCGCTCGGCGTCACCCGCGACGAGCGCGACGCGGTCGCCCCGGTCGCGTGCGAGGTACGCGACGAGCGCGCAGCAGAAGCTGGCGATCTCCGCCTTCGTCTCGCCGCTCGGGGCCGTCGCGCCCATCGTGCGACCCGTGTCCACGACGAGCACGAGGTTGAGGTTCGACTCGCGCACGAACCGACGGATGATCGGCAGCCCGGCGCGGGCGGACGACTTCCAGTCGATGTCGCCGACGTCCTCGCCCGGCGCGTACAGGTGCAGGTCGTCGAAGTCCTGCCCGTGCCCCTTGAACACCGAGCGGTGCCGGCCCTCGAGCAGGCCGGACGCCCGGCGCGCGACCGGCAGGTCGAGCCGGGCCCGGACCTGGGCGAGACGGGAGACGTCGGGCACGTGGTGCTCTCTCGGGACGGTGGGGCGGGCCGGTCAGGGCGTGGGGACGGCGTCGAACACCGCGTCCACGAGCTGCTCCGGCGGCACGTTGTTGGCGAGCGCGTCGAACGTGCGCACGAGGCGGTGGCGCAGCACCGAGTACCGCACCGCCTTGATGTCGTCCGGGATCACGTACGCCCGGCCCGCGAGGATCGCGAGCGCCTGGCCCACGCGCATGAGCGCGATGCCGCCGCGCGGCGACGCGCCCACGCGCACGTGGCGGTCCAGGCCCGGCACCGGGCGCGGGCCCGAGAACCGCGTCGTGTTGATGAGGTCGACGACGTAGCGCTTGATCGAGTCGTCCACGTACACGTCGTCGACGAGGCCGCGCAGGAAGCGCACGTCGTCGAGCGAGATCGGCTGCGCCGTGAGGGGGCGCGTCATCTGCCCGGTCGCGATGCGCTGGAGGATCTCGAGCTCCTGCGGCGGCGTCGGGTACGTGAGCACCTCCTTCATGAGGAAGCGGTCCATCTGCGCCTCGGGGAGCACGTACGTGCCCTCCTCCTCGATGGGGTTCTGCGTCGCGAGCACCATGAACGGGTCCGGGAGCGCGTAGTTCTCGCCGCCGATCGACGTCTGCTTCTCCTGCATCGCCTCGAGCATCGCCGACTGCGTCTTGGCCGACGAGCGGTTGATCTCGTCGAGCAGGACGACGTTCGCGTGCACCGGGCCGAGCTGGGTCGTGAACTGGCCGGTCGCGTAGTTGAAGATCTGGGTACCGACGATGTCGTTCGGCATGAGGTCCGGCGTGCACTGGATGCGGTGGAACGAGCCGTCGACCGCCGCGGCGAGCGTCTGCGCCGCGGTCGTCTTGGCGAGGCCCGGGACCGACTCGAGCAGGATGTGCCCGCCCGCGAGCAGCGAGCTCACGAGCGCGGTGCGCAGGGCCTCCTGCCCCACGACGCGCTGGTCGAAGACCTGCCCGACGCGCTTGAGCAGGTGGCTCGCGCGGTCGAGGTCCTGCGTCGAGATGCTGCCGTGCCCTGCGGCCATCGGTCGTCCTCCGGGTGGTGCGGGTGGTGTGGTCCCGTGCGCGGCCGGAGGGCGGACGGAGCCTCGCGAGCCCCCGGCGAACCCGGCCCAGTATGCCAGCGCGGACCCCGCCGGACCGGGCGTCGTCCACAGGTTCGGGTGGGGAGAGGTCCCCACCCGCGGTGCGCCGGGAATGCCCCGGAGGGCCACGACGGTTGGCCCGGCATGAGCACCGACGCCCTCGACGCCTCCCGTGACATCGACCGCGACGTCCCCGACCGCGACGTCCCCGACCGCGCGCCCCGCGCCGCGCTCGGCGAGCCCGCGCTCCTCGACCTCGTCGCCGCGCGCCACCAGGGCGTCCTCGCGACCGTGAAGAAGGACGGCCGACCCCAGCTCTCCAACGTGCTCTACGCCTGGGACCCGGAGGAGGGCGTCGCGCGCGTCTCCGTCACCGCCGACCGCGCGAAGACCCGCAACGCCGCGCGCGACCCGCGCGTCTCGCTCCACGTGAGCGCCGAGGACTTCGCGGGCTACGCCGTCGTCGAGGGCGACGCCGGCCTGAGCGCCGTCGCGCTCGACCCCCACGACGCCGCCGCCGACGAGCTCGTCGCGACCTACCGCGCGGCGACCGGGGGCGAGCACCCGGACTGGGAGGAGTTCCGGCGCGCCATGGTCGCGGACCGTCGCCAGGTGCTGCGCGTGCGCGCCACGAAGGTCTACGGGATGGCCCGTCTGCCCCGGCCCTGAGCCGTGACCGGAGGGGCTCGCGCGGTCGATACCCTGGAGGGGTGACCACCACTGCCCTGCGCCGCGCGCCCTCGGACGCCCGACCCGCGAACCCGTGGTGGCTCGTCGTCGCCGGGCCGTTCGCCGTCGTCGTGGCGGTCGTCGCCGTGCTCGCCGCCGGCGCGTTCTCGGCCGCCTTCACCGTCCCCGCCGGCTTCCCGGACCCGGGCGCGCTCGCGCGCCTCGGCACCCCCGTCGTCACGGTGCTCACCGAGCTCGCCGTCGCGCTCGCGCTCGGCTCGCTCGTCCTCGCGGCGTGCGTGCTGCCTGCCGGGACGCCCGTGCGCAAGGCGCTCGGCGTGGCGGGGGCGGCGTCGGCCACGTGGGCGGTGCTCACCGTCCTGCAGGTCGTGCTGCGGTACTCCTCCATCTCGAGCACGCCGATCACGAACCCGACGTTCGGCGACCAGCTCGGCCTCTTCGTCTCGCAGGTCAGCCTCGGCCGGAACTACCTCGCGATCGTCGTCGTCGCCGCCCTCACGTCCGCCGTCGCGCTCGCCGTGCGCAGCGCGACCGGGGCGATGTGGACCGCGGCCCTCGCGCTGGTCGCCCTCGGGATGCAGGCCAACACCGGCCACGCGGCCGGCGCGGTGAGCCACGAGCTCGCCGTCTCCTCGATGTTCCTCCACCTGGCAGGCGCCGCGCTGTGGGTCGGCGGGCTCGGGACGCTCGCCGTCGTGCGCGTGCGCGGCGGGCTGGGTCGCGCGGACTTCGCGTCGTCCGTCGCGCGGTACTCCGCGATCGCGCTGTGGTGCTACGTCGCCGTCGCCGTCTCGGGCGTCGCGAACGCGAGCATCCGGGTCGACTCCCTCGCCGGGCTGACCACCGACTACGGCATCCTCCTGCTCACCAAGCTCGCGCTCCTGCTCGTCCTCGGCGCGGTCGGCTTCGCGCACCGCGAGCTCGTCGTGCGCCGCCTCGCGGGCCCGACGGCGGCCGCCCGCCCGGCCGGGGACCGCGCCTCGGCGAGCGGCGCCGGGACGGGCGGGGCGTCGTCGTCCACGAGCGCACGGGGCGCGGCCGCGGAGGGCACGCGCTGGCTGTTCTGGCGGCTCGTCGCGGTCGAGCTCGCGATCATGGGCGCCGTGTCCGGCGTCGCGGTCGCGCTCGGGTCCACCGCCCCGCCGGTGCCGCAGGAGGAGCCGCTCGACACCTCCGCCGCGTACCAGGTGACGGGGCACGCGCTCCCGCCCGAGCCGACGCTCGCGCGCTGGTTCACCGAGTGGCGCTGGGACCTGCTGCCCGCGTTCGCGTGCGTCGCGGCGATCGTCGTGTACCTGCGCTGGGCGCGCCGCCTCGCGCGGCGCGGCGACTCGTGGTCGGTGGGCCGCACCGTGTCCTGGTGCCTGGGGATCCTCATCCTGTTCTGGGTCACGTCCGGCGGCCCGGCGATGTACGGCCACGTGCTGTTCAGCGCGCACATGGTCCAGCACATGATCCTCGCGATGGTCGTGCCGATCTTCCTCGTGCTCGCCGCCCCCGTGACGCTCCTGGTGCGCGCGGTGCCGCCGCGCAAGGACGGGTCGCGGGGACCGCGCGAGTGGGTGCTCGCCCTCGTCACGTCGCGGGTGGGCCAGTTCTTCGCGAACCCGATCGTCGCGGCGGTGAACTTCGCCGGCTCGATGATCGTCTTCTACTACACGCCCGCGTTCGAGTACGCGCTCACGACCTACGTCGGTCACCTCGTCATGCTGGTGCACTTCACGCTCGCGGGGTACCTGTTCGCGAACGCGCTCGTCGGGATCGACCCCGGTCCGCACCGCCCGCCGTACCCGCAGCGCCTGCTCCTGCTGTTCGCGACCATGGCGTTCCACGCGTTCTTCGGCGTCGCGCTCACCTCGGGCGAGGAGCTGCTGGTCCCCGAGTGGTTCGGCCTCCTCGGCCGCGAGTGGGGCCCGAGCGCCATCGTCGACCAGCAGCGCGGCGGCGCGGTCGCGTGGGGCATCGGCGAGCTGCCGACGCTCGTCCTCGCGATCGTCGTCGCCGTCATGTGGACGCGCTCCGACGAGCGCGAGGCCAAGCGCCGCGACCGCCAGGCCGACCGCGACGGCGACGCCGAGCTCCAGGAGTACAACGACATGCTCGCCCAGATGTCGAAGCGGAACGACTGACCGTCGCCCCCGTTCCGCCGAACACGGGGTTGTTGTCGTCATCGGCCCGATAACGACAGCAGGCTCGTGCTCGACGGCGTGGAGCCTCGTGCTCGACCGAGATGGTGACGCAGGGTGGTCGTCATGCGGCCGGGGCGGCTCGTCCCCGGGACCGTGAGGTCACGACCCGTGAAACGCAGCAGCTCCACCCCGCCGTGGGTCACGAGGGCGTTCTGCCGCGCGCGGTCCCTCAAGAGCGCCTCGGGCGTGCTGTGGACGTCCCTGCCGTCCATCTCCGCGATCAGCCACCGCCCTCGCGGCAGCCGCCAGCCCAGATCTCCGCGGCCGACGAACCGGCCGTCGTCGACGACGTCGACCTGGAGGTCGTCCGGCCCGAGCCCTGCGTCGACGCACTCCAGGCGTGCGAAGGTCTCGAGCGGTGACTCGGCGCGGGCGTCGGACTCGGCCCACCAGGCGTGGGTGCGCGCCACGCCGCGCCGACCGCGCGCGAGGTCATGGGCGCGCGCCAGGCCGTCGGCGTCGAGCAGGCCGAGGTGCCTCGCGCTGTCCATCGTCGCGACCGCCCGCCGCCGCCCCGTCTCGGGAACCGCCTGGGCGAGAGCCCACGCCGGGCTCGCGACGGAGCGCCCCTCGATCCGCACCACGGTCATCCCGTCGTCGAACTGGCGCAGGCGGATCCCGTCCCGGGACAGCGCGCCGCGCGCGCCGGGCAACGTCACCTGCGGGACGACGTCGGGGCCGACCCCCTGGACGCCGAGCAGGACGAGCGCGCACGGCCCGACGGCGATCGCCTCCGGCCCGTAGGCGAGGAGAGCGAGCCAGGCGGCGCGTCGTCGACGGCGGTCGTGGGCCCGAGGGTCCGACGACGGCAGCGTCCCGGGTGCCGGCTCGAGCACGCCGCGCGTCGGGCGTCGCCACCGCCCGTGGTCGACGAGCCGTGACCGGCGGTTCGCATTCACCCCGCACGCGTCGCACTGCGCGGCGGACACCAGGCCGGCCTGGCGCTCGGCGAGGTCGAGGAGCTCGGACGGGACGGTGGTCAGCGTGCGCATCCGGGTATCCGACCAGGAGGGGGGTGCGCCGTGCACCGACGAGCCCGACGTCTGTGGACGGAGGGCGCGGCGCACTGGGCTGTGGACCCGGAACCTGCCCGGGCGGCCGTTCCGTCAGTCGCCGCCGCGTCGGCCAGCAACCCGGTCGCTGACCGACGCGCTCGTCCGCGCGCCGAGTCCGCGCCCGGTGCCGAGAACGATCTTGCCCCGGCACGACGACGACGTTCCTCCCGCTTTCGGCCGGATACCGCCAGTAACGTCGTGTTCGGCGGGAGGGGGCGTGATAGGACGTGTGGGTGAGCAATCTCGCTGGCACGCCCGGTATCCCTGACCCGACCACGAACCCGTTCCACGACCTCGACCGATATCTCGCGATCCCGCGCGTCGGGGGCCTCGCGCTCTCGCCCGACGGGACGCGACTCGTCACGACCGTCCAGACGCTCGACCCGCAGCGCACCGGGTACCGGGCGGCGCTGTGGGAGGTCGACCCGGCGGGCCAGGTGCCCGCGCGTCGGCTGACGCGCAGCACGAAGGGCGAGTCGAGCGCGACGTTCACCGGCGCGGGCGACGTGCTGTTCACGTCGGCCCGGCCCGACCCGGACGGCGGGTCCGACGACGACCCGACGTCGGCGCTGTGGCTGCTGCCGGCGTCGGGCGGGGAGGCGCGCGTGGTCGCCACGGCGCCCGCGGGCGTGAGCGGGCCGCTCGCGGCGACGGACGCGCCGGTCGTGTCGGTCGCGGCGTCGGTGCTGCCGAGCGCGCGCGACCTCGCGCACGACGCCGAGCTCCGGTCGGCGCGCAAGGACGCGAAGGTCGCGGCGATCCTGCACAGCGCCTACCCGGTGCGGCAGTGGGACCACGACCGCGGACCCGACGAGGTGCACCGGTTCGTCGGCGACCTCACGACGCTCGTCGACGCGCCCGCACAGCCGCTCCCGGCCCCGACCACCCCGACCGACGCGCCGGCGGGTTCGGGCAGCCCCGCACCCCTCGCTGCTGCGTCGCACGCCGCAGGCGCGCAGGACACCGCCGGGGAGCACGCCGCCGCCGAGCACGACGCGCGGCTGCTCGACCTGCGTGACGTGAGCCGCGGCGCAGGGCACGCCGGGACGCCGGGGCGCGCGCTGCACGAGCACTCGGCGGACCTGTCCGCCGACGGCACGACGCTCGTCACGACGTGGCAGGTCCCGGGCCCCGGCCCGCAGGTGCGCAGCACGCTCGTCGCGATCGACACGGCGACGGGCGCGCGCCGCACGCTCGTCGACGAGCCGCGTGCGGAGGCGCACTCGCCCAGGATCTCGCCCGACGGCGCGTGGGTCGCGTTCGTGCGCGAGACGATCTCGACGCCGCACCAGGCACCCGAGGAGAGCCTCGCCGTCGTGCCGTTGCACGCGCCGGACGGGCCCGCCGGGACCACGGAGGGCCACGACGACTCGGCGACGACGCGCGCCGAGAACCACGCGACGCCGCGCACGCTCGTGCCGCACTGGGACCGCTGGCCGACGTCGCTGCGCTGGCTGCCCGACGGCTCGGGCCTGCTCGTCACCGCGGACGACGACGGGCGCGGCCCGGTGTTCCTCGTCCCCTTCGACCCCGCGGGCAACGGCGTCGCCGAGCACGGCACGGCCGAGCGCGTGACGAGCGACGACGCGACGTTCACGGACGTGCAGGTCGCGCCCGACGGCAGGACGCTCTACGCGCTGCGGACGAGCTACCTGGAGCCGGCGCACCCGGTGCGCGTCGACCTCGGGGCGTTCCTCGACTCCGGCACGGCGGGCGGCCGTGCGCCGGTGCCCGCGACGCCGCTGCGCGGCCCGGTCGCGACGCCCGACCTGCCGGGCACGCTCGTCGACGTCGAGACGGCGGCGGCGGACGACGTGCGCGTGCGGGGCTGGCTCGCGCTGCCGCACGGTGCGTCCGCGGAGGATCCGGCGCCGTTGCTGCTGTGGATCCACGGCGGCCCGCTCGGCTCGTGGAACGCGTGGAGCTGGCGCTGGAACCCGTGGCTGATGGTCGCGCAGGGCTACGCGGTGCTGCTGCCGGACCCGGCGCTGTCGACCGGGTACGGGCAGGACTTCGTGCAGCGCGGCTGGGGCGCGTGGGGCAAGGCCCCGTACACGGACCTGCTCGCGATCACGGACGCCGTGGAGGCGCGCCCGGAGGTCGACGCGACCCGGGCGGCCGCGATGGGCGGGTCCTTCGGCGGGTACATGGCGAACTGGGTCGCGGGGCACACGGACCGCTTCCGCGCGATCGTCACGCACGCGAGCCTGTGGGCGCTCGACCAGTTCGGCCCGACGACGGACCACGCGTACTACTGGGCGCGCGAGATGACGGACGAGATGGCGCTGGAGAACAGCCCGCACCGCTTCGTCCAGGAGATCGTGACGCCGATGCTCGTCATCCACGGCGACAAGGACTACCGCGTGCCGATCGGCGAGGGCCTGCGGCTCTGGTACGAGCTGCTCGCGTCGTCCGGGCTGCCCGCGGGCCCGGACGGGGACACGGTGCACCGCTTCCTCTTCTACCCGGACGAGAACCACTGGATCCTCCAGCCCCAGCACGCGAAGGTCTGGTACCAGGTGGTCCTGGCCTTCCTCGCGGAGCACGTGCTGGGGGCCGCCCCGGGCGAGGGCGACGCCGCGCTGCCGACGACGCTCGGCTGACCGGGCCGCCGCCCGCGGGCGGCGGCCCGCAGGGCTCGTCCGTCGACCGCCGTCCGACGGTCGCAGCCGTCCGACGGCCGCCGTCAGGCGACGGTCGACGGGAGCCCTGCGGCCGCCGCGCGCCAGCGCCGCACGAGACGCCGGTCGGCGGCGCCGCGCGCGGCCGTCCACAAGCAGTGCTGGGTCGTCTCGCGGTGCTCGAGGAGCGCGTCGCGGTCGTTCTCGAGCGCCCAGAGCAGGGCGGTGCGCACCTCGGTGCGCGAGGGGGCGGAGGGCAGGGTGTCGTGCATGGTCCGTCTCGTCGTCCGTCGTTCTGCGGCGGCCGGTCGGCCGTCCACACGAGGAGACGGCAGAAGTCTCCGTCTGTGACGCGACTTCGGAGACTTTTTTCCGGAACGTGCACGATGTCTCACCCGGGGGTCAGGAGACGGCGTCGACGATCACGCCCGCGAGGTCCCGGGGACGAGAGAACATCGGCCAGTGACCGGTCGGGAGGTCGACGTACGTGACATCCCCGACCTCGCCCAGCTCGGTGTGCAGGGGCGGCCCCGGGTGCGCCATCTCGGCGAGGACGGCGGACGGGACGGACGAGCAGACGGCGGTCGCCGGCACCTCCAGGCGGCGGGGGTCGGACACGTGCACGACCCCCCGCGCGACGGGCCCCGGGGTGGGCACCGCCCGCTCGCGGAACCGCGCGAGCGCGGCCTCGTCCAGCCCGTCGACGCTCGACCCGGCCTCCCCGAGCCCCTCCCACGTCGGGAGCGGGACCTCCGCGACGTCGGCCGGGAGGTCCGGCGACAGCGCCGCGCCGTCCACGAGCGGGCCCGTGTCGACGTAGACGACGCGCTCGATGCGCGCGGGGTCCCGGTCGAGGGCCTCCTGCACGACCGGCCCGCCGCCGCTGTGCCCGACGAGCACGACGCGGCCGTCGAGCCCGTCGACGAGGCGGGTGACCGCGGCGACATGGTCCGCGCGCGTGACGTGCGCGCGGTCCGCGGCGGTCGCGCCGGGCTCCAGGCCCGGCAGGGTCACCGGGTGGGGGACGAGGCCGGCGGCCTCGAGGTGGGGGACGACGTCGTCCCAGGCCCAGGCGCCCAGCCAGAAACCGGGGACGAGGACGACGTGGAGGGGCTGCTCGGACGTTCCGTGGGTGCTCATGCAGCCACCCTCGCAGGGTGTCGGTGACACCTGTCTGTCACCATTCTGGGGTGAACAGGACGGAGCGCCTCTACGCGCTCGCGGAAGAGCTGCGCCGCGCGGGCCGGACCGGCACGACGGGCCCGCGCCTCGCCGCGGCGCTCGAGGTGAGCGAGCGGACGATCAAGCGCGACGTCGCCGCGCTCCAGCAGGCCGGGCTGACGATCTGGGCGCAGGCGGGGCCCGGGGGCGGGTACGTGCTGGACCCGAGCGCGTCCCTCCCGCCGGTGAACTTCACGCCCGGCCAGGCCGTCGCCGTGGCCGTCGCGCTCGCGACGCTCCCGCCCGGCAGCCCGTTCGCGGTGGACGCCCTGGCCGCCCGCGGCAAGATGTGGGACGCGCTCGGCGCGGGCGACCGCGCGCGGGCCGAGGCGCTCGCCGCGCGCGTGTGGGTCCGCCACGCCGCGCCGGACCCGGACCTGCCCGACGCCGTCCCGCCCGCGAGCCCGCCCGACGGCGCACCCCCAGGAGAGCCGCACGACGGCACGGCGGCGCCGGGCCGGGGCCACGTCGTCGGGCGGGCGCGGACGCACCTCGGGGTGCTGCGCGCGGTCGAGCAGTCGATCGCGGGCTCGCGCGTGCTGGCGATCCGGTACCGGGACGGCCGCGGCGCGACGTCGACACGTCGGGTGGAGCCCGTGCTCCTCGCCCACACGGGCGGCCGCTGGTACCTCGTCGCGTGGTGCCGCACGCGCGAGGCGGTCCGGTGGTTCCGGCTCTCGCGCGTCGAGCGGGCGGACCTCACGGCGGAGGCGTACGACCCGCGTCCCGTCGCGGACGTGGGGGAGCCGCCCCCGGGCTCTGCCGCGGTGTACCGCCCGGAGCCCGTGTGACGCGGAGGGTCAGTCGCCGCGCAGGACGCAGAACTCGTTGCCCTCGACGTCCGCCAGGACGACGAACGTCTCGTGCTCGCCCTGCCCGACGTCGACGCGGCGCGCGCCGAGCCCTTCGAGCCGCGCGACGTCGGCGGCCTGGGTCGACGACGAGAAGTCGAGGTGCAGGCGGTTCTTCACCGTCTTGCCCTCGGGGACGCGCTGGAAGACGAGGCTCGGCGGCCCGAGGATCGTCTCGCCGTCGCGCGGGAAGAGCACGGCCTCGCCGTGCGGCCCGGTCTCGCGCCCCGTCCACCCGAGCGCGGCCTGCCAGAAGTCCGCCACGACGGCGGGGTCGGCGCAGTCGACCACGGCGCCGCTGAAGGTGAGTGTCATGGCCCCAGTGTGACGCGCGCCACCCACAGCGCGAGGGCGGGCCTCAGGCCGGAGCGGGCACCGGCTCGACGAGCCGGCCCACGAGCGCCGGGAGCCAGTCGGCGGTCTGCGCTCGCTGCACGGCGTCGTCGCCCGCGGGGCTGAGGAACGCGTCGCGCGCCGCGCACGTGTACGCGCTGATGAGCACGCGCGTCGCGGCCGCCGGGTCGATCGCGAACCGCATGCCGACCTCCGTGAGGACGCGCGTGAGGATGTCCGCGAGCTCGGTGCGGAACGACTCCTCCTGGTCGGCGAACCGCGCGGCGACCTGCGGGTCGCGCAGCGCGAGCAGCTCGAGCTCCGCGCTCATGAGGCACCAGCGACGCTCGTCGCGCGGGTCGGCCATGACGGCCGCGACGATCGCCGCGATGGTGTCCGGCGCGATGACGCCGTCCCGGACCGGGTCGTCGGGCAGGTGCTCGACGGCGGCCTCGAGGCTCCGCATGCGCGTCCGGATCTCGCGCTCCGTGAGGGCGAGGAAGAGCGACTCCTTCGACTCGAAGTTCGAGTAGAACGCGCCGCGGGTGAAGCCCGCGGCCTCGCACACCGCCTCGATCGAGGTGCCGTTGATGCCGTGCTCGGCGAAGAGGCCGTAGGCGGCGTCGAGCAGGCGCTCGCGCGTGCGCTCGCGGCGCCGCGAGAGCGGCGCGTCGCTCTCCGCGCGGTCGACTCGGGTCGGGTCGAGGTCCGTCGTCACGCCGGACATGCTCCCACTGTCGGACGGTGCCGCCCGAACCGGGCGGCCTTGCGATGCACGAGTGTATCCGATACGTTCACGCATCGGATACAGCGGCGTATCCTCGAATCCGTCTGCACTCTCCCCGGGAGGCCGCTCGTGTCCTCAGCGCTGTACTCGCTCGGCCGTTGGGCGGTCGGGGCGCGCCGGCTCGTCCTCGTGGCCTGGATCGGCGTCCTCGTGCTGGCCGGAGGCCTCGCCGGGCTCGTCGGCCAGGGCCTCGACGACGAGGTGACCATCCCCGGCACCGAGTCGCAGGCCGCGCTCGACCGTCTCGCCGCCACGTTCCCGCAGGTCAGCGGCGCGTCGGCGCAGGTCGTGGTCGTCGCGCCCGACGGCTCGACCGTCGAGGACGACGCCGTCCGCGGCCCCGTGGAGGACGCCGTCACCGCGCTCGGCGACGTCGACGGCGTCGCCGCCGTCACCTCCCCCTACGACGACACCATGCCCGCGTCGGTCAGCGACGACGACGTCGCGACCCTCATGACCGTCCAGCTCGACGAGGGCCAGAGCGAGGTCACCGACGCCACGAAGGACGCGCTCGGCGACGTCGTCGACGACCTCGCCGCGGCCCTGCCCGACGGCGCGCAGGCCGCGCTCGGCGGCCAGCTCTTCAGCACCGAGTTCCCGACGCTCACCGTCACCGAGGCGCTCGGCCTCCTCGTCGCGCTCGTCGTGCTCGTGCTCACGTTCGGCTCGTTCGTCGCCGCCGGGCTGCCGCTCCTCAACGCCGTCGTCGGGGTCGGCGTGACCATGGGCCTGCTGTTCGCCGCGACCGCCGTCGCCCAGATCAACTCCACGACCCCGATGCTCGCCGTCATGCTCGGCCTCGCCGTCGGCATCGACTACGCGCTGTTCATCGTGTCCCGGCAGCGCGACGAGCTCGCGACCGGCCTCAGCGTCGAGGAGGCCACGGCGCGGGCCGTCGCGACCGCCGGCTCGGCCGTCATCTTCGCGGGCCTCACCGTCATGATCGCGCTCGTCGGCCTCGGCGTCGCCGGCATCCCGTTCCTCACCGTCATGGGCGTCGCCGCCGCCGTCGGCGTCGGGCTCGCCGTCCTCGTCTCGATCACGCTGCTGCCCGCGATGCTGGGGTTCGCGGGCGAGCGGCTCCGCCCCAAGGCGCCGCGCCGTCGCGGGCGTGGGCGACGGCGTGCGGCCGCGGGAGCGGACGGCGGAAGGTCGACCGGGGCGACCGGGGCGACCGGGGCGACCGGGGCGACCGGGGCGACCGGGGCGACCGGGTCGCGCGGGCGACGGACCGGACGAGCGGTGGGTGCGGTCTCGGATGCGACAGGGCGTCGAGCCGCACTCGTGAACCCCCGCCCGGACGACCCGGGTGACGGCGCGACAGCCCCGAGCACCGAGGGCGCCCCCGCCGCGGACCCGACCCGGGACCACTCCGACCCGACCACGACCGAGCACCGCAACCGCTTCTTCGCGGGCTGGGTGCGGGCCGTCACGCGGATCCCGCTGCTGACCATCGGCCTCGTCGTCGCGGCGATCGTGCTGCTCACGCTGCCGGCGCGAGACCTGCAGCTCGCGCTGCCCGACGCGGGGACGCTGCCTGAGGACAACCAGGCGCGCGTCACGTACGACCTCGTGTCGGAGCACTTCGGCCCGGGCTTCAACGGGCCGCTCATCGTCACGGGCACGATCGTCACGTCGACGGACCCCGTAGGGCTCATGAACGACCTCGGCGACGAGATCGCGGGCCTCCCGGGCGTGGCGGACGTGCCGCTCGCGACGCCGAACCTCACCGCGGACACGGGCATCGTGCAGGTCGTGCCGACCGGCGCGCCGGACTCGGAGGAGACGAAGGACCTCGTCACGGAGATCCGCGCGCAGCACGACCACTTCCTCGACGAGTACGGCGTCGACCTCGCGGTCACGGGCTTCACGGCGGTGGGGATCGACGTCTCGGCGAAGCTCGGGGCGGCGCTGCTGCCGTTCGCGTTCGTCGTCGTGGGCCTGTCGCTCGTGCTGCTGACGATGGTGTTCCGGTCGGTCGCGGTGCCGATCAAGGCGACGCTCGGCTACCTGTTCTCGGTCGGCGCGGCGTTCGGCGTCGTGACGCTCGTGTTCGAGCACGGGTTCCTCGCGGACGCGCTGCACGTGACGCGCCTCGGGCCCGTCATCTCGTTCATGCCGATCGTGCTCATGGGCGTGCTGTTCGGTCTCGCGATGGACTACGAGGTGTTCCTCGTGGCGCGCATCCGCGAGGACTACGTCCACTCGGGCCAGGCGCGGCGGTCGATCTTCACGGGGTTCCAGGCGTCCGCGAAGGTCGTCACCGCGGCCGCGGTCATCATGTTCGCCGTGTTCGTGGCCTTCGTGCCGGAGGGCGACATGAGCCTCAAACCCATCGCGCTCGGTCTCGCGGTCGGCGTGCTCGTCGACGCGTTCGTCGTGCGTATGACGCTCGTCCCGGCCGTGCTCGCGCTGCTGGGCGACAAGGCGTGGTGGATGCCGCGCTGGCTCGACCGGGTGCTGCCGTCGTTCGACGTCGAGGGCGAGGGCCTGTCGAAGGAGCTCGCGCTCGCGGACTGGCCGGAGCCGGGCAGCACGGACGCTGTCGTCGCGCACGACCTCGTCGTCGCGGGCGCGCGCGGCCCGCTGGCCGAGCCGGTCACGGTCCGGGTGCCCGACGGCGGGTCGCTCGTCGTGCACGGGGAGTCGCCCGCGGCGGTGTCCGGGGTCGTCCTGGCGCTCGCGGGGCGCCTGCGCCCGACGAGCGGGGCCCTCAAGGTCACGGGACTGGTGCTGCCGGAGCGTGCGCTGACCGTGCGGCGCCGGGTAGCGCTCGTGGACCTCGCGGCGGACGTCGCCGCGCTCCCGGGCGACGCCCCGGCGCCCGCGGCGCACCGCGTGCCGGCCGCGGCGAGCGTCGCCGAGGTCCTGCGCGAGCGGCCCCGGCTCCTGGCCGTCGTCGGGACCGACGCCGTCACGTCGCCCGCCGAGCGGGCCGCGCTGGCCGAGGTGCTCGCCGACGCGGCGGGTCGCGGCACGGCGGTGGTGCTGGGCGCCGTGGGGCCCGCACCGACGGATCTCGCCCCGCCCGGGACGCCCGTGCTCGACCTGCACGACCCGCACCTCCCCGACCGCACCGTCCCCGCCGCGCCCGTCGTCGGCCCGCGCACCGAGGAGGTGCCCGCATGAGCGTCTTCCCGCCCGAGCCGGTCCCGACCGACCCGACCGCCGACCCGACGGCCCTCCCGGCACCGGCCGGCGGGGCGCGCCCCCGCCGCGTCGGGGCCCGGCGCGCGTGGACCGTGGCCGCCGCCGTCGCGCTGCCCCTCGCCGTCCTCGGCCTGCTCCTGTGGGCGCTGTGGAACCCGCAGGAACGCCTCGACACGGTCAAGGCCGCGGTCGTGAACCTCGACGAGCCCGTCGAGGTGGACGGCCAGACCGTCCCGCTCGGCCGGCAGCTCACCGCCGGGCTCGTCAGCGGCGGTGCCGCCTCGACCGACACCGGCGCGGTCGCCGTGCAGCCCGACCCGGGGACGACGAACTACGACTGGGTCATCACCGACGCGGACGACGCCGCGGCCGGGCTCGCCGACGGCACGTACGCGGCCGTCGTGACGATCCCGGAGAACTTCTCCGCGGCGGCCACGTCGTTCGGCGGCGACCCGTCGGCCGCGACGCAGGCCACGCTGTCCGTCGAGACGACGCCCGGCGGGCGGGTCGTCGACGAGGCGCTCGCGCGCATCGTCACCACGACGGCGACGTCCGTGCTCGGCACGACGCTCACCGAGAACTACGTGGACGGCGTCCTCACCGGCTTCACGACGCTCCACGACCAGCTCGGCGAGGCCGCGGACGGCGCGGACCAGCTCGCCGACGGCGCCGCCCAGGCGAGCGACGGGGCGGCGCAGCTCGCGTCCGGCGCGGGCGAGGTCGCCACCGGGGCGGGCGCGCTCGCGTCCGGGGTGGGGGAGCTCGGCACGGGCGCGGACGGCCTCGCCGCCGGGGTCGGGGAGCTCGGCAGCGGCGCGGACCAGCTCGCGTCGGGCGCGCAGGGCGTCGCGAGCGGCGCCCAGGGCCTCGCCGCGGGGTCGCGGCAGGTGGCCGACGGCGTCGACCAGAGCGCCGCGGGCGCGGGGCAGCTGGCCTCCGGGGCGCAGAGCCTCGCGGGCGGCGTGGGCGAGCTGTCCACCGGGGCGTCGGACCTCGCGGACGGGCTCGGCGCGCTCGACGCCTCGATCGCGGACGTGCGGCTGCCCGACGGCACGTCGACCGGCCGGTCGCTCCCGGAGACCGCGACCGCGCTCGCGACGGGATCGCGCGACGTGGCCGACGGCCTCGCCCAGGTCGTCGCCGGTCTCGAGCAGCAGCGGGTCGCCGCGGGATGCGTCGACGGGTCGACGGACCCCACGTGCCAGGCGCTCGACCAGCAGCTCGCCGCGCTGCGTCCGCTCGCCGCAGGCGCGACGGGCGTCGCCGCGGGGAACGCGGCCCTGGCGGGCTCGCCGTCGGGGCAGGGCGGCGCCCCGACCGGCCTGTATGCGCTCGCGGCGGGCGTCGACCAGCTCGCCGCAGGAGCCGACGACCTCGCCACGGGCGCGGCGCAGGCGTCGACCGGTGCCGCCGGCGTGGCCCAGGGCGCGGCGGCGCTCTCCGCCGGGCTCGGGCAGCTCGCGCCCGGGGCGGACCAGGTCGCGGGCGGCGCCGCGCAGCTCTCCGGTGGTGCGGGCCAGCTCTCGACCGGAGCCGACGGCCTCGCCGCCGGGGTCGGGACGCTCGGGACCGGCGCGAACCGGCTCGCCGACGGCGTCGGCGCGCTCGGGACCGGCGCGGACCAGCTCGCGACCGGCACCCAGGAGCTGGCGACGGGCGCGGGCGACCTCGCGGGCGGCGTCGGGCAGCTCGCGGGCGGCACGTCGGACCTCGCCGACGGCCTGGGCGAGGCGACCGGGCAGATCCCCTCCTACACCGACGCGGAGCGCGAGAACCTCGCGACCGTCGTCGCGGACCCCGTGGCAGCGCCCGGCGTCGACGACCTCGGGACCGGCTCGACCGGCCCGCTGTTCGCGGTGCTCGCGCTGTGGCTCGGCGCGCTCGCGATCTTCGTCGCGTTCCCGCCGGTCCCGGCGCGGCTCCTCGGGTCGACGCGCGGCCCCGGCCGGCTCGCGCTGGCCGCGCTCGCGCTCCCCGCGGGGATCGCCGCGGCGACCGGGCTCGTGGTCGGCGGCGTCCTCGCCGCGGTCGAGGGGGCGAGCGTGGGCGGCTGGGTCGGCCTGCTCGCGACCGGGGCGCTCGCGTCGGTCGTGTTCGTCGCGCTCAACCAGGCGCTCGCGGCGCTCCTCGGGAACGTCGGGCGCGCGATCGGTCTGCTCGTCGCGGTGCTGCTCGTCGCGACCGGCATCGTCGCGACCGTCCCGGCCGCCCTCACGAGCCTGCGCGACGCGCTGCCCGTGGGCTCGGCGCTGCGGCTGCTCACGTCGATCGTCGACCCCGGTGCGGCCGGGGGAGCGGGCGACGCCGTCGCGCTGGTCCTGTGGGGTCTCGTGTCCGTCGCGGTGACGACGCTCGTCGTCGCGCGCCGTCGGTCCGTCCGGGTGGAGCAGCTGCTCCGCGCCTGACGCGTGCGGCGTGCCGCGGTGCGCGTGTGGGCGGCTGCCGCCAGACTCTCTCGGCAGGACGCGGGCGGCGGGAGCCGTCCGTCGGGCGAGGGGAGGGTGCACCGATGGACCAGCAGAAGGCACGGGAGATCAAGTCGCAGCTCGCGGACTACGCGCGCGAGCTCGCCGAGCGGTCCGGCGCGGTGATCGAGGCGCGGGACGTGCCCGACGCCGCGGAGGCCGTGCGCGCCCCCACGCTCGCGATCGGGCTCGCCCCGCACGACGACGGCGGGTACGCGATCGCGGTCCGGTACCGCCTCGGCGTGCCCACCGCGCGCAGCATCGCGCGCAAGGTCGCCTCGGAGGCGGGCGACACGGTGGACGTGCGGCGCACGGGACGCATCCGTCCGCTCGCCGCCGCGCCGGCCGCCGGGCGTGCCCGGGACGACGGCCCGGGCGTGCGCCCGCCCGTCGTCACCGCGTACGCGACCGGCGAGACGGGCCGCGTCCGGCCGCTGCGGCCCGGGGTCTCCGTCGCGCATGTGGACGTCACCGCGGGGACGCTCGGGGCGTTCGTGCGCGTCGCGCCGCCGGCGGTCGACGGCGCCGACGAGGCGTCGGTCTACGCGCTGTCCAACTGGCACGTGCTCGTCGGCTCGCCGTCCGCGGGGGTGGGGAACGTCGTCGTGCAGCCCGGCCCGGCCGACGGCGGGCGCGCGCCCGACGACCGCGTGGGCACCCTCGCCGGGCTGGTCCCGCTGGAGGCCGGGGTCACGCAGACCGTGGACGCCGCGGTGGCCCTGCTCGACGACCCGGAGGTCGACCCCGAGTACCCGGTCGGGCGCATCACGACGACGGCGGTCGCGCTGGGCGGTGAGGTCGTGGGCAAGTCCGGCCGGACCACGGGCGTCACCGCGGGCCGGGTCACGGCGATCGAGCTCGACGACGTCGTCGTGGGGTACGGCGACGGGCTCGGCGCGCTGCGGTTCGACGACCAGATCGAGGTCGAGTCCACGGGCGACGGGCCCTTCTCGCGCGGCGGCGACTCCGGGTCGCTCGTGTACCGCGAGGACGGCGTGGCGCTGGGGCTGCTGTTCGCGGGGTCGGAGACCGGCGGCGCGAACGGCACGGGGCTCACGTACTGCAACCCGATCGGGACGGTCCTCGAGCGGCTGGGGGCGACGCTGCTCGGCTGACCCGGCGCGACTCGGCCCGGGCGGCCCGGAGGGGTCTGCTCACTCGACCCCTCGGGGGCGGGACGCTCGGCCCTGCCCCCCGGCCGTCGTCGGGCGCACAATGGGTGCGGGAGGTGGTTGCCGTGGCGACCCTCGAACGAGCCCGGGAGGCCAAGGCCGCGCTGCGCGACGAGCTCGCGGGCCTCGACGGCGTGACCGGTGTCGGCATCGCGCGCGCCGACCTGACCGGTGCGCCGGTGCGCGGCGCCGGGACGTCCGGCGTGGGCGACGACTGGCTGCTGCGCGTCAACGTGACGTCCGACGACGTCGCGGTCCCCGAGACGGTGGACGGCGTCGACGTCGAGGTGCGCGTCGTCGGCGACGTGACGGCGTCGCGCGCCTGAGCCTCCACCGCTCGACGCGTCCGGGTGCGAGGGACCGCTCCGGCGGTCAGCCCGTCGCGCGGCTGGAGAACGACCGCAGGCGCAGGCTGTTGCCCACCACGAAGACGCTCGAGAACGCCATGGCGGCACCGGCGAGCATCGGGTTGAGCAGGCCGAGGGCCGCCAGGGGGATCGCGGCGACGTTGTAGGCGAAGGCCCAGAAGAGGTTCACCTTGATCGTCCCGAGCGTCCGCCGCGCGAGGCGGATCGCGTCGGCCGCGGAGCGGAGGTCGCCGCGCACGAGCGTGATGTCGGCGGCCTCGATCGCGACGTCCGTGCCCGTCCCCATGGCGAGGCCCAGGTCTGCCTGCGCCAGGGCGGCGGCGTCGTTCACGCCGTCGCCGACCATCGCGACGACCTTGCCCTCGCCCTGGAGCCGGCTGACGACGTCGACCTTGTCGCTCGGCATGACCTCCGCGATGACCTCGTCGATGCCGACCTCGGCCGCGATCCGTCGGGCGACGGTCGCGTTGTCCCCGGTGAGGAGCACCGGGGTGAGGCCGAGGGCGCGGAGCTGGCGGATCGCCTCGGCGCTCGTGGGCTTGACCGCGTCGGCCACCACGAGGATGCCGCGAGCCTGCCCGTCCCAGCCGACGACGACGGCCGTGCCGCCCTGCTCCTCGGCGCGGGCCTTGGCGTCGGCGAGCTCGCGCGGGAGGTGCTGCGCCCACCCGGCGAGGAGCGTCTCTCTGCCGACGAGCACGGCTCGCCCGTCCACGACGCCCTGCACGCCCTTGCCCTCGACGTTGGTGAACTCCGTGGGCACGGGGAGCGGGCCCACCTCCTGCGCCGCACCGCGGGCGATCGCCCGGGCGACGGGGTGCTCGGAGGCGTCCTCCAGCGCGCCCGCGAGGCGCAGGAGCTCCGCGCGGTCCGTGCCCGTCCCGGTGACGACGTCGGCGAGCGTCATGACGCCCGTCGTCACGGTGCCGGTCTTGTCGAGCACCACGGTGTCCACGGAGCGCGTGGACTCCAGGACCTCCGGTCCCTTGATGAGCACCCCCATCTGCGCGCCGCGTCCCGTCCCGACGAGCAGCGCCGTCGGGGTGGCCAGGCCGAGCGCGCACGGGCACGCGATGATGAGGACCGCGACGGCGGCCGTGAACGCCGCCGAGGCGGGGGCGCCCGCCCCGAGCCACGCGCCCAGGGCGCCGACGGCGATCGCGATGGCGATGGGGACGAAGATCGCGGACACCCGGTCGGCGAGGCGCTGGACCTGCGCCTTGCCGGACTGCGCGTCCTCGACGAGGCGCGCCATCTGCGCGAGCTGGGTGTCGCCGCCGACGCGCGTCGCGCGCACGACGAGCCGCCCGCCGGCGTTGACGGTCGCCCCGGTGACGGCGTCGCCCTCACCGACCTCGACGGGCACGGACTCGCCCGTGAGCATCGAGGCGTCGACGGCGGAGGTGCCGGCGACGACCGTGCCGTCCGTCGCGATCTTCTCCCCGGGCCGCACGACGAACTCGTCGCCCACCGTGAGCTCGGTGATCGGGATGCGGGTCTCCGCGCCGTCGCGCAGCACGGCGACGTCCTTCGCGCCGAGCTCGAGCAGGGCCCGCAGCGCGGCGCCCGCCTGCCGCTTGGACCGCTTCTCGAAGTAACGGCCCGCGAGGATGAACGTCGTGACGCCGGCGGCGACCTCGAGGTAGATGTTCGCCGCGCCGTCGGTCCGGGCGACCGACAGCGTGAACGGGTGCGTCATGCCCGGCTGCCCGGCCGTGCCGAGGAAGAGCGCGTACAGCGACCAGAGGAACGCGGCGGTCGTCCCGACGGAGATCAGGGTGTCCATGGTGGCCGCGCCGTGGCGCAGGTTGGTCCACGCGGCGCGGTGGAACGGCCACGCGGCCCACACCACGACGGGCGCGGCGAGCACGAGGCTGGCCCACTGCCAGTACGTGAACTGCAGCGCGGGGACCATCGCCATCGCGATGACCGGGACCGACAGCACGACGGCGCCGATCAGCCGGTGCCGCAGCGCGGTGAGCTCGGGGTCGTCCGCGTCCGTGTCCGCCTCGGAGGCGGGGACCTCGGCGCGCGGGACCTGCGCCGTGTACCCGGTCTTCTCGACCTCCGCGATGAGCGTGGCCGCGTCGACGCCGTCCGGGACGGTGACCTTCGCCTTCTCCGTCGCGTAGTTCACGGTCGCGGTGACGCCCTCGAGCTTGTTGAGCTTCCTCTCGATCCGCATCGCGCACGAGGCGCAGGTCATCCCTCCGATCTCGAGCTCGACGAACGTCCCCGGCGACGGGGCGGCCGATGCCGTCATGAGGTGCTCCTTCCGGCCGGGCAGCGCGCTGCCCGGTGCAGGGTGGTCAGTGGTCGTCGTGCGGGGCGGGGTCGTCGCCCGCCGGGGCGTCGTCCGGGGCGTCGTCGGGGGTCGACGTGGCGCCGATGGCCTCGACGGTGAAGGCCGCGGTGCGCACCTGGCCCTCGACCTGGAAGTCGAGGTACAGGAGGTACCGGCCCGCGGTCGGTGCCTCGACGGCGAACGCCACGGTCGGGCCCGAGACCTCGCCCGGCGCTGCCTCGGCGCCCTCGGGGTGGGCGTGCAGGTAGGCGAGGTCGCCGTCGCGAAGGGCGACGAGGTGGCCGAACGCGCCGAGGTAAGGCTCGAGCGTCGTCACCGGCTCGCCGTCCCGCGTGACCTCGAGCGCCAGCCTCGAGACCGTACCGGCCTCGAGGCTCCCCTCGAGCGCGACGTCGTACCCGTCCACCGAGGCGGTGGTCGTGGGGGCGTCGGCCCGCACGGGCACGACCTCGCCCGCGACCTCGACGGTGCGGCTCAGGGTGAGCGGGTCGCCCCCGGTCGGGACGGCGTCGGCGTACACGCGGTAGGTGCCCGCGGAGTCCCACGTCCAGGGCACGGACCAGCGGCCGGCCTCGTCCATCTCGGGGTGGGCGTGGCGGTAGTGCGCCCCGTCGGAGCGCACGACGACGAGGTGCAGGCGCTGCTCGTGCGCGACGGCGAAGTCGGTCACCGGCTCGCCCGCGGGGTCGGTCAGGGTGAAGGCGAGCTCGCCGGGCGTGCCCGGCGTCTGCGGGGCCTCGATCTCGCCGAGCGTGTAGCCGCCCTGCTCCAGGGACGGTCCGCCGACCATGCCCGCTCCTCTCGTGGTCTCCGGCGGGGGGTCGTCGCTCGTGGCGGCGTGCTGCTCCGGCGCGTGCGCGGCGGGCTTCCCCGAGAGGGCGCCCTCGGGGACGACGGCGCCCGCCACCGCGGCCGAGGCCACGAACACGACCCCGAGCCCGGCGACGTAGAGCCCGATCCGGGCGGGCGCCCTCATCGCACCCGCTCCGCGGTGTAGCCGGCCTCGTCGATGGCGGCGAGGACCGCGGCGTCGTCGACGGGCTGCTCGGCCGTGACGACGAGCCGACCGGTGGTCGAGCTGACGTCGATCACGGTGACGCCGGGCACCTGCTCGACCTCGTCGCGCACCGACATCTCGCAATGGCCGCAGGTCATGCCGGTCACCTGGTACTCGATCTCGACGATGCTCATCGCGCTCCTCCTCGGCCAGATACCCCGGCGGGGTATCGAACGATGGCGAATATACCCACCAGGGGTATGTGGGTCAAGGGTCGGAGGTCGCGCGACAATGGGGAGCGTGACCACCGAGCGACTTCCCCGTGTCCGCGCGTCCGAGCTCGTCGGGCGCGGCTGGCTCAACACCGGGGGTCGCGACCTGACCCTCGCCGACCTGCGCGGCAAGATCGTGCTGGTCGACTTCTGGACCTTCTGCTGCGTCAACTGCCTGCACGTCCTCGACGAGCTGCGCGAGCTCGAGGAGCGGCACCGTGACGTGCTGGTCGTCGTCGGCGTGCACTCGCCGAAGTTCGAGCACGAGGCGGACCCGGCGGCGCTCGCGGCCGCGGTCGAGCGGTACGAGGTCCACCACCCCGTGCTCGACGACCCGGAGCTCGTCACGTGGTCCGCGTACGCGGCGCGCGCCTGGCCGACGCTCGTGGTCGTCGATCCCGAGGGCTACGTCGTCGCGCAGATGGCGGGGGAGGGGCACGCGTCCGCGATCGCCGCCCTCGTCGAGGAGCTCGTCGCGGAGCACGACGCGAAGGGCACGCTGCACCGGGGCGACGGCCCGTACGTGGCGCCCGCGCCGTCGTCGGGCACGCTGCGCTTCCCCGCGAAGGCGGTCGAGCTGCCCGGCGGCAACCTGCTCGTCGCGGACGCCGGGCACCACGCGCTCGCCGAGCTCCTGCCCGACGGCGAGACCCTCGTCCGGCGCATCGGGTCCGGCGAGCGCGGGCTCGCCGACGGCGGCCCCGACGACGCGCGGTTCGCCGAGCCCAACGGGCTGTGCCTCGTCCCGGTCGAGCTCCGACCGTGGCTCGGGTACGACGTCGTCGTCGCGGACACGGCCAACCACGTCCTGCGCGGGGTGCGCCTCGCGGACGGCCACGTGACGACCGTCGCGGGGACGGGCGAGCAGTTCATGGTCGGCGGGGTCGAGAACGTCGTGCTGCGGGAGGGGAGGGGTGCCGACGTCACGGGCCACGGTCCCGCCGAGGCGGGCGGTCAGTACGCGCCGCTCGACGTCCGCCTCTCGTCGCCCTGGGACGTGGCCTGGTCGCGGGACCTCGCGGCGTTCGTCGTCGCCATGGCCGGAAATCACACGCTGTGGGCGTTCGACGGCGAGCAGGGCTCGATGACGCACCTCGCCGGGACCATGAACGAGGGTCTGGAGGACGGGCCCGGTGCGTCGGCCTGGTTCGCGCAGCCGTCCGGGCTGGCCGTCGACCAGGACGGGGCCGTCTGGGTCGCCGACGCCGAGACGTCGGCGCTGCGTCGTGCGACCCGGAGGCAGGGTGGGGGTGTCGAGGTGCGGACCGCCGTCGGGCAGGGGCTGTTCGACTTCGGCCACCGCGACGGCCCGGCCGAGCAGGCGCTGATGCAGCACCCGCTCGGCGTCGCGACGCTGCCCGACGGGAGCGTCGTCGTCGCGGACACGTACGACGGGGCGCTGCGCCGGTTCGCCCCGGCTCCCGGTGACGCCGGGAGCGTCGGCGACGACACCTCCGGAACCCGCCTCGCCGGCGAGGTCACGACCCTGGCGACAGGCCTCGCGGAGCCGAGCGGCGTCGTCGTGCAGGTGGGCGAGGGGCCGGGCGGCGAGCCGCAGGTCCACCTGCTCGTCGTGGAGTCCGCGGCGCACCGCCTCACGCGCGTCGCGCTCCCTGCGTCGCTCGCGGGCGAGGTGCTCGACGGCGGCGCGCACCGCACGCAGCGTCCCGTGACCGACATCGGGGCCGGGCCGCTGTGGCTCGACGTGCCGTTCGTCCCGGCGCCGGGGCAGAAGCTCGACGACCGGTTCGGCCCGTCGACGGAGCTGCGCGTGAGCGCGACGCCGCCCGAGCTGCTGCTGTCCGGGGAGGGTGTCGGCGTCGAGCTCGGCCGCGACCTGGTCATCAACCCCGAGGTCGGCGAGGGCGTGCTGCACGTGACGGCCCGGGCGGCGTCGTGCGACGTCGTCCCGCTCGGCCCCGGCGGCGAGCCCGACCCGGACGTGTTCCCCGCGTGCCACCTCGCGCAGCAGGACTGGGGCGTGCCGGTCCGCGTGGTGGACCGTGGTGAGCCGGGCGACGTCCCGTCCCTCACGCTCCCGCTGCGCGGCTGACGGGGTCGTCCGGCGCGCCCTCGTCGAGCTCGTCGTCGAACCGGCGCTGCGCCGCCTCGACCTCGCGCCGGTGCGCGTCGACCCAGGCGAGCAGCGCGTCGACGGGCTCGCGGAGCGTCTTGCCGAGCGGGGTGATGCGGTACTCGACCGCGACGGGCCGGGTGCGGACCACGCGACGGTCGACGATGCCGTGGCGCTCGAGGCGCCGCAGCGTCGCCACGAGCGACTTCTGCGTCACGGCAGGGATCGCGCGCCGGAGCTCGTTGAACCGTGCGGGGCCGTCGCAGAGGGTCTCGAGGACGTGGACGGACCACGTGTCGAGCACCTGGTTCAGCAGGCGCCGGTGGTCGTCGCCGATCTCCAGGCGGTGCGACGCGGGTGGTGGGGCGGTATCGGGCACGACACCTCGTCTCGTTGAAGTGCGTTCGGGCGATCAAGTATCCATGGGATACCCGACCGAGAGGAAGGTCCCCATGGCCGTCCAGCACCTCACCCCCGAGGGCATGCTCCAGCCCGCCCCCTACCACCACGTCGCGGTCGCGACGGGGAGCCGCCAGGTGCACGTCGCCGGCCAGGTCGGCGGCGACCCCGACCGCGACGACCTCGCGCGCCAGGTCGCCGCGGCCCTCCGCAGCACCGCCCGAGGGCTCGCGGCCGCGGGTGCCACGTTCGACGACGTCGTGCGACTCACGTTCTTCGTCGTCGGGTGGGAGCCGACCGCGATGGCGGACTTCCTGGCCGGCATCGAGAGCGTCTCGGACGAGCTCGCGATGCCGCGGCCGCTCCCGCCCGCTTCTCTGATCGGTGTCCAGGCGCTCTTCGCGCCGGGGGTGCTCGTCGAGGTCGAGGCGACCGCCGTGCTCGACTGACACGCGGCGTCCCGCCCGGCCCCGCCCGGCCCCGCCGGGTCGCGCCGGCGGGGCGGGCCGGGCGTCAGCCCCAGGTGAGCAGCTCCTCGCCGTGGGCGGCCCACGCACCGACCTCGGCGAGCGAGGTCACGTCGTCGGGCGCCGCCTCGAGCGCGACGACCGGGCACACCGCCGACCGGCCGCCGGCGCGCACGGCCTTCGGGTCCCAGGTGACGAGCACCGTGCCGCGCTGGACGTGGTCGCCCTGCGCGACGTGCGTCGTGAAGCCCTCGCCGCCGAGCTGGACCGTGTTGATGCCGAGGTGGACGAGGACCGCGCGGCCGTCGTCGTGCTGGACGACGAACGCGTGCGGGTGCAGCTTGACGACCGTGCCCGTGATGGGCGCGACGGCCTCGCCGCCCTGCGCGTCGTCGGGCTCGACGGCGAGCCCGGGGCCGACGAGACCGGCGGAGAAGACGGGGTCGTCGACGTCGCTCACGTCCACGACGGTGCCCGTGACGGGGACGAGCACCGTGAGCGGCGCCGCCATCAGCGGAGGTCCTCGATGTCGGAGACGATGTTGTCGGCCTCGGGGCCGACGATGACCTGGATCGCGGCGCCCGACCGCACGACGGCGATCGCCCCGGCCGCGGTCAGCGTGGCGTCGTCGACGAGCGCCGGGTCCTCGACCTCGACGCGCAGGCGCGTGATGCACGCCTCCAGGTCGAGGACGTTCGCGTCGCCGCCGAGGCCTCGGAGGATCTGCTCTGCCTTGCTCACGGGTGCTCCTCGGGGTCGGGGTCCGGCCGGGGCCGGGTCGGGGGGACCGGCCGGCAGCCGTGCCGGTCGGGGTGCGCGGGTGCGCAGGGTAGGGCGGTGGCCCGGGTCGCGCCCGGGTCGGGTTCCTCACATGAGGTCGGCGAGGTCGGACGCGATGGTGTCGACCTGCGGGCCGACGACCACCTGCACGACGCGCCCGTTCACCATGACGCCGAACGCGCCGGCGCGGCGCAGGAGGGCGGCGTCGACGAGCGCGGGGTCCTTGACGAGCGACCGGAGCCGCGTCGTGCACGGGTCGATCTCCTCGATGTTCCCCACCCCGCCGAGGCCGGCGAGGATCGTCGCGGCGCGTTCCGCGTCGGACTGTGTCATCGGTCGTTCCCTTCGGTCGCCCGTGCCGGCACCGGCACGGGGGCGAGCTGGTCGGTCGGCGCGTCGTCGGTGACGGCGCCCCCGTCCGCGGGGGTGTCGTCCCCGGTGGTGCTGCGCGGCACGAGCGTCGGGCGCGCCTCGCGCAGCGGGACGAAGACGCTGTACCGGTCGCCGCGGTAGCTGGAGCGGGAGTACATGAGGGGCGAGTCGCCCGCGAACGTGCGTCGCACGGTGCGCATGACGGCTCGTGACGCGCGGAGCTCGAGGAGCTTCTGCTCCTGGACCGTCGCGTCGGACGCGGTGATCGTGTCCTCGCCCCACGTCGGCGCGAGCCCGCGCTCGCGCAGGGCGCCGTACAGGCTCTCGGGCACGCCGTCGTCGAGCAGGTCGGGGGCGAGGTCCACGGGGATCCACGCCTCCTCGACGCTCATGGGTGACCCGTCGGCGGTGCGCAGGCGCACGACGTGGTGCATCGGGTCGCCCGTCGCGCGTCCGAGCGACTCGGCGACGGACGCGGGCGCGGGGGCCGTCCCCGCCTCCAGCACCTCGGTGCCCGGCTCCATGCCGCGCCGTCGTGCCTCCTCGCCGAACGTCGTGAGCCGCATCTCGAAGTCGGCGCGCGGCGGCGCGACGAAGGTGCCGCGGCCCTGGGCCCGCTCGAGCACGCCCTCGGTGACGAGCGCGTCGACGGCCTGGCGCACGGTCATGCGCGAGACGCCGAACTTCTCGGTGAGGCTGCGCTCCGACGGCACCGCGTCGCCGACGGAGAGCTCGCTCGCCACGAGGTCGGCGAGGTAGGCGCGCACCGTGAGGTACTTGTGCTCGCTCGCCTGCGATCGTGACCTGCTCATCGTCGTGCCGCGTCCTCGTCCTCGTGCCGTCCCTGGTCCCGGTCGTCGCCGACCGCCCTGCTCCGGTGCCGCGTTCTCCACGGCTGCATTGTCGTCGTCCGGTCGTCGTGCGACCTGCGACGACGCGCCCCGCGGGGCCCGCCGTGTGTCCCGGGTCACCCTCGGGGGTTGACACATCATGAGGTCTAGACCACTCTTCCTGCAAGTGGTCCAGACAACCTGGACCGACAGCCCGGGCACGACGACCCCAGGTCTTCTCGCCGTGCCCCGGGACCGGCAACGACGCCGCTCGACGTCGCGCCACAGCCGCCGCTCGACGCACCTCGCCTGCGCCCCAGGCCTGCCCAGGAGGAGAAGGACATGACGACCGTCGCCGAACCGACGCGGACCAAGAGGGGGGTGCCCGGCTTCGCGCAGCTCCAGCGCGTCGGGCGCTCGCTCATGCTGCCCATCGCGTCGCTCCCCGCTGCCGCGCTGCTGCTGCGTCTCGGTCAGCCGGACATGCTCGGCGCCCAGGGCGCCGCCGGGACCTTCGCGTGGATGCAGCCCGTCGCGGACGTCCTCGGCGCCGCGGGGAACGCGCTGTTCAGCAACCTGCCGATCATCTTCGCCCTCGGCGTCGCGGTCGGGTACGCCAAGAAGGCCGACGGGACGACGGGCCTCGCGGCACTCATCGGCTATCTCGTCTTCAAGGGTGTCAGCGACTCGCTGTCGCCGTACGTGCTCGGCAAGGCCGCCGAGGGCGAGACCCAGGCGCTCATCAACTACGGCGTGCTCGGGGGCATCGTCATCGGTCTGACGGCCGCGCTCCTGTACCAGAAGTACTACCGGATCAAGCTGCCCCCGTACCTCGCGTTCTTCGGCGGGCGGCGGTTCGTGCCGATCGTCACGGCGGGCGTCTCGGTGCTCATCGCCGTGGTGGGCGCGCTGATCTACCCCGCGTTCGACTGGCTCATCAACGAGCAGATCGGCGGGTTCGTCACCGGCTCGACGATCCTCGGGGCGTTCGTCTTCGGCACGCTCAACCGCCTCCTCGTGCCCATCGGCCTGCACCACCTGCTCAACTCGCTGCCGTGGTTCCAGTTCGGCGAGTACACCGCCGCCGACGGCACGGTCGCGCAGGGCGACATCTTCCGGTTCCTCGCGGGAGACCCCACCGCGGGCACCTTCCTCACCGGGTTCTTCCCCATCATGATGTTCGCGCTCCCGGCCGCCGCGCTCGCGATCGTCCACACCGCCAAGCCGGCGCAGCGCAAGGTCGTCGCGGGCATCATGGGCTCGGCCGCGCTCGTCTCGTTCGTCACGGGCGTCACCGAGCCGCTCGAGTTCGCGTTCGTGTTCGTCGCCTACCCGCTGTACGTCATCCACGCGGTCCTCACCGGCACGTCGCTCGCGCTCGTCAACGCGCTCGGCATCCGCGACGGGTTCGGGTTCTCCGCGGGTGCGATCGACTACCTGCTGAACTTCCGGATCGCCGAGATGCCGCTGCTCCTCATCCCCATCGGGCTCGGGTACGCGGTGCTCTACTACGTCCTCTTCCGCTTCGTCATCACCCGCTGGAACCTGCGGACCCCGGGCCGTGAGGACGACGACGCGGAGGGCGCCGTCCAGGCGACCGGGGCCGTCGACACCACCGACGACGCCCGGCCCGAGGCCTCGGCGACCGAGGCCACGGCCGCGCGACGCGCAACCGTCGACGACACCGCTCCGGCGGGCACCCCGAGCCGGACGGGTGCGTCCGGCGGCGGGAGCACGGCGTGACGCTCGCCGACGACGCGACGCGCGCCCCCGCGCGGGACCTCGACCCGGGGCTGGCCGGCGTGCCGGTCAGCCCCGGGCGGGGGGCGGGACCGGTGGCGCGGATGCCCGGCTCCGTCGCGGAGCCGGACCCGGCGCCGCTGCCCGCCGACGCGTCGGACGCCGACGTCGACCTCGCGGTGACGCAGGTCCTCGCGGCGGTGACGACGGTCCAGGAGGACCTCACGGCCCGCGCTGCGCGGGCCGAGGGCGCCGCGGCGGAGGTCCTGGGCGTGACCGCCGCGATGGCGGCCGACCCCGCCCTGGCGCGCGACGCCGTCGGGCGGGTGCGCGAGCTGCGGGCCACCCCGGCCCGGGCCGTGTGGGACGCGGCGGGGGTCGTCGTCGGGCGGCTCGAGGCGCTGGGCGGTCTCCTCGCCGAGCGGGCGCGCGACGTGCGGGACGTGCGCGACCGGATCGTCGCGACGCTGCTCGGCCTCCCCGTGCCCGGCGTGCCCGACCCGGGCCACCCGTTCGTCCTCGTGGCCGACGACCTCGCGCCCGCGGACACGGCGCAGCTCGACCCCGGGCGCGTGCTCGCGGTCGTCACGCGCGGCGGCGGGCCGACGTCGCACACCGCGATCCTCGCGCGCGCCCTGGGCATCCCGGCCGTCGTGGCGGTCGAGGGCGCGCTCGCGCTGCGCGACGGCGAGACCGTGCTCGTCGACGGCGGCCTCGGCACGGTGGAGCGCGACCCGTCGGACCACGACGTGGCGGCGGTCGTCGCGGCCCGGGGCGCGCGCCGCGCCCGGCGGCGCCTCGACGGTCCCGGGCGGACGGCGGACGGCCGCCGCGTGGAGCTGCTCGCCAACGTCGCGGACGGCGCGGACGCGCGCGCCGCCGCGGAGGCGGGTGCGGAAGGCGTGGGGCTGTTCCGCACCGAGGTCTGCTTCCTCGGCCGGACGGTCGAGCCGACGGTCGACGAGCAGGTCGCGGCCTACCGCGAGGTGCTCGCCGCGTTCGCGGGCCGCAAGGTCGTCGTGCGCACGCTCGACGCGGGCGCCGACAAGCCGCTCCCGTTCGTCACGCCCGACGCCGAGCCGAACCCGGCGCTCGGGGTGCGCGGCCTGCGCACCGCGCGCCGCCACCCCGAGGTGCTCGACCGCCAGCTCACGGCGGTCGCGCGCGCTGCGGAGGCGGAGTCGGCGGACGTGTGGGTCATGGCGCCGATGATCGCGACGCCGGACGAGGCGGAGTCGTTCATCGCGCTGTGCGCGGACCACGGCCTCGCGACGGCGGGCGTGATGATCGAGGTGCCGGCCGCGGCCCTCGGCGCGCGCTGGGTGCTGGCCAAGGCCGCGTTCGCGAGCATCGGCACGAACGACCTCACGCAGTACACGATGGCGGCCGACCGCGAGGTCTCCGACCTCGCGCGCCTGTCCACCGCGTGGCAGCCGACGGTCCTCGCGCTCGTCGGGGCGACGGGCTCCGGGGCGGCGCTCAACGGGCGACCGCTCGGCGTGTGCGGGGAGGCCGCGGCGGACCCGGTGCTCGCCCCGGTGCTCGTCGGGCTCGGGGTGACCTCGCTGTCCATGACGCCGCGCGCGCTCCCGGACGTCGCCGCGGTGCTGGCCGCGACGACGTCGGACCAGTGCGAGGAGCTCGCGTTCCTCGCGCTCCAGCAGCCCACGCCCGACGCCGCGCGCGCGGCCGTGCGCGCCCGGCTCCCCGTGCTCGACGAGCTGGGTCTGTGACGGGCGCCGTGCCCGGCCCCGCCACCGCGGGGCCGGGCACGGCGTCAGGCGACCTCGGTCTGCTCCAGGAAGGCGACGAGCGCGTCGATCGACGCGCTCGCCTCGTGGCCGTCGGCGTCGGTCGACAGCACGACCTCGTCCCCGGCCGACACACCGAGCGTCATGACGCCGAGGATGCTCGCCGCCTCGACGGCGTCGCCGCCGGGCTTGGCGATGCGCACGGGCGCGGGCTGGGCGGCGGCGGTCTTGACGAAGAGCGCGGCCGGGCGGGCGTGCAGGCCCTCGGTGATCGCGACGACGACGGCACGGTCCATGGTGTTCCTCCGGCAGACAAGTGGTCTGGACCAGTGCATCCTAGGCGATCCGGCCGGGAAAGGGGAGGGTCGGAAGCCCTCCGCGCGCCGCGAGGTCGTCGGCGTCGACCGCCCGCTGGTGTGGGCCACAGCGGACGGGTCTAGGGTGACCGGCATGTCAGACGCGACGACGCCGCGGGAGGTCCCACCGTCACCGGGGGAGCCGCCGCGCATCCACGTCACGCTGTCCACGGCGAGCGTCTACCCGCGCAAGGCCCAGTACGCCTTCGAGGCGGCGGCCGACCTCGGGTACGACGGCGTCGAGGTCATGGTGTGGTCCGACGAGACGACGCAGGACGCCGCGGCGCTGCGCCGGCTCTCCGCCGAGCACGACGTGCCGATCCGCAGCATCCACGCGCCCACGCTCCTCGTGAGCCAGCGCGTGTGGGGACGGTCGCCCGGCCCCAAGCTGCGGCGCAGCGTCGAGCTGGCGCAGGAGGTCGGGGCGAGCACCGTCGTCGTGCACCCGCCGTTCCGCTGGCAGTACCGGTACGCGCGCGAGTTCGAGGACCTCGTCGGCGAGCTCGACGAGACCGAGGGCGTCACGATCGCCGTCGAGAACATGTACCCGTGGCGCAGCCGCAAACGGGAGATGCAGGCGTACCTCCCCGGCTGGGACCCGTCCGAGCACGGCTACGAGCACGTGACGCTCGACCTGTCGCACGCCGCCGTCGCGCAGCAGGACGCGCTCGCGCTGCTCGACGTGTTCGACGGCCGCCTCGCGCACGTGCACCTCGCGGACGGGTCGTCGTCCATCACGGACGAGCACCTCGTCCCGGGCCGGGGCGACCAGCCGTGCGACAAGGTCCTCACCGAGCTCGTGCAGCGCGGCTGGACGGGGGACGTCGTCGTCGAGATCTCGACGCGGCGGGCCCGCACCGCGGCCGAGCGGCGCGAGGACCTCGCGGCCTCCCTGTTCTTCGCGCGCACCTACCTCACGCCGGGGCCCCACCCCGGGTACTCGCCGCCGCCCGGGCCCCCGCACCGCCACGTCGACGCGTGGGGCGAGGCGGAGGCACGCGAGATCGCGGCGGCGGAGGACGCCGCGGGCAGCGCCGGCACCGGCTGACGGGCGGGTCAGAACCGTAGCGAGCCGAGGATCCCGCGCAGCGTCTCGAGCCCCGCGTCGTCACCGGGCAGCGAGACCATCAGCATGAGGTTCTCGCCGCCGTCCGCGCCGTGGACCCGGACGTCCGCGCTGAGCGCCGAGATCCCGTCGTCCGCCCAGAACGGCCCCTGGGACAGGAGCACCTCGGCGAAGTCGGCGCCCGGGACCTCGATCCGCTGCCCGTGCCACTCCTCGCCGGAGTAGTCGAACGCGCGGCCCCCGGAGCCGCCTCGCTGCACGAACATGGTCCAGTGCACGTCGGGGGACGTGCCGTCCTGAACGGGGCCGGGGTTCGTGGCGAACGGGCCCGTCCACTCCACGCCGGGGCCGTAGTTGCCCTCGACCTCGGCGACGGTCCAGGCCGGCGGCACGGCGTAGGAGAGGGTGCCTGTCGTGGCCGTCTGCCACCCGGCGGGCGTGCCCGTGGTGAGCGCGCCGATCTCCGGGTACGTGTACGTCGGGCTGAACCACTCCGGCTCGCCCTCGGGCTCGAACCACAGGTTGCCGAGGAAGTCGCGGGCGAGAGCATCACCCACGGTGTCGTCGGTGAAGTCCAGGCGGACCGTCCAGCCCGTGTCCCCGTACCGGACCCGGGCCTCCCAGCGGACGAGGTGCGGCTCGTCGGACGGGCTCCGCGTCACCACGACGAAGTCCGCGCCGGGGACCTCGACCGTCCAGGCTCCGGAGTCCCGGGCGGGGACGACCCACGACGCGGCCCCGGGGTCGACGTCGATGCGCACCGTGGCCCCGGAGTCGATCATGGGCGGCGGGACCGCGTCCGCGGGGATCTCCGACCCCGGAGGCGCCCAGTGCTCCGGGGCTCTCCAGAGGACCGACGCGGGCTCCCCGAACGCCTCGCCCTCGACCTCCCACCCCCCGGGTGGCAGCGTGTACGTGAGCCCGCCCTGCACGGAGTAGTCCCCATGGTGGGTGCCGACGACGCCGTGCTCGACACCCGGGAGCTCCGGCAGCTCGCCGTCGCCCACCGGCAGGTAGCGTGCGGGCTCCTGCGGCGGCGCCGCGGGGGCGGGGGCCGCCCCCTCCGACGTCGGCGCAGTGGTCCGCGCGGGGGCCGCCGCGAGGGCGGGCGACGGCGCCGTCCCGCGCGAGAGCGCCCCGGGCAGGAGTGCCGCGACCGCGACCAGCGCCGCCACGGCGACGGCCGACCCGCTCGCGGCGACCACGCGCCGTCGTACCCGCACGCGCCGGACCGCGCGGTGCGCCAGGGCGTCCGGGTCCAGCGTGTGCGGCACCTCGACGGCGGTCTGCGCGGCGCGCACCCGTGCCACGAGGTCCTCGTCCTCCGGGGTCCTGCGTTCCGGCGTCGTGCTCATCGCTCGGTCTCCGTCCCGTGCTCGGGTGCGATCAAGGTGCGCAGGCGGGCCAGGGCCCGGGAGCCGGTCGACTTCACGGTGCCGACCGCGATCCCGAGCTCCGCGGCGGTCTCGGCCTCGGACCGGTCGAGGACGTAGCGCAGCAGGACGACCCGCCGCTGCTTGACGGGGAGGGCGAGCAGGGCCCGCACCACCCGGTCCCGGTCCTCCACCTCGGACGGGTCGCCCGTCGCCCGGACGTCGAGACCGACGAGCGTGTCGTGCTCGACGGAGACCTCCCTGCGGGTGCGGCGCCACGAGTCGATGCGAGCCGTCACCACGACGCGGCGCGCGTAGGCGAACGGCTGCCCGTCGCCCACGCGCGACCACGCGCGGAACGTGCGCTCCAGCGCGAGCTGCACCAGGTCGTGCGCGCGGTGGGCGTCCCCGCACAGCAGGTACGCGTACCGGTACAGGTCGGCGGAGCTCGCCCGGGCGAACTCGGTGAAGCGCTCCTCGGCGGTCAGGCCGACGCGCACGACCTGCACCTCGTGCGCGCCGCCCCACCGCTCGGTCGCGACGTCCGTCATGGCCGACCGCCCCTCTGCTGCGGTCGGCACCCCGGCCGACGTCGGTTCCTCACGACTGCCAGACGCAGCGGAGGGCGTCACGGGTTCCACCTTTCTCCGGGAGCTCGCAGGGATCGCCCAGGATGCCACTGGCGACGCCCGGGTCGGTCCCGCGACCCGGCGGAACGCGCGGCCGGACGGCTGACGTAGGCTCGGCGGTCGTGGCTCGAGTCAACGGTCTTCTCGCGGACACGACCCCGCTGCGCATCTCCCCGCCGTTCCGCCGCCTCTGGTGGGGGCTCGGCATCTCCAACCTCGGCTCGCAGCTCACGGTCGTCGCCGTCGGCCTGCAGGTCTACGCGCTCACGGGCTCGTCGCTCGCGGTCGGAGTGCTCGGCCTCTGCGCGCTCGTGCCGCTCGTGGTGCTCGGGCTCTACGGCGGTGCGCTCGTCGACGCGTACGACCGCCGCAAGGTCGCGCTCGCGGCCTCGACGGCGCTGTGGGTGGTGACCGCGCTCATCGCCGTCCAGGCGTGGCTGCACCTGAACTCGGTCGGGGTGCTCTACGCGCTCGTCGCGGCGCAGTCCGCCGCCTTCGCGATCAACAACCCGGCGCGCTCCGCGATCATCCCGCGCCTCGTGGAGCCCCGGCTCCTGCCCGCCGCGAACGCCCTCCAGACGATCGCGTGGAACGTCGCGCTCACCGTCGGCCCGCTGGGCGGCGCGTTCCTCGTCGCCCTGTGGGGCTACCAGGTCGCGTACACGATCGACGCCGTCCTGTTCACGGCCGCGCTGTGGGCGGTGTGGCGGCTCCCCGACATCCCGCCGCTGCCCGCCGCCCCCGGCGCCCCGGCCGCGGTCGTCGCACCCGCGGGGCGCCGGCGCCGCGTCGTGGGGTGGCGGTCCGTCGTCGACGGCCTGCGGTACCTCGCGACCCAGCCCAACGTCCGCACGACGTTCCTCGTCGACCTCGCCGCGATGGTGCTCGCCTCGCCGCGCGTGCTCCTGCCCGCCGCCGGGGTCGTGTTCCTCGGGGGCGGCGAGGCGACGACGGGCGTCCTCACCGCGGCGTTCGCCGTCGGGGCCGTGCTCGCGGGCGTGTTCTCCGGCGGCCTGTCGCGCGTGCGGTGGCAGGGCCGCGTCATCGTGTGGGCGATCACGGCCTACGGGCTGTCGATCGTGCTGTTCGGCGTCGTGCTCCTCGGCGTGGGCGCGACGACCCCGACGACCGTCCTCGTGGGCGGCGTCGCCGCGGCGAGCGTCGCGCTGGCGCTCGCGGGCGCGTCCGACGCCGTGAGCGCGGTGTTCCGCCAGACGATCCTCCAGACCGCGACGCCCGACGACATGCGCGGCCGGCTCCAGGGCGTGTTCATCGTCGTCGTCGCGGGCGGGCCGCGCCTCGGCGAGCTCGTCCTCGGGGCGCAGGCGACCTGGGTGGGGGAGGCGTGGGCCGCCGTCGCGGGGGGCGTGGCGTGCGTCGTCGTGCTGTGGCTCGTCGTGCGGGCCCAGCGCCGCTTCTGGCGTTACGACGCCCTCCACCCGGAGCCCTGAGCGGCCCGTCGTCGCGTGGGCGGCGCGGCCTAGGCTCGGGGCGTGCCTCCGAAGAAGTCGACGACCGACCCGCCTGCGATCGACCCGGTCGCCCTGGACGACCTGCGGACCGGCGACGCCGACGACCTCGAGGCGGAGGCCGACCTCGAGGGGTTCGAGATCACCGACCTCCGCCTCGACCGGCTCGACCTGCACGGGGCGAGCGTGTTCTCGTCGCGGCTCGACCAGGTGCGCGCCGACGAGGCCGACCTCGGGGCGGTGACGCTCACGGAGGTCGTGCTGGGGCGCCTCGACGTCCCGGTGGTGCGCGGGACGCGCGGCCGGTGGCGCGAGGTCGAGGTGCGGGGCGCGCGCCTCGGGTCCGCCGAGCTCTACGAGTCGTCGTGGGCGGGGGTGCGGTTCGTGGGCTGCAAGCTCGGGTTCGTCAACCTCCGGGGCGCGTCGCTGCGCGACGTGATGTTCACCGACTGCACGATCGACGAGCTCGACCTCGTCGCGTCCGACGCGCTGCGCGTCGCGTTCGAGGGCACGCGCGTGCGCCGGCTCGACGTGCAGGGCGCCACGCTCGCCCACGTGGACCTGCGCGGCGCGGAGATCGACGAGCTCGGCGGCATCGAGTCGTTGCGCGGCTCGACCATCGACTCGATGCAGCTCGCCCGCCTCGCCGCGACGTTCGCCCACAGCCTCGGCATCACGGTGACGGACCGATGACGCCCCCGCAGGCCGAGGTCCTCGTCACGGGGCCGGCGTCGTGGAACCTCCTCGTCCAGCTCGACGAGCTGCCCGCTCCCACGCCCCACACGGCGTTCGCCAGGTCCCATCGGCACACGGTCGGCGGGACGTCCGCGGGCAAGGCGCTCAACCTCGCGCGCCTCGGCCGGTCGGTGCTCCTGCGCACCGTGCTCGGGGCGGACGACGACGGCGCGCGCGTCCGGTCCGTGCTCGAGGGCGCAGGGGTGCGGGTGCTCGCGGAGCCGTCGCCCGACGGCCGCACCGAGAGCCACCTCAACCTCATGGACGACGACGGCGGCCGCGTCTCGGTCTATCTGCGCGCCCCCGCCGAGGTCCCGGCGCGGGGAGCGGGGTGGGACGCCACGGTCGCGGCGCTCGACGCGGCGCGGGCCGTCGTCGTCGACCTCGCGGTGCCCGCGCTCCCGGTGCTCGACCTCGCCCTGGCCCACGGCCGCGACGTCTGGGTCGACCTGCACGACTACGACGGCGAGTCCGCGTTCCACCGGCCCTGGGTCGACGCCGGGACGCACGTGTTCCTCAGCGGGGACCGGCTCGAGGACTGGCGCGGCTTCATGACCGCCCGGGTCGAGGCGGGTGCGCGTCTCGTGGTCTGCACGCACGGGTCGCGGGGCGCCGTCGCGCTCACCCCGGACGGTGGCTTCGTCGAGGTCCCGGCACAGCCCGTGCCGCACGTCGTCGACACGAACGGCGCCGGCGACGGCTTCTTCGCGGGCTTCCTCGACGCGCACCTGCGCGGCGCGGGCGTCGAGGAGGCGATGCGGGCGGGCGCCCGGCACGCCGCCCTCGTCGTGCAGAGCCCGGACCTCGCCCCGGCCTGACCGGCCTCGCTCCCCACCCCCGTGCTCGGCGGCCACGATCGCGTGGTCGGTGGCCGGGTGGGGTCAGGCCAGGCCGGCGTCGCGCGCGACGATCGCCGCCTGCATCCGGGTCGCGACGCCCAGCTTCGCGAGCACGCGCGAGACGTGCGTCTTGGCCGTGGCCTCGGTGATGTAGAGGTCGGTCGCGATGCCCTGGTTGGACAGGCCGCGGCCGAGCGCCGCGAGCACGTCGACCTCGCGCGGCGTGAGGTCGGCGAGCCGCGGGTCTGCCCGGTCGTCGGCGACGACGCCCCCGCCGCCCGACGCCGCGGGGTTCCCGGGACCGTCCGTGCCGCCCGGGCGCGATCCCGCGTGGAGCGGGGGGCCGGCGTCGGGCACGGGGCCGCGCGCGAACGCGGCGAGGAGCCGGCGGGTGACCTCGGGCGCGAGGACGCCGTCTCCGTCGGCGACGCGACGCACGGCGTCGAGGAGCGCGGCGGGCTCGGCCGTCTTGAGGAGGAACCCCGCGGCCCCGGCGCGCAGCGCCCCGTCCACGTACTCGTCGAGGTCGAACGTCGTGAGCACGAGCACCTCGGCGAGGTGCTCGCCGGTGATGACGCGCGTCGCCTCGATGCCGTCGACGCCCGGCATGCGCAGGTCCATGAGCACGACGTCGGGGCGCAGGGCCCGGGCGTTCGTGACGGCGGCGGTGCCGTCCGCGGCCTCGCCGACCACCTCGACGTCCGGCGCGGCGTCGAGCAGGAGGCGCAGGCCCGCCCGGATCGCGGCGTGGTCGTCGGCGAGCAGCACCCGGACCGGTCGTCGCGTCACGCGTCCTGCCTCTCGCTCGGGAGCCCGGCCACCGGGATCTCGGCGCGCACGGACCACCCGCCCCCGGGCAGCGGGCCGGCGCTGCACGTCCCGCCGAGACCGTCGGCGCGCTCGCGCATCGTGAGCAGACCGGTGCCGGCGCTCAGCGGCGCCTCGACCGTCCCGGAGCCGGGGGCGCCGTCGTCGCGCACCTCCAGCACGACCGCCGCCTCGTGCCGGGAGAGCTCGACGGCGACCGGGGCGCCGGGCGCGTGCTTGAGCGCGTTCGTCAGGGACTCCTGCGCGATGCGGAACAGCGCCTGGTCCGCCGCCGCGGGCAGGGGCGACGCCGCGACGCCGTCCGGGTCGTGGAGCGTGACGGCGGTCGTCGCGCGCGCGGCGTCGAGGAGCGTGTCGAGGCCGGCGAGGCGGCCGGGGGCGGCGACGGCGTCCGTCGCGTCGTCCCCCTCGCGTCGTCCCTCGGTGCGCAGCAGCAGGATCATGGAGCGCATCTCGTCGAGCGACGCCACGGCGCTCGCGCGCACCTGCTCGAGCGCGGCGCGGTCCTTCGTGGCGTCGGGCGGGAGGGCGAGCGCGGCGCCGGAGTGGATGGCGATGGTCGACAGGTGCGACGCGATGACGTCGTGCAGGTCGCGCGCCATCGCGGCGCGCTCGGCCCGGACGGCCTCGTGCCGGTCGAGCTGGGCGATGCGTTCGAGGTCGCTCGCGCGCTGGCGCTCCAGGCCGGCCGTGCGGGCGGCGGCCTCGGCCTCGCGCGCGGCGAGGTCGGCGCGCTCGCCCGCGACCTCGGCGAGCTCGCTCGTGGTGCGCACGTTGGTGGCCCACCACATCGGCACGAGGAGCAGGGCGCTGAGCTGGAGCCCCATGTACACGAACTCCCGCACGTCGCGCGCGGCCTCGCCCGCCCCGACGGCGCCCACCGCCACCACGGTCGCCGCGACGCCCCAGAGCCAGGCGCGCGCCCGTGGCCGCGACCAGAGGGCCGCGGCGTAGAGCAGGTCCCAC
Organism: Sphaerisporangium cinnabarinum; assembly: GCF_055567015.1. Taxonomy (NCBI): domain Bacteria; kingdom Bacillati; phylum Actinomycetota; class Actinomycetes; order Streptosporangiales; family Streptosporangiaceae; genus Sphaerisporangium; species Sphaerisporangium cinnabarinum. The sequence goes on from NZ_JBVHRG010000001.1 coordinate 331,893, forward strand.
AGGACGAGCATGAGCGCGAGGCTCCCGCCCCACCGCAGGTCGACGGCGGTGACGACCACCCCGCCGAGGAGAGCGAGGATCGGGTGCGCGCGCTTGGCGAGGATGAGGAGGCACCCGACGGCGAGCAGCGCCACGCGCCACCAGGCGTGCGCGGGCTCGACGACGAACGACGCGCGGACGATCCCGACGAGCCCGACCTCGAGCAGGACCCAGCCGAGGACGAACGTCGTGACGGCCGAGAACAGGTCGTTCCGGCGGTCCTCGATGCGCCACACGCCGTGCAGGGAACCGGCAGCCGCCCGCCAGCGTCCGCCCCGCCCGGGCGCGGCCGCGCGCGCGTCCTGCGTCCCGCCGTCGTGCGTGCTCACGCCTCCATCCCAGCACAGCGCGCCCGGCGACGGATCGTTCGAACGGTGTACGACGCCCCGTCCCGGCCCCGGCACGGGGCGCTCGCGCGCGCCACAAGGGCCCTCTTCCGGGCGCGCGGGTCGGTCGTTCGCCGGACGACACGCCCGCGCGTCGGGCGGGACGCTCGGGTCATGGACCTCCCTCTCGACCTCGACGCCGTCGGCGGTCCGGGCCTCGGCCTGGCCGCGATGGCCGGCGTGCTCGTCGTGCTGGCGCTCATCGACTCCACGAGCTTCGGCACGCTCCTCATCCCCGTGTGGCTCCTGCTCGCGCCCGGACGGCTGCGCGCGGGACGCGTGCTCGTGTACCTCGGCACGGTGGCGGGGTTCTATCTCGCCGTCGGGATCGTCGTGCTGCTCGGCGCGGGCGCGTTCCTCGACCGGTTCGGCGACGCGCTCGACACACGGGCCGCCGCGATCGTGCAGCTCCTCCTGGGGATCGGGCTGTTCGCGCTGAGCTTCCGGTTCGACAGCAAGCGCGCGGCGCGCAAGGCCGCGCAGTCCGACGCCGCCCCGTCCGTCGCGGGTCGGGCCGACGCCGGGGGAGCCGGCCCCTGGACCGGCGTCGCTGCCGGTGCCGAGACCGCGGGGCCGGGCGCGCCGTCGTCGCCCCCGCGCCCGGGCCGGATCTCGCGGTGGCGCGAGCGCGCGCTGGGGATCGAGGCGGACACCGCCGGGACCGGCGCGGTCCGGACACGCTCGTCGGTCCTGCCGCTCATGGGGCTGGCCCTCGGGGCCGTCGCGATCGAGGTGGGGACGATGCTGCCCTACCTCGCCGCCATCGGGATCGTCACCACGTCGGACGTCGGCTGGCCCGGGAGCGGTGCGATCCTCGCCGCGTACTGCGTCGTCATGGTCGCGCCCGCGCTCCTGCTGCTGCTCGGCCGGCTCGTCGCGGCGCGCGCGGTCGACCCGGTGCTGCGTCGGCTCGACCGCTGGCTCACGAAGAACGCGACGGACATGACGGGCTGGGTGCTCGGGGCGCTGGGCGTGCTGCTCGCGCTCAACGCGTTCGGTCGCCTCGGCTGGGCCTGACCGTCCGCTCCCAGGTCTGCCGTCCTGCTCGCCGACCATGCGGCCGTGGCCCGCCCGGAGGTCCGGACGGGCCACGGCCGCATGCTCGGCAGGGTGGGTCAGTGCGACGTGCCGTTGGTCGGCGCGTCGCCCGAGCCCGCGAGCTGCGTGCCCGCGAGGTTGGCGATGAGCTGGTTGATGTCCACGCCCGTGAGCTGCTTGATGACGCCCTGGCCCTCGCCCAGGACCGATGCGACGTTCTTCGTCAGCGCGGACGCGCCGTCGGTCGAGACGACGGTCATGCCCTGGATGTTGCCGATCGGCTCGGCCGCGGCCCGCACGATCTCGGGCAGGCGCTCGATGAGCTCCTGGACGAGCGCCGCCTCGCCGTACTTCTGCAGCGCGTCGGCCTTGGCGTCGGTCGCCGCCGCCTCGGCGCGACCCTCGGCCTCGATCGCGGCGGCGCGGGCCTCACCCTCGGCCCGGATACCGGCCGCGAGGGCGACCTGGCGGTCACGCTCGGCCTCACCGGCACGACGCACGGCCTGCGCGGACGCCTCGGCGTCCTGGATGGCCGCGGTCTTGTTCGCCTCGGCGATGACGGTGCGCTTGTACGCGTCGGCCTCGGTCGCGGCGTTCGCCGCGTCACGACGCGCGTTGGCCTCCTGGACCTCCGCGTACGCCTTGGCCTCGGCGGGCTTGCGGACCTCGATGTCGAGGCGCTCCTGCGTCACGCGCGCCTGCTCGGCGAGGGCCTCGCGCTCCTGCTGCGCGACGAGGCGGTCCTGCTCGGCACGCGCGAGCTGGCCGGAGGCCTCGGCCTCGGCGTTCGCGCGGTCGGTGTCGGCCTTGATCGCGGCGCGCTTGAGGTCGAGGGCCTTCTGGCGCTCGGCGATCTGCTCGGCCGCCTCGATGACGGCGAACTCCGACGCGCGCTGGGCCTCGGCCTCGGAGACCTCGGCGACCTGGCGGGCGCGGGCCGACTCGGCGCGGCCCAGGTTCGCGAGGTAGTCCGAGCCCGGCGTCGAGATGTCGGAGATGTTGAGCAGGTCGACCTGGAGGCCCTGCTCCGAGAGGTCGGCCTTCGTGGACTCGACGACGCGGTCGGACAGGCCCTTGCGGTCGGAGATGATCTGCTCGATCGTCATGTCGCCGACGATGGAGCGCAGCGAGCCCTCGAGGGACTCCTTGATGATCTCGGTGAGCGTGCCCTGCTGGGAGAGGAAGCGCTGGGCCGCGCGGCGCACGCCCTCCTCGTCGCCCCGCACCTTGAAGTTGATCGACGCCTTGATGGCGATCTTGATGCGGTTCTTGTCCACGCCCTCGACCGTGATGCCGATCTGGCGCTGCTCGAGCGAGATGGAGAAGCCCTGCTGGAGGATCGGCCAGACGAACGTGCGGCCGCCGACGACGACCTTCTGCCCGCTGCCCCCGGCCTCCTTGCGGCCCGCGCCGCGGCCGACGATGACCAGGGCCTCGTTCGGCGGGACGCGGCGGATGCGCTTGCTGATGAAGATGACCACCGCGAAGAACGCGATGACCAGGGCGACGATCGCCAGGGTCGTGATGAGGTTCGTGTCGTCGAACATGGTCCGCGCCGGGGCGCGTCTCCTTCCGTGGGTGCGGGCAGGTCAGGACGTGCGGCAGTCGTGCGGCGGACCGGTCGGGGCGTGCCCGGCCGGCCGGCCGGTGGTGCGTGCGGGTGCGCGGCACCCACGGGACGACGCGCGGGGCGCCGTGGTCGGTCCGTCGGACCTCAGTCGTTGGGGTAGTGCCGCTGGACGCGCACGCGGCTCCCGGACTGCTCGAGCACGACGACGCGCGCGCCCTCCGGGATGGGTTCGTCGGACCACGCGAGGCGGCGCTCGAGCTCGTGCGCCGCGTCGAGCGAGACCTCGCCGCGCGCAGGGTCGATCGCGGTCGTCGCGGTGCCCTGGACGCCCACGAGGGACACGGGGACGCCGTCCTCCGACGCGCGCAGGTTCTTGACCAGCAGCTGGACGAGCACCATGACGACGAGCGCCACGACGAGGGACCCGACGTACGCGAGCCACGTCGGCAGGTCGTTGGACGCCACGATCACGCCGACCGCGCCGAACACCACGCCACCGACACCGAGCGTCGTCCCGGACACCGCGCCGTCACCCAGGTCGACGATCTCGCCGACGAGCAGCGAGAGGAGCAGGAGGGCGAGTCCGGCGATGCCGATGACGATGAACGCGATCATGCGAGGTCCCCTCGGACGGGTGGCCACGGCGCGCGAGTGGCGTGTGGAGTTGTCGTGAACGTACGCACACCTTACCGTGACCCGACCATGCCGTGGGGCGATCCGGGGGTACGTCACATGGGGAGCACTCCCCACGCGGGAGTCCTCAGGCGCCCAGCTCGTCCAGCATCCGCAGCAGGTTGGCGCGGGCCGTGCCGGCGTACCCCTCGACCCAGTCGCCCTCGTAGCCCCGCGGCACCACCTCGACCGCGAGGAGGCACGACAGGTAGGTGCGGTACAGGCGCAGGCGCGTCCACGCCGCGGGGTCGCCGCTGCCGGGCGTGCCGTCGCCCAGCCCCAGGTCGCCGCCCTCGGCGGCGTAGCCCGCGAGGAGGTCCGCGTCGACGGGCCCGGCACCGAGCTGGTCGGCCCCTGCGAGTTCGAACAGCGGGTCGCCCCAGAGCGACCGCTCGGCGTCGAGCACGCCGACGATCCGCGGGGCGTCCGGCGCGAGCAGCACGTTGCCCGGCCACAGGTCCGCGTGCACGAGCCGGGGGACCTCGACGCGGGCGAGGACGTCGCGGTGCCGCGCGACGGCGTCGCGCACCCGGTCCGCCGGGAGGTCGACGCCCCAGGCGAGCGCGTCGTCGAGCACGGCGTCGACCATGCGCGCGACCGCGTCGGGCCAGCTCGCCGCCGCGAGGTCCGACGCGGGCGCCGGGTAGCCGAACCGGTCGCCCGCGATCCGGTGCAACCGCGCCATGAACGACCCGAGCCCGCGGCGGACGGCGGCGGACTCCGCCGCGTCGGCCTCGCGCGCGCTCCACAGGGTCCCGTCGAGGAACGTCACGACGAGCGCGTCGCCGTCCACGTGCTCGCGCGTCAGGTCGGCGTGCAGCACCTGCGGGACGGGCAGGCCCGCAGCGTGGGCGGCCCGGTAGGCCGCCGCCTCGGTGCCGGGGATGCCGTGCTCGTAGCGCAGGAGGCGCGACGTGTCGGCGCCCGTGACCTTGACGACGACGCGGCCCGGGACGTCGTCGGGCACCGCGCCCGGCCGCGGGGCGAGGTCGACCGCGAAGACGCTCGCGAACATCCCGCCGCTCAGCGGCTCGGACCGCAGCGCCTCGCCGAGGGGCGCCACGAGCGCCGCGAGCTGGTCGTCCGTGACCGTCGTCCTGGTGAGCACGCGGCGATGCTACCGGCCGGGCTGGCGGAGCCGGACGCGCGCCCGCGCCGGCCACCGGCGGGTCAGGACGCCGTGAGCAGGCCCTGGTCCGTCACCGCGTCGAGGCTCAGGGTCCGGTACCCGTGCGTCTCAAAGAGCACGGTCACGCGGTCGTCCCCCTCGTAGCCCATGACGGTCCCCTCGCCGAACTCCGGGTGTCGCACCGTCGTGCCCGTCGACCACGGCGCGGACGCGTCGTCGGCGGCCCTCTCCTCCGCGGTCCCGGCCCAGCAGGTGTCGCAGCGCCCGCACGGCTCGGGCAGCTCCTCGCCGAGGTAGGCGAGCAGGAACTGGCGCCGGCACTGCGGGGTCTCGGCGTACGCGCGCATCATCTGCAGGCGCGAGTCGTCGACCCGGCGCCGGGCCTCCGCGAGCTCGTGCGCGACGTCGGCCACCGCGGCCGGGCGGGCGTCCTCGCCGGCGAGCGCCCGCGCGTCCTCCACGAGCGCGCGCAGCCGCGCCAGGCGCCGGGGCAGCCGCGCCCGCCCGCCGGGCGCCGAGGACGCCTGGTCGTCCGGACCGCCCCGGCCCAGGGCGCGCGCGACCTCGCGGAGGTCGTCGCGGTCGGGCACGCCGACCGCGAAGTAGCGCTGGAGGCCCAGGTCCTCGGGCCGGTAGAACAGCACCGCGACGGCGGGCTCGCCGTCGCGGCCCGCGCGGCCGACCTCCTGGTAGTAGGAGTCCGGAGAGCCCGGGACGTCGGCGTGCACGACGAACCGCACGTCCGGCTTGTCGATGCCCATGCCGAACGCGGAGGTCGCGACGACGACGTCCACCTCGTCCTCCGTGAACCGCCGCTGGGCCTCGTCGCGCTCGGCCCGCCGCAGCCCGCCGTGGTAGGCCGCGGTGCGCAGCCCCGCCTCCGCGAGCGCGTCGGCGACCTCGGTCGTGCGGCGCCGCGTGCCCACGTAGACGATGCCGACGCCGTGCTCGGCCTCCGCGCGCACCCGCTCGACGACCGCGCGGTCCTTGTCCGCCGCCTCGACGGTGCGCACGACCTCCAGCGCGATCCCGGGGCGGGCGAACCCGCGGACGATCACCGCGGCGTCGCGCAGGTGCAGGCGCTCGGCGACGTCCTCGCGCACGGGCGGGGACGCTGTCGCGGTGAGCGCGAGCACGGGCGGTCGCGGGTCGAGCGTGTCGAGACGCTCGCCGACGCGCAGGTACTCGGGCCGGAAGTCGTGCCCCCAGGTCGAGACGCAGTGCGCCTCGTCGACCGCGACGAGGCTCGGCCGGGCCGCACGGACGGCGTCGAGCACCTCGTCGTTGGCGAGCTGCTCGGGCGAGAGGAAGAGGAACTCGAGCTCGCCCGCCGCGGCGGCCTCGAGCGCGGCGCGGCGCTCGGCCGCGGGCACGGCCGAGCTCACGGCGGCGGCGCGCGCGTCGTCGTCGCCCAGCTCGAGCAGGGAGCGCACCTGGTCCTGCTGGAGCGCGATGAGCGGCGAGACGACGAGCGTCGGTCCGGGCAGCTCGAGGCCGGGGAGCTGGTAGACCGCGGACTTGCCCGCCCCGGTGGGCAGCACGAGCAGGACGTCGCGTCCGTCGAGGAGCGCGGCGATCGCCTCGCGCTGCCCGGGGCGCAGGTCGCGGTAGCCGAAGACCTCGCGGGCGGTGTCGCGGACGTCGGCGAGGGTGGGCTCGTCGGTCACGGGCGGGGCACGTTGCGCAGGTTGGCGCGCGCCATCGAGACGACCTCGCCCATGCCGCCGCCGAGGACCTCCTTGCTCATCGCGACCGCGAACCCGCGGACCTGGCCCGCGGTGATGTTCGGCGGGATGGAGAGCGCGCGGGGGTCGGTGACGACGTCGACGAGCGCCGGCCCGGGCCGGTTCAGCGCCTCCTGGAGGGCTCGGCGCAGGTCCTTCGGCTTCTCGACGCGCACGGCCGGGATGCCGATCGCGTTCGCGACCGCGGCGTAGTCCACGTGCGGCGACTCGGTGCCGAACATCGGCAGCCCGTCGACGAGCATCTCGAGGCGCACCATGCCGAGGCTCGCGTTGTCGAAGAGGACGACCTTGACGGGCAGGTCGTAGTGCTTGAGCGTGACGAGCTCGCCGAGCAGCATCGAGAGGCCGCCGTCGCCGGCCATGGCGACGACCTGGCGTTCGCGGCCCCCTGCACGCCCGGCGGCCGCGGCGCCGATGGCGTGGGGGAGCGCGTTGGCCATCGAGCCGTGGATGAACGACCCGATGACGCGGCGCTTCCCGTTGGGTGTGATGTACCGCGCGGCCCAGACGTTGCACATGCCGGTGTCGACGGTGAAGACCGCGTCGTCGGCGGCGACCTGGTCGAGCGTGTCGGCGACGAACTCGGGGTGGATCGGCGTCGTGCGCTCGACCTTCTTCGTGTACGCCCCGACGACGCCGGTCATCGCCTTCTCGTGCTTGGCGACCATCGAGTCGAGGAACTTGCGCGACCGCGCCTTCTTCACGAGCGGCAGGAGCGCGCGCACCGTCTCGCCGACGTCGCCCACGACGGCGAGGTCGAGGCGCGTGCGCCGCCCGAGGTGGGTCGGGTCGACGTCGACCTGGGCCGTGCGGACCGACTCCGGGAGGAACTGGTCGTACGGGAAGTCGGTGCCGAGCAGCACGAGGAGGTCGCAGTCGTGCATGGCGTCGAACGCGGCGCCGTAGCCGAGGAGGCCGGACATGCCGACGTCGAACGGGTTGTCGTACTGGATGAACTCCTTGCCGCGCAGCGAGTGGCCCACGGGCGCGGCGATCTTGTCGGCGAGCGCCAGGACGTCGTCGTGCGCGCCGCGCACGCCCGCCCCGGCGAAGATCGTGACCTTCTTCGCGGCGTCGATCGCGTCCGCGAGCTGTTGGACGGCGGTCGCGTCGGGGACGACGCGCGGGGGAGCGGGCCGGCACGCGACGTCGGGCACGGCGGCGGGGGCGTCGAGGTCGGCGACGTCGCCCGGGAGCGTGAGGACGGAGACGCCGCGCGCGCCGTAGGCGTGGTGGATCGCGGAGTTGATGACGCGCGGCGCCTGCTCGGCGCTCGAGATCATCTCGGAGTAGACGGAGCACTCCGTGAACAGGCGGTCGGGGTGGGTCTCCTGGAAGAACCCGGTGCCGATCTGCTTGCTCGGGATGTGGCTCGCGATGGCGAGCACGGGCACGCGCGACCGGTTGGCGTCGTACAGGCCGTTGATGAGGTGGAGGTTCCCCGGCCCGCACGACCCGGCGCACACCGCGAGGCTGCCCGTGACCTCGGCCTCCGCGGCCGCGGCGAACGCGGCGGCCTCCTCGTGGCGCACGTGGATCCACTCGATCCCCTTGCCCGCGTTCTCGCCCGCGTTGGACCGGTGCACGGCGTCGACCACGGGGTTGAGGCTGTCGCCGACGATGCCGTAGATCCGGCGCACCCCCGCCTCGATGAGCTGCGCGACGAGCAGGTCGGCGACCGTGCGGTTGCGCTTGTCCTGCGGGGAGCGACCGATTCCGAACGGCATGACGTACCTCCACGGTGGGCTGGGGTCGCCTCCATCGTGCGACGGGCCGCCCGGCCGCGCAGCGCGAGCGGGCGTCTCGTGCGTCACGCTGCGGTCGGGCGACCCTGGTGCTCCCCTCGGCGGCCGAGGCCGGGCCTCAGACGGCAGGCTCGGCGTGCGCCGCGAACGGCGTCCGCCGACGCGCGACGGCCGCCGCCGCGTCGGCCTGCGCGAGCTCGCCGTGGACCCCGGCGCCGGCCATGACCCCGGCTGCGGCCGACGCCCCGACCTGCGCCATGAGGTCGCTCGAGTTGCCCGCGGCCCACACGCCCGGCACGGCGGTCGCGCCGCGCGGGTCGGCGGGCACGAACCGGCCCGCCGGGTGCTCCTCGAGCGACCCGCCGAGCTGCTCGAACAGCTCGCCGCGCGCGACGAACCGTGGCCCGACGACGACCGCGTCCACCGGGAACGACGTCCCGTCCGCGAGCACGACCGACCGGACGGCCCGGCCGTCGACGTCGAGCCGCTCGACCTCGCCCTCGACCACGCGCACGCCGAGCGCCGAGAGCTGCTCCCACGTGGCGTCGTCGGGCTCGGGGGCGGTGTGCTGGAACAGCGTGACGTGCGGGGTGAGCTGGCGGAACAGCAGCACCTGGTGCGCGGCGGCGGGCCCGGTGGCGAGGACCCCGATCCGCTGCCCCCGCACCTCCCACCCGTGGCAGAACGGGCAGTGCAGCACGGTCGAGCCCCAGCCCTCGCGCACGCCCGGCACGTCGGGCAGCTCGTCGACGAGGCCGGTCGCGAGCAGCACGCGGCGGGCCCGGACCGTCCCGCCGTCGTCCAGGGTGAGCGTGAAGCCGGTCTCGACGTCGCCGTCGGCGCGGGCGACGCGCGCGTCGCGGACCTCGGCGCCGTAGCCCTCGGCCTCGGCGCGGCCCGTGGCCAGCAGCTCGCGCGGCGGCACGCCCTCGCGCCCGAGCAGGTTGTGCGCGCCCTCCGCGGGCGCGTTGCGGGGCTCGCCGGCGTCGAGCACGACGACGGACCGCAGCGACCGCGCGAGCGTCACCGCGGCGCTCAGCCCGGCGGGGCCGCCGCCGACGACCGCGACGTCGTAGGGCAGCTTCATCTCGGTGATGGTCGTGGTGTCCATGGTTCTCCTCTGCAGGGTGACGGGACTCGCTGAGTGCGGGAGCTAGTCGCGGGGATCGGCCCGGACGGCGACTGTTCGACACACTCAGCGGGGGCGGCGGGCGGCCCAGACGACGCGCCCGCCCCGGGCGCGGACGGTGTGGTCGGTCGTGCCGGGAGCGGTCGCCGCGAGCACGGCGTCGAGCGCAGCGAGGTCGGCGGGCTCGAGCTCGTCCGCCAGGTGCTCGTGCTGGCGCCTGGCGGTGGCGTGCGCCCAGCGGGACGTGTCCGGCCCCGGCGGCACGACGGCGGTCGGCTCGCGTCGGTCCACCACCTCCAGCCCGGCGGCGGTCAGGTACGGGGTCCAGTCGGGGTAGCGGTTCCAGCCGGCGTGCGCCATGGCGCGCTCGAGGCGCGCGGCGAGGTCGGCGTGGGCTGCGCCGTCGGGCAGGACGGGCGACGTCGCGGTCATCTCCACGACGACGAGCAGGCCGCCCGGGGCGAGCGCGTCGTGGACGTCGTGCAGGACGCGCGCCGGGTCGGCGACGTGGTGCAGCGAGGCAGACGCCCACACGACGTCCGCGACGCCGACCGGCGGCCACCCGGCGTCGAGGTCGGCCTCGACGGTGCGCACGCGCTCCGCGAGGCCGGTCCCCGCGAGCCGGGCCCGGAGGCGGTCGAGCATCGCGGCGTCCGCGTCGACCGCCACGACCTCGGCGTCCGGGAACGCCCGCGCGAGCGCGCGGGTCCCGGTGCCGGTCCCGGCACCGAGGTCGAGGACGGTGCACGTCGGGTCCGGGGCGTGCTCGACGGCGACCGCGACGGCCTCGTCGAGGAGGTCCCCGAAGACGAGCGCGTCGAGCTCGAGCAGCTCGGCCATCCCGGCGCCGTCGTGCGGGCCGTGGCTGTGCTCGTGCCCGGGTGCGGCGCCGTGGGGGTGGCTGTGCCCGGGTGCGTGGCCGTGCCCGGGTGCGTGGCCGTGCCCGGGTGCGTGAGCGGCACGGTGCGTCGAGCCGGGACCCGCGACGGCGGGGTCGTCGGGACCGGGCGCAGGTCGGGGACGGGCGGGGAGGTCCATGGCTCCACCGTAGGACGATCATGCGTGCTGAGCATAGGATCTTGCTCATGACGCAAGAACCGGATCTCGACGCCGTCGTGCGGCAGCGCATCCGCGGGCTGCGGCTCGCGCGCGGCTGGACGCTCGACGCGCTCGCCGCGCGCTGCTTCCTCAGCCCGTCCACGCTCAGCCGCATCGAGACCGGGCACCGGCGCATCGCGCTCGACCAGCTCGTGCCGATCGCCCGTGCGCTGGGCACGACGCTCGACCAGCTCGTCGAGCCCGTCGACGACGAGGACGTCGTGATCCGGCCCGAGCCGCAGCGCCGCCCGGGGGAGACCACGTGGCTGCTGTCGCGCGAGCGGACCGGGACCATGGTCGCGAAGATGCGCCTGACGCCCGAGCGCGCCGTCGGGCCGGAGCACCAGCGCGTCCACCCGGGGCACGAGTGGTTCACCGTCCTGTCCGGGACGGCCGTCGTCTACCTCGCGGACCGACGGATCCTCGTCCACGAGGGACAGGCGGCGGAGTTCTCGACGATGGTGCCGCACTCGTTCGGCGCGCACGACGGCCCGGTCGAGATCCTCACGATCTTCGACCAGGAGGGCGAGCGCGCCCACCTCTCGGGCGCCGACCCAGCCTGACGGGCGGCGGGCTTGCGGCGTCGTGGATCGCGCCGACCCGGCGCGGAGTGCTCGTCGAGCCGAGGGGCGGCGCTGGCGGCAGGGTGTGCGGGCGTCATCCGCGCCAGACCAATGTCTGACAAATGTGGGACACCCGGCGTAGTGTCGCGATCATGGCGACGAGAACCCGCAGCACCGCGCACGAGAGAACGACCCCCCGAGGCTCGACCTCCCGGGGCGGGAAGAACGTGCCTGCCGGAGGGACCCCGCGGGGCGGGAAGGGCGAGGGCGCCTCGGCGAAGCGCGACTCCGTCACGTTCCGACCCACCCCCGAGGAGCGCCGGATCCTCGACCGCCTCCGCGACGAAGGCGTCACCGCCAGCGATGCCGTTCGCCGTGGCCTGCACCTGGTCGCGCACGAGAAGTGGGTCGACCAGGCCCGCATCGATGCCGAGAACCTCGCGCACGAGAACCTCGACGACGAGCCGGACGCCTGGTGATCCGCGGCGCCGTCTACCGCGTCGACCTCGGCGATCCCCGCGGCCACGAGCAGGGCGGTCGGCGGTACGGGGTGGTCTTGTCCCCGACGAACATGCCGTGGTCCGTCGCGACGATCGTGCCGACCTCGACGAGCGCGCAGCGTGCGATCTTCCGGCCCGTCCTCGAGATCGCCGGCCAGGAGACCGTGCTCCTCGTCGACCAGCTCCGTGTGATCGACACCGACTACGTCGTCGGGGAGCCGGTCGACTTCCTTCTTCGAGACGACCTGGACGCGCTCGAGCGGGCCGTGCAGAGCTACCTCGGCATCATCTGAGGCCGAACCGTCCCGTCCGTCGTCTCGGGACCTCGACGTCGACCGTCTCGCGGCGTACCCCGCATCAGTGGGTCGGCGTGCTGTCCGTGACGTCCTCGCGGTCGGCGCTGCGTCGCAGCGACCGCAGGGCCACGAGCACCAGCACGACGGCGAGCGCGGCCGCCGCGACGACGACCTCGAACCCGGCGTGCGCGCCGCCCGCGTCGATGCGCGACCCGGCGACGGACGACCCGATCGACACCCCGACACCGAGCGACGTCCCGACCCACGCGAGGCCCTCGGTGAGCTGGGTCGGCGCCACGAGGTTCTGCACGAGGTTGTTGCCGTTGATGAGCGTCGGCGCGATGGCGAACCCGGTCACGAACATGACCGCCGCGAGCACGGGGATCGACGTGACGAAGAAGAACAGCGAGACGCCCGCGGCGAGCGCGACGATCCCGATGACGAACCGGCGCCACAGCGGGGACACCCAGTGGCGGGCGCCGTAGACGAGGCCGGAGATGAGCGAGCCCAGGGCGAACACGGCGAGGATGATGCCGGCGGCGCCCTTCTGGCCCTCCTCCTCCGCGAACGCGATGGTCGAGACGTCGGTCGCGCCGAACACGATGCCCATGGCCACGAAGATCACGGCGAGCACGATCATCCCCGTCGACCGCATGGCCGAGCGCTGCTTCACGCCGGCCTCGGGCACGACGACGGGCGGCTCGGTCGCGCGCTGGGACAGGAACCACAGCCCGCCCACGACCGCCGCGACCAGCGGGACGACGAGCCCTGCCGACGGCGACACGCTCGTCGCGAGCACGGTCGCGAGCACGGGCCCCACGACGAACACGAGCTCGTCGAGCGCGGACTCGAGCGAGTACGCGGTGTGCAGGCGCCGCGCGTCGGGCACGATGTGCGTCCAGCGCGCGCGGACCATCGAGCCGTACGACCCCTGGGTCGCGCCGGAGACCGCGGCGAACACGTAGAGCGTCCACTCGGGCGCGCGGAGCACGGCGCAGAGGATGAGCCCGCCGAGCCCGAGCGTCGCGGCGGCGAGCAGCGGCAGCATGACGACGCGCTGCCCCGTGCGGTCCACGAGGCGCGCGATCTGGGGCGACACGACCGCCTGCGCCACGACGAGCGCGGCCGCGACACGTCCCGCGAGCGCGTACTCGCCGTAGATGCCCTGGATCATGAGGATCGTGCCGATGCCGACCATCGACATCGGCAGGCGCGCGACGAGCGCCGCCGCGGAGAACCGCCACGCGCCGGGCAGCGTGAGCACGGCGCGGTAGGGGTTGCGGGAGGCCCGGACGTCGGCCTCGGGCGGCGTGCCCGACGTCGTCCCCTCGGTCGTCAGGTCGTCCCGCCGGTGCTCGGGGTTCTCGGGGTCGTCAGCGCGCGACGGGGAATCCTGGACCACCGTCCCAGTGTCGCACCCGGAAGCCGTCCGGCCGGTAGCGAATTCGTGTCGCGACGCCCGACGTGACGGCCGTCTCAGGGGTCGTCGAGCGGTTGTCCCCGGGCACCGGGCCGACGACGATGGCGGCATGACCGACAGCGCCGCACCCCGCACGCCCACCGTCACCGTCACCGACGAGGGCGACCGCTTCGAGGCCCGCACCGACGACGGCGTCGTCGCCGGCTTCGCCGCCTACGTGCGGGAGCCGGGCGCGGTGATCTTCACGCACACCGAGGTCGACCCCGCGTTCGAGGGGCGCGGCGTCGGGTCGGCGCTCGCCGCGGGCGCGCTCGACAGCGTGCGGGAGTCGGGCGAGCGCGTCGTCGCGCTGTGCCCGTTCATCCGCGCGTACGTCGAGCGGCACCCTGAGTACGAGGACCTGACCCGCCGCTGAGCGCACGAGAGCCCCGGCCCGTCAGGACCGGGGCTCTCGCGCGGCGCGGGCGGCGTCAGGAGATGGTGCCGGTGCCCTCGCCCTCGATGCGCTCGTCGTGCAGGAGCTCGCCCTCCGCGTCCACGGGCGTGATCACGGCGTCGAACGTGATCGGCGAGCCGGGCTGGTAGCGGAAGTTCGTCGCGTACGAGTACGACTGGCCCGTCGCGAACGGGTACACCGACGGCTCGCGGTACGCCTGGTTGTGCATCGCGTCGTCGTGCACGCCCTGCGCCTCGTACAGCGCGTCGTCGACGATGGTGTCCATGCCCTGCATGTACGGCCAGTCGTCGTAGCGCTCGTCGATGCTCACGAGGCTCGAGCCGAGGTCGATCGGGTCGCCCTCGTTCGTGATGACGTAGTTGATGAAGACGATGTCGTCGCCCGCCGCGATGAGCGGCTGGTTGGTGTCCGGGTCGACGAACAGGCCGTCCTTCGAGGCCTGCGTGACGCCCACCTGGTAGACGTCGACGCGCACGTCGCCGACCGTGAAGGTCGAGATCTGCTCGCCCGGCGTCGCGACGGGGTTGGCCCAGTCGGGCAGCTCGCCGTCCGCCTCGGTCCCCTCCGCCGCGGCGTCGTCGGCCTCCTCGGCGTCCTCGGCCGGCGCGGACTCCTCCGTCGTCGTCTCCTCGGGGGCGGACGTCTTCGGGGCGTCCCCGCCGTCGACGGCGACGGTGCACGCGGTGAGGCCGAGCGCGAGCGCGGCGGCGACGGTCAGGCGGGCGGCAGTACGGGCGGGACGCATGAGTGCTCCGGTGGTTCGGGGAGGGGTTCCGCACGGACCTTACCCACAGAGGGGGCTCGCGCTCGATGGGGAGCGGTGCCCATCAGGGCCTCGGACCGGGACCTTCGCCTGTTGCGCCGCTCCCGCGGCGCGGGGACCCTTCCCCTATGCCTCGGCACGCTCTCCCCCCGCTCTGCGCCGCACCGGACCTGCCCGCCCGCCCTCTCGCTACCGGAGGACGCCCGTGACCGCGCTGCGCGTCGAGCACGCCGACGTGGTCGTCGTCGGGGGCGGCGCCGCCGGGCTGAGCGCGGCGCTCGCCGTCGCCGAGGTCGCGGCCCGTGACGACGGCCGCACCCCCGTGGTCGCGCTCGTCTCGAAGGTCTACCCGATGCGCTCGCACACCGTCGCCGCCGAGGGCGGGGCGGCGGGCGTCGTGGGCGACGACGACTCGCTCGAGCAGCACGTGGCCGACACCCTCGCGGGCGGCGCCGGGCTGGGCGAGGAGGACGCCGTCCGGTTCGTCGTCGAGCGCGCGGCCGGGGAGCTCTACCGGCTCGAGCGGTGGGGGCTGCCGTGGTCGCGCACGGACGACGGCGACGTCGCCGTCCGCCGGTTCGGCGGCATGAGCCGCGCCCGCACCTGGTTCGCCGCCGACAAGACCGGCTTCCACCTCCTGCACACCCTGTTCCAGACGTCGCTTCGACACTCCGGTCCCGACGGTCCCGTCCGCCGGTACGACGAGCACCACGTGCTCGACCTCGTGGTCGACGACCCG
Source organism: Sphaerisporangium cinnabarinum (assembly GCF_055567015.1). NCBI lineage: Bacteria > Bacillati > Actinomycetota > Actinomycetes > Streptosporangiales > Streptosporangiaceae > Sphaerisporangium > Sphaerisporangium cinnabarinum. The sequence goes on from NZ_JBVHRG010000001.1 coordinate 347,182, forward strand.
GGCGGGCCGGACGCCCAGGTGCGCGGCGTCGTCGTGCACGACCAGCACCGCGGCGAGCCGCTGCTCCTGGAGGCGCCCGCCGTGGTCCTCGCGACGGGCGGTTCGGCGCGCGCGTGGGGGACCAGCACGAACGCGGGCATCTGCACGGGCGACGGCACCGCGATGGCGCTCCGCGCGGGAGTGCCCCTGCGCGACCTGGAGTTCCTCCAGTTCCACCCGACCGGCCTCCCGGGCAGCGGCATCCTGCTCACCGAGGCCGCGCGCGGCGAGGGCGGGGTGCTGCTCGACGCCGACGGCCGCCGCTACCTCGCCGACTACGGGCTCGGGCCCGAGACGCCCGTCGGGGCGCCCGTGCCGCGCACCATGGAGCTCGGGCCGCGCGACCGCCTGTCGCAGGCGTTCTGGCACGCCGACCGCGACGGCCGCACCATCCCCACGCCCGACGGCGGCGTCGTCCTGCTCGACCTGCGGCACCTGGGCAAGGACCGTCTCGCCGAGCGGCTGCCGCTCGTGACCGGCCTCGCCAAGCAGTTCGCGGGCGTCGACCCGGCGACCGAGCCCGTGCCCGTGCGCCCGACGGCGCACTACACGATGGGCGGCATCCGCACGGACGCGCGCGGCACGACCGGCGTCGCCGGGCTGTTCGCCGCGGGGGAGTGCGCGTCCACCGGCCTGCACGGCGCCAACCGGCTCGGGTCCAACTCGCTCGTGGAGACGCTCGTCGTCGGGCGCGCGGCGGGCGAGGCGGCGCTCGCGTGGTCGCGGGAGATGGGCCCGCCCGGGGCCGACGGCGGGTCCTCGGCGATCCGGACGGGTCCCGCGGTCGTGGACCGGGCCGCCGAGATCGCCGACGGCTACCTCGCGATGCGCGGCCGGGGGACCGAGCCGCCCGCCGCGATCCGGGCCGAGCTCGGGCGCGTGCTCGACGCCGACGCCGGGATCTACCGCGACGCCGACGGCCTGCGGCGGGCGCGCGCCGCCGTCGAGGACCTGCGCGCCCGGTACGACGACGTCCGCGTCGCCGACACGAGCGCCGTGCTCAACACCGACTGGGCGACGACGGTCGAGCTCGGCGCGACGCTGCTCGTCGCGCACGCGACCGTCGCCGCCGCGCTCGCGCGCGAGGAGTCGCGCGGCGCCCACCAGCGGCTGGACTTCCCGGCGTCGGACGCCGCGGCGCGGCACTCCGAGGTCCGCCTCGGCACGGGCGGCACGATCGAGGTGACCCACGTCCCGGTGGGCTCCGGGACTCCCGCCGAGCACGAGGTTGCTGTCGGGAAGAGCCCGGAGACGACGACAACGTCGTTCTCGGCGGAGGAGGGAGAGGGCGCGTGAGCGAGCAGACGGTGCGGCTGGAGGTCGCGCGCACGTCGCCCGACGGCGCGGCGACCGGCAGGCGGGACGTGTTCGACGTCCCCTACGACGCCCGCACGTCCGTGCTCGACGCGCTCCAGTGGGTCAAGGACCACGCCGACCCCACGCTGACGTTCCGGTGGTCGTGCAAGATGGCGGTCTGCGGGAGCTGCGGCGTCATGGTCAACGGTCGCCCGGTGCTCGGGTGCGAGACGTTCGTGCGCGGCTACCGCACGTCCGGCCTCGTCGTCGAGCCGCTCGCGCACGCCGAGGTGCTCCGCGACCTCGTCGTCGACACCGACACCTTCCTCGGCAAGCTCGCCACCGTGCAGCCCTGGCTCGTGCCCGACGGCGCCACGCGCCTCCCGCTCGTCGACCCGGCGTCGGGCCACCGGCAGACGCCGGGCGAGCTCGCCGCGTTCAAGGGCTTCGCCGAGTGCATCGACTGCATGCTCTGCTACGCGGCGTGCCCGCAGCTCGACGTCGCGCCCGACTTCCTCGGCCCGGCCGTCGTCGCAACGGCGCGCCGCTGGGACGAGGACTCGCGGGACGCGGGCGAGCTCGACCGCGCCGACGTCCTCGACACCGAGTTCGGCGTCTGGCCGTGCATCCAGGTCGGGGCCTGCACGCAGGTCTGCCCCAAGGGCGTCGACCCGGCCCGCGCGCTCCGCGACGCCCAGCGCGTCGCGACGGACACGTGGGACGCGCGCGAGCGCCGTCGGGCGACCTAGCCCGTCTCGCGAGGTAGGGCCCCGGTCCGCCGAGGGAGAGCCCTGGTCCCGCGAGGTAGAGGTGTGGTCGTGACCACGCCTCTCCCTCGGCGGGGGCGTCAGCTCCCGAGGGCCGCGGAGACGACGTCCTTCGCCTCGGCTTGGACCTGGGTCAGGTGCTCGGCGGAGACGAACGACTCGGCGTAGATCTTGTAGACGTTCTCCGTGCCCGACGGCCGGGCCGCGAACCACGCGTTCTCGGTCGTCACCTTGAGCCCGCCGATCGGGGCGTCGTTCCCCGGGGCGTTCGTGAGCTTCGCGGTGATCGGCTCGCCGGCGAGCTCGGTCGCGGTGACCTGCTCGGGCGAGAGCTTGCCGAGCGTCGCCTTCTCCTCGAGCGTCGCGGGCGCGTCGACGCGCGCGTACCAGGACTCGCCGTAGCGCTCGACGAGGTCGCGGTGGTGCTCGGACGGCGTGCGGCCCGTGGTCGCGATGATCTCCGACGCGAGCAGCGCGAGGAGCAGCCCGTCCTTGTCCGTCGACCAGACGCGGCCGTCCTTGCGCAGGAACGACGCCCCCGCGGACTCCTCGCCGCCGAACCCGACGGAGCCGTCGAGCAGGCCGGGCACGAACCACTTGAACCCGACGGGGACCTCGACGAGCCGACGGCCGAGCCCGCCCGCGACCCGGTCGATGAGCGCGGACGACACGAGCGTCTTGCCGATCGCGGCGTCGTCGCGCCAGCCCTCGCGCGCGCCGCCGTAGAGGTACTGGATCGCGACGGCGAGGTAGTGGTTGGGGTTCATGAGCCCGGCGTCGGGCGTGACGATCCCGTGGCGGTCGGAGTCGGCGTCGTTCCCGGTGGCGACGTCGAACGGCGCGCCGCCCTCGGCGTTCCCGGACTCCCCGGTCATGCCGGAGACGAGGGACGCCATCGCGTACGGGGACGAGCAGTCCATGCGGATCTTGCCGTCCCAGTCGAGGGTCATGAACGCCCAGCGGGGGTCGACCTGCGGGTTCACGACCGTGAGGTCGAGCCCGTACCGCTCGCCGATCTCGCCCCAGTACTCGACCGACGCGCCGCCCAGCGGGTCGGCGCCGATCCGGACGCCGGAGTCGCGGATGACGTCGAGGTCGAGGACGTTCGCCAGGTCGTCGACGTACGTGGTGAGGAAGTCGTGCTTGTGCACGTGCTCGGACGTGAGCGCCTGGGTCAGCGGCACGCGCGGGACGCTGCCGACGCCGGTGCGCAGGATCTCGTTCGCGCGGTCCGCGATCCAGCCGGTCGCCGCGGACCCGGCGGGGCCGCCGTGCGGCGGGTTGTACTTGAAGCCGCCGTCGCGCGGGGGGTTGTGCGACGGCGTGACGACGATCCCGTCCGCGAGGCCGGGGCCGGTGGTGCGGACGCCGTCGACCGTCGTGGCCTCGTTGTGCAGGAGGATCGACTGCGAGACGGCGGGGGTCGGGGTGAACGAGTCGCGCGCGTCGACGTACGTCTGGACGCCCGCGGCGACGAGGACCTCGAGCGCGGTCTGCCACGCCGGGAGCGACAGCGCGTGGGTGTCGCGCCCGATGAACAGCGGCCCGTCCGTGCCCTGCGAGCGCCGGTACTCGACGATCGCGGCCGTGATCGCGATGATGTGCGCCTCGTTGAACGCGTGGTCGAGGCTCGACCCCCGGTGGCCCGACGTGCCGAACACGACCTTCTGGGCCGGGTCGTCGACGTCGGGCGCGAGGTCGTAGTAGGCGCCGACCACGGCGTCGACGTCGATGAGGTCGCTGGGCTGGGCGGGCGTGCCGGCGCGGGGATCCATGGGTCGATCCTGCCAGGGGTGGCGCCCGCACGTCAGCCGGGACGGGCGTCGTGCCGCGGGACCTTCGGCACGACCTCCCTAGCCGGCGGGGTCGGGGTCCTCCGGCGCGGCGGCGGGGTCGTCGGACCGGTCGGCGCTCGCGCTGTCGATGGCCAGCTCGACGGCGTCGAGCAGGCGGTCGAGGCTCGCGTCGAAGGGTCCCTGCGGCGCGTCGAAGCCGCCCGCGACGTAGACGCGCGTCATGACGGGGTAGCGCTCGACGTCGAACCAGTCCTCCCAGAAGCTGCCGAGGGTCGTCCAGTACTCGTCGTTGCCCACGCCGGTCGCGTCGCGCTCGGTCCGTTCGGCGATCGTGGCGCGCGCGAGGCCCTGGACGTAGTTGTCGACGAGGCCGAGGGTGTCGACGACCTGGAGCTCGGAGAGGCCGGTGTCGACGATGGTCCGCAGCCCGGCCTCCTGGGCGTCGAGAACGTGGGGCGCGAGCGGGGCGCGCCACATGTTGGTCTGGAGGATCCACGGGTGGCGCAGGTAGAGGTTCCACAGCTCGTGCGCGTACTGCGCGAGCGCGGGCCGCCAGGGTGCCCCGGCGGCGGGCAGGTCGAGCTCGGCGTACGCGCGGTCGATCATGAGGTCCACGAGCTCGGTGCGCCCGGGCACGTAGGTGTAGAGCGACATCGCCCCGACACCGAGCTCGGTCGCGACGCGGCGCATGGACAGCGCGTCGAGCCCGCCCTCCTGCGCGACGGCTATCCCCGCCCGCACGACGTCGTCGAGCGTGAGGCGCGGCTTGCGGCCGCGCGTCGCGGGCGCGGGCGGGTCCCAGAGGAGCGCGAGACGGCGCGTGATCTCGGGGGTGCGGACGATCTCGGTGAACTGGGCGCGCGCGTGCTCGGCCGCCTGCACCGCGGAGGCGACCCCGGCGTCCGCGGCGGCCGCGACGCCGCGCGTCCGCACGGCGTCGTCGTCGCCCGCGGCGTCCTCGGGGTCCGGGGTCGCGGGCGGGGTCGGCGCGGTGGCCGACGGCGCACGGTCGGCCGCGCGGGCGTCGGTCGGGTCGGTCGTCACGTGCGTATCCTCCCCGACTTCCCCCGGGATCTCGCCTCCGGTGCGGTCGTGCGACGAAGGCTTGCCTTTTCCCGTACACCGTATGCTAGCGTGGTCGCTCCATTTCAGTACGGCGTACGAGAGGGTGGCTCCGGTGATCCGAGCCCGCGGCCTGACCAAGACCTTCCACCGCAAGAAAGAGACCGTCGAGGCCGTCAAGGGCATCGACGTCGACGTCCGGGAGGGCGAGCTCGTCGCCTTCCTCGGCCCGAACGGGGCCGGCAAGTCCACGACCCTGAGGATGCTGACGAGCCTCCTCGCACCGACCGCCGGGACCGCGGAGGTCGCCGGGTACGACGTCGCGCGCGACCCGTCCCGGGTCCGCTCGCGCATCGGCTTCATCGGCCAGGGGAACGGCGGCGGGTTCTCCTACCGCGTGCTCGACGAGCTCCACAACCAGGGCCGTTTCTACGGGCTGCCGCCCACCGAGTACTCGCGGCGCGCCGCCGAGCTCCTCGACGCCCTCGACCTCGGCGGGCTCGAGAAGCGCACCGTGCAGTCGCTGTCCGGCGGCCAGCGGCGCCGGCTCGACGTCGCGCTCGGGCTGATGAACCACCCGCCGCTGCTCTTCCTCGACGAGCCGACGACGGGCCTCGACCCCCACGCCCGCGCGAACCTCTGGGAGCACATCGCGGCGATGCGCGAGCGCTACGGCATGACGATCGTGCTCACGACCCACTACCTCGACGAGGCCGACAGCATGGCCGAGCGCGTCGTCGTCATCGACCACGGCGAGATCATCGCCGACGCCACGCCGGACTCCCTCAAGCGCGACCACGCGGACGACGTCATCACGCTCGTCGTGGTCCCGGCGCCCGGTGGCGCCGCCCCGGGAGAGGTGTCAACGGGAGCGGTGCCCGACGTCGTCGGGCGGGTCCGCGCGTCCCTCGCCGAGGACGCGGGCCGGGTCGAGACCACGACCGGCACGGACGGCGTGGTGACGGCCCGCATCTCGACGACGCACGGCGCCGACCGTCTCCCGGCGGCCATCGAGGCGCTGCGCGTCGCGGGGCTGGCCGTGCGCTCGGCGGAGCTGAAGCAGGCGAGCCTCGACGACGTCTTCCTCAACCTCACCGGCCGCAGCCTGCGAGAGGAGGCCGCATGAGCACGCGGACCGACCTGGCGGGCGCGCGCGTCGGAGCCCCGGCCGCCGGCGCCGACACGGCGATGCGGACCGGCGTCGCGAAGTTCCTCGGCGACACGTGGGCCGTCTTCACGCGCGAGATCCTGCTCGTGCTGCGCGACCCGTTCACGCTGATCTTCTCGCTGCTGCAGCCGCTGATCTTCCTCGGTCTCTTCGGCCCGCTCCTCACGGGCGCGGTCGGCGGGTTCGGCGGCGGCGCGCCCGGGGGCGGCGGGTCGACGGCCGAGACGCTGCAGTGGTTCGTCCCCGGCGTGATCGTCATGATCTCGCTGTTCGGCACGTCCATGAGCGGGTCGAACCTGCTCTACGAGATGATGACCGGCTCCTACGAGCGCGTGCTCGCGACGCCGCTCGACCGCTCCGCGATCCTCGTCGGGCGCTCGCTCAAGGAGTTCGCGCCGCTCGTCGTGCAGGGGCTGCTCATCGCGCTCGTGTGCGTCCCGTTCGGCTTCACGCTGTACCCGCTGCACCTGCTCGTCGGGCTTCTGCTGCTCGGGCTGTTCGGCATCGGCGTGGGCGCGCTGTCGATCGCGCTCGCGCTCGCCGCGAAGAACCGCGAGTGGCTGTTCTGGGGCGTGCAGCAGTCGCTGCTGTTCCCGCTGCTCATCCTCTCCGGCATGATGCTGCCGCTCGAGGCCGGGCCGGCGTGGATGCGGACCGCGGCGCTCTTCAACCCGCTCACCTACATCGTCGACGCCGAGCGCGCCCTGCTCGCCGGGTCGTTCGCGGACCCCGACGTGCTGTGGGGCTTCGTCGCGGCGGCGGTGACGTGCGCCGTCGGGCTGTGGGTCGGTATCCGCCGCACCCGCAAGACCGTCTGACACACCCCACCGCCGAGGTAGAGCTCTGGTAGGCCGAGGTAGAGGCCGGGGCCCATGACCAGGCCTCTACCTCGGCCTACCAGATCTCTACCTCGGTCTACCAGACCTCTACCTCGGCTTGCCGGGGCTCTGCCGGGGACCGGGGCCCTGCCGCTCCGGGTCGTTGCCACGGGACGGCGCGGCCGGTCGTGAGGGACGCCCGCGCGTCGAGCACGCGCTGGTTGGTGCTGCCGCGGAACGCGAGCGTGAGGTCGCGGCGCGCGAGCTCGAACCGGCCGTCGACCAGCACGTCGACCTCGGCGAGCAGCGCGCGCTGGTCGGCGGCTCCCGCGTGCAGCTCCTCCAGGGTGTAGCCCGTCCAGCACCACACGTCCTTGCGGCCGCCGTGCTCGGCGCGCAGGCGACGCACGAGGCGCAGGCACACGCCCGTGTTGAGGAACGGCTCCCCGCCGAGCAGGGACAGGCCCTGCACGGCGGGGTGCGCGAGGTCGGCGAGGACGCGGTCCTCCAGGGCGTCGTCGTACGGGCGCCCGTAGCGGAAGCTCCACGCGGCCTCGTTGAAGCAGCCCTCGCACGCGAAGAGGCACCCGCTCACGTAGAGGGAGCAGCGCACGCCCTCGCCGTCGACCATGACGAACGGCTTGTAGTCCGCGACGTACCCCCGGCTGACGCGGTCCGAGCGCCAGCCGGGGCCGGGGGTGCGGGCCACGGTCACGCCGACGCCGGGTCCGGCAGGTGCTTCACGCGCGCGGAGATCTCCGCGTGGCGGCCGTGCACCATGGGGCGCTGCTGCGGGTTGCCGAGGTATCCGCACGTGCGCTTCACGACGTCGCACGTGCGCGGGTCGGCGTTGCCGCACGACGGGCACGCGAAGCCGCGCGCGGTCGGGTCGAAGTCGCCCGTGAACCCGCACGCGTAGCAGCGGTCGATGGGCGTGTTCGTGCCGAGGTAGCCCACGCGGTCGTACGCGTAGTCCCACACGGCCTCCAGCGCCCTCGGGTTCTGCTGTAGCACGGGGTACTCGCAGTAGTGGATGAACCCGCCCGACGTGTACCGCGCGTACTCGGCCTCGAAGTCGAGCTTCTCGAACGGCGTCGGGCTCTTGCGGACGTCGTAGTGGAAGCTGTTCGTGTAGTAGTCCTTGTCGGTGATGTCGGGCACCGCGCCGAACCGCTCCCGGTCGAGGCGGCAGAACCGGTCGGTGAGGCTCTCGCTCGGCGTGCCGTAGACGCTGATCCGGTAGCCGAGCCGCGCCGTCCACCCGGCGGCGTGCGCGTGCAGGGACCGCAGCACGTCGAGCGTCAGCTCCTTGGCCCGCGGGTCGTGCTCCCAGGCGCCGCCGAAGAACGCGGCGGCGACCTCGTAGAGCCCGATGTACCCGAGCGACACCGTGGCGCGGCCGTCGCGGAAGAGGCGGTCGACGTCGTCGCCCGGGGCGAGGCGCTCCCCGAACGCCCCGTGGACGTAGAGGATCGGCGCGTTGCCCGGCGTCGCCTCCTTGCAGCGCTCGATGCGGAAGACGAGCGCGTCGTGCACGGTCTCCAGGCGCTCGTCGAGCAGGCGCCAGAACGCGTCGAGGTCGCCGTCCGCCTCGAGCGCGATGCGCGGGAGGTTGAGCGTCACGACGCCGAGGTTCATGCGGCCCTCGGAGACGTCCTCGCCGTGCTCGTCCTGCCAGCCCTGGAGGAACGACCGGCAGCCCATGGGGACCTTGAACGAGCCCGTGAGGTCGACGATCTTGTCGTACGACAGCACGTCCGGGTACATGCGCTTCGTCGCGCACTCGACCGCGAGCTGCTTGAGGTCGTGGTTGGGGTCGCCGGGGTCGAGGTTGAGCCCGCGGCGCAGCGTGAAGATGAGCTTGGGGAAGATCGCCGTGCGGCCCTCGCTGCCGAGCCCGCGGATGCGGATCTGGAGGATCGCGCGCTGGATCTCGCGCTCCAGCCAGCCCGTGCCGAGCCCGAACCCGACCGACGTGAACGGCGTCTGCCCGTTCGACGTGAACAGGGTGTTGATCTCGTACTCCAGCGACTGCATCGCGTCGTAGATGTCCTTGCGCGTCTTCTCGCGCGCGTACTCCTCGTGCGCGGACTCGTCGGCGACCCAGCGGCGCGCGTCCGCGAGGTGCTTCTCCAGGTTGCGCTCGGCGTACGGGGCGAGGAGCTCGTCGATGCGGTTGACCGAGCACCCGCCGTACTGGCTGGAGGACACGTTCGCGATGATCTGGCTGATCTGCGCCGTCGCGGTCTGGATCGAGCGGGGCGGCTCCACCTGCGCGTTCCCGATCCGGAAGCCGCTCGACAGCATCGACCGGAAGTCGATGAGGCAGCAGTTCGTCATGGGCGCGTAGGGGTGGTAGTCGAGGTCGTGGTAGTGCAGGTCGCCCTTCTGGTGCGCGTTCGCGACGTGCGGCGGGAGCATCCGCAGCCCGATCGCCTTGCCCACCGTCCCGGCCGTGAGGTCGCGCTGGGTGTTGAAGACCTCGCTGTCCTTGTTCGCGTTCTCGTTGACGACCGTGGAGTCCTTGTCCAGCAGCCGCACGATCGAGTGGTTGAGGTCCGTCGCCCGGCTGCGCGCGAAGTCGCGCTGCACGCGGTAGTCGATGTAGGCGCGTGCGACGTCGTACTCGTGCGACTCCAGGAGCACGTGCTCGACGACGCCCTGGATCTCGTAGATCTTCACGGTCGCGTCGAACCGCGCGGCGATCTCCGCGTCGACCCGGTCGACGACCTCCGCCACGCGGTGCCGGTGCGTCGCCGTGAGGTCGCCGTGCACCTCCGTGAACGCCTTCGTCACGGCGGCGCGGATGCGGGCGTCGTCGAACGGCCGTCGCCGGCCGTCGCGCTTGAGGACCTCCAACGTGGCGGTCGTGCGGTGCGGTGCTGCCTGGTCGAGCTCGATGGCGGTCATCGCTCGTCCCCTCTGCCCACCGGGTTCTCGCCGAGGCGCAGGGGTTGCGCGACGGACCGTACCCCAACATGTGGGGTGTGAATCACGGCTGCGCCACCATATCTAGTCCGGGGACCGCGCGTGACGCCGGCCGGCGGCGCGCCGCGCGACGCCGTCGAAGGTCAGGACGAAGGTCCCGGGGGACCGGGACGTGCGGCCGCGCGGACGGGGGACTCCGCGCGGCCGGAACGGGCCGACGCGGCGCTAGCCTCGTGGCGTGGCCCGACGTCCGCCCGGCTGGGTGCCGAACCAGCACGGTGCGTGGCCCATGCTCCTGCTGCCGTTCGTGGTCGGCACGGTGCGCGGCGTGCAGGACGCCGGGTTCCGCCCGGTGGCCCTCGCGCTCGGTGCGCTCTGGCTCGTCGGGTACCTCGCCTACTTCGCGGCCGGGCTGTGGCTGAAGTCGCGCCGCCGACCGCGCTACCGGCGCCCGATGCTCACCTACGGCGCGCTCGCCGCGGTGCTCGGCGCGGTCGTGCTCGCGCTCGACCCGGCGCTCGCGGCCTGGGCGCCCGCGTTCGTGCCGTTCCTCGCGCTCGGGCTGTGGGCCTCTGCGCAGCGCACCGAGCGGTCCGTCGCCGCGGGCGGAGCCATGACGGTCGCGGCGTCGCTCATGACGGCCGTCGCGTACACCGCGTGCCGGCCCGCGGGCGCGTCCGTGCTCGCCGTCCCGGCCGTCGTCTGGCTGGTCGCCGCGCTGCTCCTCGCGTACCTGTTCGGCACGGTGCTCTACGTCAAGACGATGATCCGCGAGCGCGGCGTGCGGTCGTACGTCGTCGCCTCGGTCGCGTACCACGCGGTGGTGGCCGTCGCGGCGGGCGTCGTCGCCGTCGTGCACGACCCCACGTGGTGGTGGGCGACGGCGTTCCTCGCCGCCGCGACCGTGCGGGCGGCGGTGCTGCCGGGACGGCCGATGAGCCCGAAGGCCGTCGGGATCGGGGAGATCGTCGCGACGGTGCTGCTGCTCGTCGTCGCGCTCGTCGTGCGGTAGGCCGGGGTTCGGTACGTCGCGCGCGGGTCGGCACCTCGTGCTGCCGAACGCGGGCCGTGGGTGCCGAACGGTCGGAGGCGTCAGATGGTTCACTGGCGCGATGGACGACGACGCGCCCCTCACCCTGCCCGCGCTCGGCGAGCGCGTCGAGGCGGTGTCGGCGCTGTACGCGCGCAAGTTCGGCGTCGACCGCGACCCGGACTGGTTCATGCTCAAGCTCACCGAGGAGGTCGGCGAGCTCACCCAGGCGTTCCTCGTCGCGACGGGGCGCACCCGCCCCCGCGGGGCTCCGGAGGGTTCGGCGCCCGACGGCGAGATGGTGCCCGACGGCGCGGCGTCGCCGCTCGCGGACGAGGTCGCCGACGTGCTGGCGCACCTGCTCCTGCTCGCGCGGTCCCAGGGCGTCGACGTCGAGGCGGCGGTGCGGCGCAAGTGGCTCGCGTGGGAGGCCGAGCTGCCCTGAGCGGGCGCCCGGGCGCGGTCGCTAGGGTGGCGCCGTGACCGACCACCGCACCGACCCGCCCGTCGCCGCCGACGAGGTGACCACGCTGCGCGGCTTCCTCGACTTCCACCGCGACACGCTGCGCTGGAAGACGGCCGGGCTCGACGCCGCAGAGCTCGCGCACCGGCTGCGGCCGTCGTCGATGACGCTGGGTGGGCTGCTCAAGCACCTCGCGTTCGTCGAGTCGCAGTGGTTCTCGCAGGTGCTCCTCGGCGAGGCGCTCATCCCCCCGTTCGACACGGCGGACTGGGCCGACGACCGCGACTGGGACTGGACCTCCGCCGCGGGCGACTCGCCGGAGGAGCTGCGCATGCTGTTCGACCGGGCGGTCGCGGCGTCGGACGCCGTGCTCGACGCGGCGCTCGGGGACGGGGGCCTCGACCGGCTGAGCGCGCGCGCCGACCGGCACACGGGCGAGCGCTGGACGCTGCGCTGGATCCTCGTGCACCTGGTCGAGGAGTACGCGCGGCACAACGGCCACGCCGACCTGCTGCGCGAGGCGATCGACGGGACCGTGGGGGAGTAGCGCCGCAGACGGTTGCCGACGGCGTCGCCGCCCGGGACGATGGCGGACGTGACCGCCCCCGAGCAGCCCGCGCCCCGTCCGTATCGTCCGCGCGTCGCCGCCGTCGTCCTGGTGGCGCTCGTCGTGCTGGGGACGGGTCTGCTGCTCGCCGCGCTCTGGGTCGCGAGCCGCCCGACGTCGTTCGGCTGGTTCGCGTACGCGCCGCTGTCCGACACCACGTTCGTGCCCGTGGGTGCGTACCCGCCGGGTGCCGCGGCGCTCCTTGCGGGAGCCGGAGCCCTGCTGGTGGGCGGGGCGGTCGGGTTCGTCCTCGGACGGCGCCGCGCCGCCCCGGCGCAGCAGACCTCCGCGCCCTCGCCGGCACCGTCCGACGGCCCCGGCTCCGCCCCGTCCGACGGCGGGAAGGCACCGACCACCTGACGCGCCACCACTGACGCCCGGTCGCCGCACGCCGCGGGGGCCGGGCGTCGTCGTGTACCCACCGGCCGACGGCGGAGCACTCGTCCACGGTCCCCGCGTGCTCACCCGACGTCCCGGGCGGTGCTCCACCGCGCCCGGGGCCCGGATGGGTACCGGCCCCTGCGCCGGACGGTGGAACCACCGACGACGACAGGAGGTGGATCGTGTACCAGCTCGGTACGACTCAGGCAGGGACCGTGCTCGCGACGACGGGAGCGATCGCGGGCTTCTACGTGGTGGGAGCCTGGACGCTCGTCGTGGCGGGGCTCGCGCTCGTCATGACGGCGCGCGTCCTGCGCAAGCGGCTCGCGGAGCACCGATGAGCGCGGCGACGCTCCCACGGGTGGTGGTCGTCGTCCCGGCACACGACGAGGCCGCGGCCCTGCCGACGACGCTCGCGTCGGTCCGGGCGCAGACGCGCCCGGCCGACCGGGTCGTCGTCGTGTCCGACCGCAGCACCGACGGGACCGTCGAGGTGGCGCGTCGCCTGGGTGCGGACGTCGTCGAGACGGTGGGCAACACCGGCCGCAAGGCCGGGGCGCTGAACCAGGCGCTGCGCGGGGTGGAGGCCGAGAACGTCCTCGTGCTCGACGCGGACACGACCATCGCCCCGACGTTCGTCGAGGACGGCCTCGCCCTGCTCGACGGGCGCCCGGAGCTGGGTGCCGTCGGCGGCGTCTTCCGCGGCACACCGCCGCGCTCGGTGCTCGAGCAGCTGCAGTCCGACGAGTACGAGCGGTACGGCGTGCAGATCGACGTGACCGGGCGGACGGCCGTCCTCACCGGCACGGCCGCGCTCGTGCGGACCGAGGCGCTGCGGGCGGTCGCCGCCGCGCGCGGGGACCGGCTCCCGGGGCGGCGCGGCGACGTGTACGACGTCGGCGCCATCACCGAGGACTCCGAGCTCACCCTCGCGCTGCGCACGCTCGGGTACGAGCTCGCGTCGCCGGTGCGGATGTCCTGCACGACGGAGCTCATGCCGACGTGCCGCGACCTGCACCGCCAGCGCGTGCGCTGGTACAAGGGGATGCTCGACAACTTGCGCGCGTACGGGTTCACGCGGGTCACCGCCCGATACGTCGGGCAGCAGGCGATGCTCGTGCTGAGCACGCTGATGCTCGCGAGCCTCCTCGTCCTCACGGCGCTGACCGTCGTCGCGGGCACGTTCCGGGTGGTCCCGGTGTGGCTCGCCGTCGGCGGCGTCCTGGTGCTCGAACGCCTGGTCACGGTGTGGCGGAACGGGCCGAAGGGCCGGCTGCTCGCCGTGCTCGTGCTGCCCGAGCTGCTCTACGACCTGTTCCTCCAGGTGGCGTTCGTCCGGGCGTGCTTCCTCGCCGCGACGTCGCGCGACGCCGGGTGGAACCACGTGGCGCACACCAGCATCTCCAGCAGCGCGGCCGAGAACGCCCCCGAGACCGTCCCCGCGAGCGCCACCGGGAGCGCCCAGAGCTCGAAGCAGTTGACCTTGACGTGACGTCAACTTCTACCGTGGTTCCGGTGCCGCACGAGAGCACCACCGACGCACGGGAGGAGCAGGAGATGAGGACGACGGGCGCCCGCACGGCCGACTGGTCCATCCAGGAGGTCGCGCGCCTGGCCGGGACGACGAGCCGCACGCTGCGTCACTACGACGCGGTCGGGCTCCTGCCCCCGAGCCGGGTCGCGGCGAACGGCTACCGCCACTACGACGCCGACGCGCTCGTCCGGCTCCAGCGGATCCTGCTCCTGCGCGACCTCGGTCTCGGCCTCCCCGCGATCCGTGAGGCGCTCGACGGCCCGCCCGCCCGGCAGGGTGACGGGCCGCCGTCGGGCACCGCGCGGCGGGAGGCCCAGGTGCGGGCGCTGCGCGGCCACCTCGAGTGGCTGCGGGCGGAGCGGCAGCGGCTGGCGCGGCAGATCGCGTCGGTCGAACGGACGATCACCACGATGGAAGGAGGTGGCGAGCTCATGGCGGACGACATGTTCGACGGGTTCGACCACACGCAGCACCGCGACGAGGTCGAGGCCCGCTGGGGGAAGGACGCGTACGCCCGGAGCGACACCTGGTGGCGCGGGATGTCCGACGACGAGCGCGCCGCCTGGCAGGACCGCACGCGTGCGCTCGGCGCGGACTGGACCGCGGCGGCCGCCCGGGGCGTCGACCCGACGTCCGACGAGGCGCAGGGGCTCGCGCGCCGCCACGTCGCGTGGCTCGGCGGCATCCCCGGCACGCCGGGCGCCGGGGCGGCACCGGTCAAGGAGTACGTCGTCGGCCTCGGCGAGATGTACGTCGCGGACGAGCGGTTCGCGAGGAGCTACGGCGGCGTCGAGGGCGCGACGCTCGTGCGCGACGCCCTGCGCGTCTACGCGGACGCCCACCTGTAGCCCCGGGCCCGGGCCGGGACCTCCGGCCCGGGCGCGACCCGTGCGACGTCATGAGCCGAGCACGAAGAACCCGGCTTCGACACGAACCGCCAGAGGCGTGCCTCGATACGCTGCGCCCAGTTCCCGGGCACGTCCCGGTGACTCAGCCCGTATCGCGGCGCGCCGTCGGTACCGAGCTCCGCGCCGTGTAGGTTCTGGTGTCGTCACCCAGGGGGGTGCGTAGAGCTCTGGAGGAGCGCGCAATGGGACAGTTTCACCGATCCGTTCTTCAGGCGCGACCGCGGGCGCGTTGTGTCTTGCGCTCGTTGGCGGAGTCACGGCGGCTGCAGTTGCCGAAGAGCCTGAGCTCGCGCCCGTCGTCGCTGCGTACAGCGACGAGGCAGCGGACGTGCTGGCGGTGCTGGCATCTGCCGGCACGGCAGATGGCGTCGTCCTGACGGACGTCGCTACCGCGCCATCACAGGGGCACGGCGATCTCGCGCTGGACGTCTCCACCGAGGTCGCTGACGTCACCGTGCCGGTGGACCCCGAAGGCGCCGTGGACCTGACGTCGCAGAGCGGTGAGAGCCTGTCCCTCCGGCTCCCGCACGCCGCCAGTGCACAGGATGCTCAGCCGATCGCTGACGGCATCGTCGCGTACCAGAACGACAACGAGACGTTGACCGTGCCCGTCGTCAAGGGTGACGGATCGGTCCAGGTCACCACGATTATCGAGTCAACGCAGAGTCCTGAGCGGTTCCCCTATGAGGTGAGCCTGCCGGACGGCGCCCAAGCCGAGGTCGTAGAAGGTGGCGGCGTTCAGTTCACTTCCTCGACCGGGGAGTTCCTCGGTGGCTTCACCCCACCGTGGGCGACCGACGCAGAGGGGGCGTCGCTGCCGACGTGGTATGAGATCGATGGCTCGACGATCACCCAGGTCGTGGACCATCAGGATTCCGGCGCGGCGTACCCCGTTGTCGCAGACCCTTGGCTCGGTGCCGACCTGTTCGGCTATACCGGCTACAACCGCAAGGGCACGTGGGGTGGACAGGTCGTCATCTCCGCAAAGCTCTCCGGCTGGGGCTGGTACTGGTACACCACCGGCTCTGGGCAGGCGATCTTGCACTCGGCCGGTTGGTCCGAGCTCCTGAAGAAGCGGCCCCAGGCTGACGACGAGGCGACGCTGAAGCAGCAGTATCAGTGCCACGTCGTCTTCGGGTACGCGGTCTGGCTGGCCGGTCTGCACTGGGACCTGGAGAAGGCTCGTGTCAACAAGTCCAACTGGCTCGCGTCCGCCGCCAGCCCCAAGTGCAACTGGTAGACCCGGTGACACGAGGGCGTTGGATCGCACTAGGTGCGCTGATCGCGGTCCTTGCTGGGGCAGCTGTCGCGTTCGGCATGGCCATCTGGGACACCAGGGACGAGATCCCCCAGTCGACGTTTCTCCCCCACGAGGAGGGGGACCCGTTCCTCCTGCCAGGCGCCCGCGACGCGACCAGCGACACCTGCACGGACGACGTCCCCTGTCGCTGGGCTGTCGAGGCAGACACGGCGACCGTCATGATGTTCGACAGTCAGGACGACGCTGAAGCAGCGTCCAACCAGCTTCCGGACGCTCGCCGGTCCAACTGGATCGTCGTACGGTTCGAACCCGGCATGCTCACCCGCGCTGAGCAGCAAGAGTTCATGTCCTACGTCGAAGGCTTCTACACCTCCGGCTAGGTGCGCTTTCCAGGGAGGTCATCTCGTCCTGATGCCGTGACGACGTGGGCGCGTCACCGGACGAAGGCCGCCGGTGGTGAGCTAGAGCTGTCCAGGAACCGCTTCGCTCCCGCCGCAGACGTCGAAGAATGCCGCCCCCACCGCCCGCACGCCAGCTCGCCCGGCATCCAGCCCGGTCGCTCGGCTGGTCAACCTCGTCTGGAACATCGCGGCTAGCCTGGAACCCCGGCGGGACACGGCGCCCCGCCGCCCGCCAGGAGGCAGCCATGGCCACGACGTCGACGTCCACCGGCCCGGCCACGACCCGCAACGTCGCCCTCGTCGGGCACAGCGGGTCGGGCAAGACCACGCTCGCCGAGGCGTTCCTCCACCGGGCGGGCGTCGTCCCGCGCCCGGGCTCCGTCGCGGAGGGCACGACCGTGTGCGACCACGAGCCCGAGGAGGTCGCGCGCGGCATCTCCGTGAGCCTCGGCGTCGCGCACCTCGACTGGCGCGCGCCCGACGGCACGACCTACCAGGTCACGCTGCTCGACACGCCCGGCTCGCCCGACTTCGCGGGGTCCGTGGACGCGGCGCTCGCGGTGGCGGACCTCGCCGTCGTGGTGGTGAGCGCCGTCGACGGGGTGCAGTCGGGCACGGAGGAGGTCTGGCGGCGGTGCGACGAGGCGGGGATCCCCCGCCTCGTCGTCGTCTCCCAGGAGGACCGCGCGCGGGCCAGCTTTCGCACCGTCCTCGCCGCGCTCCGGGCCGTGTTCGACGCGCCGTTCGCGCCGCTCGAGCTCCCGCTCGGGGAGGAGCAGACGCTGCACGGCGTGGCCGACGTCCTCACCGAGCGCGCCCGCGAGTACGGCGGCGGGCAGGGGGCCTGGCAGGGGCACGACGAGGAGGTCCCCGCCGACGTCCGCGACGAGGAGCACGCGCTGCACGACGAGGTCGTCGAGGAGATCGTCACGCACGACGACGACCAGCTCGAGGCCTACCTCGGCGGCGACGAACCGGGCCCGGCCGACCTGGAGCGCACGCTCGCGCACGAGGTGCTGGCGGGCGAGGCCGTGCCGGTGCTGCTCGCGTCCGCCGTCACCGGCGTCGGGGTGGACCGGGTCCTCGACCTCGTGTGCGAGCTCGGGCCGTCCCCCGCGGACCGCCCGGCCGTCGTCGTGCTGCCCGACGACGCGGGGTCGGGCGAGGTCGTGACGTCCGAGGTCGCGGCCGACCCCGCGGGCGACGCGCTCGTCCACGTCTTCCGGACGGTCGTCGACCCGTTCGTCGGGCAGGTGTCCGTGTTCAAGGTGCTCTCCGGGACCGTCGCGACAGGGGACCGGCTCGTGAGCACCGCCACCGGTGCCGACGACCGCGTCCACGGGCTCTTCCGGCTGCGCGGTCGCGAGCACCTGGCCGTGGACCGTGTCGTCGCGGGCGACGTCGCCGCCGTCGCGAAGGTCTCCGCCGCGTCGACCGGCACGCTCCTCGCGGGCCGCCGGATGCCCGTCACGGCGCGCGACCTGCCACCGCGGCCCCCGGTGTACACGCTCGCGCTGCGGCCCGTGTCGCAGTCCGACGACGACAAGCTGTCCGCCGCGCTCGCGCGGCTGCGCGCCGAGGACGCGACGCTGCACGTCGACCTCGCCGGCTCGCAGGCGGTCCTCGGCGGCCTCGGGGACGCGCACCTCGCGGTGGCGGTCGAACGGCTCGAACGGTCCTTCGGCGTCCGTGTCACGACCGAGCCCGTCCAGGTCGCGTACCGCGAGACGATCGCGCGCGCCGTCGAGGCGGAAGGCCGCGTGAAGAAGCAGTCCGGCGGGCACGGGCAGTTCGCCGTCGTGCAGCTGCGCGTCTCCCCGCTCGCGCGCGGCGAGGGGTTCGCGTTCGTCAGCTCCGTCGTCGGCGGGTCGGTGCCGCGCCAGTACCTGCCCGCGGTCGAGCGCGGCGCGCGCGAGGCGATGGAGGCCGGCGGGCCGCACGGCTTCCCCGTCGTCGACCTGCGCGTCGAGGTCCTCGACGGCAAGGCGCACTCCGTCGACTCGTCCGACATGGCGTTCCGCACCGCGGGCGGCGTGGGGGTGCGCGAGGCGCTCGCCACGGCGGGGACGGTCGTGCTCGAGCCCGTCTCCGCGGTGACCGTGACCGTCCCTCCCGACGCGCAGGGCGACGTCATGGGCGACCTCTCCGCGCGCCGTGGCCACATCACCGCGACCGACTCCCTGCCCGACGGCCGCGTGCGCGTCGACGCGCTCGTGCCCGAGGCCGAGCTGACCCGCTACGTGCTCGACCTGCGCTCGATCACCGGCGGGCGCGGGTCGTTCACGGCCGTGCCCGACCGCTACGAGGTGCTCCCCGGCGGCGTCGGGGCGAGTCGCTAGGCCGGACCCTCTCGCCGGGCGGTGCTCCACGGTCTTCGACCCCGCGCAGAGAAGATCCCCCGGGTTGCGCATCGTGGAGAGGCGTGGGGGATGTCGTGCTCCCGACCCTGTCGTCCTCAGCGGCGCGGCACGACGATCGGCGCGCCGCCGCCCGGGTGGTCGACGACCTCGACGGGGTAGTCGTAGACGTCGCTCAGCAGCTCGGCGGTGAGGACGTCGCGCGGCCCGCCGTCGGCGACGACGCGCCCGCCCGCGAGGACGGTGACCTGGTCGGCGTACGCGGCCGCGAGCGAGAGGTCGTGCACGACGACGACCACCGCACCGCCCGCGGCGGCGTGCGCCCGGGCGAGCTGGAGCACGAGCTCCTGGTGCTTGAGGTCGAGCGCGGCGGTCGGCTCGTCGAGCATGAGGAGCGCGGTGCGCTGCGCGAGTACGCGCGCGAGCGCGACGCGGGCCTTCTCGCCGCCGGACAGCGAGGTGAAGTGCCGGTCGGCGAGGTGCTCGACGTCGGTCGCGGCGAGCGCCTCGGCGACCGCGGCGTCGTCCTCGTCCTCGGACGGCGTGCCGCGCCACGGCGAGCGGCCCATGCGCACGACGTCCACGGCGGTGAACGGGAAGCTCAGCGACACCTGCTGGAGCATGACCGACCGGCGCAGGGCGAGCTCGGTCGGGGTCCACGCGGCGAGCGGACGCCCGTCCACGGTGACGTCGCCGGCCTCGGGCCGCAGGTCGCCGGTGAGCACGCCGAGCAGCGACGACTTCCCGGCACCGTTCGGGCCGAGCAGCGCGCGGACCTCGCCCGCACGCACGTCGACCGACACGTCGCGCAGGATCGGCGCCTCGCCCAGGGTGAGGGACACGCCGTGCGCGGCGGTGACCACGTCGCCGGGCGCGGCACGCCCCGGGAGGCGGGACCGCCGTCGGGCACCGGTGACGGCGGTGCGCAGGGAGCCGAGGAACGACGAGCCCTCGTGGCGCAGGTCGCTCATGCCCAGCCTCCCTGGCGCGAGCGCGTGCGGCGCAGCAGGTAGAAGAAGAACGGCCCGCCGACGAGCGACGTGATCATGCCGAGCGGCAGCTCGACGTTCGCGACGGCGCTGCGCGCGAGGAGGTCGGCGGCGAGCAGCACGACGGCACCGCCCAGCACGGACGCGGGGATGAGCGTGCGGTGGCTCGGCCCGCAGACCATGCGCACGAGGTGCGGCACGACGAGACCGACGAACGCGATGATCCCCGTGAACGCGACCCCGGCGGAGACGAGCAGCGCGACGAGGACGATGACGAGCTGGCGCAGCCGCTCGACGTCGACCCCGAGGTGCTGGGCGGCGCGCTCGCCGAGCGCGAGCAGGTCCATCCTGCGGCGCACGAGCATCGCACCGGTGACGCCGACGACGGAGATCGGCAGGACGACCGCGACGGACTGCCACGTCGCGCCGCCGAGCGACCCGAGCTGCCAGAAGACGATCTGCTCGCGCGCGGCCGGGTCGGCGACGAACGTGAAGAACGCGAGCATCCCGCCCGCGAACGCGTTGACCGCGATGCCCGTGAGGACGAGCGTCACGACCTCGGTGCGACCGCCGGCGCGCGCGAGCGCGTAGACGACGAACGTCGTGACGAGACCACCGACGAACGCCGCGGCGGCGACCCAGGTGCCGGGCACGAGCGCGCCCGCGGTGACGATGACCGCGCACGCGCCGACGGCCGCACCCGAGGACACCCCGATGACGCCCGGCTCGGCGAGCGGGTTGCCGAACACGCCCTGCATGAGGGCGCCCGAGCACGCGAGCGCCGCGCCCACGACGATCGCCAGGACGACGCGCGGGAACCGCACGACCCACAGCGCGTTCTCGCCCTGCGGGTGCGACGGCATGGGTCCCCAGTCGAGCCCGACGTGGTGCGCGAGCGAGCCGAGCACCTCCGCGGGCGACACGGGCACCTGGCCCGTCATGCCGGACACGACGGTGAGCACCGCGAGCGCCACGCCCAGCCCGACCATCAGCCACCGGGCCGCGCGGCGGCGCTGCTGCCCGACGGCGGGCCCCACCCGGGCGGGCCGGCCGCCGGGGCGCCGGGCGCCGTCGGGCACGGTCGCGCCCTCGGGACCGGGCGCGTCCTCGGGCGTGCCGAGGGGGCGGGTGGCGGGCGCGCTCACGACGCCGGGAGCTCCGGCGCGGGCACGCCGTAGAAGGCCTCGACGAGCGACGCGATCGTGGACCCGGTGCGGGGGCCGAACGTGAGCAGGCGCGAGCCGTCCATGTCGACGACGCGGCGTGCCTCGCCCGCGGGCGTCTGCGCGAGGCCGGGGATCGCCATCATGGCGTCGAGGCCGCCCATCGACTCGAGCCCGTCGGTCATGACGAGGTAGGCGTCGGGCGCGGCGCTGATGATCGCCTCGCTCGTGACCGGCGCGTACTGCTGCGTGAGGCCGATCGCGGTCCCGGCGTCCTCGCCGCCGATCTCGCGGATCAGGTCGTCGGCTCCGGAGCCTGGCCCGAAGAGCATCTTGATGTTCGACCCGCGCAGGTAGAGGAACGCGACGCGCGGCGTCCCGGTGTCCTGCGGCACCGCGGCCAGGGCCGCGCAGATCTGCCGGTCCGTGCGCTCGACGAGCGCCTCGCCCTGCTCGGGCACGCCCAGCGCGGTCGCGACCGCGCGGATCCGGTCGTCGACGCCGTCGAGCGTGCGGGCCTCGTCGAAGTACACGACGGGGATGCCCGAGCTCTCGAGCTGGCCGCGCACGTCGTCGGTGAGGATCGTCGCGTCGGTGAGGATCACGGACGGGTCGAGCCCGAGGATCGCCTCGACGTCGAGCGCGTGGCCGGCGCCCGTGACGACGGGGACGTCCGCGGCCTCGGGGAAGCCCGTCGGCAGGTCGCGGCCCACGACGTTCGCGCCCAGCCCGAGGCTGTACACGATCTCGCCGAGCGTCCCGTACAGGTCGACGGGGATGATGCGGCTCACGTCGGTGATCTCGACCGGCCGCCCGTCGACCGACTCGACCGTCACCGGGAGCTGCGGGGCGGGCGCCTCGGCGACCGGGTGGATCGCGTCGTCGGTGAACGTCGCGCTCGTGGGACCGGTGGGGAACGACGCGGGGTCGACGTCGGAGCCGCCGCCCGCGGCCCGCGACTCCGCGAGCGTCGTGCAGGCGGGCGCGGCGGTGCCCGGGGTCTCGGCCGGGGTCGCCTCGACGGGCGCGGCGTCCTGGCTCGCCTCGGCCGACGGCGTCGCGGGCGGCTCGTAGGGGAGCGGCGAGCACGCGGCGACCAGGCCCAGCAGGACGACGGCGCCCGCCCCTGCCAGCGCGGTCACGGTCCGGCGTGCGCGGCGGGGCGCGGCACCCGCCGCACCCGTGGGCGACGTCGGGCGGCTCGACGACGAGCCGGGGTGCGGCGCAGGGCGGGCAGCGTGGGGCATGGGGAGTTCTCCAGGGAGCGGTCCGCGGGAGGCGCGACCGGCCACGGCCGCCACCTCGCTCAGGTAAGACGAGCCTAACCTGACCAGCAGGCGGTTCTCGACCCTCGACGAGGTAACACACCTCACGCCGCGCGCGGTCGCCCGCTGCCCGCCCGGAGCCTGCCCACCCGCCACCTGCCCACCCGCCACCCGGCGAGCATGGGGTTCTGGCCCGTCGGCGGGGTCAGACGAGCCGCCACCGCATGGTCGACGGAGCCGGGGTGGTGCGCGCCCGATCCAGGGGCTACGGGTGGGCCGCGCCGAGGTCGGCGAAGAGGTCGCTGTTGAGGCGGAAGGCGTGCTTGGCCTCGGCGACGGTCTCGTCGAGCTGCTCCGGTGTGAGGACCAGGGCGTCGAGGCGCTCGCGGTAGACGTCCTTGAACGGCTTGGACTTCGGGATCTCGACGAACGTGTAGAAGGCGAGGCCGTCGCCCGACAGCCCGTAGTGGCGCTCCAGCATCCGCTTGATGATCTGCCCGCCCGAGAGGTCGCCGAGGTAGCGCGTGTAGGCGTGCGCGGCGTACGCCGGCAGCGACCCGCCGACCGTGCGCAGGCGGGCGACGTAGCGCTCGGTCGCGGGGTGGATCGTCACGCGCTCGGCCCAGTCGGCGCCCACGAGGAACGTGAGGTCCTTCTCGATCTCGGGGGTGCGCGTGAGCTCGTCGAACACGAGGCTCGCGCCCTGGGCGTCGGCGCGCATCGCGGCGCTCGCGTCCTCGAGCGCGCCGTAGATGGCCCACTGCTGGGCGGCGAGGTCGGCGTACGCGGCGACGTCGAGGCGGCCGGACATGAGCCGCTCGACGAACCCGGAGCCCTCGGCCTGCTCGTGCTCGGGGCGCGTGCCCTCGCGCAGCCGCTGCGACAGCGGGACGGACTCGTCGGCGCGGTGGAGGTCGTGGGTGAGGGCAGTCACGGGATGGCTCCTGCGGGTGCGTCGGGGCGGGACAGCACGTCCTGACGCCGTGTCATGACGATGCGTCAGGAACTGTAGCCCACGGAGGTGAGGCTTGCCTATCCTCTGTCCGTCATCCGACCCCGGAGGGCGCGCTCCAGGCGTCAGCCCGCGAGCGCGGGCGAGGTCGCGTCAGCTCCGACGGCGCGCAGCACGAACGCCTCGGTCGCCTCGATCGCCTGCTCGCGCGCGACGGGGTCGTCGGGCACGAGGCGTCCGGACAGGCACGCGTTGACGAGCTGGACCGTCGTGTCGATGTCCTGCGCGGGGAACTCGCCCGCCTCGATCCCCGACCGGACGATGCGGCGCAGGATCGCCTCGACGAGCTCCGCGTGCTCGCGCAGCCGCTGCCGCGTGGTCCGCGAGAGCACGGTGCGCAGGTCCGGCCCCGGGGCCAGGTGGAAGATGCGCTTGAGCTGCGCCTGCTGGCGGATGTAGGTGCGCAGCTGCTCGACCGGGTCGGCCACGTGCTCCAGCGCGCGCTCGAGCGTCCCGACGTACTGCTCCGTCTCGTGGGTGATGAACCCCAGGAGCAGGGCCTCCTTGTCGGGGAAGTGGTTGTAGACCGCGGTGCGGCCGACCCCGGCGGCGGCGGCGATGTCCGCGAGCGAGATGGCGTCGAAGCCCCGGTCCATCATGAGGGTCGAGAGCGCCGCGAAGAGCTTCTGCCGGGTCTGGGCGCGGTGCTCGTGGAGGGACCCTCCGATGATCTTGGGCATGCTGACATCATAGGCAGGTCGTGTCAGAACGCTAATCCCCGACGATCCGGGCCCCGGGAGGGTGCTGCGCCGTCTGGCACACTGCCGCCATGGACACGACCGCGTCGCCCGAGGGCGTCCCCGCCGCCGCCCCGGACCCGGAGTTTCCGCCCGTCCCCGCGGACACCAAGGACTGGACGTGGGTCATGGAGCGCCCGTGCCCCGAGTGCGGGTTCGTCGCCGCCGAGGTCACGCCCGACCGCGTGGGCGCCGCGGTCCGCGACGCCGTCCCGCGCTACGTCGCGGCCCTGGCCCGCGCGGACGCGCGGACCCGCCCCGACCCGACGACCTGGTCCGTGCTCGAGTACGCCGCGCACGTCCGCGACGTCTTCTCCGTGTTCGACGTGCGCGTGCAGTCCATGGTCGAGGGGGACGACCCGCGGTTCGCCAACTGGGACCAGGACGCGACGGCGGTCGCGGAGGACTACGCGCACCAGGACCCGGCCGTCGTCGCGCGCGAGCTCCGGATCGCGGGCGAGCGCGTCGCGGGCCGCTTCGACGCCCTCGTCCCCGACCAGTGGGAGCGTCCCGGGCGGCGCTCGAACGGGTCGGTCTTCACGGTCCGGACGCTCGGGCAGTACTTCGTGCACGACGTCGTCCACCACCTCCACGACGTCGGCGCCTGACGCGCGCGGGTCCCGGCGAACGGACCCACGCTCGTGACACCGCCGTAACACCGCCGCCTCCCGGGCGCTCTACGTTCCGGTTCATGGACGCCCCCGTCGTCGGCCTGGTGCCGGACGCGCACGCCGGTGCGCACCTGCTCGCGACGCCCCGCTCGCGCGGCGCGGCCCGCACGCCCGTGGACGCGCTCGCGCGCGCCTGGTTCGCCGGCGCGGCCTGGACGACCCCGCCGGGCGGCGGGGGCGCGGCGCGGCCCATGGCCGGCGCGCGGTTCCGGGGCGTCGTGCCCGACGGCGTCGTCGCACCGGGCGAGCTGCGCCTCGCCGAGGGGGCGCGCGTCGTCGGGCCCTTCGCGCTCACCCCGCCGCAGACGCACGCGCTCGGCCTCGCGGGCGGGAGCGCCGAGGCGTACGCGTTGCACGTCGACCACCCCGACGCGCGGCTCGCGCCCGCGGCGGTCGCCGCGACCGACGACCGCGACGGGCTGGTGCGCGCGTTCCCGGCGGGGCTGCCGCAGGGGCTCGAGCTCCGCGTGCTGGGCTGGGCCGTCGCCGCGGCCCGGCGCGTCGGCGGCGCGGTCGTCGCGGACGGCCGGGCCGTGCTCACGCCCGACCCGGCGTCGGGCGTCGACCTCACGCTCCACAGCGCCCACGTGCTCGGGCCGGACGACGCGCTCGGCGTCCTGCGCACGACGGTCCCCGGCGCGAGGGTCGTCGCCGTGCGGGCGGGCGCGGACGGCCTCGCGGAGTACGTGCTGTCGGGAGAGACCCCGTACGACGGCGGGGTGCGGCTCGAGGCCCGACGCGTCGCGCAGGTCCCGCTCGCCCTCGACGGGCTCGACTGGCGCGAGCACGGGCCGCACGCCTACCGCCTCACGTGGGTGCCGACCGAGCCGGACGAGCTCGCGGTCGAGCGGCCCTCGGGGCTGCACGTCCTCGCGCGCTCGCGCGCCCGGGTGCTGCTCGCCCGGCTCGCGGCGATGCTCCAGGGTCGCCTCGCGGGGACGCTCGTCGACGACGGCGGGTTCGTCGTGCGCGACCTCGACCTCGACGAGCGGCTCTCCCCGGCGGCGGCACCCACGGCGCGGTTCTGGGTCTGAGCGCGTGCGCACGGGGCGCGCCGAGGGGCCGGCCGGGCCGGGTCCGCGCCGAAATCTGTCCACAGAATTCATCCACAGGCCTGTGGGCAGCGTGGGAACGGCGCGGGGCGTCCTGTGGACGAACCTGTGGTCATCCGGGCGGCCCAAATGACAACGGTGGGAACTCTTGCAGACCCCCGGGCCGAGGACTACAAACGTCCGTAACGGCCCGGACGGGCGCACACGGACGACGGGGTTCCGGCACGCATCATGCAGGGGTCTGACGGCCCCGCCAGGACCGCACGACGTCCCGCCGCGCACGCGAGGGCACGGCCGACCGGAGAACGGTGGACGACCCGCCACCCCCTGCTGCGGGGCTGCGCGCGACGGCGCAGGTTCCTACCGGACCCGGAAGGCCGACCGCGATCGGCGTCACCGCACCTGCCCGGGCACCCGGGCCGGACGCGAGGGCGCCGGGCCGCCACGTCGCGAGCGGCGCCCCGACGGGCCACCCGGCCCGACCGCCCCGGGGTCGCGCGGACACGGCGAGGCCCCTCGGAATCCTGCTCCGAGGGGCCTCGTCCCCATTCTCCCGCGGGCGCGGCCCGACGCGAAGACCGTCCACAGGCGCAGGAAGGCTCCGCCCCGCACGCCTACGCTCGTGCCCATGAGCAACCTCGAGACCCGGCCGGAGGAGCGCGTCTGCTCGGCCGGCGCGCCCCACGACGACGGTGCACGCGCCGCGGTCGAGATCCTCGAGCACCGGGACGTCCCGCTCGGGGGCACCCGGGCGATGCGGGTGCGGCGCACGATCCCGCAGCGCGCCCGGTCGCTCGTGGGCGCGTGGTGCTTCCTCGACCACTACGGCCCCGACCCGCTGCCCGCCATCGGCGACGGCACCGACGGCATGCAGGTGCCGCCGCACCCCCACACCGGGCTCCAGACCGTCACGTGGCTGTTCGCCGGCGAGATCCTGCACCGCGACGCCGTCGGGTCGCTCCAGACGGTGCGGCCCGGCGAGCTCAACCTCATGACCGCGGGTCGCGGCATCTCCCACTCGGAGGAGTCGCCGCGCGGCGAGCGGCCCCCGGTCCTGCACGGCGTCCAGCTGTGGGTCGCGCTGCCGGGCGACCGCCTCGCGGACCCGCCCGCGTTCGAGCACCACGCCGACCTCCCCGTCGCCACGGTCGACGGCGCGCGGGTGCAGGTCTTCCTCGGCGCGCTCCGCGTGGGCGGCGCCGCGCTGCGCTCGCCCGCCACGACCTTCACGCCGATCGTCGGGGCGCAGCTCGACCTCGCGCCCGGCGCGCGCGTCACGCTCGACGTGGACCCGGCGTTCGAGCACGGCCTCCTCGTCGACGACGGCGTGGTGCGGCTCGAGGGCTCGCCCGTCCCGCCGTCGTCGCTCGGGTACGTCGAGCCCGGCCGCACGACGCTCGTCGTCGAGGCGGGACCGGACGCCCCCGCCCGTGCGGTGCTCGTGGGAGGCGAGCCGTTCGGCGAGGACATCGTCATGTGGTGGAACTTCGTCGGCCGCTCGCACGACGACGTCGCGCGCGCCCGCGCGGACTGGCAGGCCCAGCTCGTCGTCACGGGGGACCAGGGCCCGAACCGCGGCGGCACCCGGTACGCGGACGGCGCGCGCGACCGCCGCTACGGCGAGGTCGTCGGGTACGACGGCGGCCCCCTGCCCGCGCCCGCGCTGCCCGACGTCCGACTGCGCCCGCGCACCCGGCCCGCCGCTCCGCCGCGCCGGTAGGTCGCGCCAGTAGACTGCCGCGCATGGCCAAGAACACCACGCCCGACTTCGTGCTGCGCCCGTTCGAGGGGCTCCCCGGCGAGACCGACTGGGTCGCGATGCGCGAGGTCGTCCCCTCGGCCACCGCGACCGCGCGCACGACCGCCGAGCACGGGGCGCGCGACGTCCTCGTCGTGACGGTCCTGCCCGCCGGCTGGGCCGCGCTGCACCGCCAGGACGGCACGATCCTCCTCGCCGTCCAGACCCTCGCCGGCTCCGGCGACACGAGCCGCGACCTCGCCGCCGCGCTCCTGGAGGCGATCGACGCCGAGCCCGGCACGTCCATCGAGACGAGCGCCCTGCCCGACGCCGGCCCGCGCCTCCAGGACGTGCTCGACCTCTCCGTCCCGTTCGACGTCACCGTGCACGAGGACTTCGCCTTCTGGCTGGACCCGTCGGCGGAGATCACGCCCGACCTGCGCGCCTCGCTCGACCAGGCGGCCGAGTCGATGGTGCCCACCGTCAAGCTCGACGCTGTCGAGTCCGCGTACTGGTGCCGCATGTCGCGCGAGTTCCTGCGCTGGGCCCGCCCCGAGCCGGAGGACGCCCTCATCGACGCGATCTCGCGCCTGCACGCGAAGCGCGAGTCCGGCCTCGCGGGCGGCAAGTTCGTCGGCGCGTTCCGGTCGAGCGGCCTGCTCGTCCCCGTGTGGGAGCTGCCGCGCGGCACGGAGGCGGACGAGCTCGAGGGCCCGGTCGCGGAGCTCGACGCCCGCCTCACCGAGGCGCTCGCGGTCACGGAGCCGCTCGACGCGAACGAGCGCCGTGCGCGCGCGGGCATCGTGTCCCGGCAGGTCACGCTCCGCTGACCCGGAGCACCCCGCGCGAGCGCACGACGCGGGAGCGCGACCACCCCGAGAGCCCGCCGACGCCCCTGTCGGCGGGCTCTCGCGTCGAGTAGGATCCGGGAGACCTGGGAACGCAGCCCGGTCGTCCTGCGGAGATCCCGAGCGGATCCGCTGGTGGAACGACGACACATCTGCGGCCAACTCTTTGCACTACTAGGCTGGACGGCGTGAACGCGGACCATCGGTCGACCGATACGGGGAAGAACACGGGGAGTGCCCCCACGAGCACGGCGAGCACGCCGCCGACGTACCTGTCGGCGTCCGGGACCCGGGCGCGCACGCCGCGCCCGGTGGCCGGCGACGGGCGCACGGGCCGCGCCGTCCGCCAGCGCGTCGCGGTGATCATCCCCGCGAAGGACGAGTCGCGTCGCATCGCCGCCACCGTGCGCGCCGCGAAGGCCATCCCGCACGTCGACCTCGTGCTCGTCGTCGACGACGGCAGCGAGGACGACACCCAGCACGTCGCGCGCGAGGCGGGGGCCGTCGTCGTGCGGCACTCCCACAACCGCGGGAAGGCCGCGGCCATGGAGACGGGAGCCGCGGTCGTCGCGATGCGCGACGCGGCCGACCGCCCGCCGCGCCTCCTGCTCTTCATCGACGGCGACCTCGGCGAGACCGCCGTGAACACCGCGCCGCTCGTCGCGCCCGTCCTCGACGGGTACGCCGACGTGGCCATCGCGCTGCTCCCGCCCCAGCCGGGTGCCGGGGGCCGGGGGATCGTCGTGGGCGCCGCGCGCCGCGCGATCCAGTCCCTCACGGGGTGGACCCCGACCCAGCCCCTCTCCGGGATGCGGTGCCTCACGCGCGAGGCGTTCGAGGCCGCGACCCCGCTCGCGCGCGGCTGGGGCGTGGAGACGGGCATGACGATCGACCTGCTCCGCAAGGGGTACGTGGCGGTCGAGGTGCCGTGCGACCTGCGCCACCGCGCGTCGTCGAACGACCTCAAGGGCCAGCTCCACCGCGCCGCCCAGTACCGGGACGTGCTGCTCGCGGTGAACGCGCGCAAGATGCGCTCCGCCGTCGACCGGGTGCGCGCGGGCGACCACTAGCCACGCGGGGCCGCCGCACCGGGCGACCCGGCACGGCAGGTCGCTCGGCGCGGCGGCTCGGCGTCGGGGCTCAGTGCCTCGGCGTGCGGACCATGCCGTGCACGACGGGGCCGTCGTGCACCTGCGTGGTCGCGGTGCGCACGAAGCCCAGCCGCTCGTAGAAGGTGACGTTGCGCGCGTCGGAGGTCTCGAGCGCGACGGGCGCGTCCCCGAGTGCGGGGTCGCGCAGCGCCGCCCGGCACACCGCGGTGCCGAGCCCGGTGCCCTGGAGCGACGGCAGGACCCCTACCGTCGCGAGCACCCAGGCGTCCGGGCGGGGCGGCGGGAGCTCCGCGGTGGCCACGGCCTGCAGGCGTGCGCCGTGCAGCGCGGCGACCCGTTCCTGGACGTCGTCGGGGGGTGCGGGGGCGTCGGGCGGCATGAGCGCGACGACGGCGTCCACCGGCTCGTGGACGACGACGATCCCGTGCGCGACGGCGTGCTCGAGGTAGATCTCCTGGAGCGCGGCGAGGCGCTCCGGGTAGCCGTCCTCCGGGACTGCCCAGCGGGTCCAGGGATAGTCGTGGAACGCGTCGGCGAGGGTGCGGGCCGCGGCGGGGACGTCGGCGGCGGTGGCTCGACGGAACGTGGGCGTCATGGTGCGGTGCCTCTCGGGGTCGGGTCGGGTCGCGGCTCGATCGCGCCGGTGCGGGCGATCTGCTCGAGGGTGCGCACGTGCTGCCGGAACGCGTCGAGCCCGCGGTCGCTGATGCGGACCCACGTGCGCGTCCGGCGCCCGGCGGCCTCCTTGCGGATCTCCACCAGACCCGCGTCGGAGAGGGCGGTGAGGGTCTGGGAGAGGGACGAGTCGCTCAGCTCGACCAGGTCGGCCAGGAAACGGAAGTCCGCGCTCTCGACGTTCGCCAGGGCGGCGAGGATCGAGAAGCGCACGGGCGAGTGGATGAGCGCGTCCAGGCCCTTGCGCGGGTGGCTCACCGGCGTGCGCTCGCGAACGCGCACGCCGCGAACGGGGAGGCGGCGACGACGCCGGCGAGGACCCACCAGGCCGACGACGCCGCGCCGACGAGCTGGAGCGCCGGGTCGAGCATCGCGAAGTACAGCACCGCCCAGGTGATCAGGGCGATGCCCATGTCGCGCACCCAGTGCCGCGGCGCCGCCCGGTGGTGCCGCGCGACGGCGGACCACAGCAGGGCGAGGACGACCACGAGCACCGTGGTGGCGGGCCACCACGGTGCGTCGAGGACGTCGATCGCGATCGTGTACGCGAGGGCGGTGACAGCGTGCCCGACGCTGAGCCAGGGGTACCAGCGGGTCGCGCGGTGGGCCTGGGCGGCGACCTCCTCCGCCTGGCCGAGCTGACGACGGGCCTGCTCCGGGGTGATGGAGTTCTGGATCATGCAATCACTTTAACACTCCTAAAGTGAGCGATGTCCACCCGACGCCGTCTCTTCCCGCATCTCCTCGAGCGGGCGGTTCGCCGTCTCGGGCAGCGCGCGGAGCACGAGCACGAACGACGCGGCCGCGAACACCGCGTAGAGGGCGTAGCTGCCGGGGAGCGACAGGTCCCGGAGCGAGGGGAACGTGAGGTTGACGGCGATGCCCGCCGCCCAGTTCGCGGCGGCGGCGAGCGAGGCGGCGCGGGCGCGCATCAGGTTGGGGAACATCTCTCCGACGAGGATCCACACCACGGGACCCCACGAGACGGCGAAGGCCACGACGAAGACGTTCGCCGCGACCAGGGTCACGACGCCCCACGCGTCGACGAACACGACGCCGTCCGCGGTCTGCCGCGCCTGGGCGAACCCGGTCGCCATGACGGCCAGGGCGACCGTCATGCCCACCGAGCCCACGAGCAGCAGGCGACGCCGCCCCACGCGGTCGACGAGGAAGATCGCGACGACGGTCGCCGCGACGTTGACGAGCGACGTCAGGGCCGAGAGCCAGAAGGCCTGCTGCTCGCCGAAGCCCACCTGCGCCCAGAGCGACGTCGAGTAGTAGAAGATGACGTCGATCCCCACGAGCGCCTGGAGCGCGGCGAGCGCGATCCCCAGCCAGACGATGGGCTTGAGGCGGCCCGGCCCGGAGAACAGGTGGGACCACGCCGGCCGCGCCTCGTGGAGCGTCCCCTCGATGGTCGCGACGGCCAGGAGCGCGTCGCCCTCCGGGACGCGGTGGAGGCGCCGCAGCGTGCGGGCGGCGCCGTCGCGGTCGCCGCGCATCACGAGGTACCGCGGCGACTCGGGCAGCAGGACCGCCGCGACCACGTACGCCACCGACGGCACGACCGCGACGAGGAACATCCACCGCCAGGCGGGCAGGCCGAGGGCCAGCTCCGCCTCGGCCCCGCCCGCGGCGCGGACGAGGAACGCGTTCGAGACGAGCGCGGCGAAGATGCCCAGGACGATCGACATCTGCTGCGCCGTCGCGAGCCGCCCGCGCAGGCGGGCGGGTGCGATCTCGGCGATGTAGAGCGGCGCGACGACGGACGCCATGCCCACCCCGACGCCCCCCAGGAAGCGCCACAGCGCGAGGGTCGGGCCGTCGTGCGCGACGGCGCACAGCACCGACGTGGCGACGAACAGGGTCCCGGCGACCATCATGAGGCGCCGTCGTCCGAAGCGGTCCGCGATGGTGCCCGCGGAGAAGGCGCCCACCGCCGCGCCGAGGAGCGCGCTCGCGACGATCACGCCCACGAGCGCGCTCCCGACGCCGAGCTCGGCCTTGAGGGCGTCGACGGCGCCGTTGACCACGGCCGTGTCGAAGCCGAACATGAACCCGCCCAGCGCCGCCCCGACGGTCGACGCGACGACGAGCGGGGTGAGGGCGCCGTGGCCGAGGCGGCCCGTCGCGGCGTTCACGGCGTGCCCCGGCGGAAGGTCGTCGGGGTGGAGGTCTGCGTCATCGGAGGTCCTCTCGGAAGGTGTCGACGGGATGGGCGATCGTGCTGAACAGGGCGTTGGCGGCCTGCCGCGAGTCGAGCCGCGTGTGCTGGACGACGACGGGCGCCGACGCGACGACGACGGCCGAGTAGTCGGTGCCGCGGGGCACGGGCTCGGGGTCGTCGAGGTCGTTGAGCGTCACGTGGCGCACCCGCTCGGCGGGCACCACCACGACGTACGGGCCGGCCGGCGGGCGGTCGGTGAAGTAGAGCCGGATCTCGACGCGCGCGTCGTCGGGACCGGCGTTGAGCAGGCACAGGCTCTCGTGGCTCGCGAGGGTCGGGTCCTCGCCCGTGCCGTACGGCGGGATCCAGCCGTCGCCGATCGCCCAGCACGTCGCCCCGACCCGGGGGCGACGTGCCGGGGCGTCCGGCGCGCTCATACGCTGATCGACGACTTGGCGAGGACGCCGCCGTCGCACCCGACGAGCGACCCGGTCGTGTACGACGAGCGGTCCGACAGCAGCCAGAGCACGGGCTCGGCGATCTCCTCGGGCTGCGCGAGCCGGCCCAGCGGGACCTCGCGCTCGATCTGCGCGCGCGTCGCGGCGACCTCGTCGGCGGGCACGTTGGCCCACATGAGGGGGGTCTCCGTCGGGCCGGGGACGATCGCGTTCACCCGGACCCCGTGGCGCGCGTAGTCGACCGCGAGGGTGCGGACCATGGACGAGATCGCCCCCTTCGAGGCGCCGTACGCCGTCGCGCCCCCGGCCGCGAAGCCGACCGTCGCGGCGGGCGAGCCGCACAGCACGACGCTCCCGCCGCCGTCGGCGACCATCGTGCGCAGCACCTCGCGCACGACGAGGAACGTGCCCGTCACGTTGACGTCGAGCACGCGGCGCCACGTGGCCGGGTCCAGCTCGTGCGCCGCCCCGCCCACGTCGATCCCGGCGCCCGCGAAGAGCCCGCGCAGCGGCGGCCCGGCGTCCACGACCGCCCCGACCGCCGACGCGACCGCGGCAGCGTCGGTCACGTCGAGCACGTGCGCGCGCCCGTCCCCGCCCGCCTCCCGGGCGAGGTCCACGGTGCCCGCGGCGCCGTCGGGGTCGAGGTCGAGCACGTGCACGAACCAGCCTTCCCGGGCGGCGCCCACGGCGACCGCCCGACCGATCCCCGACGCCGCGCCCGTCACGACGAGCGACCGGGGGCTCACGCCGCGCTCCCGAGCAGCGCGTCGACGTCGCAGTAGCGCGCGAGGCGCTCGCGGTCGAGCGTGACACCGAGGCCGGGGCCGTCCGGGATCGGGAGCATCCCGTCCGCGTCGAGCGTCCAGCGGTCCGTCGTCAGGTCGTCGATGTAGGGCGAGCCGGTGACGTACTCGACGAGGTCCGTGTCCGGCAGCGCGGAGGCGAGCTGGAGGTCGGTGGCGAGCCCGACGGCGGTGTTCCACCCGTGCGGCACGAGCTTGACGCCGTGGTCGTGCGCGGACCACGCGATGCGCCGCAGCTCGCTCGTCCCGCCGACCTTCGTGACGTCGGGCTGCACGATGTCGAGCGCGCCGCCCTCGATCCACGGCTGGAACGCCTGGCGGCGCGTGAGCACCTCGCCACCGGAGATCGGCACGGGCGAGCGCCGGCGCAGGTGGGTGTAGTCCTCGATCGCGTCCGGTGGCAGCGGCTCCTCGAACCACGCGACGCCGTAGGCGTCGAGCATCCGGGCGGTCCGCAGGGCCCACTTGTAGCCCTGGCTCCACGCGCTGTCGCTGCCGCCGGCGTCGACCATGAGCATCGCGTCGGGGCCGACGGCGTCGCGCGCCGCGGCGACGATGCGCTCGTCGAGCCGCTCGTCGACCCGGCCGAAGGGGCCCCAGCCGATCTTGAACGCGGTCCATCCCTCGGCGCGCAGCGCGGCGAGGTGGTCGCGCAGCGCGTCGGGCTGGTCCATGAGCAGCGAGGCGTACGGGCGCACCCGGTCGCGGTACCGCCCGCCGAGGAGGCGCCCGACGGGCTGACCCGTCGCCTGGCCGAGGAGGTCCCACAGCGCGGTGTCGACGCCGCTGATCGCGTGCGTGATCGACCCGCCGCGCCCCATCCAGAACGTCGTGCGGTGCAGCCGTTCGCTCGTGCGCTCCGGCTCCAGCGCGTTCGCGCCCACGAGCAGGGGCCGCAGGACGTCGAGCGCGCCGCGCACGAGGTCCTCGGTCGTGAACACGCTGCCGACGCCGACGAGCCCCTCGTCGGTGTGGACGGCGACGAGGGTGTGCACGACGTCGTCCTGGCGCAGCTCCTCCTGCCAGCCGCCCTCGGGGGTGGCGCCGCGCAGGCCGGCGGCGGTGATGGCGGTGATCCTCATGGGTGTCCTCTCGTCGGTCTGTCGTGGTCCGCGACTCTAGGGCGCATGATGGTAGATGGTCAACCATCGGCCACCCACTAGGGTGGGAGCCCTCCCGAGTGAGAGGGTCTCCGTCGTGCCCGTCCTGCCCGCATCGCCGCCCGAGTCCCGGCGCGACTGGGTCCTGCGCCACCTGCGCGAACGCATCGCCTCCGGCGACCTCGCCGCCGGCGACCGCCTCGTCGAGCGTGACCTCTCCGCCTCCTACGGCATCAGCCGCGGCCCGGTGCGGGAGGCGATCATGGTGCTCGAGCAGGAAGGGCTCGTCGTCTCCCACCCGTACCGCGGCGCCGTCGTGGTGGACGTCTCCCAGGAGGAGATCGCCGAGATCCTCGTCCCGGTGCGGACCGTCATCGAGAAGGTGGCGTTCCGCGCGGCGGCGCGCGCGCAGGACCCCGCGCTCCTGGACGCGCTCGACCGCACGGTGGCCGCGATGGAGCGCGCGGCGGACCCGCTCGACGCCCGGCGGCTCGCCGACCTCGACCTCGAGTTCCACGAGGCGGTGATCGCCGCCGCGAGCCACACGCAGTCGCTGCAGATCTGGCGGCTCATCCAGCCGCGCGTCCGGGCGTACTTCGTCCGGGACGCGCCGCACCACGAGGACGCGCACGCCGTCGTCGAGCAGCACCGCGAGCTGCTCGCCGCGCTCCGCTCGGGCGACCCCGCCCGTGCGGAGCGCGCGATCGAGGCGCACGTCTCGGTGTATCTCCAGCCCTGACCGGTCGGCCCCGCCGGTGGCCCCGGAGCCCGCACGGACGCACCATGGGAGGGCGGGCACGACGGCGTGCCCGGGCGGCTCGCCGCGCGAGCCGGACCGACGACGACGGGGGCAGCGCCATGTGCACAGGGATCAGGTTCACGGACGACGACGGCAACCTCTACCTCGCCCGCAACCTCGACTGGACGACGGGCTACGGGCAGCAGGTGCTGCTGACCCCGACGGGCTACACGCCCCGGTCGCCGTTCGGCGCGGTGCGCGGGATCGAGCACGCGGTCCTCGGCATGGGGATCGTCGAGGAGGACACCCCGCTGTACTTCGACTGCGGCAACGACGCGGGGCTCGCCGTCGCGGGCCTCAACTTCCCCGGGTACGCGGAGTACGCCTCCGGCCCGGTCGACGGCGCGGTCAACGTGGCCGCGTTCGAGCTCCCGCTGTGGGTGTGCGCGCAGTTCGCGACGGTCGACGAGGTCGAGGCCGCGCTGCGCGACGTCGCGATCGTGGACCGTCCGATCAACGACAAGTACCCGAGCTCGCTGCTCCACTGGTTCATCGGCGACGCGCGTCGCGCGATCGTGGTCGAGTACACCAGCGCGGGCATGCAGGTATTCGACGACGACGTCGACGTCCTCACGAACCAGCCCGGGTTCACCTGGCACCACGAGAACCTGCGCAACTACCTCAACGTCTCGCCGGACTTCCCCGAGGACACCGTCGTGGGCCGGGCCCACCTCGCCCCGTTCGGCTCGGGCTCGCACATGCGCGGGGTCCCTGGCGACTACTACTCGCCGTCCCGCTTCGTCCGCGCGGCCTACGTGAACTCCCACTACCCGACGAAGGGCACCGAGGAGGAGAACGTGAGCCGCGCCTTCCACACGCTGCAGCAGGTCGCGATGGTCGACGGCTGCGCGGCGATGGGGTCCGGCGAGTTCGAGAAGACCGTCTACACGGGCCTGTTCTCCGCGCGCACGCAGACCTACTACTGGAACACGTACGAGGACCCTGCGGTCCGGAGCGTCGCGATGGCCGACCTCGCGGCGAGCGGCAGCGGGCTCGTGCTCACCGAGGGCGCGCCTGCCGTGTGAGCCACCCGGTGGCGCGGGCCGGAGGGCGGCACGGGCGCGGCGCGGTGCGGCCTGTAGCGTCGCGGGATGGAACGGTCCGAGATCTTCGACATCGCCCATCTGCGCCATCCGATCGGGGCGCCCGTGGCGCCCGAGCGGCTGCGAGAGCTGGTCGGCTGGTTGAGCCCGGCCGACGGCGCCCGCGCCGCCGACCTCGGGTGCGGCGAGGGCGAGTGGCTGCAGGAGCTGCTGCTCGCCCACCCCGGGACCACCGGTGTCGGGATCGACCACATGCTCCCGGCCTCAGCGGCCCGGCGCACCCGCGAACGAGGGCTGAGCGATCGGGTGCGGTGGATCGAGGCGGACGCCGCCACCTGGGACGACGGGACGTTCGACGTCGTGCTGTGCGTCGGCGCGAGCCACGCCTTCGGCGGGCTGGAGGCCACGCTGGGCGCCGTCCGGCAGTGCCTGCGCCCCGGCGGCCAGGCACTGGTCGGGGACAGCATCTGGGAGGGCACCCCGTCGGAATCGGCGCTCGCGGCGCTCGACGTCCCCGCCGACGCCTATCCCGATCTCGCCGGCTTCGTGCGGACCGTCCGTGCGCACGGGTTCGAGCCGTCGTTCGGGCACGTCAGCACCCTGGCCGAGTGGGACGACTACCAGCTCAGCTGGACGGGCTCGCTCGTCGACTGGGCCGTCCGGGAGGCCCCGACGGCCGAGGACCGTGACCAGGCGCTCGCCGCCGCACGGGAGAATCGTGACGCCTGGCTGGACGGCGCCCGACGCGAGCTGGGGTTCGCGACCTTCGTCCTGCACGACGTCGCGGCCGACGCGCGGGACTGACCTGGGTCAGGACGGGGTGCTCCCGACCCGCGCCGCGGGGCCCTCCGCGCCGGAGCGGTCGTCCGGGTCGTCGTCCGCGCTCTCGCCCGTGCCGTCGCCGTCGTCGGCCGCGTGGAGCGCGGCGACGGTGAGCAACGGGACGGCCGGGATGAGCGCGATGAGCGCGATCCGCACGCCGAAGTCGTTGACGAGCGAGCCCGCGACGGCCACGATCCACAGCGCCAGCAGGGTCGGGCGCACGAGCGGCCACGCGGCCTCCGTGCGCGCGAACCACCGCGGCGTGAAGCGCCGGGGCCAGAAGAGCAGCAGCGCGGCCGCGACGAGCACGGCGATCGTCAGCCACACCGGCACCCCGCCCAGCACGGACCGCGCCGCGTAGCCCGCCTTGCGGAGCAGCGTCTCCCACGCCGACCCGTCGACGACCTGCCCGACGAACCGGCCCAGGTGCGAGCGCTCGTCGGCCGGACGCAGCCAGTCGAGCACGCCGACGGCGGCGACGAGCGCGACGCCCGCCGCCGCGACGAGCAGGAAGCGCCGCCACGTGACCCGCGCGCCCGAGGCGGCGAGGCCCAGCACGGCGAACGCCGGCACGACGACGAGACCGCCGCCGAGGTCGGCGCCGAGCGTCGGCCACACGTCCACGACCATCGTCACGAGACCGATGACGCCCACCGTCGCGGCGGCGGCGTACCGGTGGCCGCGTGCGACGAGCCACTGCGCGAGCGCCGCGGCGACGACGAGCGCCGCGACCGCGTACACGGAGAACGTCGGGTTCCCGAACCCGTAGAACCTGGCGCCGAACGTGGGCGCCGAACCGAGCGGGCTCGCCCGGTTGAGCGGGGTGCCGACGAGCGCGTCCAGCGTGAGCACGGCGAACGTGAGCCCGGCGACGATGCCGGGGCCGAGCCAGACCGGCCGGCGTGGGGCGAGGGCGCCCAGGCCGGCGACGGCCGCCGTCGCGAGGACCGTGGACACGACGATCGCGAGCGTCTGGTTCCCGAACCGCCACCAGCCCGTGAGCGACACGAGGAAGGCGGCGGTGGGCATCGCGGCGACGACGAGCGCGGACCCGCGGGCCCAGTGCGCCGCCCGGGCCCACCGCGCGCGCGCGCGGTCGCCGGTCGCGCGCGCGGCACGCGGCGCGAGCAGGAGGCACAGCCCGGCGATCACGAGCCCCGCGTAGAGCGGCACGTCGACGAACGCGGTGTAGACGGCGCGGCGCACGTGGTCGCGCGTCGTGAGGTCGGCGAGGGCGTCGGCGGTCGACGTCGCGTCGGCCGGGCGCGGCGAGCCCCAGGCCACCGGCGTGTCCTGGATCCGTGCCGGCGTCGCGGCGCCCGCGGCGTCGAGCACCGTCGCCGGGACGTCGAGCACGCGCGCGACGCCGTCGGTCCGGGTGGCGGCGCTCGTCAGGTAGCGGGACTGGTCGGGACCGTCGGACGACGGGCGCACGAGCGTCGTGCCGAGCGCGGGACGGGTGCCGGGCGCGCCGGCGACGTCCACGACGAGCACGGTCGTGCCGCTCGGGGCCGCGTCGAGCACGGCGCCGACGGTCGCGTCGACCGCGGTGAGGCGGTCGGCGCGCAGGGTGCTGCGCAGCGTGGCGCGCTCGTCCGCCGGGAGGTCGGGGTCGACGACCGGCGGGGTCGCGTCGCCCGCGTCGACGACGGTCACGGGGCACGCGAACGCGTCGGAGCCGGGTGCGGTCGCGTCCGCGAGGTCGCGGTAGCGCGCGACCTGGCCCGCGGAGTCCGCGAGGGCGACCGCAGCGCCCGGGCCCACCGCCGTCGCGCACACCGCGCCGTCGGTGCCGGCCGTGGCGAGCGCGTCGCCGAGGACGCCGAGGCGCGCCTGGTAGCCCGAGCCGCGCTGGAGGGCGACCAGGTCGTCCCACCCCTCGACCTGCGCCCCGTCCGCGCCGGCGGGGGCGGGCTGCGGCGTCGGGCACGCCCATGCGCCGTCGGGCGCGCGCTCGGTCGCGACCTCGGCGAGCTGCCCGGCGGAGAGCGCGAGCCAGCCGCCGACGGTGCAGCGGCTCGCCGCCCCCGTGGGCTGGGAGACGCCGCCGGCGCCCGCGCCGTCGGTGAGCAGGGCGTGGAGCGTCGGGGTGGCCGACGACGTGACGTCGCCCCACGTGACGCCCGTGGTGCCGACGACGACGATCGGCCGGTCCGTCGCGATCGCGTCGGAGCGGGTCACCGACGCCTCGCCGCCCGCCGGGGCGGCGCTGGCCGCCGGCCGGAGCCCCGAGGAGGCGAGCACCGTCGAGGCGAGCAGGAGGACGAGCAGGAGCCCGCCCCCCACGGTCGCGAGCATGGTCGGCATGCGCCGGATCCCCGGCTCGGGCACGGCCCGCACGGTCTGCGAGGGCGCGGGGCGCGCGAGGAAGCCGGGGACGATCATCGCGGTCGCGACGACCACGACCATGACCGCGATGATGACGCCCGAGTCGTTGAGGACGGAGCCGACGCCCGCGACGACGACGAGCGCCACGACCAGCGGGCGCAGCATCGGCCAGGTCTCGTAGGCGCGTGCGACCTCCGGCAGGCGGAACCGCTCGGGGCGCAGCACGGCGACGGCGAGGAGCACCACGAGGACCGCCGCGACCGCACCCAGCGGGTTCGCGAGGGTGGCCCACGCGCCGAGCGCCTTGCGGCCGATGACGTCGAGCGCGGCCCCGTCCACGACGGTCTGGACGAACCCGCCGAGGTGGGACCTCCCGCCCGGCAGCAGCCAGTCCACGACCGCGACGACCACGACCACGAGCACCGTCGCGAGCGCGACGACGAGCGCGCGCAGCCACGTGATGCGCACCCGGCCCACGAGCAGCGCGAGGACGGCGAACGCGGGGACGAGCGCGAGGATGCCGCCGAAGTCGGCACCGAACGCGGGCCAGCCGTCGATGACGACCGTGACCGCCCCGACGGCGACGACGGTCCAGGCCGCGAGGCGGCGTCGTCCGCGGGCGGTCGCGGCCGACGCGAGGCCGCCCGCGAGGACGAGGCCGGCGACGGCGTACACGGCGAAGGTGACGTTGTTGAAGCCGTAGAAGCGCGTGAAGCCCACGACGGCCGACGTCCCGAGCAACGATGCCTGCTGGAGCGTCGTGCCGGTCGCGCCGTCGACGGTGAGCACGAGCCACGTGACCCCGGCGAGAGCCGACGGGAGCGCCCACGGGCGCCGCGGCAGGAGGCGCGAGACGACCCACGCGACGAGGGCGACGACGACCGCGCTCACCGCGAGCGCGAGCGTGAGCGCCGGCGCGGGCGCGCTCCACACCCACCAGCGCGACAGGCTGGCGAGCGACGCCGCGACCGGGGCCGCCGCGACCACCATGAGCACGGCGGAGAGCACGCGCAGGCCGCGCGGCCCCGGACCGGGCTCGCGCCCGTGGCGGACGGCGGCGCGGCGGGCCCACAGGACGCCGCCGAGCGCGAGGACCAGGGCGCCGACGAGGAGCCCGACGAGCACGGGGTAGAGGGTGGGGATGGTGCTGGTGAGGACGTTGAGGTACTGCCGGTTCTCGACCGTCCGGGCGACGTCCATGCGCCGCACCTCGCCCTGCTCCAGGGCGGCGCCCTCGAGCCCCTCCGTGCTGCCGCCCGCCGACTCCACGACGGTCGCCGTCAGGTCGGTGAGCTGGACGATGCCGTCCTTCTGCGTGCTCGGCGAGTGGAGCCACCGGCTCGTCGGCTGCCCCTTGCGCCAGTCGACGACGACCTGGAGCCCGGTCTCGCCGACCGGCCCCGCCGACACGCCGGCCACCAGGACGCGCGTGCCCCGGTCGACCTCGTCCATGACCCGGGCGAGCGCCTCGTCGAGCTCGTCGAGGCTCTCGCCGCGACCGGTGGCCGAGTCGACGATCTCGCCCTGGTCGACGACCGTCACGTCGCACGCGTCGAGGCCGTCGTCGGGGAGCGCGGCGAGCGAGGGCGAGTACCGCTCGACGCGGCCGACGGCGTCCGCGAGCATCACGGCGGCACCCGGCCCGACGGCGGTCGTGCAGACGCCCGTCTCGGCGAGCCGGGCCGCGGCCGTCCCGGGGTCGTGCCGCGCCGCCTGCGCGGGGGTCTCCTCCGCGGCCGGCGCCGTGAGCACGGTCCAGCCGGGGACGTCGGCGGGGCGCGCGTCGGGCGTGGTCGCCCCCGTCGGCGTGACGTCGGGCACGGGCAGGGGGAGGCAGCCGCTCGCGGGCTCCTCGGCGTCGGCGGGGAGCGGCTCCGCGGGCGGCTCCTCCGCCTGCGCCGACACCATGCGCCCCGCCGAGAGCGTGAGCCACGCGTCGGTCGTGCACGCCGTGCGCCCGAGGTTGAGCGACGCGACGGACCCCGTGCGGATCATCGACCACAGCGTCGGCGTCGCGGTGGGGGAGACGTCGCTCCAGTACAGGCCCGCCACCGCGACCAGCACGACGGGCCGCGGGTCGTGCGCGGGCGCGGCGGCGAGCGGGCCGGCCGCGACGGTGGCCTCGGTGGTCGCCGAGCCGCCCGACGCGACGGCCGGAGCGCCTGCGGTGGTCGCCGCTGCCGCCGATCGGGCCGCGGTGGTCGCCGCCGCCGGGCCGGCCGTGGCGAGGAGCGTCAGCAGCAGGGCGACGGTCGTGGCGAGCGCTGTCGTCCGCGGCCCGAGGCCCCGGTCCCGGCGGGCGGGCTGAGTGCGGGCAGGGGGGAGCGCGGCGGCCGGGAACGTCACCGGACCAGCCTACGGGGGTGCGTCACGCCGCCCCCGACCGTGGCGGCGGCGTCGTCGCAGGTCCGCGCGCGACGCTCACGCGGCCTCCACGCCGGCTGCGCGCAATCTGCTGGACGCACCTATTTGGGACCGTGTACAACTTGTATCCATGTACAACTTTCAGGACCCACCGTGCGCGCTCTGACCCGCGCCGAGGCGCGGGCCGCGATCGTCAACGTCGACCCGGCGGAGGGGAAGGTCCGCCTGCCCGGCCACTTCGACGAGCTGCGCTGGGAGGAGCTCGACTACCTCGGATGGCGGGACCCGCGCGCGCCCTCGCGCGCGTTCCTCGTCGCGGACGTCGACGGGCAGGCGGTCGGGGCGCTCCTGCGCCAGAGCCCGAGCCATGCCGAGGTCGGTTCGCGCGCCGTGATGTGCGCGCTGTGCCGGTTCTCGCGGCGGTTCAACGAGGTCGCGCTCTTCGCGGCACACCGACCGTCGCGGGACCCGAGGAAGCGGCTCAGCAGCGTGGGCCTCCTGCTGTGCACCGACCTCGACTGCCACCGCAACGTCCGGACCGTCCGGTCGGGCGGTCCGCTCGACCCCCCGCCCGGTGAGGTCGTGCGAGCTCGTCGGGAGGGCCTGCGGGCGCGTACCGTCGCGTTCCTGCACACCCTGACAGACGGCGCCCCCGCGGCGCGGACGAGGAGTCGTTGATGGCTTACCTGCCGCGCGCCGAGCGTCGGGACTCCATCGTCGCCGCAGCCGCGGCCGTCGTGCGCCGCGACGGTCTCGGTGCCGTCACCGCGCGCGTCGTCGCCGACGAGCTCGGCGGGTCCCCCGGCCAGATCCACCACCACTTCGCGTCGACGGACGAGCTCGTCGCCGAGGCGTGGCGGCGGTACGCGGACGTCGAGATCGTCCGGTTCGAGGACGCGGCCCGTGGTCGCACCGCCCGCGCCGCGCTCGAGCTCTTCTTCGAGGACCTGCTCGGGCCCGCGGGTGACGGGCAGGCGC
Source organism: Sphaerisporangium cinnabarinum (assembly GCF_055567015.1). Taxonomy (NCBI): domain Bacteria; kingdom Bacillati; phylum Actinomycetota; class Actinomycetes; order Streptosporangiales; family Streptosporangiaceae; genus Sphaerisporangium; species Sphaerisporangium cinnabarinum. The sequence continues at coordinate 390,125 of NZ_JBVHRG010000001.1, forward strand.
TCGCCCGGTGGGCGGAGGCGGGGGCGCACGCGCAGCTGCGCCCTGTCGTCGCGCGGGCCTACGTGAAGACGCTCGGGCTCCTGACCGACGTCCTGGCGGACGCCCTCGGCGACCGGGGTGACGCGCGACGCCGGGAGGCGGCGGGGCGCCTGCTCATGGTCGGCGTCGGGCTCGCCGGCCTCACCCGCGTCGGCGGGGAGCAGGTCGTCCCCCCGACGACGGTCATGCGGTCGGCGATCGACGCGGAGGCGCCCCCCGCGGCCTGACCGTGCCACGCGGGCTCGACGCCGTGCGTCACGCCGTGCGCACCACCAGGGCGCCAGGGTCGACGCGGGTCTCGATCTCGACCGCGAGGCCCAGCACGTCGCCGTCGACCTGCGCCTGCTCGCCCTCCTCGACGCGCACCCGGACGCGACGGGCCCGTGCGTGGTCGATGCGTCCGATCTTGGCGGGCAGGTCGTTCCGGACGCCGAGCCCCTGCATGACGACCTCGCCGAAGAGCTGCGCCCAGCCCACCACGCCGCCGCGCGTGTCGACCGCGGCGACGTCGAGCACGCCGTCGTCGATCACGGCGTCGGGCAGGAGCGTGATGCCCCCGGGAAGCCGACCGCAGTTGCCGATCATGAGGGAGCGCAGCCGCGCGTCGACGGGCGGGGAGTCGTCGAGCTGGATACGGGCGCGCATGCGCCGACCGTGCAGGTGGCGGATCCCGGCGACGAAGTACGCGACCCACCCGACCTTCGCCTTGAGCTCGTCGTCGGCGTCGGCGACCATCGCGGCGTCGAACCCGAGGCCGGCGATGACGAGGAAGATGTGCTCCTTGCCGGGCGCCCGGGCGGGGTCGAGGGTCGTGCCCTCCACGTCCCCGGGGCCAGCGGGGTCCGCGTACCGCAGGACCGTGACCCAGCCGACGTCGATCGGGCGGTCCGACCCCGCGATCACGACGGCGAGCGCCGCGCGGGCGTCACCCACGGGCAGGTCGAGGTTGCGCGCGAGGAGGTTGCCGGTGCCGACGGGCACGAGGCCCATCGTGCGGCCGCTGCCGACCATGCCCTCCGCGACCGCGCGGACCGTGCCGTCCCCGCCCACGGCGACGACGACGTCCGCCCCCTGGGCGAGCGCGGCGCGCGTCTGCCCGACGCCCGGGTCGGCGATCGTCGTCTCGAACCACAGCGGGTCGGGGAGCGCGGCGTCGGCGAAGGCGCGGCGCACCACGGCCTCCAGCCCGACGACGTCGGGCTTCGAGGGGTTCGCCACGAACGCGACGAGCTCGCGGGGGTCGTCGTCGGCGGGCGTCTCCTCGACGGGGAGGTCCGCGCCGTGCGCACGCCGCAGGCGCGACTGCTGGGCGCGCAGCCCCAGCGAGACGACGAGGGCCACGACGGCGACGGCGAGCGCCGCGATCGCGACCCAGAGGGTCCAGGCCATGGCGACACCGTAGCGGGGTCGTGGCTGTGGAGGACCACGACCGCCGCGTCGCCGGGTTCGTGAGGCTGCCGGCGTGATCGACCTGTGCCTGTGGAGGACCACGACCGCCGCGTCGCCGGGTTCGTTAGGCTGCTGGCGTGATCGACCTCCGCCTCCTGCGCGACAACCCCGACATCGTCCGTGCCAGCCAGGTCACCCGTGGTGACGACCCCGCGCTGGTGGACGCCGCCCTCGACGCCGACGCGCGCCACCGCGCCGCGCTGAGCGAGTTCGAGAGCCTGCGTGCCGAGCAGAAGTCCCTCGGCAAGCTGGTCGCCCAGGCGCAGGGGGAGGAGAAGCAGGAGCTGCTCGCGCGCACCAAGCAGCTCGCCGCCGACGTCAAGGCGCGGCAGGCCGACGCGGACGCCGCGTCGGAGGAGCTGCGCGGGCTGCTGTTCCGCATCTCGAACGTCGTCGAGGGGGCGCCTCCCGGGGGCGAGGACGACTACGTCGTGCTGCGCGAGGAGGGCACCATCCGCGACTTCGCCGCCGAGGGGTTCGCGCCGCGCGACCACCTGGAGCTGGGCGAGGGCCTGCGCGCGATCGACACCGAGCGCGGTGCGAAGGTCTCGGGCGCCCGGTTCTACTACCTCACAGGCGTGGGCGCGCGCCTCGAGCTCGCGCTGCTCAACGCGGCGATGGACACGGCGATCGCCGCGGGCTTCACGCCCGTCATCACGCCGACCCTCGTGCGGCCCGAGGTCATGCAGGGCACCGGGTTCCTGGGCGCGCACGCGGACGAGATCTACCGCCTCGAGAAGGACGACCTCTACCTCGTCGGCACGAGCGAGGTCGCGCTCGCGGGCTACCACGCGAACGAGATCGTCGACCTGTCGGACGGCCCGCTGCGCTACGCCGGGTGGAGCGCGTGCTACCGGCGCGAGGCCGGCTCGCACGGCAAGGACGTGCGCGGCATCATCCGCGTGCACCAGTTCCACAAGGTCGAGATGTTCTCCTACTGCGACCCGGCCGACGCCGCCGCGGAGCACCAGCGCCTGCTCGGCTGGGAGGAGCAGATGCTGCGCCTCGTCGACCTGCCGTACCGCGTCATCGACACCGCGGCGGGCGACCTGGGGTCGAGCGCCGCGCGCAAGTTCGACTGCGAGGCGTGGCTCCCCACGCAGCAGCGCTACCTGGAGCTCACGTCGACGTCGAACTGCACGACGTTCCAGGCGCGCCGCCTCAACGTGCGCGAGCGGGTCGAGACCGACGGCAAGACGGAGACGCGGACCGTCGCCACGCTGAACGGCACCCTCGGCACGACGCGCTGGATCGTCGCGATCCTCGAGAACCACCAGCAGCCCGACGGGTCGGTCCGCGTGCCCGAGGGCCTGCGGCCGTACCTCGGGGGCATCGAGGTCCTCGAGCCGGTGGTGGCGTGACGGACCCGCGGGAGACGGCCGGTGCGGCCGAGCCGCTGCTCGTCGCGCTCGACATCGACGGCACGCTCATGTCCTACGACCAGGAGCTGTCGGAGGACGTGCGCGACGCCGTCGCCGACCTGCGGGCGGCGGGGCACCACGTGGTGCTCGCGTCGGGCCGGTCGCTCATCGCGATGACGCCCGTCGCGGAGATCCTCGGGATCGACCGCGGCTGGGTCGTCGCGTCGAACGGCGCCGTGACCGCGCGGCTCGACCCCGACGAGCCCGACGGGTACGTGCTCGAGGACGTCGTGACGTTCGACCCGGGCCCGGCCCTGCGGCTCCTGCGTGAGCACCTGCCCGACGCGCGGTACGCCGTCGAGGACATCGGTGTCGGGTTCCGCATGAACGAGCTGTTCCCCGACGGCGAGCTCGACGGCGTGCACCGCGTCGTCGCGTTCGACGAGCTGTGGTCCGGCGAGGTGACGCGCGTCGTCGTGCGGGCGCCGGGGTCGACGAGCGAGCAGTTCCACGAGCTCGTCGAACGGCTCGGCCTCGACGACGTCACGTACGCCGTCGGGTGGACGGCGTGGATGGACATCGCGCCGCTGGGGGTCACCAAGGCGACCGGCCTGGAGCTCGTGCGCCGGACCCTGCACGTCCAGCCGCACCGGACCGTCGCGGTCGGCGACGGGCGCAACGACGTCGAGATGCTCCGGTGGGCGGCGCGCGGCGTCGCGATGGGCCACGCGGACGACGTCGTGCAGGCCGCGGCCGACGAGGTGACCGCCCCCATCGAGGACGACGGCGCGGCGCGCGTCCTCCAGAGCCTCCTGCCCGCGCGGTAGCACCCTGGCCGCCGAGGCTGGGCCCGCCTACCGCGAGGTAGGGGCGTGGTGCCGCGCGGTAGAGCCCGGGTGCGCCGAGGTAGAGGCGTGGTCATGACCGGGCCTCCGCGTCGGCCCGAGGGCGTGACGGTCCGGGGCGCGCTGCCCGACGACGCGACCGCGGTCTGGCGGCTCGTCGTCGCCTTCGCGACGTCGTCCGTCCCCGCGCGTGCGTCTTTCGACGCGTCGTTCGTGTCGCTCCTCGAGGACGACGCCGCGCTGCTGCTCGTCGCCGAGGCGAGGGACGACGTCGTCGGCTACCTCGTGGCGCACCGCCACGCGACGCTCTTCGCCAACGCCCCCGTGGTGTGGGTCGAGGAGGTGATGGTCGACGACGCCGCGCGCCGTCGCGGGACCGGGCGCCTCCTCATGGGCGTGGCCGAGGAGTGGGCCGCCGCGGCCGGGGCGGCCTACGTCGCGCTCGCGACCCGGCGCGCCGCGCCGTTCTACGAGGCGCTGGGCTACGACGAGTCGGCGACGTTCTTCCGGAAGACCCTTCCGCCGAGGTAGAGGCATGGTCATGACCACGCCTCTACCTCGGGGTGCTCGGGCCCTACCTCGCGGGGTGGGTCTGCCGCGAGGAGGCGGTCAGTCGCGGGGCTCGCGGGCGGTGAGCACGACGGGGCCGTCCTCGGTGATCGCGATGGTGTGCTCGCTGTGCGCACCGCGCGACCCGTCGGCGGAGCGGAGGGTCCAGCCGTCGGGGTCGGTGTAGATCTCGTCGGTGGTCTCGAGGAACCAGGGCTCGATCGCGATGACCAGGCCCGGCTTGAGCGGGAACCCGCGCTTGCGACGGCCGTCGTTGGGGACGTGGGGCTCGCCGTGCATGGTGCGGCCCACGCCGTGCCCGCCGAAGTCGGTGTTCACGGAATAGCCCGCGGCGTGCGCGACGTCGGCGATGGCGGCCGAGATGTCGCCGACCTTCTTGCCCGGCTGCGCGGCGGCGATGCCCGCCTCGAGCGCGCGCTCCGTCGTCTGGATGAGCCGGGCGTCCGCCTCGCCGAGCGCGCCCGCTCGTGGCGTGCCGACGACGAACGACAGCGCCGAGTCCGAGACCCACCCGTCGACGGACGCGGCGAAGTCGATGCTCAGCAGGTCGCCGTCGCGCAGCGCGTAGTCGTGGGGGAGGCCGTGCAGGACGGCGTCGTTCACGGACGTGCAGATCACCTTGCCGAACGGGCTGGCGCCGAACGACGGGTGGTAGTCGATGTAGCAGGACTCGGCCCCGCGGTCGCGGATCATCTGGTGCGCGATCTCGTCGAGCTCGAGCAGGTTCGTCCCGACCTTCGTGGCGGCCCGCACCGTGGTGAGGACGTCGGCGACGAACCGTCCGGCGGGCCGCATCTGCTCGATCTCCCGCGGGGTCCTCAGCTCGATCATCGTGGTCCTTCCGGTTCGCAGGTCGTGGTGCCCGACGACGGCACGGCGGGCTCGTGCATGCCGAGCGGTGCCGAGGGTGGGCCCGACCACGATATCGGTCCCGGCGGGAGCAAGCGCTTGCATCGATCTGCTCACGATGCGGCACGGCGCCTCGCCAGGGTCCGTCCCGGCGTGGCAGCATCACCCGTCGTGGCAGGTATCGACGACGTCGCCCAGGCCGCCGGGGTGTCCACGGCGACCGTCTCGCGCGCCCTGCGCGGCCTGCCGAACGTCTCCGAGGCGACGCGCCTGCGGGTGCTCGCGGAGGCGGCGCGGCTCGGGTACGTGCCCACGCCGTCGGCGTCGTCCCTGGCGACGGGGCGGACCCGCACGATCGGCGTGCTGACCCCGTGGGTGAACCGGTGGTTCTTCGCCAACGTCATCGAGGGCGCCGAGCGCGCCCTGCGCGATCTCGGCTACGACGTGCTGCTCTACACGTTCGACGTCCGCCGCACGTCGTCGCGCCGCCGGGTCGACCCGAGCGTGCTGCGCCACCGCGTGGACGGGACGCTCGTCGTCGGGCTGCCGCTGGACGACGACGAGGTGCGCTCGCTCGTCGGGCTCGCGCGGCCGCTGGCGTTCGTGGGGTCGGGGCCGGCCGAGCAGGTGACGGTCCGGCTCGACGACGTCGCGACGGGGCGGGCGGCGACGCGCCACCTGCTCGACCTCGGGCACCGGGTGATCGGGCACGTGACCGGGGTCCCGGACCTGGTGTCGTCGTGGTCCCCGCCCGTGGAGCGCGCGCGAGGGTACGTGCGGGCGCTCGAGGAGGCGGGCGTCGTCGTGCAGCCGGACCTCGAGGTGAACGGCGACTTCGACGTCGCGGGCGGCCGCGAGTCGACCGCGGAGCTGCTGCGCCGTCGCCCGGACGTGACCGCGGTGTTCGCGGCGTCGGACGAGATGGCGATGGGCGCGATCCTCGCGGCGCGCGACCTGGGGCGGCGGGTGCCGGAGGACCTGTCGGTCGTGGGCGTGGACGGCCACGACCTCGGCGAGCTGGTCGGCCTGACCACGATCGCGCAGGACGCCTACCAGCAGGGTTTCGACGCCGCACTCCTGCTGCTCGACATGATCAACGGTGCCCCGGTGCCCGAGAGCCTGACGTATCCGACGGAGCTCGTCCGGCGCGGTTCGACGGCGCCGCTCGCCCCGAGCGCGTAGGCCCGGCCGCGTCCCCGGCCCGCGCCGGGACGCCTCGGCACGAGCACGGCGTGGGAGCGCGACCAGCCGCACGCGGCCGAGAGAGCGCGTACCCGGCCCGCGTGACGGAATCGTTACGCAAACTCACCTCTGCTGTGCTTGCACCCGCGGCATGCAACCGCTTGCATGGTGGGAGGGCGAGAGCGCACCCGCGCTCGCGACGTCGCGATGCGCCCGGTCCTCACCGGACCGGGGTGACGACGTCCGGACCCACGACGAGGTGGAGGCTGAGATGACCAGGACCACGAGGACCAGCGCGGCGCGTCGCCGCACGCTGGCGGTCGCCGCCGGCGGCGCGAGCCTCGCGCTCGTGCTCGGGGCGTGCAGCAGCGGGGGCGGCGGCGGGGGCGACGAGGAGTCGCCCAGCGCGGAGGTGGACTGCGCCGACTTCGAGCAGTACGGCGACCTGTCCGGCAAGACCGTCTCGGTCTACTCGACGATCGTCGACACCGAGGCCGAGCAGCAGCAGGCGTCGTACGAGCCGTTCGAGGAGTGCACGGGCGCCACGATCGACTACGAGGGCTCCAAGGAGTTCGAGGCCCAGCTCCCCGTCCGCATCCAGTCCGGCAGCGCGCCGGACATCGCGTACCTGCCGCAGCCCGGCCTCCTGCGCCGCATCGTCGCGGACTTCCCCGACGCGATCCAGCCGGTCGGCGACCAGGCCGCGGCCAACGTCGACCAGTACTACACCGAGTCCTGGAAGGAGTACGGCACCGTCGACGGCACGCTGTACGCGACGCCGCTCGGCGCGAACGTGAAGTCGTTCGTCTGGTACTCGCCGTCCATGTTCGAGGAGGCGGGCTACGAGGTCCCGACGACGTGGGACGAGCTCATGGAGCTCTCCGACCAGATCGTCGCCGACAACCCCGAGGGTGACGTCAAGCCCTGGTGCGCCGGCATCGCGTCCGGCGAGGCGACTGGCTGGCCGGCCACCGACTGGATGGAGGACGTCGTCCTGCGCACGGCGGGCCCCGAGGTCTACGACCAGTGGGTCAACCACGAGATCCCGTTCAACGACCCGCAGATCGCGACGGCCCTCGCCGCGGTCGGCGACGTGCTGAAGAACGAGGACTACGTCAACGGCGGCCTGGGCGACGTGAGCAGCATCGCGACGACCGAGTTCACCGAGGGCGGGTACCCGATCATCGACGGCCTGTGCTACATGCACCGCCAGGCCACGTTCTACCAGGCGAACTGGACGACCCTCGACCCCGACCTCGAGGTCGCCGAGGACGGCGACGTGTGGGCGTTCTACCTGCCGGGCGAGTCGGCCGACGACAAGCCGCTGCTCGGTGGCGGCGAGTTCGTCGCGGCGTTCAACGACCGTCCCGAGGTCCAGGCCTTCCACGCGTACCTGTCGAGCCCCGAGTGGTCCAACGCCAAGGCGAGCGTGACCCCGCAGGGCTGGATCAGCGCGAACAACGGTCTCGACCCCGAGCTGCTGCAGTCGCCGATGGACCAGCAGGCGTACGAGCTGCTCACGGACGAGAGCTACACGTTCCGCTTCGACGGCTCGGACATGATGCCCGCCGCCGTCGGCGCCGGCTCGTTCTGGTCCGAGATGACCGAGTGGATCGCGAGCGACAAGTCCGACCAGGCCGTGCTCGACGCCATCGAGGCGTCCTGGCCGACGTCCTGACCCGCGAGCGGCCCGGGGGCTGACGGCGCGGCGCGAGCCACGTCGTCAGGCCCCGGGCCCCGCGCGTCGACCCGGGGGCGGGTCGCCCGGGCAGGACCCGGGCGGCCCGCCCTCGGCGACCGTCCCTCGTCGTCCACCTCGTCGTCCCGGCCGCCGCCGGCCACCTCAGGAGCCTCACATGGACTGGTTGCTCGAACCCTCCGGGACGGGGGGCAAGCTCGCGGTGATGGTCGTCGCGATCCTGCTCTTCGTCGTCGTCATGGGTCTGATCCTCTTCCTCGTCGACCGGCCGAAGCGCGTGCCCGGCTGGGTCGTCGCGATCGCGTTCGCCGGGCCCGCGGTCGTCATGCTCGCGTTCGGCCTGCTGTACCCGGGGCTGCGCACCATCCGCGACTCGTTCTACAACCGCACGGGCTCCGCGTTCGTCGGGTTCGACAACTACGTCACCGCGTTCACGCGGGACGAGTTCCAGATCGTCCTGCGAAACACCGCGATCTGGGTCATCGTCGTCCCGCTCGTCTCGACGTTCCTCGGGCTGGTGTACGCGGTCGTCGTCGACCGGTCCCGCTTCGAGAAGCTCGCCAAGACCCTGATCTTCCTGCCCATGGCGATCTCCATGGTCGGCGCGGGCATCATCTGGAAGTTCATGTACGAGTACAAGCCGGCCAGCCAGCCGCAGATCGGCCTGTTCAACCAGGTCCTGGTGTGGCTCGGGCTGGAGCCGCAGCAGTTCCTGCTCAGCGCGCCGGCGAACACGTTCTTCCTCATCCTCGTGATGATCTGGATCCAGGCCGGGTTCGCCATGACGATCCTCGCCGCCGCGATCCGCGCCATCCCGGACGACATCGTCGAGGCGGCCCGGCTCGACGGCGTCGGCGGCATGCGGATGTTCCGCTACATCACGGTGCCGAGCATCCGCCCGGCCCTCGTGGTCGTCCTCACGACGATCGCCATCGGCACGCTCAAGGTCTTCGACATCGTCCGCACGATGACGGGCGGCCGGTTCGAGACGTCGGTCGTGGCGAACGAGTTCTACACGCAGGCGCTGCGCCAGGGCGAGCAGGGCCTGGGCGCCGCGCTCGCCGTCATCCTCTTCGTGCTCGTCATCCCGATCATCGTGTACAACGTGCGGCAGCTGAAGCAGGCGGAGGAGATCCGATGAGCACCCCACTGTCCGCCTCCGTGCCCGACGCCCCGCTCGTCGACGAGACCGTCGAGGAGGGCAGCGGCCAGGGCATCGTCGCCGGCCTCGACGCGCGCGCCGACAAGGTGCGCCGCAAGGTCTCCTCGCGGCCCGCGTCGATCATCGCGATCGTGCTCGCCGTCCTGTGGACGATCCCGACGTTCGGGCTCCTCGTCACGTCGTTCCGGCCGCCGCGCGAGATCCGCCGGTCGGGGTGGTGGGAGGCGTTCGCGAACCCGGAGTTCACGGTCGACAACTACACCGACGCGCTGTTCGGCGGCTCGACGAGCTTCGCGACGTACTTCGTCAACTCCCTCGTCATCACGCTGCCCGCGGTGATCATCCCGATCACGCTCGCGTCGCTCGCCGCGTACGCGTTCGCGTGGGTGAACTTCAAGGGCCGCAACCTGCTGTTCGTCGCGGTCTTCGCCCTCCAGATCGTGCCCATCCAGGTCACGCTCGTCCCGTTGCTCACGCAGTACGTGGACTGGGGCATCGACGGCTCGTTCTGGCCCGTCTGGCTGTCGCACTCGATCTTCGCGCTGCCGCTCGCGATCTTCCTGCTGCACAACTTCATGAAGGACATCCCGCGCGAGCTCGTCGAGGCCGCCCGGGTCGACGGCGCGGGGCACGTGAAGATCTTCTTCCAGGTCCTCATGCCGCTCCTCGTCCCCGCCATCGCGGCGTTCGGCATCTTCCAGTTCCTCTGGGTGTGGAACGACCTGCTCGTCGCGCTGACGTTCGCGTCCGGCCAGGACACCGCACCCATCACGGTGCGGCTCGCCGAGCTGTCCGGCTCGCGCGGCGCGAGCTGGCACCTGCTCCCGGCGGGCGCCTTCATCTCCATGGTCGTGCCCGTGGTCGTGTTCCTGGCGCTCCAGCGGTACTTCGTGCGCGGCCTGCTCGCCGGCTCGGTCAAGGGCTGACGCCGGCCGCACCGAGCCCGAGGCGGCGGCTCGTCCCGCACTGCGGGCGGGCCGCCGTCGCACGTCCGGCGTGCGACGTCCCCGAGCGGGCGCGGTCGTAGAGTCGGTCGGTGCCCACCCGAACCGCCGCCCTCGACCGCGTCCCGGCACCGGCGCTGTTCGTCGTCTCGGGCCTCACGCAGTACCTGGGCGCGGCGATCGCCGTCGGGCTGTTCGCCGTCGCCGGGGCGGTCGAGGTGGGGTGGCTGCGCATCGCCGCGTCCGCGCTGCTCCTGCTCGCCTGGCGCCGCCCGTGGCGGCGACGGTGGACGCGGCACGACCTCGCGTGGGCCGCGGTCTTCGGGGTCGCGCTCGCGGCGATGAACCTCGCCTTCTACGTCGCGATCGACCACCTCCCGCTCGGGACCGCCGTCGCGATCGAGTTCCTCGGCCCGGTCGCCGTGGCCGCGGTCACGGGCAGCGGCTGGCGCGAGCGCGGCGCCATCGCCGTCGCGGCGGCCGGGGTCGTGCTCCTCGCCGGCGTGACGGTCGCGTCCGACCTCCCGCGCGACGACGCCGTGCTCGGCCTCGCGGCGATCGGCGTGGCCGCGGCGTGCTGGGCCGCGTACATCGTGCTCGGCCGCCGGGTCGCCGTCGGCGGCTCGGGGGTCACGTCGCTCGCGGTCGGGATGACCGTGGGCGCGCTCGCGTTCGCGCCGTTCCTCGCGCCGGCCGCCGTCCCGGTGCTCGGCGACTGGCGGCACGCCGTGGCCGTCGCGGGGATCGCGCTGTTCTCGTCCGTCGTGCCCTACGCGCTCGAGCAGGTGATCCTGCGCCGCGTCAGCGCGGCGACGTTCTCGGTGCTCCTCGCGCTGCTCCCGGCGACGGCGGCCGTGGTGGGCGCCGTCGTGCTGCGGCAGGTCCCGAGCCCCCTGGAGCTGGTCGGCCTCGTGCTCGTCTCCGGGGCGATCGCCATGACCGCCGCGCGGACGGGGACGAGCACGCGTGGGGAGCCGGACGACGTCGCGCCGACCGACCCCCCGCCCGCCTGAGCGGGCCGGGACCTCAGAGGTACTGGCCCGGGGAGGGACGGCCGTCGTGCTCGTCCGGGCGCGGCTGCTGCCCCGGCATCCCGCCGGGCGCGCCGGGGCCCATGGGCGGCAGCGAGCCGGGCGGCAGGGCGCGGCGCATCTGCGAGAGCTGCGCCTGCGCGGCCATCTGCTGCGCGACGAGCGCCGTCTGGATGCCGTGGAACAGCCCTTCGAGCCAGCCCACGAGCTGCGCCTGCGCGACGCGCAGCTCCGCGTCGGTCGGGACGCTGTCGTCCGAGAACGGCAGCGTGATGCGGTGCAGCTCCTCGACGAGATCCGGCGAAAGGCCCTCCTCGAGCTCCGTGAGGGACCGCTCGTGGATCTCCGCGAGCCGCGAGCGCGCTGCCTCGTCGAGCGGGGCGTCGCGCACCTCGTCGAGGAGCTTCTTGATCATGCCGCCGATGCGCATGACCTTCGCCGGCTCCTCGATGACGGTCGCCGGGTTGCGGTCGGGGTCGGTCGAGTCGTCGCTCTCGACGACGCTCACCCCGGTGCCGTCGGGCATGACCACGGTGGAACGGCCGGGCTCGTCGTCGCCCTGCGCGGTCGTCGCGGGGTCGGGAGCGGTGGGCTCGTCGGGACGGGGGTCGCGCGGTTCGTCAGCCATGGGTCCAGTCTTGCGCGTGCCACCCCCGCGCGCACCGACGGGCGCCCCCGCCGTCACGGGACGAGCAGCACCTTGCCGAACACCTCGCCCGAGTCGAGCAGCTCGTGGGCGCGCGCCGCCTCGTCGAGCGGCAGCCGTGCGTGCACGACCGGCCGCACCCGGCCGTCCTCCACGAGGGGCCAGACGTGCGTCAGCACCTCGTGCACGATGCGCGCCTTCTCCTGCGGCGGTCGGGCCCGCAGCGTCGTCCCCGCCACCGTGGCCCGTCGGGCGAGGAGGAGCCCGAGGTCCAGCTCCGCGCGTCGTCCCTTCTGCATGCCGATGACGACGAGGCGCCCGCCCGTGGCGAGGACCTCGAGGTTGCGCGGCAGGTAGGCGGCGCCGACGACGTCCAGCACCACGTCCGCGCCGTGGCCGCCCGACGCGTCCCGCACCGCGGCGACGAAGTCCTCCGCGCGGTGGTCGACGGCGAGGCTCGCCCCGAGCGCGAGGCACCGGTCGGCGCGTTCTCGGCCGCCCGCGGTCACGGCGACGTGCGCCCCGAGCGCCGCCCCGAGCTGGATGCCCACCGTCCCGACGCCGCCCGAGCCGCCGTGCACGAGCAGCCACTCGCCGGGCGCCAGACGGCCGACGTCGACCACGTTGCTCCACACGGTGCACACGGCCTCCGGGAGCGCGGCCGCGTCCACGAGGTCGACCCCGTCGGGGACCGGGAGCACCTGCGTCGCGCGCACCCGCACCTGCTCCGCGTATCCGCCGCCGTCGAGCAGCGCGACGACGCGGTCGCCGACCGACCAGCCCGACACCGCGTCCCCCACGCGGGCGACCGTGCCCGAGACCTCGAGGCCCGGCCAGTCGGGTGCGCCGGGCGGCGCAGGGTAGGATCCAGCGCGTTGTAGCAGGTCAGCGCGGTTCACGCCAGCGGAAGCGACGTCGACCACGAGCTCGTCCGGCCCAGGGGTCTGGTCAGGGAGCGTGGAAACCGTTAGTTTCTCAGGGCCACCGGGGCCCGTTATCGTGACGCCTCGCACATCGCCGAGACTACGCGGACGGCCCGGGAGGCGCCGGTTCGCCGACGGGGGGCACCGCGGGACGAGGGCGATTGTTCGCGTTCCTCGCGGATTAGGTGTCCGGGAGATGTGCACCGATAGTTAGTACGCACGACCGGGGAGCGAGCCCGGGAGGCGCCGCTGCCACGCGCGTCGACCATGCCGCCGAACGGGTGGACCAGGTGATGGAGGCAGGTTCGTATGCTCCGCAGGTTGAGCGTCCGCGGGAAGATCCTTGCGGCACTCGCGGTGCCCGTCCTCGTCCTCTTCGCCGCCGCGGCGATCATCTCGGCGCAGGCCATCGGGACCGCGCGCGACGCGAGCCAGACGAGCGCGCTCGTCGCGGCGCTCGCGGCGCAGGACGCGGCCGGGACGGAGATCGCGGCCGAGCGCACGTACTCGTTCCTCGACGCCAACAGCACGCGCGACACGGCCGAGGAGGCCGAGGCGCAGATGATGGCGCAGCGCGAGAAGACCGACCGCGCGCTCGACGCGCGCGACCGCGCGTACGAGCGGCTCGACACGTCGGCGCTCGACCCCCGCGTGCGCAAGGCGGTGGCCGACACGATCGGTGACCGGTCCGAGCTCACCGGTGTCCGCCAGGCGATCGACCGCTCCGGCCTCGGCCAGCTGCAGCGCAACTCGATGTACGGCGACCTCATCGACGCGGCGCTGGACGTGCCGCGCACGCTCGCGGACACCACCCCCGACCGCAGCCTCGCGCAGTACCTCGACACCTACGTGCTGCTCGACGAGCTGCTCGCGCAGCAGGCGCTCGAGCAGCCGCTGGCCGGAGCGGTGCTCCAGGCCGCGCAGGCGGGCCAGCAGAACACCGTCACCAACCAGCAGGCCGCCGTCCTCGTCACCACCGGAGACACGCTCGCCGCCCGCGCGCGGGCCGCGGTCCGCCAGCTGCCGGGGGAGTTCCGCCTCGAGACCCCGACGGCGACCTACAACCAGATCCGGCAGAACCTCATCGGGTCCCGCCCGGCCGCCACGCCGCCCAGCCAGGCGGCGCAGTGGCCGACGCTCTCGCAGGAGGACCGCGACCAGACCGCCCCCGTGCGCGACGCCGTGCGCACCGAGACCGCGGAGAAGGCCTCGGACCTCGCCGGGGCCGCCACGACCCGCGCCGTGATCACCATCCTCGTGACGCTCGCCGCGGTCGTCGCCTCGATCCTCGTGGCGGGCTTCATCGCGCGCGCGATCGTCAACCCGCTGCGGCGCCTCACCGACGCCGCCGAGGACGTCCGTGAGCAGCTTCCGAAGCTCGTCGAGCAGGTCGCCGTCCCGGGCCAGGGCCCGGGCATCGACCTCGCGCCGATCACCGTCGAGTCCAGCGACGAGGTCGGCCAGCTCGCGACCGCGTTCAACGACGTGAACCAGACCACGATCAAGGTCGCCCGCGAGCAGGCCGCGCTCCGTGGCTCGATCGCCGAGATGTTCGTCAACGTGGCCCGCCGCGACCAGGTGCTCCTCAACCGCCAGCTCGCGTTCCTCGACGACCTCGAGCGCTCCGAGGAGGACGCGGGCACGCTGTCCAACCTCTTCCGCCTCGACCACCTCGCGACCCGGATGCGCCGCAACGCCGAGTCCCTGCTCGTGCTCGCCGGGATCGACTCGGGCCGTCGCGTGCGCCAGCCCATGCCGGCCTCCGACGTCATCCGCACCGCGTCCTCCGAGATCGAGCTGTACGACCGCGTGCGCCTCAACCTCGTCGTCGACCCGCTCATGCTGGGGCACAACGCGCTCAACGCCGCGCACCTGCTCGCCGAGCTCCTCGAGAACGCGACGATGTTCTCGGAGCCGCACACGCCCGTCGAGGTCACCACGGGCCGCGACGCGGACTTCGTGCACATCACGGTCCGCGACCACGGTCTGGGCATGACGGCCGAGGAGATCGCGGAGGCGAACCGGAAGGTCGCGACGCACGCGGCCTCGGACGTCGTCGGTGCCCAGCGCCTGGGTCTGTTCGTGGTCGGTCGTCTCGCGGAGCGCCTCGGCGCCAAGGTCCGCTTCAGCGCGGGGGGTGACGAGCAGGGCACCGAGGTGGTCGTGTCCTTCCCGGCGGTCCTCTTCGTCCCGGACTCGAACGTCCCGCTCCCGCAGCCGACGGACCCGCTGGAGACGCGCACCCAGGCCGCGGCGCAGCAGCTGACGAGCACGGGCGTGATGCCCGCGCTCCCCGCCGAGCCCGCCGCCCCCGCACCCGTCCCGACGGCGTCCGTCGCGGCCGTGGAGCCCGAGGCGCCCGCCGGTGTGCCCGTCGACCTGGACGCGCTCACCGACGGCACCACGCAGACCGGCATGCCGCGTCGCCGCTCCCGCACGGTCGACCCGGCGGCGGCCGCGCCCAGCGCGTCGTTCGCGTCGGGCCCGCAGACGGGCGCCATCGTGCTCCCGCCGCTCGCGACCCCGGCGCTCCCGGACGAGCTGCCCGCGGGGGACGAGGCCTGGACCCCGCCCGCGGAGGTGGCCCCCGCGACGTCGGCGCTGCCGAGCCGCTCCCGTGCCGCCGCGACCCCGGTCGAGCCCGTCTCGGCCGAGATCCCGGTGCTCGACGTCAGCACCCGCAGCGCGCTCTTCTCGAGCTTCCGCCCCGTGGGCGAGCGGCCGGTCACCGAGAACCCGGTCGAGCTCCCGGTCGCGCCGGACGTCACGGCGACCGACATCCCGCTGGTGAGCGACGTGCCGACGGCCGAGGC
Organism: Sphaerisporangium cinnabarinum; assembly: GCF_055567015.1. NCBI lineage: Bacteria > Bacillati > Actinomycetota > Actinomycetes > Streptosporangiales > Streptosporangiaceae > Sphaerisporangium > Sphaerisporangium cinnabarinum. The sequence continues at coordinate 405,638 of NZ_JBVHRG010000001.1, forward strand.
CGCCGTCCACCACGAGGTCGTCTGGACCCCGTCGGAGGTCGCGGAGCAGCCGGCCGCCCCGGGCGCGGCCACGGGCACGGAGCAGGCCTGGGCGCCCGAGCAGGGCTGGGCCCCGGAGCAGCCCGCCGAGCAGACGTGGACCCCGGAGCAGCCCGCCGAGCAGACGTGGACGCCGCAGCAGCCCGCCGAGCAGGCCTGGGAGCCTGAGCCTGCGCAGGAGACCGCGTCCGCGGGCTGGGCGCCGTCGTCGTTCGCCGACGAGCCGCTCGACGCGACCCGCGTCGTCCCACCCGTGGCGGCGCAGCCCGAGCAGCCCGCGGCCGAGCACGCACCGCTCGCCGACCGGAGCCAGGCCGCGACCGAGGTCCGGCCCGTGGCGCCCTCCGCCCCGGAGCAGACGGACGTCCCGGTCGTGGCCGAGGGACGTGCCGCGGACCGCGCCGAGGAGATCCCCGCCGAGCTCTCGTTCGAGGCGCTGCCGCGCTTCGAGGAGCTCATGGCCGACCTCCCGACGCGCCGGTCGCTGCGCGAGAGCCAGGCACGCAAGCGCGGTCTCTTCGGTCGCCGCCCGCGGACGACGGCCACGCCGCAGGCGACGCGACCGGCAGGCCCCTCGGCCGAGGCGCTCGCCTCGCGCCCGGCCGGGTCGACGTCGGCACCGGCGTCGTCCGCGCCCGTCGCGCCCAACCCTGCGTCGCCTGCGCCCGCAGCGCCCGCCCCGGTCCAGCCGGCGCCCGCGCCGCAGGAGCCGGGCGCGCCGGCACGCACGTCCGCGTTCGCGCCGCGCGCCGACCTGCCCGCCGCGCCGACGCCGTCCTTCGCCCCCGAGGCGGCGGCGGATCCGGTGCAGGAGACGCGCAGCCTTCCGCCGGTGCAGGACGCGCCGTTCCGCGCCGTCGACCGGTCGTCCGCGCCGGAGCCTGCGGCGGCTGCCGCGTCGGCGTGGGCACCGGCGGAGTCGCGCCCCGAGCCGGCCCCCGCGGCCGCGTGGGACGCCGCTCCCGCCGGGGAGACGGCGTCGGGCTACGGGCCGCCGAGCCCGCTCGCCCGGCGCCCGGTCGCGGAGTCCCTCGAGCCGCTGGACGCGGGGTACGTGTCCGACTCGGTCGAGGCGCGGTCGGACTGGATGGCGTCGGCGGTGCTGTACGAGGAGATGTCCACCCTGCTGCAGGGCAGCACCGATTTCCAGGAAGCGACCTTGGCGGACCCGAACGACGGCATCTACCAGCCGCTCAAGGTCGACGCCGCGGCGTCGGGCCTCGCGCGACGCTCGCGCGGCGAGGAGCGCGACGGGTACGTCGACCGCTTCACGGCGCGGATCGACCGCGACCCGGAGCAGCTCCGGGCGCGCCTGTCGGCGTTCCAGTCGGCGACCGCCCGCGGGCGTGTCGAGGGGCAGGACGAGACGAGTTCGACGTGGAACCCCGAGGCCATGGATTATGTCCCTGATTCAGCGCCGCAGGCGCGGTGACGACATGCCGTCTGCGGCAACTGACGAGGAGGAACAGTGAACGCGCTCAGCACCGAGGCCACGAACTTCGGGTGGCTGCTCGACAACTTCGTGCGGACCGTACCGGGCAGCCGGCACACGCTCGTGGTGTCGGCGGACGGCCTGCTCATGGCGATGTCCGACCAGCTCGACCGGACGAGCGGTGACCAGCTCGCCGCGATCGTCTCGGGCATGTCGAGCCTGACCCGCGGTGCGGCCCGCCAGCTCAACGGCGGGAACGTCCGGCAGGCCATCATCGAGATGGACAACGGGTTCCTGTTCCTCATGAACGTGTCGAACGGCTCCGTCCTGGGCGTGGTGGCCGAGGCGAACTGCGACATCGGCCTCATCGGCTACGAGATGGCGCTCCTCGTCTCGCGCACGGAGGCGACCCTGACGCCGCAGCTCATCTCGGAGATGCGGGGTAGCCTTCCGGTCGACGGTGCGACCCGAACCCCGGTGGGATGAGGACTGATCGATGACGAACGTACCTTTCGGCAGCATGGGAGCCCACGACGGGTACGAGGCGGCGACCGTCCGCCCGTACGCGGTGACGGGTGGTCGCGTGCGGTCCGCCACGTCCGACCTCCCGCTCGAGGCGCTCGTCGAGGTCATGCCGGGCGCCGTGAACAGCTTCGGGCTGCCGCCCGAGAAGCGCTCGATCCTCCAGCACGCCGCGCACACGTACGTCTCGATCGCCGAGCTCTCCGCGCTCCTGCGCCTGCCGCTCGGCGTGACGAAGGTGCTCGTCGCGGACCTCCAGGAGGACAACTACATCACCGTCCACACGTCGACCCCGCTCAACGTCCACACGGGTCACGGCAGCAACCACTCGGGTCTGTCCCTGAGCGTCTTGGAGAGTGTTCTCAATGGCATTTCCACCCTCTGACGGCTCGGGGAGCGGGTCGCAGGCAGGGCAGCCGTCCGGGGCGAGCGGGGGTGCGACCGGCGGTCAGCCGGCGCTGCGCCAGACGGCGTGGGCTCCGGTGAGCGCCCCCGTCGGCGTGCCGACCCAGGCGGCTCCGGCGGCGACGCCCCAGCAGCCGGCCGCGGCCCAGCCCGTCGCTCCGGCGACGCCGCAGCAGCCGGCCGCACCGCAGCCCGCGACGGCTCCGGCAGCACCGCAGCCGGTCGCCCCGGCTCCGGCTGCCGCGCAGCCTGCTCCGGCTGCCGCCCAGCCCGTCCCGGCTGCCACCACCCGACCTGCACCGGCGCCCGTCGCGCAGGCCGCCCAGCCGCGCACCGCGCCGCAGCCCCTGGCCGCCGCGCAGCCCGCGGCGCCCGCGCAGCAGGCACCGGTGCAGCCCGCGACTCCGGTGCAGCAGGCCGCGCCCGCGCGGCCGGTCGCGGCGGCGCCCGTGGCGCAGCCCGCCGCGGCGGCGCAGCCCGGTGGCGCGGCAGCGGCGTCCCGGACCGCGCCGACGGTGGTCAAGATCGTCGTCGCGGGCGGCTTCGCCGTCGGCAAGACGACGTTCATCGGCTCGATCTCCGACGTGGAGCCGCTCAACACCGAGGCCGCGATGACGGAGCACTCGGTGGGCGTCGACGACGCGGGTGGCGTGTCCGACCGCAAGACGACGACGACCGTCGCGATGGACTTCGGTCGCGTGTCGCTCCCGGGCAACCTGTGGCTCTACCTGTTCGGCACGCCCGGCCAGGACCGCTTCCTCTTCATGTGGGACGACCTGGTCCGTGGCGCGATCGGCGCCGTCGTGCTCGTCGACACCGACCGCCTCGAGCAGTGCTTCCCGGCGATCGACTACTTCGAGTCGCGCAACATCCCGTTCGTCGTGGGCGTCAACTGCTTCGACGGCGTGGCCAAGCACAAGCTCGAGGACGTCCGCGAGGCGCTCCAGATCCCGCCGCACGTGCCGATGCTCTACACGGACGCGCGCTCGCGCGCGGCGACGAAGCAGACGCTCATCGCGCTCGTCCAGCTCGCGATGCGCCAGCTCCGCGGGGCGGCCTGACCACTCCCGCACCCCGCGCCACGGCACGACGGCGGGCCGCCCTCCACGGGTCGGCCCGCCGTCGTCGTGCACGGGCGGGGCGTGCCACAATGGCTCGCCGGGAGGGCTGACAGAGCGGCCTAATGTGACGGTCTTGAAAACCGTTGTGCGGCAACGCACCGGGGGTTCGAATCCCTCGCCCTCCGCCAAGCGTGCCATCAGGCCGGGTCGGGAGCCGCGCTCCGTCCCGGCCTGACGCGCGCCGGGCGCAGCGCTGCCGGCGCGTGCGCGGGCACCCGCGGGTGCCGCGGTGCCACCGGGTCCAGCGCGACGTACGCAGCGCCGAGCGGCGGGCGAGCGTCCTCGTCCCCCGCGTTGGGCCAGAGCGCACAGGCCCGCTCCGCGAGCGCCGTGATCGTGAGAGACGGGTTCACCCCGAGGTTCGCGCTCACGGCGGACCCGTCCATCACGTGCAGGCCCGGCTGACCGTGGACGCGGTGGTACGGGTCGATCACGCCCGTCTGCGGCGAGGTGCCGATCGCGCACCCGCCGAGGATGTGAGCCGTCATCGGGACGTCGAAGGGCTCGCCGACGGTCCCTCCCGGCATGCCGCCCATGCGCCGGGCCATGCGCCGTGCGGCGTCGTTCCCGGCGGGGATCCAGGTCGGGTTGGGCGCGCCGTGTCCCTGGCGGGAGGTGAGGACCCTGCGGCCGAGGAGCCCTCGCCGTAGTGAGGTCGTGAGCGAGTTGTCGTGGCTCTGCATGACGAGCGCGACGATCGTCCGCGACGACCAGTCGCGCAGGTCGGCCATCGCCGGCAGGTCCCGACGTCGGCGCCACAGCTCCCGCAGCCAGGTGCGCCACCTGCCCGGGCCACCGTCCGTGAGGACGGTCTGGAGCAGCCCCATGGCGCCCGACCCCTTCCCGTACCGCACGGGCTCGACGTGGGTCCGGGTGTCCGGGTAGAACGACGACGTGATGGCGACGCCGCGCGAGTAGTCGGGCGCGTCGGGCCGCCGCCGGTGGTCGCGACGCCGGACCGTGGCGCCGAGCAGGGCCTCGGAGTTGGTGCGCGTGAGGTGTCCCAGTCGCTCGGAGACTCCCGGCAGGCGTCCCGAGTCCCGCATGGCGTGGAGGAGTCTCTGCGTGCCCAGCGCCCCCGCGGAGAGCACGACGTGGCGTGCCGTGTAGCGCTGCCGTCCTGCCCAGGGCCGCCCTGAGCGGTGGGCGAGGACCTCGTGCAGGACGCCGCCCGCGCCGTCGGGCACGGAACGGACCTCGGTGACGGTCGTGAGCGGCAGGACCTGGGCGCCACCGGCCTCGGCGAGATAGAGGTAGTTCTTCACGAGCGTGTTCTTCGCCCCGACCCGGCACCCCGTCATGCACGCGCCGCACTCGGTGCAACCGCGTCGCTCGGGCCCGGCTCCGCCGAAGTAGGGATCGGGGGCGGTGACGCCCGGCTCCGGTGTCCCGCCTCGGCCGAAGAACACACCGACCGGCGCTCTGACGAAGGTGTCGCCCACCCCGGTCTCGCGGGCCACGTCCTCCATGACGTCGTCCGCGGGGGTACGTCCGGGGTAGGTGGTGACGCCGAGCATCCGGCGCGCCTGGTCGTACCAGGGCGCCAGCTCGGCCCGCCAGTCGGCGACGTCGGCCCAGGCGGGGTCCGTGAAGAAGTCGTCGAGCGGCTCGTGCAGCGTGTTCGCGTACACGAGGCTGCCTCCGCCGACACCGGCGCCGGCGAGGACGAGCACGTCGCGGAGGCGGTGGATGCGCTGGATCCCGAAGCATCCGAGGGCGGGAGCCCAGAGGAACGACCGGAGACGCCACGACGTGCGGGGCAGCGCCTCGTCGGTGAAGCGGCGGCCCGCCTCGAGGACCCCGACGCGATAGCCCTTCTCGGTGAGGCGCAGGGCGGTGACGCTCCCGCCGAACCCCGAGCCGACGATCAGCACGTCGAAGTCGGTCGGGACGTGCGGGCCTCCGCGCCCGGGTGCGTCGGCGGGGGCGGTGCGGGGGACGTCGGCGGCCATGGGCAGACGTTACGTCACGACGGCGCGGGGCTCTGGCCGGGCGTTCCGGGACCTTCGGCGAGTGCCGGGCGCGGGGCGGTACGGGATCATGGCGTCGTGACGCCTGAGCCCTCCCCGGCCGACGAAGCCGGTCTCGAACCCGTCGACCTCATCCGCCGGTCGGGCACCGTGCTGCGGATCGGTCGTCTCGCGCTGTCCGCGGGCACCGGCAGCTACCGCGTGAAGTCGCACATGACGCGCGCTGCCCGGGCGCTCGGCCTGGACCGCATCGCCGCGCACGTGACGCTCACGGAGATCACCGCGACGTCGTACCGGGGGCCGATCTTCCGCACGGAGCTCACCGAGGTGCGCTCCATCGGGATCAACGCCGACCGGCTCGCGCAGCTCGAGCGCTTCTCGGCCACGCTGCCGGCCGGGGCCGACCTCGACGAGGTCGACGCCGAGCTCGACCGGATCGCGCGGCGCGAGCCGCTCTACGGAGCGTTCCTCAACGCGCTGTGGGCGGGGATCGCGTGCGCCGCGTTCGCGTTCCTCAACCACGGCGGGCTCGTCGAGTGCGGCGCGGTGCTCGTCGCGGCGGCGCTCGGGCAGGGCGTGCGGCGCGCGATGCTCCACCGCGGCATCAACCAGTTCGGGGTGACGATGCTCGCGGCCGCGGTCGCGAGCGTCGCGTACCTGGGGCTCGTGCTGGCGCTCTCCGCGCTCGCGGGGGTCGAGGGCGGGCACGAGGCGGGGTACGTCTCGGCGGTGCTGTTCCTCGTGCCCGGGTTCGCGCTCGTGACGGGCGCGCTCGACCTCGCGAAGCTCGACTTCTCCGCGGGCGTCGCGCGCGTGACGTACGCGCTGATGATCCTCGCGTCGGCGGCGCTGGCGGTGTGGGGCGTCTCCGCCGCCGCGGGGCTCGCCCCGGACCCGGTGCCGCCGCCGGTCCTCGCGGAGCCCGTGCTGCTCGGCCTGCGGGCGGTCGCGAGCTTCCTCGGCGTGCTCGGCTTCGCGCTGATGTTCAACAGCCCCTGGGCGATGGCGCTCGGGGCGGCCTCGATCGGGATGGTCGCCAACGTGGGGCGTCTGCTCCTCGTCGACGCCGACGTCGTCCCGCAGGCGGCCGCCGCGGCGGCGGCGCTGCTCGTGGGGCTCCTCGCGGCGACGGTGGCGCCCGCGCTGCGCGTCCCCCGCATCACGGTGTCCGTCCCGGCCGTGGTCATCATGGTCCCCGGCGTCACGGCGTACCGGGCGGTGTACGAGTTCAACACCGGGGCGACGGCGCAGGCCCTCGCCTACGCCGTGGAGGCGGGCCTGGTGATCGTCGCTCTCGCCATCGGGCTCGCCGTCGCGCGGATGCTCACGGATCGCGAGTGGACGTTCGAGCGGTAGGAGGGGACGCCGTCGGGCCGGCGGTTTGGTCTGGTGGCGACGCCCTTGTACCCTGGGCGACGCAGGCTCTCCGCAGAGCCCTGCGAGGAGACGTCGCATAGTCAGGTCTAGTGCGCCACCCTGCTAAGGTGGTAACGGGGCAACCCGTTCGAGGGTTCAAATCCCTCCGTCTCCGCTCAGGAAGGTCTCGGTGTGCACGCACCCGGGGCCTTTTCTGTTGCCCGGATCGCGTGGCCGCATCACGTGGCCCGACGCGCGGGCGGGGCGGCCGGGCTCGTGGCCGAGCCCCTGCCGCCCCGGTACCGCCACCGGGCCTCTGGTGCCCTCGGCGTCGTTCCCCTACGCCGTCCCCCTACGCCGTGCCGGTCGTCGCGAGCGCCGACCGCACGACGAACCGCGACGCCCCCGCACCGGCGAGCACGAGCGCGGACGCGCCCAGCACGCACAGGAGGAACTGCAGCGCGACGCTCGCGTTCGTGAAGGCGTTGATGCCGAGGACGGGCACCATGAACAGCAGCACGGCGGCTGTCGCGACGCCCACGCTCACGGCGAGCGGCACGAGCGTCTCGCGGAAGCGCGCCCGGTCGAGCGTCCGCAGGTCGGTGCCCGCGAGGACGAGCGTGCGGTACTCGCCGCGCTGGTCGATGACCCGGCCCGCCTGCATGACGCCCGTCGAGACGGCGGCAAGGACGCCCGCGATGGCGAGGGTGAGGAAGCCGCCCGTCTTGATGTCGACGAGGAACTGGGCCTCCGCGGGGTCGGACGCCATGCCCGGGTCGAAGAGCGCGAAGATGCTCGCGAGACCCGCGATGAAGGTCGCGAGCGCGACCCCGCCCACGGACCGCCACGCGGTCTTCGGGTTGTCCACGATGCGCCGCCCGGCGAGCAGCGTGGGCACGCGGCGTGCGGAGCCGGCGGTGATCCTGCCGACGACCCAGATGACGAACGGCCCGACGAGGTTGAGCGTCGCGAAGCCGATCAGCAGGATGACGACCACGACGGTGATCCCGACCGCGGCCGAGCCGAACGACAGGTTGGTCGCGACGATCATCGCGACGGCCGCGAGCCCGGTCGCGAGCAGGCGCACCGCCTTGAGGCCCGGGGGAGTGACGCGCGCGGCGACGCCGAGCGGCGTGATCGCGACGCGCCGGAGGCTGACGAGCGCCGACACGAGCGCGACCGCGACCACGAGCACCACGGCGCCCAGCAGGGCGGGCACGCCGACCCACAGCTCGCCGAGGTCGAACGTGCGGCCCTGGAACCGCAGCTGCGCGACGAGCGGCAGGAGGGCGCCGTAGCCGACCAGGCCGACGAGCGCCCCCGTGACGGCCTGGGCGGCGGCGTCGAGCACCGTGAGCGACGTGACCTGGCCGGTCGTGGCCCCCGCGAGCCTGAGCGCCGCCAGGCGCGCGTCGCGGCGCGCGACGGCGAGCCGCGCGGCCGCCCCACCGAGCGTGACGAGCGGGATGAGCAGCAGGAGCGAGGCGATGCCGGCGAAGATCGGGTACTGCGTGTCGTACGACGTGACGGCCGCGTCCACGCCCTCCTGCATGCCCTCGATGCCGCCGGCACGACCGAGGAACGCCCCGAACCCGCCCACGACGACGAGCAGGATCGCGGTGGTCGTGGCGAACGCGATGACGGCGAGCACGTTGGTCAGGCCCTGCGGGTCGCGCTCGTCGGCGCTGCGGCGGCGCAGGAGCCACCAGAGGTCGACGGTCCTCATCGGGCGCTCTCCTGACCGGGGGCGGCCGGGGCCGCGACGTCGTGGCCGGGTGCGAAGAACTCGCCGGAGACGAGCCCGTCGCGCATCGTCACCGTGCGCGAGCAGTGCCGCGCGACCCCGGCGTCGTGGGTCACGACGACGAGCGCGGCGCCCGAGTCGCGGGTCGCGCGCGTGAGGACGTCGAGCACCTCGGCGCCGGTCGACTGGTCGAGGGCGCCCGTCGGCTCGTCGGCGAAGACGACGCCCGGCGACCCGACGAGGGCGCGCGCGATCGCGACGCGCTGGGCCTGCCCGCCGGAGAGCTCGCCCGGCCGGCGCTGCTCCATCCCGGCGAGGCCGAGGTGCGCGAGCCAGCGGGCGGCGACCGCGGTGGCCTCCGCGCGGGCCGTGCCGGCGAGCATGAGCGGCAGCGCCGCGTTCTCGACGGCGGGCAGCTCGGGCAGGAGCTGTCCGGACTGGAAGACGAAGCCGAAGTCCTGGCGCCGCAGGATCGTGCGCCGCGCCTCCGAGAGCGTCGTGACGTCCTCGCCGCGCCACGACACCGAGCCGGACGACGGCGTGATGATACCCGCGAGGCAGTGCAGGAGGGTCGTCTTGCCGGACCCGGACGGGCCCATGATGGCGAGCGACTCGCCGGGGTGCACCGTGAGGCTCACGCCCGCGAGGGCGTGCGTCGCGGTCTGGGCGGAGCCGTAGACCTTGGTGAGCGCGCTCGCGACGAGGGGCGAGCCGCCGGGGACGGGAGTGGGGCCGGTGAACGTCATGCGTCGATCGTCCGCCGCGGCGGGGCGCCGCCGCGTCGGGCTGGGGACGGGACGTCGTCGGGTCCGGGTCCGACCGTGGGGGGACCGCGCGGCGCGGCCCGTGCGGCGACGGTCGGACGGCGTGGCGTCCGTCACGCCGCGGCCTCCGGGCCCGGATCCGGTTTGGGATCAGGGCGAGGAGGCGGTAGTGTTCTCGACGGCCGGTGAGCGATCAACGGCCGGCACGACCAGCGCCCGTAGCTCAACGGATAGAGCATCTGACTACGGATCAGAAGGTTGGGGGTTCGAATCCCTCCGGGCGCACAGCGGAACGGCCTCACCCGACGGGTGGGGCCGTTCGTCGTTTCCCGCGCGTCTCGTGACGCCGCGGCCGGGCGACCTGCCCTCCCGGTTTTCGCACGGTCGTGCTACGTTCGCCGGGTGACCAAGGGCGACGACACGCGGCAGGCGATCCTGCACCGCGGCGTGGAGGCCGCGTACCGCGTGGGCCTGGCGGGCCTGACGATCGGTGAGCTCGCGCGCGCCACGGGCATGTCGAAGAGCGGGCTCTACGCGCACTTCCGCTCGAAGGAGTCGCTCCAGCTCGCGGTGCTCGACCAGGCGCGCGCGGAGTTCGTCGACACGGTCGTCGCCCCGGCGCTGCGCACGCCCCGGGGCGAGCGCCGCCTGCGCGAGCTGTTCGAGCGGTGGCTCGTGTGCGACCTGCGGCAGCAGCCCGGCGGCTGCCTGTTCGTCAAGGCGGCGACGGAGCTCGCCGCCCAGGAGGGGCCGGTCCGGGACCAGCTCGTGCGCGACCACCAGGACCTGTACGACGCCGTCGCGCAGGTCTACCGGACGTGCGTCGCCGAGAGCGGCTTCCGCGACGACGTGGATCCGCAGCAGTTCGCGTCGGAGCTCTACGGGGTGATGCTCGCGCTGCACCACGCGCACGTCTTCATGGCCGACCCGTCGGCCGAGGACCGCGCGCGCCGCGCGTTCGCGGCTCTCCTCGACGCGTCGCGCGCGCCCGTCCCGGTCGCCTGAGCGCCCGCCCGCACCTGACCGCATCCCTACGGAGAGGACCCGCGTGACCGCCTCGCGAGCCGAGAAAAGCACGACCGTTCGGCTGGAACGGCGGCGCGCCGCGCGCCGTCGCAAGGCCGCGGCCCGCCTCGCGCTCGTGCGCGCCCGGTTCGCGGTGCTCCAGACGGTGTCGCCTCGGCGCGCCGCGCGGCTCGCGCTCGACCTGTGGTGCACCCCGCCCGACGGCGCGGGTCGCCGCCGGGACGACCGCGCCGTCGCCGGTGCGCTGAGCACCGTGACGACGTCGTCCGGTGCGCGGGTCGTCGTCGAGTCGTGGGACCCGCACGCCTCCGCGGACGACGCGCCCGTCGGGGCCGCGGGACACGGGACGGGGGCCGGTGTCGTCTACCTCGCGCACGGGTGGGGCGGCCGGCGCGGCCAGCTCGGGGCGTTCGTCGAGCCGCTGCGCGCCGCGGGCCACCGTGTCGTCGCGTTCGACGCACCGAGCCACGGCGACTCCGGGCCCGGCCGCCTCGGTCCGCGGCGGAGCACGATGCCCGAGCTCGCGGACGCCCTCGCCGCCGTGGTGCGCGAGCACGGGGAGGCGACGGCCGTCGTCGCGCACTCGCTCGGCACGGCGACGACGGTGCTCGCGGTGCGCGACGGCCTGCCCGCGGGACGCCTCGTGCTCGTCGCGGCGATCGCCGACGTCCTCGGCCAGCTCGACGGGTTCGCCGACCTGCTGGGCCTGTCGCGGCCGACGCGCGCGCTCCTCCAGAGCCGGCTCTCCGACCTCGCCGGGCGCCCGCTGCCCGAGCTCGACGTGCGGGACACGCTGCGCACGCACCGGGTGCCGCCGGCGCTCGTCGTGCACGACCGCGCCGACAAGGAGGTGCCGTACCCCGTCGGCGCCGCGCTCGCGGCGGCCTGGCCCGAGGGCGAGCTGCTCACGACCGAGGGGCTCGGGCACCACCGGCTGCTGCGCGACCCCGACGTCGTGCGGGCGGTCGTCGAGTACGTGGCCCCGCCCGTCACCCGTTCCGGGCCGACGCCCGCCGTCAGGCCGGCGGCCGGTAGCCGGTGACCTGCGTGAGCGCGCGCGCCCGGTTCGAGCGCGCGAGCATCACGCAGCCCGGCACGAACGCGCCGAGCAGGAGCGGCCCGGCGACGAGCATCGCGGCCCACGTCAGCAGGGCGAGGTAACCGGCGGCGGAGTTGTTCGACGGGTCGCTGTCGGCGTAGGCGAGCAGGCCGATGCTCAGCGCGCCCGCGGCGACCATGAGGACGACCGGGACCCAGATGAGCACCCAGGCCGTGCGCCGGTACCGCGGCGTGAAGGCGGCCGCGGGCGGCACGGGCGACGGCGCGTACCCCGGGGCCGGGTGCCCAGGGGGCGGCGGATACCCGGGGCGCGGCGGGAAGGCGGGCTGCGTGCCCGGTGGGGGACCGCCGTACGGGGACCCGTGCCGCGGGTCGTGCGGGGGGAAGGGCGGCGGGGAGGTCACCCCTCCTGGATATCAGGCGTGCGGGGCCCGTGCGCGGACCGTCCGTCGGCGTGCTGCGTGTCGGCGGGGCCCGGTAGCGTCGGGCCATGCCGTCGGACAAGGTCGACCTCAAGGCGTCCCACCGCGAGCTCTACGCGCCGCCCCGCGGCCGGTTCGTCGAGGTAGACGTCCCGACGCTCGCCTACCTCGCCGTCGACGGCGAGGGGGACCCCAACACGGCGCCGGCCTACGGGCAGGCGGTCGAGGCGCTGTTCTCCCTCTCCTACGCCGTGAAGTTCGCGAGCAAGCGCGCGGGGCGGGACTACGTCGTCGGGCCGCTCGAGGGGCTGTGGACGGCCGACGACCCGGGCACGTTCGTACGTCGCGAGAAGGGCGCGTGGCGGTGGACCCTCCTCGTCCTCCAGCCCGACTGGGTGGACGAGGACACGGTGGTCGCCGCCACGGAGACGCTCCGGGCGAAGAAGGAGCCCCCGGCCGCGCTCGACCTGGTGCGCCGCACGAGCCTCACGGAGGGGCGGTCGGTGCAGACGCTGCACGTCGGCCCGTACGACGACGAGGGCCCGGTGCTCGCGGAGCTGCACGACGTCTACCTCCCCGAGCACGGGCTGACGTTCGCCGGGCCGCACCACGAGATCTACCTGAGCGACGTCCGGCGCACGGACCCCGCGAAGCTGCGCACCGTGCTCCGTCAGCCGGTCCGCCCGGTCTGACCCCCGGCCCGTCCGGCGACTCCAGGATCGACCTGGCCGCCGCGCGCGGCCCGACGCCGCGACGTCAGGGCGCGACGTCAGGCGGCGGCGCGCCGCCGCGCCCAGGCGAGGTCGGTCACGTCGAGGACGTCGGCGAGGCGGCGGCCCGCGAGGCCGCGCGCCCAGGTGGGGGACGCGCCGTCGGGCACGGCCTCCTGGAGCACCCACTCGCGCACGCCGAGGCGGCGCAGGTGCGTGCCGAGCGCGAGGAGCTCGGTGCGCGAGTGCACGCTCGGGTCGACGGTCGTGCGCACCTCGTGGTCGACGCCCGAGCGCAGGATCACGGCCAGCGCCTCGAACGCGCGGCGCCCGGACGGGATCGTGCCCGTCACGACGGGGTAGCGGGACGGCAGGTGCTTGATGTCCAGGCCGACCCAGTCGACGAACGGCAGGAGCCGGGCGAGCCGTGCGGGCCACGGGCCGGCGGTGTGGAGCCCGACGTCGAGGCCGAGGCCCCGCACGTCGTCGATCGCGCCGAGCAGCCCGGGGTGCAGGGTGGGCTCGCCGCCCGAGAACACGACGCCGTCGAGCAGGCGGCGGCGTGGCGCGAGGAACGCGACGACCTCGGACCAGGGGACCGTGTCCTGCGGGGGCGCGCCGCCGGGCGCGGCGACCGCGCACAGGCCGGGGTGGTGGCAGTAGCCGCAGCGCCACGGGCAGCCCTGGGTGAGGACGGTGGCGACCCGTCGGCCGGGCCAGTCCGTGACGGACAGCCGGTCCAGTCCGGCGACCACGAGGCCGGGGCGGGTCATCGGCGGCTCCTTCGGACCACGACGGCCCGGCGGTCCGGACCGCCCGACGGCGGTGCCGTCAGGACCTCGAACGTATCCTCGCGAGGCCCTGCGCCGGACCGGCCGAAGGTCCCGACCTGCCGGGCCCGATCCGGGCCCGACGCAGGCCCGCGCGGGGACGTGCGCGCCGGACGCGACGGACCCGGGGCCGCGCGCCACGGGCGGGCGCACGACCCCGGGTCCGGGGGAGCGGCACGGTCAGCCGCAGGCGGGCTGCCCGTGCTCCGGCGTCGCGACGGTCTCGCGCTCGTCGGCGTCGTCGGACGGCGTCGCCGTCGTGGTCACGGGGCCGCTCGTGGCCCCGCGGACGGCGAACGACTGGTACGCGTTCTTCCCCGGGGCGACCGAGGAGAAGCTCTTCGCGCCCCACGGGGTGGCGACCTCGACGTCGAGCGGGACGTCGTCGTCGTTCACGACGCGCACCGCCACGTACGCCTTGCCCGCGAGGCACCGCACCTCGGCCGTCGCCGTCACGGCGACCCCGGGGTGGGCCGCGGGGTCCGCGGCGCCGGGCGCGAGCACGCGCAGCGCCGTGAGGCCCGGGTCGCCGTCGCGCCACGACGTGCTCAGCGCGACGTACCGGGCCGTGCGGTCCACGGCGAGCGCGCCGCGCACGTCGCCGGTGCCGATCGTCCCGACGTCGGTGAACGTCAGGCCGTCGTCGCTCACCGAGACGACCGACTCCGGCGCGCCGCCGCGCTCCCACGCGGCGACGACGGTGCCGATCTCGCGCGGCGCGCCCAGGTCGGTGACCATGCGGCCGTCCGGTCCGGGCACCCACGACGTCGCGGCGTCGCCGTCCACGGCGAGCGACGGCGACGTCATGCCGGCGGGCAGCACGGACGCGGGGAACGTGAGCGTGCTGAGCGCGTGGTCCGCGACCGGGAACGGGGTCGCGTCCCGGAGGGTGACGCGCGTGCCCGACGGCGTCGCCCCGACGGTGCGCGTCGCGCCCGTCTCGGCGTGGTGCAGCACGACCGGCGCCCCGTCACCGCTGACGCGGAACGAGCGGGCGTCGTCGACGGCGACCGTGACCCCGGAGGGGGTCTGCCCGGCGGGCGTGGCGACCGTCGCGCGCGGGGCGAGGACGACGGCGTCGCCCGCGGGGACCGTGACCGCGAGCGTCGAGGCGTCCGACCCCACGGCCTGGGTGCCGGCGTAGACCGGGACGGCCCCGCCGTCGTGCGGGACGGTGAGGGTCGTCGCGACGTCGGCGCCCGTGAGGTTGAACGCGACGACGTACCCGTCGACCGCGCTCACGAGCACGCCCGCCGCGTCGGCCGTGGGCACGCGAGCCCCGGCCTGCGCGGCCGTGGCCGCGGCGTCGCCCGGGACCATCTCGACGAGCCGGGGCCCGGTCGCGCCGTCGGTGAGCCGCACGACGTGGCGCGTGTCCGTCGCGCGCGAGACGGTCACGGGGGCGTCCGAGCCGCGCACGACGAACCCGGCCTCGCCCTCGACGTTGAGCCAGTCGCCCTCGCTGCTCAGCACCTGGTCGCCCGTGTACCGGAACGACGCGGCGTCGTGCCACGTCTGCCCGTCGAGCGACGCCTGCACGCGGTACTCCTGGCCCGCGGCGACCTCCCAGCCGAGCTGGACCTGGCTCACCGCGGTGGGCACGCCGAGGTCGACCTGGACCCAGGAGTCGGGCCGCGTGCGGTCCGCGATCGCGACGGCCCAGCGGGTCGTGGCGGAGCCGTCGGTGACGGCGCTCGCAGGGTTGGACCCGTTGGCGCTCGACGCCGTGGCCGCCTTGCCCGCGGCGACGTCGGTCCCCGTGGGCGAGAACGCGCGCAGGTGGTAGAGCGAGTATCCGTAGGCCGCGTCGCCGCGCACGCCCTGCATGCGGACGTAGCGCGTCGTGACGGGGCCGGGCTCGTCGGCGCCCGCGGGCGTGAGGTCGACGGTGTCGAGCCGCGCGACGTTCACGTCCGCCGGGGCCTTGCCGTAGGCGGTCGCGGTGGTCCAGGTCTCGCCGTCGGTCGACGTCTGGACGAGGTAGCGCGCGCCCGCGCTCGCCTCCCACGCGAACCGCACGCCGCCCACGGTGGTCTCCTCGCCGAGGTCGACCTGGATCCACGAGTCGGGGCGCGTGCGCTCGCCGACCGCGACGGCCCAGCGGGTCGACGGGTTGCCGTCGGTCACGCGCGCCGCGGTGCGGCCGCCCGCCGTGTCCTGGCTCGACGCGATCGCGACCTTCCCGGCGGCGAGGTCGGTCGTCGACCGCTCGTCGCCGTAGGCGTGGAACGCGAACATCGAGTAGCCGTACTGCGGGTGGCCCTGCTGGCCGAGGAGCCGGACGTAGCGGGCCGTGACCGGCGCGAACGACAGGTCGTCGACGCGCGCGGCCTTCGCGTCCGCGGGGTCGGCCGGACGCGTCACCGGGAGCGTCGCGGTGGTCTCGCCCTCGGCGGTCGTGTAGGTGCGCGACCCGTCGAGGCCCGAGTAGCCGTTCATGTCGAGGTTGCGGACCGACAGGCTCGCGTCCTCCGTGCCGGCGCCGGTCGACGCGTAGACGGCGGCGCCCGTCGGGAGCGTGACCTGGCCCGCGTACCCGCCGCCCACCCGGAACACGGACGACGTGCCCTCGAAGCCGTCCCGCGGCCCGGTGTACGTCCGCACGTGCCGGTCGTCGACCGTCGCGCCCGTGGTCGGGTAGAGGAACGGGGTCGAGCCGGAGACGTGGAACAGCCACGAGTCGTGCGCCGGGACCCAGGGGAACTTGACGAAGCCCTTGCGGCTCGACGCCGCGGCCCACGCGTCCGCCGTCTGCTGGACGGTCAGGCCGGGCCCGGCCCCGAAGTCGCGCACGCCGGAGAGACGCTCGAAGAACTCGTCCTGCGGCGTCGGCTCGACGGGACCCTCGGGCGACTCGGCGGCCTCGACGTGCAGGAGGTAGGAGATCGCGATCTCCGCGCGGGCCTCGGGCTCGTACTTGGGCTCGCCGGAGAACTTCGCGAGCCGGTAGACGGGCGCGTACGACTGGTAGTCCTCGAGCGCCGCGGCGAGGTTCGCCTCGGCGCGCGCGGCGTCGGGGTCGCGCAGGACCTGGCCGAGGAACGCCATGGGGATGGCGTCACGGCCGTAGAGGAACTCGCGGTCGGCGACCATGGGCATGAACGGCTCGCCCGCGTCGGACATGACGAGCTTGATGGACTCCCAGAGCTCGGCCGAGTTCGGCTGGTGCAGCAGGATCTCGGGGAGCGGCTCGTCGCGCAGGAGGAAGTGGATCGCGTTGCGGCCGCCCGAGCGCCAGATGTCGGACTGGTAGTGCGGCCCGAACGACCCGTGGTTCTCCACGAGGTACGTGTCGTGGATGGTCTGCATGGTGTTCGTCGACACGGGCTTGCCGGCGACGACGGCCGGGTTGTTCCGGTCGGCCGTCGGCTGGCCCGCGGCGTTGCGGCCCCAGTCGCCGAGCTGCTCGGCCCAGCGTGCGGCGTCGGCGTCGTCGGGGGCCCAGGCGAGGCCGGGCGCGAGGGCCTGCGTGTAGACGCCGACCTCCTCCTGCGCGGTGTCGCCCTCGTGCTTGCCCGTCGGCCAGTCGGCGGTCCACGACCCCGAGAGCGGGTCCTTGCCGAAGTCGAGGTCGGCGGTGTACTTCGACTGGCCCGTCGCGATGGTGGTGAGGTTGGCCTGCGTCGTCGCGTCGAGCTCGTCCCACAGCAGCGTCCCCGCCGCGAGGAAGTAGGACTGGAACGTCGAGTCCCAGAACAGCTTCTTGCCCCACGTGCCTGCGGGGTCGACGAAGCGGTTGGTCGCCGCGTAGTGCCGGATCGTCGCGAGCGTGCGGGCGCGCAGCGTCTCCTCCGGGACGCCCGCGAGCTCGGCGTCGTACTCGCCGTGGGTCAGGAGCACGGCGTTGCCCAGCACGACGGCGAAGTTGAAGTCCTTGAGCTGGTACACCCCCGCGGACTCGTCCCAGACGGTCTCGACCCAGCGGGTGTGGCGCAGCAGCGCGCCGTAGTAGTCGGCGGCGGTCGCGTCGGGGGCGCCGTACGCCGGAGCGGCGTCGACCGTGGTCGACGCCGGGGCCGCGGGCGGGGAGGCCGGCGCGCCCTGGGCGGTCGCGGGGGCCAGGAGGAGGTAGCCGGCCGTCGCGAGCGCGAGGGCGGCGGTCGTCGTGCGGCGCCGAGCGCGGCGCACGGCAGGGGGCGGGGCGGGCGATCGGGTCATGGTGCGTGTCTCTCGTCGTCGTCGTCGGGAGCGGGTCCGCCGGGGACGGCGGTGCGGCGCGGGTGGTTGCCGAGGGGCCAGGGGTGCGGAGCGCCGGTGCTCGCCATCCTGACAGCGCTGTCTGGCTGTGTCCAGGGGTTCCGGAGAACTGCTGCGGGTGATCCTCGGCGGTGCGGGACGAGCGGAGGCCCGCCGGGGAACGTGGTGCGACCACGCTCCCCGACGGGCCTCCGGGCGGCGGACGACGCCCGGTCGGGGCTCAGCCCTTGACCGAGCCCGACATCAGCCCCCCGACGAAGTACTTGCCGAGGACGATGTACACGAGCAGCGTCGGGAGCGACGCGAAGAGCGCGCCGGCCATGGAGACGCCGTAGTTCTGCAGCAGCGCGCCGTTCGCGAGGTTGTTCAGCGCGAGCGTCACGGGGCCGTTCTGGCTGGAGGAGAAGAACACCGCGAAGAGGAAGTCGTTCCACGCGGACGTGAACTGCCAGATGAGCACGACCACGAAGCTCGGGATCGAGATCGGCAGGATGATCGACCAGTAGGTGCGCAGCATCCCGGCGCCGTCGACGCGCGCGGCCTCGACGAGCTCGTGCGGCACGGTCATGTAGTAGTTGCGGAAGATGAGCGTCGTGATCGGGATGCCGTAGATGACGTGCAGCAGGATCAGGGACGGCACGCCGCTCGGGATGCCCAGGCCCAGCACGAGCTGGTTGAGCGGGATCATGACGGCCTGGTACGGGATGAACATCCCGAAGAGGATCAGCGTGAAGACGATGTTCGCGCCCTTGAACGACCAGCGGGAGAGCACGAACCCGTTGAGCGACCCGAGGAAGGCCGCGATGATCGCCGACGGCACGACCATCTGCACCGTGCGCCAGATGGCGGGGGACAGCGCGGTCCACGCCGTCTGCCAGTTCTCCGTCGTCCACGTCTGCGGGAGCGACCACGCGCGCGCGGGCGACGCGTCGCCCGCGCCCTTGAAGCTCGTCACGAAGAGCACGTAGACGGGGATGAGGACGATGACGAGGAACAGGACCAGCGCCGCGTACTTGAGCGTGCGGCCGACGGAGAAGCGCTCGCGCGGCGTGCGGCGCGCCGGCTGGCGCGGCGTGCCGACGACGTCGGGGGCGGGGACGGCCGGCGTCGAGGTGGTCGTCATCGCTTCTCCTGACGGTTGGTGCGGATCAGGTAGGGCACGATGACGACGGCCACGATGATCAGCAGGATCGAGCCGACGGCCGCCGCGTTGGCGTAGTCGAAGCTCGACTTGAAGACGTACATGTCGACGGCCGGAACCTTGGTCTGGTAGTTCGCGGGCTTCGAGATCGACATGATGAGGTCGAACGCCTTGAGCGACATGTGGCCGATGATGATGAGCGCCGAGAGCGCGATCGGCGAGAGCTGCGGGAACAGCACGTGGCGGTACAGCTTCCACTCGCTCGCGCCGTCCATGCGGGCGGCCTCGCGCAGCTCGTCGGGGATGCCGCGGAACCCGGCGAGGAACAGCGCCATGACGTACCCGGAGAGCTGCCAGATCGCGGGGATCGCGATCGCCGTGATGCCCCACGTGACGTTGTTCCACCAGTTGTTCTGCAGGAAGTCGAGCCCGACGATCTGGAACAGCCGGTTGAGGCCGCTCGCCTGCTCGCCCTGGTTCGAGTTGAGCAGCCAGCGCCACACGACACCGGACGCGACGAACGACACGGCCATGGGGAACAGGTAGACCGAGCGGAAGATCCCCTCGCCCTTGACGGGCTTGTCCAGCATCCACGCCCACAGGAAGCCCATGAGCATCGTGCCGGCGAGGAAGACCACCGTGTAGAGCACGAGGTTCTTCAGCGAGTGCTGGAACGCCTCGCTGCCGAGGAGGGCCGTGTAGTTCTCGAACCACACGACGACCGAGGGCTTCTGGCCCGTGGCCTGTGCCGCGGTGTGGTTGTCCGTGATCGACGTCCTGAAGTTCGCGCCGATCAGGCCGTAGACGAACACGCCGACGAGGATCAGCGAGGGGGCGAGCAGCAGCAGCGCTGGGCCGGCTCGTCGCAGTGACTTGAGCATGGTGGGTCTTCCCGGTCGTGGAGTGCGGAGGACGCGGCGCTCGGGAGCGCCGGCGTCCCCGGGGACGTGTTCCGCTCGCGGGGCTGCCGCGCGCCGTCGGGACGTGCCCGACGACGCGCGGCGGCTCCGTGGAGCGGTGTCAGCCCTGTGCGGTGGCCGCGGCGAGCTCGGACTGGTAGGTCGCGAGGTCGGACCCGCCGGACGTGAACTTGCTCGTCGCGTCGGAGATCGCGTTGAGCGTCGCGACCGGGGCGGCGGCGCCGTGCGCGAGCGAGGAGACGATCGTGTCGTTGCCGAACGACTCGATCGCCGTCTGCTGGTACTCCGAGAACTCGGCCGGGTCGGCGTCGGTGCGAGCCGGGATGGATCCCTTGGCCTTGTTGAACGCGACCTGGCCCTCGAGCGAGCCCACGGTCTCGAGCCACGCCTTGGCGCCGTCGGGGTGCGGGGCGCCCACCGGGAGGGTGAACGAGTCGGCGAGGAAGTCGAACACGCCGTCGGTACCCGGGACGGGGAACGCGGTGAAGTCGGTGCCGAGCGTCTTGCCCTGCTCCTCGAACGCCGCGACGGCCCAGTCGCCCATGACGTTGAACGCGGCGTTGCCGTCGATCACCATCTGGGTCGCCTCGGGCCAGTCGAGCCCGTCACGGTCGGTGTTGGTGTAGCTCATGAGCTTCTCGAAGTCCTCGAGGGCGGCCGTGACCTCGGCGCCCTCCCAGTCGGTCGAGCCGTCCCACAGGCCGTTGTAGCCCTCGGCCCCGAGGTCCGCGAGGAGCACGGTCTCCAGGAGGTTGACCTGGGTCCAGGTCGTCGCGACCGACAGCGGCGTGACGCCCGCGGCCTTGAGCTTGTCGAGGTCCGCCATCCAGGCGTCGAGGTCCGCGTAGGTCGCGGCCGGGTCGACGCCGTTGGCCTCGAGGACCGTCGGGTTCGCCCAGACCACGTTCGCGCGGTGGATGTTCGACGGGATCGAGTAGATCGCGCCGTCGTCGGACTTGAGGCGGTCGACGAGGTCGGCCGGGAAGACGTCGGTGAGGCCGAACTCGTCGTAGAGCGAGGAGACGTCCTCGATCTGCGCGGCGTCGATGTAGTCCTGGAGCTCGGCACCGGCGTGCGCCTGGAACGTGTCCGGCGGGTCCTGGGCCTGGAGGCGGGACTGGAGGAGGTCCTTGGCGGCCGAGCCGGCGCCGCCGGCCACCGCGCCGTTGATGAACTCCACGTCGGGGTGCTGCTCCTCGAACACGCCGACCAGCGCGTCGAGACCGGCCTTCTCGGAGCCGGCGGCCCACCAGGTGAAGACCTCGACCTCGTCGCCGCCCCCCGAAGCGCCCCCGTCACCGGTGCCCCCGTCACCGGAACCACCGCCGCTGCACGCGGCGAGTGCGAGACCCACGAGGGCGGCCGTCGCCACCGTCGCGCTCGTCCTGCGATCGATTCGCATCGTGATATCCCTACGCCTTCTTCGGTCGTGGGGGACCGGCGGGACGACCACGTCGCACCGGCCGGGCGCACCGGCGCGCCCTCGAACCCGAGGCCCATACAACGGCGCCCGACCCTTGATGTCAAGAAATGAACGCAAGCGTCGCTGAATCGTGATGTACGCGTCAGGAGATGGATCCAAACCCCGCGGCCGTGCGGCGACCATCATTCTGACAGCGCTGTCCGATCCTTGTCGAGCCGTCCGTCCCCACCTGCACGGCGAGGCGTCCCACCAGGACCGGCGCGTCCCGGCGGTATCCTGACCGACGTGCGCGCTGACCGGGTGACACCGGGCTCGCAGACTTCACTGCGTGAGGCCAACCGAGCCCGGATCGTGAGCGCCGTCCAGCAGCGTGGCTCCCTCACGCAGATCGAGCTGGCCGGCGTCACCGGGCTGTCCCCGGCCACCGTCTCCAACATCGTCAAGGAGCTCACCGGCGCGGGCGTCCTGCACACCTCGCCGTCCACGCGCAGCGGGCGCCGCGCCCTCCAGGTCACCCTCGCGCGCAACCTCGGGCTCGTCGCGGGGGTGCACTTCGGCACCCGCTCGATGCGCGTCGCGCTCGCGGACGCGTCCATGCGCGTGCTCGCCGACCAGCGCATGCCGCTCGCCCCGGACCACCGCGCGGACACCGGCCTGCAGCGCGCCGCGCTGCTCGTCGGGGAGATGGTCGCGTCGGTCGACGCGTCCCCCGAGGAGCTGCTCGCCGTCGGTGTCGGGGTGCCCGCCCCCGTGGACGTGCGCGCCGGGCGCATCGCGACGGTCGGCATGATGCGGGGCTGGGACGGCGTCGTCGTCCCCGAGCTGCTCGAGGCCGAGCTCGGCGCGCCCGTGACGGTCGACAACGACGCCAACCTCGGCGCCCTCGCCGAGACCCGGTTCGGGGCGGCCGTCGGGCACGACGCCGTCGCCTACCTGCGCGTGTCCCACGGCGTGGGCGGCGGGCTCGTCCTGGGCGGGCGCGTCGTGCACGGCCGCGCGGGCGTCGCGGGCGAGATCGGGCACGTGACGATCGACGAGAACGGCCCCGTGTGCCGCTGCGGCAACCGCGGGTGCCTCGAGATGTACGTCGGCGCGGGCGTGCTGCTGTCCATGCTCTCCGAGAGCCGCGGCCACCTCACGCTGCGCGACGTCATCGCGCGCGCGCAGGAGGGCGACCCCGGCTGCCGCCGCGTCCTGTTCGACGCCGGGCAGCACCTCGGCGTCGCGGCCGCGAACCTGTGCAACCTCGTCGACCCGGAGATCGTCGTCGTCGGCGGGCAGCTCGCCGAGGCGGGCGAGGCCCTGCTCGGTCCGCTCCGCACCGCGCTCGAGCAGCGCACGGTCCCCAGCACGGCGGGCCCGGTCGAGGTCGTCGCGTCCGAGCTGGGGTCGGCCGCCGAGGTGCGCGGCGCGCTCGCCGTCGCGCTCGACCTCGCGCGCGTGAGCGGTTCCCTGGGGGTGAGCGCATGACGGGGGCCCTCGTCCGGGCCGGGGGCGCCCGCCGTCGCGCGCGGGGCGCGGTGACGGCGGCTGTCACGGCGGTCGTGCTCGCCCTCCTGGCGCTCGCGGGCTGCGCGCCGTCGGAGGAGCCCGCCGGGCCCTCGGAGGGGACCATCGGGCTCCTGCTACCCGAGGCCAAGACCGCCCGGTACGAGACGACCGACCGCCCGACCTTCGTCGGGGTGGTCGAGCGGCGCTGCCCGTCGTGCGAGGTGCTGTACGCGAACGCCGCCCAGGACGCCGCGAACCAGCAGCAGCAGGCCGAGTCGATGCTCGCGCGCGGCGCGGACGTCCTCGTGCTCGACGCGGTCGACGCCGTCGCCGCGGTGAGCGTCGTCGCCGAGGCCCAGCGCCTCGGCGTGCCCGTCATCGCCTACGATCGCTTCGTCGACGGCGCGAACTACTACGTCTCGTTCGACAACGAGCTCATCGGGTACCTCATGGGGGAGGCGCTCGTCGGCGCGGTCCTCGACCGCGCGGAGCAGGACCCGCCGGCGCAGGGCCGGCGGCCGGGTGTCCTGCTCGTGCAGGGCTCGCCGACCGACCCGAACGCCGCGGAGCTCGCCGCCGGCGCCCACCGTGCGCTCGAGGGAGAGGACATCGACGTGCTCGCCGAGTACGACACGCCCGACTGGAGCCCCGACAAGGCGACCGAGTGGGTCGAGGGGCAGCTCACGCAGTACCCGGGTCGCGTCGACGGCGTCTTCGCGGCGAGCGACGGCATCGCGGGCGGTGCCATCGCCGCGATGAAGGCCGCCGGCCTCGACCCGGTGCCGCCCACCACGGGTCAGGACGGCGAGCTCGCGGCCGTCCAGCGCGTCGTCTCGGGCGACCAGTACATGACCGTCTACAAGGCCACGACGCAGCAGGCGCGCACGGCCGCCGAGCTCGCCGTGCGGGTGCTGCGCGGCGAGGACCCCCGCGCGACCGTGGTGATCGACGGCGTCCCGAGCCTCCTCCTCGCACCGCGCGCGGTCGGCGTCGACGACGTCCAGCGCGTCCTCGTCGACGGCGGCGTCTACACGGTCGACGAGATCTGCACCCCGTCGTACGTCGACGCGTGCGTCGACGCGGGTCTCCTGGAGGCGGCGCCGTGAGCGCCCCCGTCCTGACCCTGCGCGGGGTCTCGAAGAACTTCGGCGGCGTCCGGGCGCTCGTCGACGTCGACGTCGAGGTGCGCGAGCACGAGGTCCTCGCCGTCGTGGGCGACAACGGCGCCGGCAAGTCGACGCTCGCGGGCGTCGTCGCGGGCGCGTTCCGGCCGGACGCGGGCGAGGTGCTGCTCGACGGCGCGCCCGTCGTGCTCGACTCCCCGGCGGCGGCGCGCCAGCACGGGATCGCGGCGGTGTTCCAGCAGCTCGCGCTCGTCGACGACCTCGACGTCGTCGAGAACGTGTTCCTCGGCCAGGAGGTCCTCCGCGGGCCGTTCCTCGACGAGATCGCGATGGAGCGCGAGGCATGGGGTCTGCTCGACCAGCTCGCCGCGACCGTCCCGTCGGTGCGGCAGCCGGTGCGCACGCTCTCGGGCGGCCAGCGGCAGGTCGTGGCCGTCGCGCGCGCCCTCCTCGGGTCGCCGCGCGTGCTCGTCCTCGACGAGCCGACGGCGGCGCTCGGCGTCCGGCAGACGGCCGAGGTGCTCAACCTCATCGAGAAGCTGCGCGAGCGCGGGCACGCCGTCGTCCTCATCAGTCACCAGGCGGGCGACCTCCAGGCCGTCGCCGACCGCATCCTCGTGCTGCGGCTCGGCCGCGTGCACGGCGAGTTCCCGGGCGACACCTCCTACGAGGACCTGCTCGCCGCGATGACGGGCGCCGTGCGCCCGGCGCGCCTGGGCGGTACGGGCAGCAGCGCGGGCGGCGCCGAGCGCGAGCGGCGCACGGGCGGCACCGGGGCGGTGCACCGATGAGCGTCCCCGGTCGCGCCTCGGGCGCTGCGATCGACCGGCCCGCGACGGGCGCGCTGTCCGGGTCCGTCGTGCAGCAGCTGCGCGGCGCGCACCTCGGCATGCTGCCCATCGTCGCCGCGCTCGTCCTCATCTGGGTCGTGCTCGGCGCGATCAACCCGGCGTTCCTCTCCGCGGAGAACCTCGTCAACCTCACGCTCCAGAGCGCCCCCACGGGGATCATCGCGCTCGGCGTCGTGCTCGTGCTGCTCGTCGGCCAGATCGACCTGTCGGTCGGCTCGGTGAGCGGGCTCGCCGCGGCGGTGCTCGCCGTCGGCACGGTGGGGCTGGGCTGGCCCGTCGGGGTCGCGATCGTCGCGGCGCTGGCCGTGGGCGTCGTCGTCGGGCTCGGCTACGGCCTGCTGTCCACGCGCCTCGGGCTCGCGTCGTTCGTCTTCACGCTCGCGGGGCTCCTCATCTTCGCGGGCGTCCAGCTGCGCGTCCTCGGGCCCAAGGGCTCGATCAACCTGCCGTTCGAGTCGTGGCTCGTCCGCACGGTCCAGCAGGGCTTCCTCGCCCCCGCGGTCGCGTGGGGCCTCGTGGTCGTGGTCGTGGCGGGGTACGCCGCGCTGCGCGTGACCGACCACGTGCGCCGGGTCCGGGCAGAGCTCCCGAGCCCGGGCCTGGGCCGCATCGCGGTCCGCACGGCGGTCCTCGCGGCGGTGCTCGTCGCGACCGTCGCGTACCTCGGCACGGCGCGGGGGATCGGCTACACCGTGGTGCTCTTCGTGGCGCTCGTGGTCGTGGTCGACGTGCTGCTGCGCCGCACGCGCTGGGGACGCTCCGTGCGCGCCGTCGGCGGCAACCGGCGCTCCGCGCTCCTCGCGGGCGTCGCCGTGCGCCGCACGGTCGTCTCGTGCTTCGTCGCGTGCTCGACGTTCGCCGCGCTCGGCGGCGTCCTCGCCGCGGGCCGGCTCGCGGCGGCGAACCAGGGGACCGGCGCGGCGGACACCTACCTGACGGCGATCGCGGCCGCGGTCATCGGCGGCACGAGCCTGTTCGGCGGGCGCGGGAGCGCATGGTCGGCGCTGCTCGGCGTGCTCGTGCTCCAGTCCATCGCGAACGGGCTCACGCTGCTCAACCTCGACACGGCCACGCGGTACATCGTGACCGGAGCGGTCCTGCTCCTCGCTATCGTCGTCGACATGCTCATTCGTGGTCGACGGGAGGTCTGAGATGGTGATGCAGGGGGAGAGCGCGGGGACGGTCCCGCCGGGCGAGGTCGGGGTCATGGTGCCCGACACGCCGACGGAGGCGGCCGTGACGCGTCCGCACGGCGGACGTGGAGGCCGGCGCCCGACGCTCGCCTCCGTCGCGGAGGCCGCCGGCGTGAGCCTCAAGACGGCGTCGCGCGTCCTCAACGACGAGCCGAACGTCGCGCCGCAGACGCGCGCCAAGGTGCAGGAGGCCGCGCAGCGGCTCGGCTTCCGGCGCAACGCCGTCGCGGCGGACCTCGCGCGCGGCGGCTCGTCGCGGCTCGTCGGCTTCGTCACCGGCGACCTCGCCAACCCGTTCTACTCCGCGCTGGCCAGCGGCATCGAGCGCGAGCTCCGCCACCACGGCCTCCAGCTCATCACCACGAGCTCCGACGAGGAGCCGGAGCGCGAGCGCTCCCTCACCGAGGCGCTCGTCGAGCGCCGCGTCGGCGCGCTCGTCGTCACCCCGACGTCCACCGACCACTCGGCCCTGCGTCGCGAGCTCGACGACGGCCTGCCGGTCGTGTTCATCGACCGGCCCGCGCGCGGCGTCGAGGCGGACACGGTCGTCATCGACAACCGCGGGGGAGTGCGCGACGCCGTGACGCACCTCCTCGCGCACGGGCACCGCCGGATCGCGCTCGTCGGCGACGTGTCGCGCCTGTGGACGTTCCAGGAGCGTCGCGACGAGTTCGTCGCGACGTTGCGGGCCGCGGGCGTCGAGGACCCGGCGCGGTACGTGCGCGACGGCGCGCACGACGCCGACCTCGCGCGCGTGTTCGTCGCGGAGCTCCTCGCCCTGCCGGAGCCGCCGACGGCGCTCGTGACGGCGAACAACAAGATCACGGTCGGCGCGCTCCACGCGCTGCGCGACCGGGCGTCGTCGGGCGACGCGGCGGACGTCGCGCTCGTCGGCTTCGACGACTTCGAGCTCGCTGACCTGCTGCACGTGACGGTCGTCGGGTACGACGTCGTCGAGATGGGCCGGCAGGCGGCGGCGCTCGCGGTGTCGCGCGCCGAGAACCCGGAGCTCGCCCCGCGGCTGGTCGTGGTGCCGACGGAGCTCGTCGTCCGGGGCACGGGAGAGGTCCCCGGCCCTGCGGTCTGAGCGTGGCCGCGGTGCTCGTGCTCAGCGTCGGTCCGAGCACGGTCGTGCCGACACCGTGCGACGTGCTCGGCGGTCGAGCGGATGGCGCGAGAGCCACGCTGAGCGTGACTTTCGCGCCAAGGGGGCCTCTCGTCCGTGCCTCCCGGCGGGGCCTCTGGCCGCGTTGACAAAGCCCGGAACCGACGCATAGGTTCAGGTCGCCCCTGACAACGCTTCCCCCCTGCGCGTTGTCAGGGGCACCCCTGCAGCCTGACAGCGCTGTCAGACGATCGAAGGAGATCGCGGCATGACCAGACCACTCCCGCCCGGACGCGCGGTCGCGCGGTCCGGCAGCGGCCGCGCCCGGCCCCTCGGCCTCGTGCTCGCCGCCGCACTCGCCGTCCCGCTCGGGGTGCCTCTCGCGGCCCCCGCGGGAGCCCTCGCTGCCGCGCCCGCCGCGGCCGCCGAGCCCGGTGACTTCTCGTCCTCGTTCGAGTCCGGCGACCCGGCCGCGCTGCCCACCACCGTGGCGGAGCGCGACGGCGCGCCCTGGCAGGCGAACGTCGGCTCGTTCACGGCCGGCCTGCCCGGGAGCGTCCTCGGGCAGCTGAAGGGCGTCACCGCGAGCGCGCAGAACCTGCCCAACGAGGGCGCGGCGAACCTGGCCGACGGCAGCTCGGGCACCAAGTGGCTCGCGTTCGCGTCGACCGGCTGGGTCCGGTACGAGTTCACCGAGCCCGTCTCGTTCGTGGCGTACACGATGACCTCGGGCGACGACGCCGCCGGTCGCGACCCGAAGACCTGGACGGTCGAGGGATCGAACGACGGCACGACGTGGACCCCGCTCGACCAGCGGACCGACGAGGACTTCCCGAGCCGGCAGCAGACGCGCACGTTCGAGCTCGAGGCGCCGACCGCGGCGTACACGTACCTGCGTCTCAACGTCACGGCGAACTCGGGCGACTCCATCGTCCAGCTCGCCGGGTGGGACCTCTCGGGCGACCTGAGCGCCGGCCCCTCCGCGGCGCCCATGAACACCAAGGTCGGCACGGGCCCGCGCGTGAGCTTCACGAACAAGGCGGGCGTCGGGTTCTCCGGCCTGCACTCGCTGCGGTACGACGGCTCGCACCTCGCGGACGGCGAGACCTACGCGACGAACGTGCTCTACGACGACGTGGACGTCGTCGTCG
The DNA here is from genome assembly GCF_055567015.1 of Sphaerisporangium cinnabarinum. NCBI lineage: Bacteria > Bacillati > Actinomycetota > Actinomycetes > Streptosporangiales > Streptosporangiaceae > Sphaerisporangium > Sphaerisporangium cinnabarinum. The sequence goes on from NZ_JBVHRG010000001.1 coordinate 433,634, forward strand.
GCGAGGACACGCGTCTGAGCTACACGATCTTCCCCGAGCTGCTCGACGACCTCCAGTACCCGTCGACCTACGCGGCGGTGGACGTGCTGTTCACCGACGGGACCTACCTGTCCGACCTCGGCGCGCGCGACGCGCACGAGACGGTCGCGACCGCGCAGGCGCAGGGCGAGGGCAAGATCCTCTACGCCGACCAGTGGAACTCGGTGCGGGTGGACCTCGGCGACGTCGCCGCGGGCAAGACCGTGGACCAGGTGCTCCTCGGGTACGACAACCCGGGCGGCCACGCCGGGACGAAGTTCGCGGGCTGGCTCGACGACGTGGCGATCACGGCGGAGCCGGCGACGATCGACGGGTCGAGCCTCGCCAACTACGTCGACACGCGCCGCGGCACGCTCGCGTCCGGCAGCTTCTCGCGCGGGAACAACATCCCGGCGACGGCGACGCCCAACGGGTTCAACTTCTGGGTGCCCTACACCAACGCGTCGTCGCAGAGCTGGCTGTACGAGTACCACAAGGCCAACAACGCCAACAACAAGCCCGTCCTCCAGGGCTTCGGGATCTCGCACGAGCCCAGCCCGTGGATGGGCGACCGCAACCAGCTGACGTTCCTGCCGTCCACGGTCTCCGGGACGCCGAACGCCACGCTCTCGACGCGCGGCCTCGAGTTCGACCACGCCGACGAGACGGCGCGGCCCGACTACTACGGGGTCACGTTCACCAACGGCTCCGCGATCGAGGCGACTCCCACCGACCACGGCGCGGTCCTGCGCTTCTCCTACCCGGGGAGCGCCGGGCACGTGCTCGTGGACAAGGTGGACGGCTCGTCCAGGCTCACGCTCGACCAGGCCACGGGCACGGTGTCCGGCTGGGTCGAGAACGGGTCGGGCCTCTCCGTGGGCCGCACGCGGATGTTCGTCGCCGGCACCTTCGACCGTAGTCCGACGGCGGTCGGGACGGCGGCGGGCAACCGTGCGGACGCGCGCTTCGCGACGTTCGACACGTCGTCCGACAAGACGGTCGAGCTGCGCGTCGCGACGTCGTTCATCAGCCTCGACCAGGCGCGCAAGAACCTCGACCTGGAGGTGACCGGCAAGACCTTCACGGAGGTCAAGGCCGCGGCCGCGCAGGCGTGGAACGACCGGCTGGGCGTCATCGAGGTCGAGGGCGCGAGCGAGGACCAGCTCGTCACGCTGTACTCCAACCTCTACCGCCTCAACCTGTACCCGAACTCGCAGTTCGAGAACACGGGCACGGCCGAGGAGCCGGTGTACCGGTACGCGAGCCCGGTCTCCGCGACCACGGGCTCCGCGACCGACACGACGACGAACGCGAAGGTCGTCGACGGCAAGATCTACGTGAACAACGGGTTCTGGGACACGTACCGCACGGCCTGGCCGGCGTACTCGCTCCTCTACCCGGAGCTCGCGGCCGAGCTGGTCGACGGGTTCGTCCAGCAGTACCGTGACGGCGGCTGGATCGCGCGCTGGTCCTCGCCCGGCTACGCCGACCTCATGACGGGCACGTCGTCCGACGTGGCGTTCGCCGACGCGTACCTCAAGGGCTCGCTCCCGACGGGCACGGCGCTCGAGGCGTACGACGCCGCGCTGCGCAACGCGACCGTCGCGCCGCCGAGCAACGCCGTGGGCCGCAAGGGCCTGCAGACGTCGCCGTTCCTCGGGTTCACGCCGGAGTCCACGCACGAGTCCGTGTCGTGGGGTCTGGAGGGCCTGGTAAACGACTTCGGCATCGGCAACATGGCCGCCGCCCTCGCGGAGGACCCGGCGACGCCGGACGAGCGCCGCGACACGCTGCGGGAGGAGTCCGCGTACTTCCTCGAGCGGGCCACGCACTACGTCGAGCTGTTCGACCCCGAGGTCGACTTCTTCGTGCCGCGGCACGAGGACGGCTCGTGGGCCGTCGACCCGGAGACGTATAACCCGGAGGCCTGGGGCGGCGGGTACACCGAGACGAACGGCTGGAACTTCGCGTTCCACGCCCCGCAGGACGGCCAGGGCCTGGCCAACCTCTACGGCGGCAAGCAGGGCCTCGAGGACAAGCTCGACGAGTTCTTCTCCACGCCGGAGAAGGGCGCCGGCAACGGCGGCATCCACGAGCAGCGTGAGGCGCGCGACGTCCGCATGGGCCAGTGGGGCATGAGCAACCAGGTGTCGCACCACATCCCGTGGCTCTACGACGCCGCGGGCGCGCCGTCGAAGGCCCAGGAGAAGGTCCGCGAGGTCACCCGCCGCCTGTTCGTGGGCAGCGAGATCGGCCAGGGCTACCCGGGCGACGAGGACAACGGCGAGATGTCGTCGTGGTGGATCTTCGCCTCGCTCGGCTTCTACCCGCTCCAGGTCGGCTCGGACCAGTACGCGGTCGGTTCGCCGCTGTTCGACAAGGCGACCGTGCACCTGCCGGACGGCGACCTCGTCGTCAACGCCGAGAACAACTCGGTCGACAACGTCTACGTGCAGTCCCTCGCGGTGGACGGCGAGGCACGCACCTCGACGTCGCTCTCGCAGGCCGACCTCTCGGGCGGCGCGACGCTGGACTTCGTCATGGGTCCGGAGCCGTCGGACTGGGGCACGGGCGAGGACGACGCCCCGCCGTCGCTCACCGAGGGCGACGAGCCCCCGACGCCGGTGCAGGACGCGACGACGGCGGGCCTCGGCACGACGACCGTCGCCGACGGGGACGCGACCACGAGCGCCGCGGCGCTGACGGACAACACGTCCGGCACGCGCACGACGTTCGCCACCTCGACGCCGTCGATCACGTGGGCGGGCAACGGCATCCGCCCGACCGTCGGGTCGTACACGCTGACCTCCGGGGCGAGCGGGACGGCGTCGCCGTCCGCGTGGACCCTCGAGGGCTCCGACGACGGTGAGACGTGGACGACGCTCGACGAGCGGTCCGGCGAGCAGTTCCGCTGGGCCCTGCAGACGCGGCCGTTCACGGTCGCCGAGCCGACGGCGTTCGCGCGGTACCGGGTGACGGTCACGTCGACGTCGGGTTCCGGTGCGCTGTCGCTCGCCGAGGTCGAGCTCCTCGCCGACCCGAAGGAGTCCGGGGCCGAGGAGCTCACCCTCTCGGCCGCGCCGGACCGCGACGCGGTCACGGGCCGCGAGGTCTCGGGCTCGTTCGCGACCCTCACCGGGGTCGAGGGCGACGTCGCGGCGCTCGACGTCAAGGTCGCGTTCGGCGACGGCTCCGAGCCGGTCGCCGGGTCGCTGCGGGCGGGCGCGTTCGGCGGGTACGCGGTGGACGCCGCGCACACGTGGGCCGCACCCGGCGTCTACCCGGTGACCGTCACGGTCTCGGGCGAGGGGATCGAGCCCGTCTCGGCCTCCTCGTACGTCAGCGTCTCGCTCCTGCGGGAGGGCTCGCTGCTCGCCGCGTACGACAACGTCTGCATCGGCGACGCCGGGACGACGGTCGGCTCGTGCGACGGCCAGGGCGTGTTCTTCGACCGGGCGCAGCTCGCGGCGAAGGGCTTCGTCCAGGGCGAGCGCGCGACGGTGCCGGGCACGGACCTCGCGTTCGACGTCCCGGCGGTCCCCGCCGGGCAGCCGGACAACGCGACCGGCGACGGGCAGACCGTCGAGCTCGACGTCCCGGCCGACGCGGAGCAGCTCTCCGTGATCGGCACGGGCACGGAGAAGAACCAGCAGGCCACCGGCACGCTGACCTTCGACGACGGCTCGACCCAGCCGATCGACCTGAGCCTCGGCGACTGGTCGGGCGCGGCCCGCAACCCCGTGTTCGGCAACATCCCCGTCGCGGTGACGGACAACCGCCTCCGCGGCGGCAGCCCGCAGACCGGCACCCCCGCCGCGTTCTTCGCGACGGCGCCGATCACCCTGCCCGAGGGCAAGCGGCCCGTGAGCATCACGCTCCCGGACCAGCCGGGCGAGCTCTCGCGCGACGGCCGCATCCACGTGGTCGCGGTCGCGCACGACGGCACGTTCGCCGAGCACCCCGCGCTCGAGGTCACGGCCGCGGAGGGCGTGACGCTCGCCGTCGGGCAGACCACGGACGTGGCGCTGGCCCAGGTGGCCGGCGGCCGCGAGGGCGCCGACCTCCGGGCGGCCGTCACGTGGGGCGACGGGTCCGACGTCGCGGCCGGCACGGTGGCCGACGGCGCGGTGACCGGCGCGCACGCCTACACGGCGGCCGGGACGTACACCGCGTACGTCGTGGTCGACGACGGCTGGACCAGCCGGGTGGTCGAGGTCCCCGTGACCGTGACCGAGGGCCAGCCGACGCTCGCCGTCGACGTCACGGTGAGCACGCGCTGCCTCGCCGGCAAGGCGTACGTCGCGGTCCGGGCCGAGAACGGCGAGGACGTGCCGCTCGCGATCCGGCTCGTCACGCCGTTCGGCACCAAGGAGGTCGCGGCCGTCGCGCCGGGCGCCAACGCCTACCAGTCGTTCGCGACGCGGGCCACGGCGGTCGAGGCCGGCACCGTCACCGTCGAGGCGACGCGCGGCACCGGCGACGAGGAGGTGACGGCGTCGATCCAGGCCGACTACGCCGCCGTGACCTGCGGCTGAACCCCTGAGCCCGCCCCGCCCCGCGTCCGACCGGGGTGAGGTAGGCATGCACCACCGGCGGTGCCCCGGGATGATCGTCCCGGGGCACCGCGCCGTACGGGCACCGCGCCCGGCGGCGCCCCGCACCCAGCACGAGAAGGACCGAGAGATGACCGAGCACCCGACCGAGCAGCCCACGCCAGCGACCGACCTGCGGAGCTGGCGTCGCGAGCAGCTCGCCGACCTGCTGCGCTTCGGCGAGGCGTCGCTGCGTGCGGACGGCGCCGCGCAGTGGCTCGACGACGACGGGCGCCCCGACCTGTCGCAGCCGGTGCACACGTGGATCACGTCGCGCATGGCGCACGTGTACGCGTTCGCGTCGCTCCTCGGCGTGCCGGGGGCGGGGGAGCGGGCCGACGCCGCGCTGCACGGGCTGCGGGCGGTGCTCGTCGACGCCGAGAACGGCGGCTGGGTCTCGTCGCGCGGCCCCGCGCGACGCCCCGGTGACGGCCACGACCCGGCGGCGGGCGAGGCCGTCCCGGTCGACGGGACGAAGAGCGCGTACGCGCACGCGTTCGTGGTGCTCGCTGCCGCGTCGGGCACGATCGCGGGCCGGGAGGGTGCGCGCGAGCTGCTCGACGCGGCGCTCGCCGTGCTCGACGAGCGGTTCTGGGAGCCCGGGCCGCGCATGCACGCCGACGAGTGGTCGCGCGACTGGACCGTGCTCGACGCGTACCGCGGCGTCAACGCGAACATGCACTCCGTCGAGGCGCTCCTCGCCGCGCACGACGCGACGGGCGACCCCGAGTGGCTCGCGCGCGCGGCGTCGGTCGCGGACCGCGTCGTGGGGTGGGCGCGCGAGAACGACTGGCGCATCCCCGAGCACTTCGACGCGGACTGGAACCCCCGGCCGGACTACAACGCGGACCGGCCCCGGGACCCGTTCAAGCCGTACGGGTCGACGCCGGGCCACGGCCTGGAGTGGGCGCGCCTGCTGCTCCAGGTCGACGTCGCGGCCGGCACGCCCGGCGCGCGCACCGACGCCGCAGTTGCCCTGTTCGACCGGGCCGTCGCGGACGGCTGGGACGGCGAGCACGGCGGCGGCTTCGTGTACACGGTCGACTGGTCGGGCACGCCGGTCGAGCCCCGGCGCTACCACTGGGTCGCCGCGGAGGCCGTCGCGGCCGCCGACGTGCTGGGCCGCGTCACGGGCGACCCCCGGTTCGCCGAGGCCGCCGCGGGCTGGTGGGCGTGGATCGACGAGCACCTCGTCGACCACGAGCGCGGGTCGTGGCACCACGAGCTCGACACCGCCAACCGGCCCGACGGCGTCACGTGGGTCGGCAAGCCCGACGTCTACCACGCGGCCCAGGCCGTGATCCTGCCCGACCTGCCGCTCACCGGCTCCCTCGCCGCCTCGGCCAAGGCCGCCGGCAGCATCCTGGGCTGACGCCCGGGCCACCGACCGCCGAACCCGGGGTCGCGCGCCACGTCACCGTCGCCGTGGCGCGCGACCTCGGGCTCGGCGACGACACCCCCATCGAGTTTGGTTTTCTTGGTGGGGGGTTCGATCGGAGGGGATCTCAGGAGCGGGAATCCTCGGGCACTCGACGGCTCGATCCCTCCGAGCATGCTCGACCGGTCCCGGGGTCGGTGCCGCGACCCCGCTCGTCGCGGTCTGCCCGGCCGGTGCCGACGACGACCCGCGCCTGTCCCGGGTGGACGGCCGACGACCTGCTTGCCGCCTGGTCATGACGAGAGAGCCCCGCACCGGTCCGGTGCGGGGCTCTCTCGAAGGCTGAGCGGGTGACGGGAATCGAACCCGCGCTATCAGCTTGGGAAGCTGAAGTTCTACCATTGAACTACACCCGCGCGGCGCCGGTAGCGTTCGCCCCGGGCCCTCTGGGAGGATCCTCGGCGAACCAGCGCGCGACCCGATCATAGCGGACGACGCCGGTGATGCCAGAACCGCCCGCACCACGACCACTCCCGCGCCGACGAGCGGCGCGCCGCCCGAGGAGCCGCCTTGTCCGAGAACCCGTACCAGCAGCAGCCCGACCCGTCGCAGGGGACGCCCGCCCCCGGCGACCCGGTCTCCGGGGGCTCCGCCGCGCCGTCGGACCCGACGCCCGGCTACGGCCAGCAGCCCGGGGCCGGTGACGCGTACGGCCAGCAGGCGTACGGGACGCCGGGTGCCCCGGGCTACGGACAGCCGACGCCCGACCAGGGCTACGGCTCCGCCCCGCAGCAGGGCTACGCCCAGCAGGGCTACGGCCAGCAGCCGGGCTACGCGCAGCCCGGCGCCTACGGCCAGCCCGGGGCGTACGGCCAGCCCGGCTACGACCCGGCGTACGACCCCCAGGCGAAGTCGCGCCTCGCGGCGGGCCTGCTGGGCATCCTCGTCGGGAGCCTCGGCATCCACCGCTTCTACCTCGGGTACACCGGCATCGGCCTGACGATGCTGCTCGTGTCGGTGCTCTCCTTCGGGTTCGCGGCGCCGGTCATCGCGATCTGGGGCCTCGTGGAGGGCATCCTCTACCTGACCTCGAAGACGGGCTACTACTCCGTGGACTCGACGGGCCGCCCGCTGCGCGCCTGACCTCCCGACGGCGGGCGGGGTCCGCGCCGTCTCGACGACGAGGCGGCCCGCGGACCCCGGCCCGACGGCACCTGCCGCCCGCCGGTCCACGGCGCTGGTCCACGGTGCCGATCCACGGTGCGGCGCCCGGTCCGGGCACGCTCCGGCGTCGGCTAGCGTGGGCCCGTGCTGCTCTCCGACCGCGACATCCGGGCCGAGCTCGACGCCGGCCGCGTCCAGCTCGAGCCGTACGACCCGGCGATGCTCCAGCCGTCGAGCGTCGACGTGCGCCTCGACCGGTTCTTCCGGCTGTTCGACAACCACAAGTACCCGTTCATCGACCCGTCGCAGGACCAGCCCGACCTCACGCGCCTCGTCGAGGTCGACCCGGCGGAGCCCTTCGTGCTGCACCCGGGGGAGTTCGTCCTCGGGTCCACGTTCGAGACGGTCACGCTGCCCGACGACGTGGCGGCGCGCCTCGAGGGCAAGTCGAGCCTGGGTCGCCTCGGTCTCCTCACGCACTCCACCGCCGGGTTCATCGACCCGGGCTTCTCCGGCCACGTGACGCTCGAGCTGAGCAACGTCGCGACGCTGCCCATCACGCTGTGGCCGGGCATGAAGATCGGCCAGCTGTGCTTCTTCCGGCTGTCCTCGCCCACGGAGAACCCGTACGGGTCGAGCGTCTACGGCTCCCGCTACCAGGGCCAGCGCGGCCCGACGGCCTCCCGCTCGTGGCAGAGCTTCCACCGCACCGACGTCTGAGCGCGGCCCGCCGCGTCGGACGCCGCCCGACCCCGCAGGACCCGAGGCCAGGAGGACCGCACCGCATGAGCCCGCTCCCGCCCCTGCCGCACCCCGCCGGGCCCGGCGCCGCGCAGTCGTACCAGGCGCGGCACGTGCTGGGGCTGCCCGCCGACGTCCTCGTGGACGAGGTCGAGACGCTCGCGCTCTCGCGGTTCGCGGGTGCGCGGTGGGACGTCGCTCCGGAGGGCACCGAGCCCCTCGTGCCGCCCGCGCGCACCGCGCGGCCCGGAGAGCCGGGCGTGCTGCGCACGTCGCGCCACACGACGCTCACCGGGCCGTACGCGGGCCCCGGCTCCGGCGTGCCGGGCACCGCGCTCGTGTTCGACGTCGTCTGCCCCCGCGAGCGCGGGGACGTCCCCTACCCGGGCGGCGGGGACCGGGACGGCGTCGGGCGCGCGTTCCCCGGCGGCCTGCCGGTCCGGGAGGAGGAGCGCGTGGTCGCGTTCCTCGTCGCGGCGGCGCGGCGTCTCGGCGGCTCGCTCCGGACCGACGTCGGCAACCCGGCCGGGCCGGGCGTCGTCCTCGCCCCGGACCCGGGCGTCGCCGTCGACATGACCCTGTACTCGGACGTGTGGCTCGACCCGCACGCCGCGCTCGCGCTCGTCGGTCGGCTGAACCCCCGGACGCGGCTCGCGACGGAGGGCAAGCCGTACGAGGGGCCGCCGAAGGGCATCACCGAGCTGCCGCTCTACCCGGGCGAGAAGATGGACCCGGAGCTGCGGCGCGCGCTGCACGCCGCGGCGGACGACGTCGACATCAAGGCGCTGACGACGGGCGCGGTGCTCGACGGGTACGGCCTCCTCGTCGACCTGGGCATGGACGGTCTCGTCGCGGTCGAGGTCGGCGGCGAGGAGGCGCTGCCCCTCCTGCTGCGCGGGCTGCCGTGGACGGTGGACGGCGCGGTGAGCTACCGCGTGCGCTGGGAGCCGCAGGACCTCGCCGAGTCGCAGCGGGAGCAGCCGTCGCTCGACCACCAGATCGCGCGCAAGCGCGCCGCGGAGGTGGTCACGCAGGTCACGCGGACGCTGCACCAGGCGGTCGGCGGGGAGATCGCGGACGAGGCCGAGTTCCTCGTGGACCCCGAGGATCTGTGACGGCCGACTGAGGAATCGGTCACGGACGGGGCTGCGGGCGCCCCGCACGGCTGAGGAGTCGGTAAAATGATTCTCGGCCCGGCCTCGTCGGCGCCGTGAACTGTCGTGCCCTGCGGCTTCCCCCCGCCCGGGCGCGGCGATGACAAGTCCAGCAAGAACTTCGCCCACCCGCCCCCGACCCGGACGGAGCGGCCCGTGCTCTACGTGCTCCTTGCCCATCTCGTGATGGCACTGGGCGCGCCTGCACTCGTCTCGTTCCTCGGCCGCCGGGCGTTCCTCGTCATGGCGCTCGCGCCGGCGTCCGCGGCGGTCTACGCGCTCGCCTGGACCGAGCGCGTCATGTCGGGAGAGCACCCGACGCAGGTCATCGAGTGGGTGCCGGGGCTGGGGCTCGAGCTCGCCTTCCGCATGGACACGCTGTCGTGGCTCATGCTGCTGCTCGTCGGCGGCGTGGGCGCGCTCGTCCTCGTCTACTGCTCGGCCTACTTCTCGCCCACCGCGCAGGGCCTGCGGCGGTTCGGCGGCGTCCTCACCGCGTTCGCGGGCGCGATGGTCGGGCTCGTCACCGCGGACGACATGCTGCTCCTGTTCGTGTTCTGGGAGCTCACGACCGTCTTCTCGTACCTGCTCATCGGCCACTACGCCGACCGCAAGGCGAGCCGTCGTGCCGCCATGCAGGCGATCATCCTCACCACCGCGGGCGGCCTGGCCATGCTCGTGGGGGTCGTGATCCTCGGGGTCCAGGGCGGGACCTTCCGCATGTCCGAGATCATCGCGGACCCGCCGACGGGCGGCGCCGTGACGGCGGCGATCGTGTGCCTCCTCGTCGGGGCGGCGAGCAAGTCCGCGCTCATCCCGTTGCACTTCTGGCTGCCCGCCGCGATGGCGGCGCCCACGCCGGTGAGCGCCTACCTGCACGCGGCCGCGATGGTCAAGGCCGGTGTCTACCTCGTCGCGCGCTTCGCGCCCGCCTACTCGGACACCACGGTCTGGCGCACGCTCGTCATCGTGCTCGGCGCGGGCACGCTGCTCGTGGGCGGCTACCGCGCGCTGCGGCAGTACGACCTCAAGCTCGTCCTCGCGTTCGGCACCGTGAGCCAGCTCGGCCTCATCATCCTGCTCGTGGGCCTCGGGACGCGAGGCGCCGCGCTCGCCGGGCTCGCGATGATCGGCGCGCACGCGATGTTCAAGGCCTCGCTGTTCCTCGTCGTCGGCGTGGTCGACGCCGCGGCCGGGACGCGCGACCTGCGCCGCCTCACGGGCGTGGGCAAGGCCCTGCCGTGGACGGCGGTCGCGGGCGGGCTCGCGACCGCGTCGATGATCGGGCTGCCGCCGTTCGCCGGGTACGTCGCGAAGGAGGCGGCGCTCGAGTCGCTCCTGCACGGCGAAGGGCCGGTCTGGGTGGACACGGTCGTGCTGTGGTCGGTCGTCGTCGGCTCGATGTTCACGGTCGCGTACGGCCTGCGCTTCTGGTGGGGCGCGTTCGCGTCCAAGCCGCACCTCGGTCGCTCGCCCGCGCGCGCCAACGCGCACGAGAAGGCGTGGGGGGCCGACGCCGGTACCGGCGCGCGCCGCCCGGCCGTCGAGGCCGAGGAGCCGCCGATCGACCCGGCGCGCATCCACCGCCAGCCGTTCCTGCTCGTGGGCCCGGCCGTCGTGCTCGCGGTCCTCGGGCTCGCGACGGCGCTCGTGCCGCACTTCGGCGAGGACCTCCTCGCCCCGTACGCGGACACCTACCCCGTCGGCGACCCCGGGCACCTCGTCCTGTGGGCCGGCTTCACCCCCGCGCTCGCGCTGACGGTCCTCGTGCTCGCGGTCGGTGTCGTGCTGTTCTGGCAGCGGTCGCGCGTCGAGCGGTTCCAGGCCTCGCTGTGGACGGGGCCCGAGGCCGACGTCACGTACCGCAAGGTGATGCGCAAGCTCGACGACCTGGCCGCCGACATCACGGCCGTCACGCAGCGTGGTTCGCTCCCGTTCTACCTCGGCGCGATCCTCGTGGTCCTCGTGCTCGGGCCGGGCATGGTCATGGTCGCGCAGACGGCGTGGCCCGAGCAGCTCCGGGCCTGGGACCGCCCCGCGCAGCTCGTCGCCGTCGCCGCGATCTGCATCGCGTCGGTGCTCGCCGCGCGCTCGCGCCGCCGGCTCAAGGCCGTGATCCTCGTCGGGATCGCGGGGTACGGCAACGCCGTCCTCTTCCTCCTGCACGGCGCGCCCGACCTCGCGCTCACCCAGGTCCTCGTGGAGACGATCACGCTCGTCGTCATGGTGCTCGTGCTGCGACGCCTGCCCGCGTACTTCTCGAACCGGCCGCTGGCGGCGAGCCGGTGGGTCCGCCTGGGGATCGGCCTCGCGGTCGCGGTCGTCATGATGGGCTTCGCGCTCGTCGCGCCCCTCGCGCGCGTCGCGACGCCCATCTCGGTCGACTTCCCGGCCGAGGCGTACGAGTTCGGGCACGGCAAGAACATCGTCAACGTGACCCTCGTCGACATCCGCGCCTGGGACACCATGGGCGAGATCTCCGTCCTCCTGGCCGCCGCGACGGGTGTCGCGTCGCTCGTCTTCCTGCGGTCGCGCAGCGGCGAGATCCTGCGTGCCTCGGGCGCGCGGCCCGCGACGACGGCGTCGGGCTCCGGCGTCTGGAGCGACACCGACGACCCGGGTGCGGCGCTGCGCCGCCGCGGGGTCACGGAGAAGGACCAGCCGCGCATGCTCGTGTGGCTGAGCGCCGGCCGCACCCTCGCGCCCCAGCGGCGCTCGGTGATCTTCGAGGTCGTCACGCGCGTGCTGTTCCACGCCATGATCGTCTTCGCGCTCTTCCTGCTGTTCTCGGGCCACAACGCGCCGGGCGGCGGGTTCGCCGCAGGCCTCGTCGTCGGCATCGCCCTCATCGTGCGGTACCTCGCGGGCGGCCGGTACGAGCTCGGCGAGGCCGCGCCCGTCCACCCCGGCCTGCTCCTCGGGACGGGCCTGTTCCTGTCCGCGGGCGTGGGGCTCGTCGCGTTCCTGCTCACCGGCAACGTGCTCGGCAGCGAGGCCTACGACCTCGCGCTCCCGCTCGTCGGGGAGATCCACCTCGTGACGTCGCTGTTCTTCGACGTCGGCGTGTTCCTCGTCGTCGTGGGCCTCGTCCTCGACATCCTGCGGACCCTCGGCGCCGAGATCGACCGGCACGCGGAACGCGCCGCCGCGGGCCGCGAGCCCGGCGAGGACACGGGGCCGCTCGAGGCCATGGAGCCCGACTCGATCGGAGGTGGCCGCCGGTGAACGCCATCGACATGGCGCCGAGCGTCGTCCTCGTCCTCGCGATCGGCGTGCTGTTCGCCGCGGGCGTCTACCTGCTTCTCGAGCGCAGCCTCACGCGCGTCCTGCTCGGGTTCATCCTCATGGGGAACGGCGCCAACCTGCTCTTCCTCGTCGCGGGCGGGCGCGCCGGGGGAGCGCCGCTCATCGGCACGACGCCCGAGGAGGACATGAGCGACCCGCTCGTCCAGGCGATGGTCCTCACGGCGATCGTCATCACGCTCGGCATCACGGCGTTCGTGCTCGCGATGGCCTACCGCTCGTGGCAGCTGCACGGCCACGACGAGGTGCAGGACGACCTCGAGGACCGCCGCGTCGCGCGGCACGCCGCCCGCAACGCGCCCGCGTTCGAGGACGCGGACACGGAGGAGAGCGGCGCGACCCTGGACGACGAGGCCGCCGAGGTCCGCGACGAGACCGACGGCGACGGCGACGGCGTCACGGACGGCGAGGAACCGCCGTCAGGCCCGGCCGGGCGGGACGCCGGGGACGCCACGGACGGCCGCACCGAGGGCTCCGACGCCCGACCCGATCACGCCCGACCTGACGATGCACGACCGGACGACGCACGGCCGAACGACCGACGGACCGACGGGAAGGAGCCGCGATGAACCTCACCGCCGCGGCCCTCGTCCCGCTCCCCGTGGTCCTGCCGCTCGTCGCGGCCGGTCTCGCGCTCGCCCTCTGGCGCCACCCGCGCGCGCAGCGGATCATCACGGTGGCCGCGCTCGCGCTCGTCCTCGCGGCGGCCGTCGGCCTCCTGGTCGCGGCCGACTCGGGCCCGATCGTCGTCGACGTGGGCGGCTGGGCCGCTCCGGTCGGGATCGACCTCGTCGCGGACCGGCTCTCCTCGCTCATGCTCGTCGTGTCGAGCTTCGTCATGCTGTGCGTCCTGCTGTACTCGCTCGCGCAGGGCGTGGCGGACGGCGACGAGGAGGCGCCGGTCGCGATCTACCACCCGACGTTCATGGTCCTCGCGGCGGGCGTGTTCAACGCGTTCCTCTCCGGCGACCTGTTCAACCTCTACGTCGGGTTCGAGATCTTCCTCGCCGCGAGCTACGTGCTCCTCACGCTCGGCGGCACGGGCGAGCGCATCCGCGCCGGGTCGATCTACGTGGTCGTGGCGCTGCTCTCGTCGATCGTCTTCCTCGTCGCGATCGCGCTGACCTACGCCGCGACGGGCACGGTCAACCTCGCCCAGCTCTCGGAGCGGTACGCCGAGATCGACCCGGGCACGGCGCTCGCGATCCAGCTCCTGCTGCTGCTCGCGTTCGGCATCAAGGCGGCGATCTTCCCGCTGTCGGCGTGGCTGCCCGACTCCTACCCGACGGCGCCCGCGCCCGTCACCGCGGTCTTCGCGGGCCTGCTCACCAAGGTGGGCGTCTACGCGATCATCCGCACGCAGACGCTGCTCTTCCCGGAGGACAGCGTCGTCGACGACGTCCTCATGTGGCTCGCGCTGCTGACCATGGTCGTGGGCATCCTCGGCGCCGTCGCGCAGAACGACATCAAGCGACTCCTGTCGTTCACGCTCGTGAGCCACATCGGCTACATGATCTTCGGCATCGCGCTCGCGTCCGAGCCGGGCATGGCGGCCGCCATCTTCTACGTGGTGCACCACATCACCGTGCAGACGACGCTGTTCCTCGTCGTCGGCCTCGTGGAACGCCGCGGCGGCTCGACGTCGCTCGACCGGCTCGGCGGCCTCGCCAAGCTCGCGCCCGGTCTGGCGATCCTGTTCTTCATCCCCGCGATGAACCTCGCCGGCATCCCGCCGCTGTCGGGCTTCCTCGGCAAGGTCGGTCTCCTCGAGGAGGGCGTCGCGCAGGGCACGCCGCTCACGTGGGCGCTCGTCGTGGGGTCCGTCGTGACGTCGCTGCTCACGCTGTACGCGATCGTCAAGGCCTGGAACAAGGCCTTCTGGCAGACGGCGCCCGTCGAGATCCCCGCGGATGCTCGCCTCCCGCGCGGGATGGTCGGGCCGGCGACGGCGCTCGTCGCGTTCGGCCTCGCGCTCACCGTGGTCGCCGGCCCGCTCTACTCGTACACGGAGCGCGCCGCCGCGACGCTGCTCGACGGCCACACGTACGTCGACGCCGTGTTCCCGGGGAACTCTGACCGGGGGCAGGGCGAGTCGAGCGACGTCGCCACGGGCGAGACGGACGGCGCGGGACCCGTCAGCACCGAACCCGCCGGTGCGGACGGGGGTGCGGACGGATGAGCCTGCACCGCCGCCGCCGCGCGCTCGCGTCCGGGTGGTTCGCCCGCGTCACCACGCAGTGGCGCACCATCCTCTGGCTGACGATCGTCTGGGTCATGCTCTGGGGCGACCTGTCGGTGGGCAACGTCCTCGCGGGCGTCATCATCGGGTTCGCCGTCATCACGTTCTTCCCGCTGCCGTCGATCGCGGCGCGCGGGAAGTTCCGGCCGTGGCCGTTCCTCGTGCTCGTCGGGCGCTTCGTCTCCGACCTCGTCGTCGCGTCGTTCCAGGTGAGCCTCCTCGCGCTGAACCCCCGGCACACGCCCCGCGGCGCCGTCGTCGGGGTGCGCCTGCGGAACCCGTCCGACATCTACCTGACCATCACGGCCGAGCTGTCGTCGCTCGTCCCCGGCTCGATCGTCGTCGAGGCGCACCGCCTCACGGGGATGCTCTACCTGCACGTGCTCGACGTCGAGACCGCGGGCGGCGTGGAGAAGATCCGCGAGGACACGCTCGCGCTCGAGGCGCGCGTGCTGCACGCGTTCGCGTCGAACGACGAGCTGCGGGCCGCCGGCCTGTACGACGTCCCGTCCGCGCGAGAGGTGGCCGAGGCATGAGCGACACCGTCTACCTCGTGATCGTCGTGGCGAGCGCCGTGCTGCTCGCCGCGGGAGCCAGCCTCGCCGTCGCGCGCGCCGAGCGCGGTCCCTCGATGCTCGACCGCACGATCGCGCTCGACGTCTTCACGACGACGCTCGTCGGGGCGATCGCGCTCGAGGCCGCGTTCTCGCGGCGCACGGACACCATCCCGATCCTCGTCGTGCTGTCGCTCGTCGGGTTCGTGGGCTCGGTGACGATCGCGCGGTTCGCGTCGGTCGAGCCCGAGGACGAGGGCCGCATCCGCACGGCCGAGGAGATCGCGGCCGAGGACGCCGCCCGCCGCGAGGCCGAGGAGTCCGACCGGGACGCGGCGGTCGACGGCGAGCACCACGGTGGCGCGCCCGAGGGGGAGGTGCGCTGATGGACCCGACCACCGGCCTGTGGGACACGGTCGCCGACGTCGTCTCCGCCGTCTTCCTCCTGTGCGGCGCGTTCCTCGCGTTCGCCGCGGGCGTCGGCGTCGTGCGGTTCCCCGACCTCCTGGCGCGCATGCACGCCGCGACGAAGCCCCAGGTCCTCGGGCTGATCCTCGTGCTCGCGGGCCTGAGCCTGCGGCTGCGCTCGTGGGGTGCCGTCGCGACGCTGTTCCTCGTCGTCGTGTTCCAGCTCCTCACGTCGCCCGTCGCGGCGCACATGGTCGGTCGTGCCGGGTACCGCACGGGCAAGGTCCGCACCGACCTGCTCGTCGTCGACGAGCTCACGCGCGACCAGGAGGCGGCGGAGCGCGAGGACACGGGCGAGCACGACGACACGGACCGGCACGGCGAGCCGGGCGCGACCGGCGACGTCGAGCTCGCCGACACGAGCGACCCCGGGCCCGACGGCGCGGGCGACCCCGGGTCCGACGGCGCGGGTCGTGCCGCCGGTGCGGAGGGCCCGGCGCGCTGACGTCGCCTCGCGGCGCGTGCGCTGCCGGGCCCGGTGCCCGGGCCCTGCACGCCCGGCCCGGGCGCGCCCGGCCTCCGCGCGCGGGTCGTGCACGCGGCTGGTAGACCGGCAGCATGCCCGACGCCCCCACGCCCGCCCCGCCGCAGCCGGAGTCGCGCAATCCGCGCGTCGCGCGACCGGAGGGCGGCGACAGCACGGTGACGGTGATCGTCGCGTTCCTCGCGAACGCGCTCATCGCGGGCGCGAAGACGGTCGCCGCGACGGTCACCGGCTCGGCGTCGATGCTCGCGGAGGCGGTCCACTCGTGGGCGGACACGGGCAACGAGATCTTCCTCCTCGTCGCCGACCGGCGCTCGCGCCGCCCGGCGGACACCGAGCACCCCCTCGGGTTCGGCCGCGAGGCGTACGTGTGGTCGATGTTCGCGGCGATCGGGCTGTTCGCCGTCGGCGCGGGGGTCTCGATCACGCACGGCATCCAGGAGCTGGTGCACCCCGAGCCGGCGGACAACTACGTCGTCGCCTACGCGGTCCTCGCCCTGGCGTTCGTGCTCGAGGGGGTGTCGTTCCTGCGCGCCCGGCGGCAGGCGCGTGCCGAGGCGCGGGCGGCGGACCGCGACACCCTGCACCACGTGCTCGTCACGTCGGACCCGACGCTGCGCGCGGTGTACGCGGAGGACGCCGCCGCGCTGATCGGCCTCGTGGTGGCGTTCGCGGGCGTCCTGGCGCACCAGCTCACCGGGTCGCCCGTGCCCGACGCCGTCGGGTCGATCGTCGTCGGCCTCGTCCTCGCGGTGGTGTCCGTGGTGCTCATCGACCGCAACCGGCGGTTCCTCGTCGGGGAGGCGGCGATGCCCGCGACGCGCGCCGCGGTGCTGACGGGGATCCGCGACCTGCCCGAGGTCGAGCGCGTCACGTACCTGCGACTCGAGTACGTCGGGCCGCGCGCGCTGTACCTCGTGGCGAGCGTGGACCTGCGCGGGGACGAGTCGGAGACGTCCGTCGCCCGTCGGCTCGACGAGCTCGAGCGTCGGGTGACGTCCGTGCCGCTCATCGCGGGCGCGGTGTTCACGGTCTCCGCCCCGGAGGAGCCGTCGATCGTCTGACCTCGCGGTCGACCCGGCCATCGATCTTGCCGTCGACCCGGCCCTCGATCCGGCCGTCGACCGGGCGCAGAACGGACGAAGCGGTACACATCCACGGGCGCGATGGGTAAGGTCGGGCGATGGTCTCGCAGCGCACGCCCCGGCACCGCTCGGCGGGGGCGGCGCCCGCGCCGTCCCCCGTGACCCCGTCGTCGTCCGCGCCCGCACGACGGCGGGGCGGCCCGTTCGCCCGGCACCTGCGGTCCGGTCCGCGCGTCGCGGTGACGACGGGCGTCGTGGCCGCCCTGCTGCTGGGCCCGGCGCTCGGGCTCACGGCCGCCACGGTGACGGGCGAGATCCGTCCCGAGCACGCGGGTCCGTTCGGCCCCGTCGTCGCGGCGCTCCCGTGGCAGGGGACCTCTCCGCAGGAGTGGCTCGCGGGCCGGGACCCGCGCGACGACCGCGCGTCGCGCACCCTGGCCGACGCGCGCGACGACCTCCCCTCGGACGTCCCCACCGCGCCGGGAGCGCCCGCGGCCGACGACGCCCCCACCGGCTCCGAGGCCTCGCCCGCGCCCGCGGCGGCCGAGGAGCCTCCCACCGCCCCGGCACCGACGGGCACCCCGGAGGACGTGCCGCCCGCGGGCGAGGCGGACCCCGCCGGCCCGGACGACGCCACCGCGACGGACCCGGCACCTGGCACCGCACCGGCCGACGCGGCGACTCCTGCCGCCGGGACCGCGACGGCCGCCGGAGCGGCGGCGCCGGGCAGAGCAGGTCCCGGGGCGATCACGGCGGAGGGCGCGGCGGTCGTCGAGCTGACGAACGCGGCGCGGGCCGCCGCCGGGTGCGAGCCGCTCGCCGTCGACGACCGCCTCACCGCTGCGGCGCAGCTCCACAGCGAGGACATGGACGCGCAGGGGTACATGGACCACACGAGCCTCGACGGCCGGTCGCCGTGGGACCGGGCCCACGCGCAGGGCTACCCGAACCCGGGCGCCGAGAACGTCGCGAAGGGCTACCGGACCGCGCAGGACGTCGTGCGCGGGTGGATGGACTCGCCCGGCCATCGCGCGAACATCCTCGACTGCGGCCTGCGGGAGATCGGCGTCGGGCACGCGAACGGGGCCTGGACCCAGGTCTTCGGCCGGGGCTGATCCCGGCCCCTCTCGTCGGCGGCGCACCGCCCGTCCCGCGTCTCGCGGGAGCGGGCCCACGCGCGGCGAATATCGCAGGTCCGCTATCTTATCGCCGGAAAGTGGAACGCTCCTGCTCGACGAGGAGTTCAGAATGGCCCCCACCGGACCCGCCGCACCGACCCCGTCCACCGCCGCCCCCGTCGCGGAGGAGCCGCGGCGCGCCGCTGCCCGGCGGCTCCGCGAGGGGCTCTGCGAGCGCCTCGCCGTCTGGTCCGTGCCGGCACTGCGGGTCGCCCTCGGCCTCGTCTTCCTCGGCTTCGGGGTGCTCAAGTTCTTCCCGGGCGCGAGCCCGGCGGAGCAGATCGCGCGCCGCACGGTCGAGGCGCTGACCTTCGGCCTCGTCGACGGCACCGCCGCCGTGGTCCTCACGGCGGTCGTCGAGACGGCGGTCGGGCTCGCGCTCCTCACCGGTCGCGCGCTGCGGGCGGGGCTCGTCGTGCTCGCCGTCACGCTGGCCGGCGTCCTCTCCCCGGTCGCGCTCTTCCCGGGCGACCTGTTCGGCGACGGCATGACCCTCATGGGTCAGTACGTGCTCAAGGACGTCGTGCTCGTCGCCGCCGCCGGGGTGGTGGCGGCGGCGACGCTCGGGGCCCGGTTCACGCTCGCGGCGGCGGAGCCGGCGCGCGCTCCGGCGGCGTGATGCCGGGGCGGGCCGCCCGCGGCGGGCTCAGCGCGCCGGTGCCGTGACGGTCGCCCGGGCCTCGCGGTCGAGGAGGCTGCGCTTGACGTCCAGTCCGTAGCGGAAGCCACCGAGGCTGCCGTCCGTGCGCAGCACGCGGTGGCAGGGCACGAACAGGGCCGCCGCGTTCATCGCGCAGGCGCCCGCGGCGGCGCGCACGGCGGCGGGCCGCCCCGACAGCTCGGCATACCGGGTGTAGGTCACCGGGTCGCCGGGCTCGACCGTGCGCAGCACGTCCCACGCGTGCGCGCGGTAGGGTCCCGAGGCCTGTCGCACCGGCACGGCGTCGATCGCCCGCACGTCGCCCGCGTAGTAGGCCCGGACCGCGGCGACGGCGGTCGCTACGGCGGGGTCGTCGTCGGGCACGGGGGTCACCTCCGCGGGGCGCAGCCCGGGGTGCACGAGGGCGACGAGGGACGCGGCGTCGTCGGTCCAGCCGGACGCGAGGACCGCGCCGGCGGCGTCGACGACGACCGTGAACGGACCGTCGGGCGTGGTGAGCGTCGTGGTGACGGCCGGGCTCGTGCCTGCCGTCGCGGTGGTGGTGGGAGCGGGTGCGGTGGTCACGGGGTCTCCTTCGGAGGGGTCGGGGCAGGCGCGGAGGCGCGCCAGAGGTGCATCGCGGCGTACGAGCGCCACGGCGCCCAGCGCTCGGCGCGGGCGGCGAGCGCGCGGCGGTCGTCGGGCAGGCCGAGCGCGGCGGCACCCGCGCGGAGGGCGAGGTCGCCGTCGAGCAGGACGTCGGGGTCGTGCAGCACGCGCATCGCCACGTACCCGGACGTCCACGGCCCGACGCCGGGCATCGCCTCGAGCGCCGCGCGCTGGGCCGCGGGGTCGTCGGCCGGGGAGAGGGCGAGCGACCCGTCGGCGAGCGCGTGCGCGACGCCGAGCACCGCCGCCGTGCGCCGGGCGGGGCCGCGCAGGTGGTCCGCGCCCCCGGCGGCGAGCTGCGCGGGCGTCGGGAACAGGCGTGTCGGCCCGAACCGCGACGCGAACGGCGTCCCGAGCGCGACGGAGAGCCGCGACAGGTGCGTCCGCGCGGCCGCGACCGAGATCTGCTGCCCGACGAGCGCGCGCACGAGGATCTCGGCGGCGTCCACCGCCCCCGGGACGCGGATCCCCGGGACCGCGTGGACCGACGCGGCGAGCGCCGGGTCCGCGGCGAGGGCGGCGTCCACGGCCGCGGGGTCGGCGTCGAGGTCGAACAGCCGCCGGACGCGCGCGATCGCCGCCGGGAGGTCGGCCACGGACGTCAGCTCGAGCTCCACGTGGAAGCGCGGCGGGCGCCGTCGGGTCCCGGGCGGCGGCCCGTAGGTGGCTCGGAGAGCGCCCGGCCCGTGCGGCAGCGCGAGCGTGCGCGCGTAGGAGAGCAGCGGGCCGTCGAGGTCGACGACCTCGACGCCGTCCACCGCACGCGCCGCGAGGAACGCGAACACGCCGTGGGCGTCGAACGGCTCGCGCAGCGGGAGGGTGAGGTCGAGCGCGGCGGTGGCGCCGCCGTCGTCCGCGGGGGACCCGGCGGTCTCGGCGCGCGAGCCGGGGTCGCCGGTCGACGTCGCCCGGTCGGGCCGGGCGCGACGGCGCAGCTCGCCCGGCGTCGTGTCGAAGACCTCGGCGACCGTGTCGTTGAACTGACGCACGCTGCCGAAGCCGGCGGCGAACGCGACGTCGGCCAGCCGCAGGTCGGTCCCGGTGAGCAGGGCGCGCGCCGTCTGGGCGCGCACCGCACGGGCGAGCGCGACCGGACCGGCGCCGAGCTCCGCGACGAGCACGCGGTGCACGTGCCGGGCCGAGTAGCCGAGGCGGGCGGCGAGGCCGTCGACGCCCTCGCGGTCCACGACGCCGTCCGCGACGAGGCGCATGGCCCGGGCCGACAGGTCGTGCCCGAGGTCCCAGCTCGGCGTGCCCGGCACCGCCTCCGGGAGGCAGCGCTTGCACGCGCGGTAGCCGGCCTCGTGGGCGGCGGCCGAGGTGAGGTAGAAGGTGACGTTCTCGGGCTTCGGGGTACGCGCCGGGCACGACGGCCGGCAGTAGATGCCGGTGCTGCTCACGGCGGTGATGAACTGCCCGTCGAAGCGGCGGTCGCGCGACGCGATGGCGCGGTAGCGCTCGGCGAACACGGGGTCCGTGGTCGCCGGGCGCGTCGCGAGGGTCGTCGTCATGACTCGATCCTCACCCGCCGGACCACGCCGTGGCTAGCGGGATTCGGACACGACGGTGAGCGGCGTCAGACGCGTGCGTCGAGCCAGTCGAGGACCTCGCGCAGGTACGTCGACCGGGCAGGCTCGGGGGAGAGCGCGAGGTCGTGCGCGCCGCCCTCGACCGTGACGACCGTGACGTCGTCGCCCAGCCGCTCGGCCCGCGACGTGATGTGCCCGACGTCGAGCACGCTGTCGGTCGTGAGCAGGGCGTCGTGCCAGCCCGACGCCGGGCCGCTGCGCGCGGAGGCGAGCACGAGCACCGGGCAGTCGACGTGGAGCCCGCGCGCGACGCGGGCGTGGCCGCGGCGCACCGCCCGCAGGAACCCGGCGCGCACGGGGAACCCCTCGATCGGCTTCCACGCGAGGTCGAAGTCCCACTCGCCGCCGGTGCTCGCGTGCAGCGCCTCCGCCCAGTGCGGGTCGAGCGCGCCCACGACGAGCCGCGGCGCGACCCGCCCGACGACGTCGACCACCCACGTCACCGGGCCCCGGAACACCCACGGCTTGTTGAGGTCGAACCACGGGCTGTTGAGCACGAGCGCCGCGAGCCGGCCGGGCCGCGCGTCGGCCCACAGGCTCGCGAGGAGGCCCCCGGTCGAGTGCCCCAGCACCACGATCCGGTCGTGGCCCTCGGCGCGCACCGCGCGCGCCGCCGCGTCGAGGTCCTGCGCGTAGACGGCGAGGTCGGTGACGAAGTTCGGGTCGTCGTCGGGCCGCGACGGCGCGCCCGTGCCGCGGCCGATCGAGCGCCCGTAGCCGCGCAGGTCGACGGCGTAGAACCGGTATCCGCGCGCCTCGACGGCCTCCGCGACGTGCGTCTGGAAGAAGTAGTCGATGAACCCGTGCACGTACAGCACCGCGGGCCGGTCGCCCGCGGGCGCCGCGGCGTCGCGCCGCACCAGGGTCGCCACCGCACCGTCCGGGAGGTCGAGGTCGCGCGCGACCCAGTCCCCGCCCAGCACGTCGGGCCGCCAGGTCCCGTCCGTCCGCGTCGCCTCGTCCACCGCCGCCTCCTCGCTGCTCCCGGCACCGCCGGCCCGACCCCTCTGCCGTGCCAGGGTCCCACGTCGTGCGCACCCGCGGCCGCCGACGGGCGGTAGCGTGACGCGGATGACGAGCGAGATCCTCGCCCGCGTCGACGACGGCGTCGGGCACCTCACCCTGGACCGGCCCCGCGCGCTCAACGCGCTCGGGTACTCGATGCTCGGCGAGATCGCCGACGTGCTGGACGAGTGGCGCGTCGACCCGACCGTGCGTCTCGTGCTGCTCGACGGCGCGGGCGACCGCGGCCTGTGCGCGGGCGGCGACATCCGCGAGCTGCACGCGTCGGTCGTCGCCGGGCAGCAGGCCGACGCGCGCCGGTACTTCCGGCGCGAGTACGCGGTCGACGCGGCGCTCGCGGAGCTGCCCGTGCCCGTCGTGACGATCATGGACGGCATCACGATGGGCGGCGGCGTCGGCCTCGCGGCCCACGCGCCGGTCCGCGTCGTCACCGAGCGCTCGCGCGTCGCGATGCCCGAGACGCGGATCGGCTTCACGCCCGACGTCGGTGGGTCGTGGCTCCTCGCCCGCGCGCCCGGGCGGCTGGGGGAGATGCTCGCCCTCGGCGCGGTGACGATGGACGCCGCCGACGCGATCCACGCCGGGCTCGCCGACCACTACGTGCCGAGCGAGCGGCTGCCCGTGCTCGGCGCGGACCTCGCCGCGCTCGCGGGCGCGGGCGTCGACCCGCTCGACGTCGAGGCCGTGCGCGACGTCGTGCGGCGGCACGCCCTCCCGGCGCCGGTGTCCGGGCTCGTCGCGCGCCGCGCCGCGATCGACGCCGCGTACGCGGCGGACACGGCGCCGGAGATCGTGGCCCGCCTGCGCGCGGCCGCCGCGGACGGCGACGAGCGTGCGGGCGCCGAGGCGGACGAGCTCGAACGGCTCTCGCCCACGGCGGTCACCGTCGCGCTCGCGGCCGTCCGCAGCGCGCGCGGCCTGCCCGACCTCCGCGCGGCGCTCGCCCAGGAGTACGGGCTCGTCTGCTGGTTCGTCGACACGCAGCCCGACCTTGTCGAGGGGATCCGCGCGCAGGTGGTCGACAAGGACCGCGACCCGTCGTGGCGCCCCGCGACGCTCGAGGAGGTCGACCCCGCGCTCGGCGCCGAGGCGCTCGCCTACGTGCCCGCGGAGGCGCTGTGGGACGACGCCCTCAGCCCGCGGCTCGCGCGTCGCGCGGTCGAGGCCGTCGTGCGCCGGTTCGGCGAGGGGGAGCCGACGCCCGACGAGCTCGCCGAGGCGCACGACGACCTCGTCGTCGAGCTCGTGGAACGGCACGCGGACGGGAGCACCGTGGTGCACCTCGCCGACACGTGCGGCGAGCACTTCCTCGACGGCTACTGGCCCGCCGTGCGGCTCGACGCCGTCGGTGACGTCGTCGAGGTCACCGTCGAGTCCTGAGCGGTCCTGGACGCACGACGGCCCGCCCCGGTGCTCCGGGGCGGGCCGTCGTGTCGTGCGGGGTGCGGGCCGCTCAGTCGGTCGGCGGGCGCAGCCGCGTCGCGTCGTCGATCTCGTCGTCGGGACCGGCCTGCGTGCCCGAGCCGTCCTGGCCGGCGCCCGGCTGCGGCGGGAGCGGCTGGGTCGGTGCCGGCGGCTGGTGCGGCGGCAGCGGCTGGGTCGCGCCCGGCGCGACGGGCGGCTGCGCGGGCAGCGGCGTCGTCGGGGACGACTGCGGGTGCGGCGCGCCGGGGGGCGCGAACGGCGCGGCGCCCGGGTAGCCGCCCTGCTGCGGCGGTGCCGGCGGCTGGCCGCCGTACGGGCCACCCTGCTGGCCCGGGCCGGACGGCGTCCCGTAGCCCTGCGGCTGGCCGGGCTGACCCGGGTACTGGCCCTGCTGGCCGGGCTGACCCGGGTACTGACCCGGCTGGCCCGGGGCTCCGGGGTACTGGCCCTGCTGGCCGGGGTGCGCGCCGGGCTGGCCGTACTGACCCGGGTACTGGCCCTGCTGGCCCTGACCGGGGTACTGGCCCTGCTGGCCGGGCTGACCCGGGTACTGCCCCGGGGCGCCGTAGACGCCCTGCTGGCCGGGCTGGCCGGGGTACCCGCCCTGCGGGAAGCCGGTGCCCTGCCCGTCCTGCGTGCCGGGCTTGGAGCGGAGCACGAGCCACAGCACGAGGCCGATGATGCCGAGCAGCACGAGGCCGCCGACCAGGAACCAGATCCACGCCGACGAGCCGGACCCGTCGGAGCTGTCGGCGTCGGGCGCGGTCGCGCCGTCGTCGGTCCCCTCGTCCGTGCCCTCGTCCGTCCCCGAGCCCGCGGAGCCGCCGCGCACGGCCGAGCCGCGCGCCGTCATCTCGTTGACCTCGCCGACCACCGGGGTCCACGTCACGGTGTTGCCGTCGACCTCGCCGTTGGACTCGGCCACCTCGCCGGGGAACGTGATGGCGATCTTGATGTCGAGACCCTCCATCATCTGCCGCGACATCTCGTCGGTCGCCGCGTCCCCCGTGTCCGGGTTGAACTCCTCGCCCGTCATGTCCATCGAGCCGCTCACGACGTAGTCGTCGCCCTCGCGGGTGACGGAGATCGAGTCGGCGGCGCCGGTGTCGAGCTGCGCGATCGGCTGGTCGGCGTAGGTGATCTTGGTGCCGGTGTAGCCGTCCTGCGCGTACGGCTCCTGCGTCGCGCCCTCCGGCATCTCGGACTCCATCTCGGAGCCCATCTGGTCCCAGAGCTCCTGGGGGTCCGAGCCCATCGACTCGGCGACCTCGTCCGAGAACGCCATGACGACGCTGCCGTCGAACGTGTCGTCCTCGTTGAGGGTGATGGCCATGTCCATCCTCATGCACCCCGTGAGGAACAGTGCGAGGGTGGCGAGGAGGGCACCGAGGCCGAGTCGTCTGCGCAAGGGTGAGGAGTTCACCCGCCCAGCATGTCGCGGATCGTCGCCCGGGGCGAGGGTCGATGCCGTTTTGAGACGGAATGCGGCCGGACTTCATCCGCTCCGGGGACGCGGGCGGGCGAGGAGAGGCCGCACGGGGGTGCCGATCGAAGTTGAGCGGAATACACTCAACTTAGGAGTCGTTCCACTGGTCAGACCATCTTTTCGAGCAGCACACGGAGCACCTATGGAAACGAAGTTCACCACGATGTCGCAGCAGGCGATCGGCGAGGCGATCCAGACCGCGTCGGCCGCCGGCAACCCCCAGCTCGAGCCGACCCACCTCCTGGCCGCGCTGCTCACGCAGGAGGGCGGCGTCGCCGTCGGGCTCCTCGACGCCGTCGGCGCGGACAAGCAGGCCGTGGGGCAGAAGGTTCGCGCCGCGCTCGTCGCGCTGCCCACCGCGAGCGGCTCGGCCGTCGCGCAGCCGACGCCGTCGCGCGCCACGTCCGCGGCGCTCGACGCCGCCGCGAAGGAGGCCCAGGCGCTCGGCGACGAGTACGTCTCGACGGAGCACCTGCTCCTCGGCATCGCGGCCGGGTCGTCGCAGGCCGCGACGATCCTCCAGCAGGCCGGTGCGACCGCCGAGGCCCTGCGCTCCGCGCTGCCCGCCGTCCGCGGGAGCGCGCGCGTGACGAGCCCCAACCCCGAGGGCACGTACAAGGCGCTCGAGCAGTACGGGACCGACCTTACGGCGCGCGCCGCCGAGGGCAAGCTCGACCCCGTCATCGGGCGCGACTCCGAGATTCGGCGCGTCGTGCAGGTGCTCAGCCGCCGCACCAAGAACAACCCGGTGCTCATCGGCGAGCCGGGCGTCGGCAAGACCGCCGTCGTCGAGGGCCTCGCCCAGCGCATCGTCGCGGGCGACGTCCCGACCTCGCTCCAGGGCAAGCGCCTCGTGTCGCTCGACCTCGCGAGCATGGTCGCGGGCGCGAAGTACCGCGGCGAGTTCGAGGAGCGCCTCAAGGCCGTCCTGGAGGAGATCAAGTCCTCCGACGGCGAGGTCGTCACGTTCATCGACGAGCTGCACACGGTCGTCGGGGCGGGCGCGGGCGGCGAGGGCGCCATGGACGCGGGCAACATGCTCAAGCCGATGCTCGCGCGCGGCGAGCTGCGCCTCGTCGGCGCGACCACGCTCGACGAGTACCGCGAGTACATCGAGAAGGACCCGGCGCTCGAGCGCCGGTTCCAGCAGGTGTTCGTCGGCGAGCCCTCGGTGGAGGACACGGTCGCGATCCTGCGCGGGCTCAAGGAGCGGTACGAGGCGCACCACAAGGTGACCATCGCCGACTCCGCGCTCGTCGCGGCGGCCTCGCTCTCCGACCGGTACATCACCGGGCGCCAGCTCCCGGACAAGGCGATCGACCTCGTCGACGAGGCGGCGTCGCGCCTGCGCATGGAGCTCGACTCCTCGCCGATCGAGATCGACGAGCTGCAGCGCGCCGTCACGCGCCTCGAGATGGAGGAGGTCGTGCTGTCCGAGTCGACCGACCCCGCGTCGCTCGAACGCCTCGAGAAGCTGCGCGCCGACCTCGCGGACCGTCGCGAGGAGCTCGCGGCCCTCACCGCGCGGTGGGAGGCCGAGAAGGCGGGCCACAACCGCGTCGGCGACCTGCGCGCGAAGCTCGACGAGCTGCGCGTCCAGGTCGAGCGCGCGATCCGCGAGGGCGACCTCGAGACCGCGGGCCGCCTGCAGTACGGCGAGATCCCGCAGGTGCAGCGCGAGCTCGACGAGGCCGAGGCGGCCGAGCAGGCCGACGACGCGTTCGCCGCGTCCGGCCCCGAGGCCGCGCCGATGATCGCGGACAAGGTCGGCGCCGACGAGATCGCGGAGG
This sequence comes from Sphaerisporangium cinnabarinum, assembly GCF_055567015.1. NCBI lineage: Bacteria > Bacillati > Actinomycetota > Actinomycetes > Streptosporangiales > Streptosporangiaceae > Sphaerisporangium > Sphaerisporangium cinnabarinum. The sequence continues at coordinate 460,614 of NZ_JBVHRG010000001.1, forward strand.
TTGTGTCCGCGTGGACGGGCATCCCCGCCGGCCGCATGCTCCAGGGCGAGAGCGAGAAGCTCCTGCACATGGAGGAGGTCATCGGGGAGCGCCTCATCGGCCAGCAGGCCGCCGTCCGCTCGGTGTCCGACGCCGTCCGCCGCTCGCGCGCGGGCGTCGCCGACCCGGACCGCCCCACGGGCTCGTTCCTCTTCCTCGGCCCCACGGGCGTCGGCAAGACGGAGCTCGCGAAGTCGCTCGCCGACTTCCTCTTCGACGACGAGCGCGCCATGGTGCGCATCGACATGTCCGAGTACTCCGAGAAGCACTCGGTCGCCCGGCTCGTCGGGGCGCCCCCGGGGTACGTCGGCTACGAGGAGGGCGGCCAGCTCACCGAGGCCGTCCGGCGTCGGCCGTACTCGGTCGTGCTGCTCGACGAGGTCGAGAAGGCGCACCCCGAGGTCTTCGACATCCTGCTGCAGGTGCTCGACGACGGCCGTCTCACCGACGGCCAGGGCCGCACGGTCGACTTCCGCAACGTCATCCTCGTGCTGACGTCGAACCTCGGCTCGCAGTTCCTCGTGGACCCGATGCTCGACGACGCGGAGAAGCGCGAGGCCGTGATGAGCACGGTGCGGGCGTCCTTCAAGCCCGAGTTCCTCAACCGGCTCGACGACGTCATCGTGTTCGAGCCGCTGACGATCGAGGAGCTCGGCCGGATCGTCGACATCCAGGTCGCCGCGCTCGGCCGGCGCCTCGCGGACCGGCGCATCACGCTCGACGTGACGACGGCCGCCCGCGAGTGGCTCGCGCTCGAGGGCTTCGACCCGGCGTACGGGGCGCGCCCGCTGCGCCGCCTCGTGCAGCGCGAGATCGGCGACCGCCTCGCGCGGATGCTGCTCTCGGGCGACGTCGCCGACGGCGACGTCGTGCGGGTCGACCGCGACCCCGAGGGCGACGGCCTCGCACTCGGCACGGAGATCCTCACGGCCTGACCCGACCGCCGGCCCGTGCCACGTCCTGCCCCCGCGGGCAGGTGCGGCACGGGCCGCGGTGTCGTCCGGCACGGTCGGCCCTCCCGGCCGCGCGTCGTCGCGGCGACCGGGACATACTCGGTCCGTGCCGACCGACGAGACGACCTCTTCCGCGACCACCGCCCCGCAGCGGCGGCCCGACGACGTCCCGCGCCGCTCCGCGGTCATCGTCAACCCGAACCGTGTCGAAGGGCTGGACGCGCTGCGCGAGCTGATCGTCACGCGACTCACGGACGCCGGGTGGCCCGAGCCCGCGTGGCTCGAGACGACGGCCGAGGACCCGGGGACGGGGCAGGCGCGTCAGGCCGTCGAGGACGGCGCCGAGGTGGTCTTCGTGAGCGGCGGCGACGGCACGGTCCGCGCCGTCGTGGAGGGGCTCGCGGGCACCGACGCCGCGCTCGCGATCCTGCCCGGCGGCACGGGCAACCTGCTCGCGGTGAACCTCGGTGTCCCGTCGGACGCCGAGGAGGGCATCCGGCTCGTGCTGCGCGGCGGCAGGCGCACCATCGACGTCGGGGTGGCCGACGGCCAGACGTTCGCGATCATGGCCGGCATGGGCCTCGACGCCGCGATGATGCAGGACGCGCCGACGGCGCTCAAGGCCCGCGCCGGGTCGGTCGCGTACGTCTTCTCCGCGCTCAAGCACCTGGCCGACGACGAGATGCACGTCGAGGTCACCGTCGACGGGCGCACGCGCCGGCGCCGCGCGCGCACCGTCGTGGTCGGGAACGTCGGGCGGCTCCAGGCGGGGACGAACCTCCTCCCGGACGCCGAGCCCGACAACGGCCGGCTCGAGGTCGCGATCATCGCGCCGCGCAACGTGCGGCACTGGTTCCAGCTCCTGTGGGGCGTGGTGCGCGGCAAGAGCCGGGTGCCGAGCCGCGAGGTCGTGCGGGGGCGCGAGGTGTCCGTCGTGTCCGACCGGCCGCAGCCCCGCCAGCTCGACGGCGACGTCATCGAGCCGGACGAGCGCCTCGACATCAGCGTGCGGCCCCGAGCCCTGCACGTGTGCGTCTACCACCCGGAGGAGTCCCAGGACCTCCGGCGCGGCGCGCCGGGCCACCGCTGAGCGCCGGTTCCGGCGGCGCGGCCCCCGGACGACCCTGTCGCCGGTGCCGCTCCTCGGACACGATGTGCGCATGAGCGCTGGCGCGCCGGGCCACCGCTGAGCGCCGGTTCCGGCGGCGCGGCCCCCGGACGACCCTGTCGCCGGTGCCGCTCCTCGGGCACGATGTGCGCATGAGCGCTCCCCAGCCCGGCCCCGAGACGTGGTCGCCGACCGCCGCGTACGGCACCTCGTCCCCCGTCCCCGCGCGCCGCTCCCCGCTGACGGTCACGGCGTTCGTCGCCGGTGTCGTGACCGTGCTCGTCGGCGGGGTGGCGTCGCTGGCGCTCCCGCTCGTGCTGTCGTCGGGGTACGACCCCACGGCGGTCGGCCTGCTCCAGCTCGCGCGCGGCACGCTGACGGGCCTGCTCGCGCTCGTCGCGACCGTCACCGGCACCGTCGCGCTCGTGCGGCGTCAGCCGGGCACCGGGCTCGCGGCGGCCGGCACGGCGCTCGGCGCGTCGGCCCTGTTCGGCATCGTGAGCGGGCTCGTCCAGGGTGCGCTGTACCAGGTGTTCTGACCGGCGCGCCGACCGGTGAGCCGACCTCGTGCGAGGGTCCGCCCGGGGGAGCACCGTAGGGCCATGACCCCACGACCGCCCGAGCCTCCGGGCGCGCGCGCACCCGGCGCGTCGCCGCGCGGGCGGCCACGAGTCGTGGTGAACGCCCAGCGCTGGGAGGCCCTGACGTTCCTGCACTGGCCCGTCGACCCGGCCGTCGTGCAGGGCTGGCTCCCGCCCGGCCTCACCGTGCAGCAGGTGGACGGGACGACGTGGCTCGGGGTGGTCCCGTTCCGGATGGCCGGCGTCCGTGTCCCGCCGCTGCCCGCCCTGGGCGCGTGGTCGACGTTCCCCGAGCTCAACGTCCGCGTGTACGTGCGCGACCGCGCGGGCGTCGAGGGCGTGTGGTTCCTCGGCCTGTGGGCGACGTCGCGTGCGTTCGTCGCCGCGACGCGCGCGGCAGGCGTCCCGTACCACCCGGCCCGCGCGGCGGTGCACGCACGCGACGACCGGGCGGGGCCGCCGTCGGCAGTGCGCTATGGGTTCCGCTCCGTGGGCCGCGGGCCCCTGCGCGTGCCGCACGAGCACGCGGGCCTGCGCGGTCTCTCCCTGCACGCCGAGGTGCGCTCCCACGAGGAGGTGGACGCGGCGTCGGGCCTCGTGCGGTGGCTCACCGCTCGGTGGTCCGCGTACGGCGTGCGTGCCGGGCGGCTGTGGCGGTTCCCCGTGGTGCACGAGCCGTGGACCCTGCGGCGCGGCACGCTCGACGCCCTCGACACCGACCTGCTCGATCTCCTCGGGCTGCCGCCCGCGGCCCCGCCGCTCGTGCACGTCGCCGCGCCGGTGCACGCGCGGTTCGGCCTCCCGCGGCCCGTGCGCTGAGGTCAGGCCGCGGGGTCCACGATCCCGTGCCGGAACGCCCACACGACGAGCTGCACGCGGTCGCGCGCGCCCGTCTTCGTCATGGCCCGGCTGAGGTGCGACTTCACGGTGCTCGGCTCGAGGAACAGCGCCGTCGCGATCTCCGCGTTCGACGACCCCCGGCACAGCAGCGCCACGATGTCGAGCTCGCGGGGCGTGAGGAGCGCGGCCGCGTCGTCGTCCCGCGACACCGGGGCACGGCGCCGCGCGAACTCGCCGAGCACGCGCCGGGTGAGCGACTGGTCCACGAGGCCGTCGCCCGACGCGACGCGCCGGACGGCGTCCACGAGCACCTCCGGCTCGGCGTCCTTGAGCAGGAACCCGCTCGCCCCGGCCTCCAGCGCCCCGAACACGTAGTCGTCGAGGTCGAACGTGCTCACCACGAGCACCGGCACCGGGTCCGCGACGTCGGGCCCGGCGAGCGCGCGCGTCGCCGTGATGCCGTCGCCGCCGGGCATGCGCACGTCCATGCACACGACGTCGGGGCGCTCGCGGCGCGCGACCCGCACGGCGTCCGCGCCGTTCGACGCCTCGCCCACGACCTCCAGGCCCTCGCTCTCGAGGATGACGGTGAACCCGGCGCGGACGACCGCCTGGTCGTCCACCAGCACGACGCGTGTCACGAGGCCTCCTGGGCGGGGGTGCGAGGGTCGCGCGCGGGGGCGCGGGGGACGGTCAGCCGGACGAGCCACGCGCCGTCGGGCGTGCGCCGCGCGTCGAGCGTGCCGCCGAGCACGGCGGCGCGCTCGCGCATCCCCACGAGGCCGTGGCCCGGGCGGGCGTCCTGCGGGGGAGCGGTACGACCGGCGGGGTTGCGCGCGGTGACGACGACGGCCGTCGGGCTCCACGCGAGCCGCACCGCGACCGGCCGGCCGGGCGCGTGCCGCCGCGCGTTGGCCAGCGCCTCCTGCAGCACGCGGTAGACGGCGATCTGGGCGGTCGGTGCGGGGTCCCAGGGCTCACCCTCGGTCTCGACGGTGACCGTCGTGCCCGCGGCGCGGGCGGTCTCGAGGAGCGCGGGGAGGTCGGCGAGCGTGGGCTGCGGGGCCTCGCGCGCGTCGCCCTCGTCGTCGCGCCCGCGCAGGATGCCGACCACGAGGCGCAGGTCGTCGAGGGTCTCGCGACCCTGCGACCGGATCCAGCGGACCGACTCCTTGGCGCGCTCCGGGTCGGCGTCGACGAGCCGTTCCGCCGCGGACGCCTGCACGACGATGCCCGAGAGGTGGTGCGCCGCGACGTCGTGCAGCTCGCGGGCCATGCGGGCGCGCTCCTCGAGCACGGCCTGCGCGGCGAGCGCCTCGCGCTCCCGCTCGGCGCGCACCACGCGGTCGCGCAGCTCGGCGACGAGCTCGCGCCGCGTCGCGACGTAGGAGCCGACGAGCGCCGCGCCCACGAACGTGAGCACCGCCGAGAGGAGGGCGCCCCCCACCTGGAGGGTGTGCTGCGCGGGCCCGGCCCCGGCGGGGACGCCGAACCCGCCGAGCGCGAAGACGAGCAGGACCTGCGCGACCGCCGCGAGCGCCGGCGCCCCGAGCCGCGTGCGGCGGGGGGCGTAGGCCCCCGCGGAGTAGGCGGCGACGAGCGTCGCCGGGGCCTGGAACCCGACGTAGGGGGGCAGGAGCGCGGTGATCGCAACCTGCGCGACGACCGTCAGCGCGAGGCAGACGAGCGGTGCCCGACGGCGGAGCACGAGCGCCGCGGCCTGACCGACGACGAGCGCGAGCACGGCTGCGCGCACGCCCGGGCCGATCACGCTCTCGCCCGGTCCCGCGCCGAACGTGGCCCCGACCTCCGTCGCGAGGACGCGCTCGATGCCGAGGAACAGCGCGACCGTCGCGAGGGCGACGACACCGGCCAGCACGGCGTCGCGGCCGGTGTCGGTGCGGACGCCCGCCCGGTCGAGCGCGCGGCGCAGGGTCTCGGTCACGGTCCTCCTCCAACGGGCGACGGGTGCGGGGACGGGGTGCGCCGTCGGGCCCGCCCACCCTACGGGGCGGGCGGGCCGACGGCGCCGCGCGGCTCCCGGCCTGTGGACGACCGGGTCGTCGCGTCGGGAGCCGGACGGGCTGTGGTCAGACGAGGTCGCGTCGCCGCAGGCTGACGGCGCCCCCGCCGAGCAGGAGCGCGGCCCACGCCGCGAGCCCGGCGAGAGCGGCGAGCGCGCCGAGCGGTGCCGCGCCGCCGAGGAGCGTCGCGGCGGACCCGCCGGTCGACGCGAGCGCACCCAGCCCGAGCGGGAGCCACTCGGCCGCGGCCGAGTCACCGCCGGACAGGAGCGTCACCGCGCCGCGGACGATCGGCTCGGCGAGCGCGAGCGCCGCGACCGTGACGACGCCCGCCACCTGGCCGCGCACGAGCGTCCCGATGCCGAGCCCGAGCCACGCGAGCAGGACGAGCACCGCGAGCCCGCGGGCCCAGACGCCGAGGACGTCGCCGGGGCCGAGCGCGAGCCCGGCACCCGGCGTCGTGACGATCGCGACGAGCAGCCCCAGGGCGCCCAGGAGGGCGAGGACGACGCCGACGCCGAGCGCGACGGTCGCGGTCGCGCCCGCCTTCGCGCCGAGGATGCGCAGGCGCGACGGCTGGACGAGCGCCGTGGGCACGATGCCGCCCGTGCGGAAGTCGGTCGTCACGGCGAGCACGCCGAGCAGGAGCATGCACACGGTCGCGACGCCGACGGACCCGGAGCCGCCGAGACCGGTGCCGAGCAGGTCGAGCATCGAGCGCTGGAACGCGGGCTGCGAGACGTCGGCGAGCGCGCCGAGGTCCGGCGCGAGCTCGGCCACCACCTCGGGCGGGGCCTGGAGCCCGACGGTCGTGCCGCCGCCGACCGTGTCGACGCCGCGCAGGATCGTGGGGAGCAGCAGGGTGAAGGCCTGGACGACGAGCATCCCGGCGACGGCGACGGCCGCGACGACCCACGTCGCGCGGGTCGTGCGGAGCTTGAGCATCTCGGCGCGGTACATCAGCGCACCCCTTCGGTCGTGGCGGTCAGGTCGAGGTAGAAGTCCTCCAGGGACTCCCCGCGCAGCAGCTCGTCGAGCGGTCCCTCGGCGACGACGCGCCCCTGCCCCACGACGACGAGGTCGTCCGCGACCTGGCGCACCTCGGACAGCACGTGGCTCGCGAGGAGCACGGTGCCGCCGTCGTCGGCGAACGCGCGGACGAGGTCGCGCAGCCAGCGCATCCCGGCGGGGTCGAGACCGTTGGCGGGCTCGTCGAGGACGAGGACCTCCGGGTCGCCGAGCAGCGCCGCCGCGATCCCGACGCGCTGCCGCATCCCCAGCGAGTACGTCCGCACGCGGCGGTCGGCGGCGGGGGTCATGCCGACGAGCGCGAGCACCTCGTCGACGCGCCGCGCCGGGATCCGGCCGGCGGAGGCGAGCACGCGCAGGTGGTCGCGCCCCGTCCGCCCCGGGTGCAGGCCGCCCGCGTCGAGCAGCGCGCCGACGGTGCGGGCCGGGTGCGTCAGGTCCGCGAACGCGCGGCCGTCGAACGTCGCGGTGCCCGCGGTCGCCGCCGCGAGCCCGAGCAGGACGTGGAGCGTGGTCGTCTTGCCGGCGCCGTTCGGGCCGAGCAGCCCGACGACGCGGCCCGGCGCGGCGGTGAACGTCACGTCGTGCACGGCGTCGAACCCCCCGTACGCCTTGCGCAGCCCGGAGACGTGGATGGTGGTCATGCCGGTCCCTCCCTCGTGCGTGCCGCACGGGCCTCCCGTGCGGTGCCCCACCAGGCTGTCGCGCGGGCCCCCGCCGGGTCTTGCGGCGCAGGGCGGAACCTGCGTTGCGACCTCCGTCGGAGGCGCGGCGCCGCCCTGCTGGACCGGGGGAGCCGTGGCGGGTATCGCCGCAGGTGAGGGCGTCGGGCGTGACACACGAGCCGGGATGGGGCAGGGTGGACGTCCACCCGACCGCCCCGGCGGGCAGCGTGTCGCGCCGTCCGCCCCCTCGACAGCCCCGGAAGGAGGCGACGTGCGCCGACGCCACGACCGGTCCGGACCCGCCGAGCGGGACCGCACCGCCCCCCTCCCGCGGCCTGCGCGCCGCACCGCCACGCCGTGGGTCACGGTCGCCGCCGGCGCGGGCGCGGTGACGCTCGTCGTCGCCGTCGCGGGCATGGTCGGTGCCGCGACGGGCGGTGGCGAGGCGGTCGTCGTCGGCGGGGTCTCCGCCGAGGGCGGCCCGAACGGCGAGGACACGGTCCCCGCGGTCACGCCGCGCCCCGACACCCCGCGCCCCGAGGTGACCCGCATCCCTCCGCCCGACGCGTCGGACGAGACGTCCGACGACACGGGCTCGACGCCGGCCCCGCGCCCGTCTGCGAGCGGCACCGGGGAGCAGGCCGCGCCCAGCGCGCCCTCGCCCTCCGCCGAGCCCGCGCCCGGTCCCACCGCGTCCGAGCCGACACCGGCGCCGACCGCGCCCACCCCCACGCCGTCCCCGACGACCGACCCGGGCACGGCGTCCGTGTCCTGGGTCCAGGAGCGGCTGCGGGTGCACGGTGCCGACGTCGCCGTCACGGGGACGATGGACGACGCGACGCGCACCGCGCTGCGAGCGTTCCAGAAGGCGCACGGCCTCGCCCCTGACGGCACGGTCACCGCGGCGACCGCCGAGGCCCTGCGCGCCGCACCGCCCGAGGTCGAGGAGCCGACCGAGCCCGGCACCCCGCCCCCGACCGAGCCCGCGCCGACGCCCTCCACCGACCGGCCGTCGGTCGCCGTGCCCGGGCCGTCGTCGAGCACCGACGAGCCCGCCCCGACGCTCGCCCCCGCGTCCTGAACCGCGCCCGCCCGGGCGCGGGCACCCCGCGGGGCCGCAGCGCGGTCGGTAGGGTGTGCCCTCGTCGGACGACGGACGGAGCAGTGCCATGACGAGCGCGGCCATCGGCGCCGGGCAGGACCGGGCAGGCTCACGCCGCGCCACGGCGCCCGACCCCGCCCGCGGGTACGCCAAGGGGCGGGCCAAGCGCGAGGAGATCCTCCAGGCGGCCGTCGTGCTCTTCGGCGAGGTCGGCTTCCACGCCGCGTCCCTGCGCGAGCTCGCGTCCCGCGTGGGCATGTCCCACCCCGGGCTGCTCCACCACTTCCCGACGAAGGCGGCGCTCCTCGAGGCGGTGCTCGACCACCGGGAGACCGTCGACCGCGCCGACCTCGAGGAGGACCTCGCGCGGGGGACCGACTTCTTCGACGCGCTCGTGCGGCTCGTCGAGCGCAACGCGCTGCGCCGGCCGATCGTCGAGCTGTTCACGGCGCTCGCGGCCGAGGCGACGTCGCCCGACCACCCGGCGCACGCGTACTTCGTCGAGCGCTACGAGTCCACGGTCGCGCGCATCGGCGAGCAGCTCTCCCGGCGCGCCCGGGAGGGCGGCCTGCGCGACGGCGTCGAGCCGGACGTCGCGGCCCGCCAGCTCGTCGCGCTCATGGACGGCCTCCAGGTCCAGTGGCTGCTGTCCCTCGACCGTCCGCGGCCCGAGCGCGTCGACATGGCCGCCGACCTGCGCGCGTACCTGCGCCTCGTGCTGTCCGACGCCGCGCGCTGACGCCGCGCGCTGACGCCGCGCGGGGTCGACCTCGTCAGCCGATCAGGTCGGCCGGGAGCGGGTCCTCGCTGCTCGCCAGGCACAGCCCGGTGCGGTCGCCGTCGCGCCAGGACGTCTCGGTCGGTGCCCACACCACGAGCCGCACGTCCTCCGGGGCGTCCGGACCCAGGGCGTCGGGCGTGCACACGCGCGCGACGCGGCGGTCTGCGGCGTCCTGGCCGGGCCACACCTCGTCCGCGCCGAGGTCGGTGCGGCCGACGACCTGCGCGCGGTGCTCGTCCGCGCACGGGACGGCGCGCACGCGCGACACCTCGCCGTCGGGCGGCAGCTCGTCGAGGCACGTGCCGAGCACGAGCTGCACGGCGCTCACGGTGCGCGGTGCGTCCACGTCGCCCGCGAGGGGCGTGCGTGCCTGCTCGCCCTGCCACCACACGATCCCGCCCGCCACCCAGGCGAGCGTGGCGACCGCACCGAGCACCGTCCCGGCGACCGCGAGTCCGCGCCCGCGGGTGCCGCGCGAGCGGACGCGCGACAGGGCGGCGGCCCCGAGGCCCACGCCGACCGGCCCGAGCACGACCCCCGCCGGCACGCTCGCCACGGCGAGCGGCTCGACGCGGGGCGCCGCGGGCTGCCACCCGGGCGCGTAGTACGTGTCCGGGGCGAAGCCCGGCCGGTCGTCGGGCCCGGGCGGCGGCACGGGCGCCTGCGCACCGGAGGGGCCGTGCGGCGTCGGGCCGGGCGGGGGCGTGCCGACGTCCGCGCCGCGGGGCCCCGAGGCCCCGGGCACTCCGGCGGGAGGCGGGACGGGCGGTCTTCCCGCGGGCCCGGACGTGCTGCCGCCGGGCGGGGCGAAGAGGTCGTCGTCGGTCACGGTGCCGAGTCCCCGAGCGTCCCGGCGAGGACCACGAGCATCGCGAACGCCGTGCCGACCGCGCCGACGACGATCCCGGTCACGGCGAACCCGCGCCCGCGCGTGCCGTCGCGCATCACCTGGTTGAGCGCCACGATGCCCAGCACGAGGCCGACGAGGCCGGGGAAGCCCGCGCAGAGCACGAGGCTCGCGATCGACACGATCATCGAGGCGAGCGCGAGCCCGTTCGTCCGCGGCGGGGGCGCGTAGGGCGCGCCGTACGGCGGCGGGTAGCCGCCGTAGCCCGGTGCCGGGTACGCCGCGGGTCCGGGTGGCGCCGCGTACCCGGGCGCCGCGCCGTACGACGGCGTCGCTCCGGGGGCGTAGGGGGAGCCGGGGCCGTAGGGCGAGCCCGGCCCGGCGGGCGCCGCCGGCCCGCCGTACGGGGCGCCGACGCCCGGCGCGCTCCCGTACCCGCCCCCGCCCCCGGAGCCCGACGGCGCCACGAACCCGCCGTCGTCGGGCGCGGAGGGTGCGTCGTCAGTCGGGGGGTGGTACGGCGTGAGCGGCGGCTGGTGCGGCCGCCGCGGGGCGTACGGGTCGGCGGTCTCGTCGGGGGACCCGTACGGAGGGACGGGTGGCGTCGTCATGGACACACCGTAGCGAGGGGACGCGCCCCACCCGGCCCCGGACCCGCGGCGCGGACCCGGGGCCCGAGCCCGACGGCGGTCGTCCCGGAGGTCAGTCCGTCAGGTCGACGACGACCGGCACATGGTCCGACGCGCCCTTGCCCTTGCGCTCGTCGCGGTCGATCGTCACGCCCGTGACGCGCGCGCGGGCGGCGGGCGACAGGTACGCGAAGTCGATGCGCATGCCCTCGTTCCGTGGGAACCGCAGCCGCTGGTAGTCCCAGTACGTGTAGGTGCGCTCGGCCGGGATCGCCTCGCGCGTGACCTCGGTGTACCCGGCGGCGCCGAACGCGGCGAAGGCGTCCCGCTCGGCGGGCGTGACGTGCGTCTTCCCGGCGAAGTACGCGACGTCCCACACGTCGGCGTCGAGCGGTGCGACGTTCCAGTCCCCGACGAGCGCGACCTGCGCCGCCGGGTCGGCGGCGAGCCAGCCGGCGGCCTGCGCGCGCAGCTCGTCGAGCCAGCGCAGCTTGTAGGCGTAGTGCGGGTCGCCGACCTCGCGCCCGTGCGGCACGTAGAGGCTCCACACGCGCACGCCCCCGCACGTCGCGCCGAGCGCGCGCGCCTCGACCCGGTCGCCGAAGGCGGGCTGGCCGGGGAACGACGTCTCGACGTCGGCGAGGCCCACGCGCGAGACGACGGCGACGCCGTTCCACTGGTTCACGCCGACGTGCGCGACCTCGTACCCGGCCGCCTCGAACGGCGCGACGGGGAACTGCGCGTCCGTGCACTTGGTCTCCTGGAGCGCGAGGACGTCGGTCCCCGTCCGCTCGAGGAACGCGACCGCGCGGTCGACGCGGGCACGGACGGAGTTGATGTTCCAGGTCGCGAGGCGCACGGGCCCCACCGTACGGCGTCGGGGGTGCGACCGGCCCCGGGAACGGTCCTGCTGGGCGCCGCGTGCCCCGTGCTCGCCGTGAAGCCGTCGGCCCGGTGACACGACTCCACCCCGCCTGCGGGCGCCCGGGTCACCCGGGCGCCCGTAGGCTGTGACCATGGCGACAGCACTCATCACCGGCGCGAGCGCCGGCCTGGGTTTGGAGTTCGCGTGGCAGCTCGCCACGGCGCGGCACGACCTCGTCCTCGTGGCGCGCGACGAGGCGCGACTCGAGGAGACCGCGCGGCAGATCCGCGCCGCGGCCGGGGTGCGCGTCCAGGTGCTGCGCGCCGACCTCTCGGTGCCCGACGACGTCGCGCGCGTCGCGGAGCGCCTCGCCACGACCGGCGGGCCGGACGAGCGCCCGGTCGGGCTGCTCGTCAACAACGCGGGCTTCGCGACGCACCAGCACTTCGTCGGGGGCGACCTCGACGTCGAGCTCGAGGCGCTCGACGTCATGGTCCGCGCCGTCATGGTGCTGTCCCACGCGGCCGCGGGCCAGATGACCGAGCGCGGGCGCGGTGCGATCCTCAACGTCGCGTCGGTCGCGGCCCTCACCGCGGGCGGCACGTACGCGGCGGCGAAGGCGTGGGTGCGGTCCTTCACGGAAGGCCTCGCCGTCGAGCTGCACGGCACGGGCGTCACCGCGACCGTGCTGTGCCCCGGCTTCACGCACACCGAGTTCCACGACCGCGCGGGCATCGACAAGTCCGTGCTCCCCGACCTCGCGTGGCTCGACGCGGACCGGGTCGTCGCGGAGGCGCTCGCGGACGTGCGGCGGGGTGTCGTCATCTCCACGCCGTCGGTGCGGTACCGGGTCGCCTCGGCGGCCCTGCGCGCGATGCCGCGCTCGGCCGTCCGCGCGATCGGCAAGTACCGCTAGGCACGGGGCGGGCCCGATACCCTGGCGGTCGTGACTACCGACCCCGCCTCGACGCTCGCCTCGACCCCCCGCGAGCAGCTGCTCGGCCTCATCCGCGAGCTCGCCGTCGTGCACGGCCGCGTGACGCTCTCCTCGGGCAAGGAGGCGGACTACTACGTGGACCTGCGCCGCGTCACGCTGCACCACCGCGCCGCGCCGCTCATCGGCCACCAGCTCCTCGACCTCCTCGAGGAGCAGGGGCTCGGCACGGCGGAGATCGACGCGGTGGGCGGGCTGACGCTCGGCGCCGACCCCATCGCGACCGCCCTCCTGCACGCCGCCGCGTCCCGTGGCCAGGACCTCGACGCGTTCGTGGTGCGCAAGGCGGCCAAGGCGCACGGGATGCAGCGCCAGATCGAGGGCCCCGACGTCGCGGGCCGGCGGGTCGTCGTGGTCGAGGACACGACGACGACGGGCGGCTCGCCGATCACGGCGATCGAGGCCGTGCGCGCGGCCGGGGGCGAGGTCGCGGGCGTCGCGACGATCGTCGACCGGGCCACGGGTGCGGGCGCCAAGATCGAGGCGCTCGGCGTCCCGTACCACTACCTGTTCAGCCTGGAGGACCTGGGTCTCGCCTGAGCTCCTCCGCTCCGTCTCCCTCCGCTCGACGCGGCGCACCGCCCCGCGGCCTCCTGGGCCGCGGGGCGTCGTCGTGCGACGAGGCGCGCGTCACATCACGATAGGTCAGGCTTACCTTGCTTTGGTGAGGCGACCCTTATATGGTCCGTCACGACGGAGCGTGAGCACGCTCCCTTCTCGGTCCCGCTCCCCGCCGGGACCTCGCCCGGACCAGCACGGGAGACCTTGTGCGCACTTCATCGTCGAGACGCGTCCGACGCGCCCTCGCCTCGTTCCTTGCCGCGGCGCTCGCCGCCGGCCTCACCGTCGCCGGCACCGGCGCCCCGGCCCAGGCGGCCGCGGCCGACGTGACCGGCGGGTCGGCCACCTGGAACTTCGTCGACTCGTGGACGTCGTACGTCACGGGCGGCATCGCCCAGGGCACGATCACCCCGCCGCTCCAGGGCGGCCAGGCGTCCTACGGCCCCGCGTCCGGCAGCTACGACGACGCGTCCGGGACGGGCTCCGTCCGTCTCGGCGGCTCGACCCGGTACGAGGGCCACCACGGCGCGCTCGACGTGACGATCTCCGACGTGCGGCTCGACCTCACCGGCCCCACGACGGGCGCGGTCTACGCGGACTTCGCGGGCACCGTCAACCCTGGGGCGGGGGACGACGTGAAGGTCGCCGACGTCACCGTGTCCGCGACGCGTGCCGGTGACGAGGTCACGTTCGTGGCGGACGGGAGCGTCGTCGGGACGCTCGGGAACGTCTCGCCGTACTTCTCGTCGTACGCGGGCAAGCCCCTGTCGACCCTGACCGCCCGCGTCGTGTCGCCCGAGCCGGTGGCGCCCGCGCAGGCGACGACGACCACGCTCGTCGCAGCGCCCGCGGGCACGTCCGCGGCCGGGGCGTCGGTGACGCTCACCGCGACCGTCGCGCCCGCCGCCGCGGGCACGGTCGAGTTCCGCGACGGCGGCACCGCCCTCGGCACCGCTGCCGCGGCCGACGGCGTCGCGCGCCTCGAGACCACGGCCCTGGCCGCGGGCAGCCACCAGCTGAGCGCCGCCTTCACGCCCGCGGACCCGGCCGCGTTCGTCGCCTCGACCTCCGTGGCCGTCGCGCACACGGTGACCGCCAAGGAGCCCGAGCCGGAGCCCGCCGTCGACCCCGCCGTCACGGTGTCGCCGACGACGCCCGTCGACCCGGCGGTGGAGAACACCTTCACGATCTCGGGCACCGGGTTCGTCGGCGCGGGCGCCGCGAACGGCGCGTACGTGCTCCTCGGCGACGCCGCGATCTGGGACGGCAGCGGCCCGCTCGTCGCGAGCGGCTGGCTCGCCCAGGGCTGGGTCATGCCGCAGCAGGTGCGCGACGGCGCGTTCACCACGACGCTGACCGTCCCGGCCGGAAAGCTCGACCCGGCGAAGCAGTACGTGGTGGCGACCTCCGCCGCGCACGGCCTGTCGGTGACCGACCGCAGCCTCGACACGTTCACGCCCGTCGCGGTCCAGGGCAGCACGGCGCCCGAGCCGGTCTGGGAGCCGCAGATCACCCTCTACGCCGCCGACGGCACGACCCCGCTCGGGGACGCGCCCGTCCGCCCGGACGACAGGATCGTCGTCAAGGGCTCGGGCTTCGACCCGGCCGCGAACGTCGCACCGGCCGGCAACCGTCCGCCCATCTCCGGGGGCATCCCCGCGGGCACCTACGTGGTCTTCGGCAGCTTCGCGGCCGACTGGCGTCCGTCGGAGGGTGCCCCGTCGAGCGCGCGCACGGCCGGTTCGCAGCAGTGGGCCCTCTCGTCCGCAGCGCTCGACCAGGTGGACCCGCGCTACCAGCCCGCGATCCGCGGGCAGTGGGCCGAGCTCGCGCCGGACGGCACGTTCACCGCCGAGCTCGTCGCGGGCGAGCTCGAGCGCGAGGACGGCCGGTACGGCGTGTACACGTACGCCGCGGGCGGCACGGTCAACGCCGCGCAGGAGCTGTACGCGCCCGTCGCGTTCACGACCGAGCCCGAGGCGCCCGTCTGGGAGCCCGAGATCGCCGTGCTCGCCGCGGACGGCACGACGCCGCTCGGCGACACCCCGGTCGCGGTCGGGGACACGATCGTCGTCCGGGGCACCGGCTTCGACCCGGCGGCGAACGTCGGCGGCCGCGGCGTCCCGATCCTGGCGACGCTCCCGCAGGGCACCTACGTCGTGTTCGGGAGCTTCGCCGAGCAGTGGCGGCCGTCCGAGGGCGCCGCGTCGTCGACCCGCAAGGTCGGCTCGCAGGCGTGGGCCCTCGCCGAGCCCGTGCTCGACCAGGTCCCCGCGCAGTACCAGTCGGTGGTCCGGGCGCAGTGGACGGACATCACGCCGGACGGCACGTTCGAGGCGCGTCTCGTGGTGAAGAACCCCGCCGCGCTCGAGGGCGGGCGCTACGGCGTCTACACCTACGGCGCGGGCGGCGTGAGCAACGCCGCGCAGGAGCTCTTCGTCCCCGTCGCGTACGACGCGCCGGGCATGCTCACCGTCACGCCCGCGTCGACCACGGTGGAGGCCGGATCGACGGTCCGCGTCACGGTGCGCGGTCTCGGCGCGGACGACGCGGTCAAGGCCGTGACGTTCGGCGGCGCCCCGGCGTCGTACTCCCGCGACGGCGCGACGCTCGTGCTCACGGTCCCCGCCGGCACCCCCGCCGGGTCCGTCCCCGTGGTCGTCACGTCGGAGCTCGGCCTGACCGGTAGCACCACGCTGACCGTGACCGCCCCGGTCCCCGGCGGCGAGGCGAAGGCGACCACGACGACGCTCGCGTCGTCGGCGACGTCGGTCGTCGAGGGCACGGCGGTGACGCTGACCGCGACGGTCGCGCCGAAGGCGGCCGGCACGGTCCGGTTCGTCGCAGGCGGCACGACCCTGGGCACCGCGACCGTCACGGACGGTGCCGCGACGTTCCGGACGGCCCCGCTCGCCGTCGGCTCGCACGCCCTGAGCGCGACCTTCGTCCCCACGGACGCCACCGCCTACCGCGGTTCGACGTCCGCGCCGGTGACGGTCGCGGTGACCGCCACGCCGGTGACGCCGGCGCCGACGACGGCCGGCAGCCTCACGTGGGGCGTCAAGGAGTCGTTCCGCAGCTACATCGTGGGCCCGGTCGCGAAGGGCGGCGCGACGGCGACGAGCGGCGCGAGCGTCGTCGACGGCGTCTTCCGCTTCGGCCAGGCGGACGGCGGCACCTGGACCGCGGCGAGCGGTCGGGGGACGGCCCGGTACACCGGGACGGTCCGCTTCACCGGCCACGCGGGCGCGCTCGACCTCACCCTGTCGAACCCGGTGGTCGAGACCACCGGCCCCGGCACGGGTCGCCTGCTCGCGGACGCGCGCTCCACAGGGCTGGACGGCTCGACGTTCGACCGCAGGGGCGTCGCCGTCGCGACGCTCGTGCTCGGCACGCCGACGACGGGCGCGGACGGGGCCGTGACGTTCCGGGACGCGGCCGCGACGCTCACGGCGGACGGCTCGCTCGCGTTCGTCGGCTTCTACCCGGCCGGGACCGCGCTCGACCCCGTGACGTTCACGATCGGCGCGAAGGCGACCGCGCCCGGGGGCGGCGGCACCATCGGCGCCCCGGGTGACGGCTCGACGGGCGGGTCGGTGGACCCGGCGAGGGCGACGCTCTCGGTGTCGCAGGCACGGCCGGGCGACGAGGTGACGATCAGCGGCGTCGGGTTCGGCGCGCGCGAGTCCGGCATCCGTACGGAGCTCCGCTCGACGCCGCGCACGCTCGCGACGGGCACGACCGCGAACGCGGGCGGCGCCGCGACCTCGACCGTGACGATCCCGAAGGACGTCGCGCCGGGCGAGCACACGCTGCTCCTCATCGGTGCGGGCCACACGGCGTCCGCGCCCCTCACGATCGTCGGTGCCGGCACGACCGGCACCGGCACCGGGTCGGGCAGCGCGGCGGAGCAGTGCTTCGCCCAGGGCGTCCACGGCGCGACCCTCTCGTGGGGCGTGAGCGACCGGTTCCGGTCGTACGTCACCGGCCCGATCGCGAAGGGCTCGGTCTCGACGGACGGCGTGCGGGACGGCGGCTCGGCGTTCACGTGGAGCGGCGGCAAGGGCTCGTTCAACACGGACCTCGGCAAGGGCCGCGCGAGCTTCGGCGGGTCGGTGTCGTTCTCCGGGCACGAGGGCATCCTCGACCTGCGGATCAGCAACCCGCGGGTGGTCGTGGACGGGTCGTCGGGCACGCTCGTGGTCGACGTGCAGAGCAGCGACATGGAGGGCAACAAGTCGTCGTCGACCGGCGTCGCGTTCGCCAGCCTGGACCTGTCGGGGAAGAAGGCGACGTCGGGCTCCACGATCACGTGGAGCGGCGCCCCCGCGACCCTCACGGCCGCTGGCGCGAAGGCGTTCGCCGGGTTCTACGAGGCCGGCACCGCGCTCGCGCCGGTGACGGTCAGCTTCCCCGTCGGCGGCGACGTCGAGTGCGACGCCTACTCGGGTGCGCTCGCCACCACCGGCTCCGACGCCGGGAGCCTCGCGCTCCTGGCCGGGACGCTGCTGCTCACCGGTGCGGCCCTCCTGGCTGTCCGACGCCGCCGCGCAGGCCGCGCGGAGATGGCCGCGGCCGCCTGACCCGGCTCCCCGCACGACGACGCCCGGTCACCTCGTGGTGACCGGGCGTCGTCGTGCGTGCGGGGCTCCCGGGGGCGGACCGGTCGGACCGGCCCGGCGTGCCCTCAGACGAGGTCGACGAGGTCCGCGACGGAGTCGACGACCTTGCTCGGCCGGAACGGGTAGCGGTCGACGTCGGACATCGTGGTGGACCCGGTCATGACGAGGTAGGTGTACAGGCCCGCCTCGATGCCCGCGACGACGTCGGTGTCCATCCGGTCGCCGATCATCGCGGTCGTCTCGGAGTGGGCGTCGATGCGGTTGAGCGCCGAGCGGAACATCATCGGGTTCGGCTTGCCGACGAAGTACGGCTTGCGGCCCGTCGCGGAGGTGATCATCGCCGCGACGGCGCCCGTGGCGGGCAGCGGGCCCTCCTGCGAGGGCCCGGTCGTGTCGGGGTTGGTGCAGATGAACCGCGACCCGCCCAGCACGAGGCGGATCGCCTTGGTGATCGCCTCGAACGAGTACGTGCGGGTCTCGCCCAGCACCACGTAGTCCGGGTCGGACTCGGTGAGCGTGTAGCCGGCCTCGTAGAGCGCCGTCGTCAGCCCGGCCTCGCCCACGGCGTACGCGCTGCCCTGGGGGATCTGGTCGGTGAGGAACTGCGCGGTCGCGAGCGCCGACGTCCAGATCGACTCCTCCGGCACGTCGATGCCCGACGTCGCGAGGCGCGCCCGCAGGTCGCGCGCCGTGAAGATCGAGTTGTTCGTGAGGATGAGGAACGGTCGGCCCTTGTCGCGCAGCGCGCGCACGAACTCCGGGGCGCCGGGGATCGCGTGGCCCTCGTGGACGAGCACGCCGTCCATGTCGGTGAGCCAGCTCGTGATCTCTCGTGTCATGTCAGGCGTCCTTCCCGTCCGTGTCGGCCTGGCCGACGGCGGTCGCGTCCTCCGCGACCCCGTTCTGGTGGGCGTCGGCGGCGACCCGCGCCTCCAGCGCCGCCGCCCGCTTCTCCGCCCGCCGACCGCGCCAGACCTCGATGACCATGGGCAGCACGGACAGGAGGACGATGAGGAGGACGAGCGCCTCGATGTTCTCCTTGACGAACGTGATGTTCCCCAGGAGGTAGCCGAGCCACGTGAGGCCGACGGCCCAGAGCAGGGCGCCGAGCGCGTTGAACCCGACGAAGTGCCGGTAGTGCATCTTGCCGACGCCCGCGGCGACGGGGGCGTACGTGCGCACGATGGGCACGAACCGCGCGATGACGATCGTCCGGCCGCCGTACTTCTCGAAGTAGGCGTTCGTCTGGTCGATGTACTTGCGCTTGAAGAACCGGGAGTCGGGCCGGTCGAACACCTTGGGCCCGACGGTGCGTCCGATGAGGTACGCCGTCTGGTCGCCGAGGAACGCCGCGGCGAACAGCAGGACGAGCAGGACCGGCAGGCTGATCTGCAGCGACTCCTGCGCGACGAGCGCGCCCGCGGTGAAGAGCAACGAGTCGCCGGGCAGGATCGGGAAGAGCAGGCCCGTCTCGATGAAGATGACGACGACGATCCCGACGAGCGCGGCGTCGCCGAAACGCTCGATGAGCGTCATCGGGTCCATCCAGTCCGGACCCAGGGCGGCGACCGGTCCGGCGGCGCCGAGGCTCGCGGCGTGCGCGGCCCCCGGGAGGGCGGAGGCGAGCTCGGCGAGGGTGTTCACGGGTCACCAGCGTAGCCGGGTGGGACCGCGCGGCCCGGCCGTCGTGTGCACCCGCCGTGGAGGTCCGGCGACGGCGGACCGGCAGGTCCCGGCAGAATGTGCGCCATGGCGAGCAGCGCGGGCATGGCGGATCCGGGCGCGACGGGCGAGCGCGAGGTCGGCGTCGGCCCGTGGACCGGGGGGCCGGAGGCGTGGCCCCGCGTCCCGGACCCCGCCGGACCGCCCGGGGCGACGCGCCTCGACCCCCGGTACGACCCTGAGCTGCTCGCGCACGGCGACCGCCGCAACGTCGTCGACGCCTACCGCTACTGGACGGTCGAGGCCGTCGTCGCCGACCTCGACGCGCGCCGCGACCCGGCCCGTCGGCTCCACGTCGCGATCGAGAACTGGGCGCACGACCTCAACATCGGCTCCGTCGTCCGCACCGCCAACGCGTTCAACGCGGCCGGGGTGCACGTCGTGGGGCGGCGGCGCTGGAACCGCCGCGGCGCCATGGTCACGGACCGCTACCTGCACGTGCACCACCACGCGTCGGTGGAGGAGCTCGCGGGCTGGGCTGCGGGGGAGGGCCTGCCGCTCCTCGGGGTCGACAACGTCCCGGGGTCGGTGCCGATCGAGGGCTACGTGCTGCCCGCGTCGTGCGTGCTGCTCCTCGGCCAGGAGTCGGCCGGGCTGACGCCCGAGGCGGTCGCGGCGTGCCGCGCGGTGCTCCACATCACGCAGCACGGCTCGACCCGCTCGATCAACGCCGGTGCCGCCGGTGCGATCGCCCTGCACGCGTGGGCGGCGCAGCACCTGGGGCCGGCGGAGCCGCCGAGGTAGAGGCGTGGTCATCGGGGGACCACAGGTCGAACGGCCCTGACCTCGCGCTGTCATCCATGCCAGACTTTGACCTGACAGTCCACCCCGCACGACTCCACAGGAGCTCCGCATGCCCATCGCAACCCCCGAGGTCTACGCCGAGATGATCGACCGGGCGAAGGCAGGCTCGTTCGCCTACCCGGCCGTCAACATCACCTCGTCGCAGACCATCACCGCCGCGCTCCAGGGCTTTGCCGAGGCCGAGTCCGACGGCATCATCCAGGTCTCCGTGGGCGGCGCCGAGTACGGCTCGGGTTCGACGGTCAAGGACCGCATCGCCGGTTCGCTCGCCCTCGCGGCGTACGCGCGCGAGGTCGCGAAGAACTACCCGGTGCAGATCGCGATCCACACCGACCACTGCGTCAAGAAGAACCTCGACTCCTGGGTCCGCCCGCTCCTCGCCATCGAGGCCGAGCAGGTGAAGAACGGCGGCCTGCCGACGTTCCAGTCGCACATGTACGACGGCTCGGACGTCCCGCTGGACGAGAACCTCACCATCGCGGCCGAGCTGCTCGAGCTCTCGCAGGCGGCGCGCACGATCCTCGAGATCGAGGTCGGCGTCGTCGGTGGCGAGGAGGACGGCCACGAGGCCGAGATCAACGAGAAGCTCTACACGACGGTCGAGGACGGCCTCGCGACGATCGAGGCGCTCGGCACGGGCGAGAAGGGCCGCTACCTGACGGCTCTCACGTTCGGCAACGTGCACGGCGTGTACAAGCCGGGTGCGGTCAAGCTCCGCCCGGAGATCCTCAAGGAGATCCAGGAGGCCGTCGGCGCGAAGGTCGGCAAGGAGAACCCGTTCGACCTGGTCTTCCACGGCGGGTCCGGCTCGACGGCCGAGGAGATCTCGGCGGCGGTCGACTTCGGTGTCATCAAGATGAACATCGACACCGACACGCAGTACGCGTTCACGCGCCCCGTCGTCGGCCACATGTTCTCGAACTACGACGGCGTCCTGAAGGTCGACGGCGAGGTCGGCAACAAGAAGGCCTACGACCCGCGCGCCTGGGGCAAGCTGGCCGAGGCCGGCATGGCCGCGCGCATCATCGAGGCGTCGCAGCAGCTGCGCTCGGCGGGCAACAAGATCCGCTGACGCCGCACGGCCCGGCGCCCGCTCCGGGCCCGCGTCGCACGAAGGCCCCCGGTCCGTGAGGACCGGGGGCCTTCGTCGTGCTGCGGCCGCGGGCGAGCGCGGCCACCCGTCAGTCGGTGCTGCCCGCGCCGTTGCCGGGGGGCTCGTCGAGGTCGAAGCCGGGGTCCACGTCGACGATGTCGAGCAGCTCCCCGATCCGGGTCACCTCGAGCAGGAACCGCACCGTGGGCGGGGCGCGGAGGACGCGCACGCGGTGCGGGCCGCGTGACGCGAGGCGGGCGAGGAACGCCACGCCCGACGAGTCCATGAAGGTCACGTGGTGGGCGTCGATCTCGACGGGCAGGCCGGAGTCCTCCGCCGCGGCGGTCGCCTCCTGGAGGTCGGCGCCGAGGTCGGCGTCGATCTCGCCCGAGAGCACGATGCGTGCTCGCGTCGTGCCCACGATGACGTGCACGCTCGCGGGGTCGCCCGCTCCTGCGGGGTCGCCGGCGACGCCGACCGGGCGGTCTGCGGCCGGGGGTGTACCTTCGCGCACCGGCGCTCCTCTCTGGCGTGGTCCGGACCGGTTCCGGTCTCGGGAAGCACCAATCTACGGTTGAATGTCCAGTCGGGACAGTAACGCGACCGTGGCGTCCGTTTCCAGACGATCGACGCTCGGACCGTCGGAGGTGACGATGGGCAGCTCGCCGGGGCTCGGCACCGACCTGCCCGCGCACGTCCAGGAGCTGTGCACGCGCGCGATGGACGCGACCGGGGTCGCGATGTTCGTCACGGGCCCGCGATCGGCGGAGATGCCGATCGTCTGGGTCAACCGCGCGTTCGAGCGACAGACCGGGTTCACCGCCGCCGAGGTCCTCGGCCGCAGCCCCCAGGTCCTCGAGTCGCTCCTCGCGAACCCCGTCGACGCGCAGCAGCTCCGCTCCGCCGTGGCCGACGAGCGCGAGCTCACCTACACGGTGCGCACCTTCCGTCGCGACGGGGTGGCGGTGTGGACGCAGCTGTCGCTCGCGCCCCTCACCGGACCGGACGGCGCGGTGACCCACTGGGTCGGTGCGCAGGTCGACGTCTCCGAGCACCTCGACCGGTACGCCGCCCAGGTCGCGTCGCTCGCGCTCGAGCGGCGCGAGCGCGCGGTGCTCGACGTCGTCTCCCGCAGCTCCGACCTCCTCGCCGACCTCGACCAGCCGTACGCGCTGCGCGACATCACGGCGCTGCTCGCGGGGTACGTCGTCGACTGGGCGGGCTTCTACCTCAACGACGATGGCCTGCGGTACGCGGAGGGCGTCGACACGGCGGCGCCGCCGAGCGGGCGCGGCCAGCGGCACGGCCGCTACACGCCCGGCGTCCTGCCCCTGGCCTCGGGCGTGCACACGACCGACGCGCTCGGCGACTCGGCGGCCGTCACCGGCTCGGTGCCGCGCGTCCGCGTGGACGTGCCCGACCGTGTCCAGGACGTGCTCGACGGGCGCATCGAGGGCCCGGTGACGCTCGACCTGTCCGCCACCTACCCGCAGTGGTCGGCCTCGGGCTGGCTCCAGCGCGACCTCCACCACCGGCTCTCCGGGCTCGCGCGGCCGCCGGGTTCCGTGACGGTGTCCGCCGTCCCGGGGCGGCGGCGCATCCTCGGCCTGCTCGTCACGGGTGACCTTCCGGACACCCCGCCGCAGGGGTTCGGCACGGACGCGGAGGCCCGCGAGGGCGTGCGCACGCTGCTGCAGGTCATCGCCCGCCGGGCCGGCACCGCGATCGACAACGTGCGCCTCTACGCGCGCGAGCACCGGCTCGCCGAGACCCTCCAGCGCGCGATGCTCCCCGAGCAGGCCGACGTCACGGGCCTCGACGTGTGGACGTACTACGCGCCGAACTCCGAGCACGCCCAGGTGGGCGGCGACTGGTACGACGTCCTGCAGATCGCGCCGGACGTCGTCGGCCTCGTCATCGGCGACGTCGTGGGGCACGACGTCGAGGCCGCGGCCGCCATGGGCCAGCTCCGCTCGGTGGTGCGCTCGTACGCGTACGAGCTCACGACGCCGGGCCCCGTGCTCGAGCGCGTCGACCAGCTCGTCCAGGGCATGCGGATCCCGCGGTCCGCGAGCCTCGTGTACGCGGCGCTCACGCAGCCGGACGCCGCGCAGCCCGAGGACGCGTGGCGGATCGAGTACTCGCGCGCCGGCCACCTGCCGCCGCTCCTGCTGCGCGACGGCACCGTGACACAGCTCGACGACGCCGGGGGAGCGCTCGTCGGCTTCGGCGGCCGCAGCCGCTCGACGGGCGTCGCGACGCTCGTGCCGGGCGACACGCTCGTGTTCTACACCGACGGCCTCATCGAGCGCCGCGACCGCGCGCTGCGGGTCGGCCTGGAGGCGCTCGTGGCGGCGTCCGAGGCCGTCACGGCCGTCGACGCCGCGGGCGTGGGCGAGGAGCTCCTGTCGCGCCTGGCGGACGCCCCCGAGGACGACGTCGCGCTCGTCGTCGTGCGCATCCCCGACCCGCAGCGGGACGCGTCCGCGGTCGTGCTGAGCCCGCGCAGCCGTCGCTGGCTCCTGCCGAGCGAGCCTGCGTCCATCGGGCGCGCGCGGCACGCCGTCGTGCGCACGTGCCAGGCGTGGGGCGTGCGGGAGAGCGCGAACGCGGAGCTCGTCGTCTCCGAGCTCGTCGCGAACGGCGTGCTGCACGGGTGGGGCCACCTCGCGCTGCGCCTGTTCGACACGGGCGACGGCATCCGCGTCGAGGTCGAGGACTCCAACCCGGCGCCGCCCGTCCCGACGGACGGCCACCCGAACCGCATGGGCGGCTTCGGCATGCAGATCGTCGAGCGGCTCGCCGACTGGGGATGGCGCCCGACGGCGTCGGGCAAGCTCGTGTGGGCGACCCTGCGGCCCTCGGGGCGGTAGCGCGGCCCGACGGCGTCAGGCCGGGGGCTCGACCTTGGCGAAGCCGGACGGCGGTGTCGCGGGCTCGCAGCGGTGGTCGTTGTCGATGCGGAACAGCTCGAGCGCTCCGCACACCTCGAGGACGAACAGGTCCCGGTCGTCGCAGCCGCGCAGCACCGTCGCACCGCCGCGCTTGCGACCGGCGTCGGCGAGCGAGATGAGGAACGCCGCGCCGGTGGAGTCCATGAACGTCACGCGGCACATGTCGATGACGAGGAGCTGACGGCGCAGCCCGACGACGCGTGCCGCGATCTCCGGGAACTGGTCGCGCTCGGCGAGATCGAGGTCTCCGGCGATGACGAGGGTCGTCGTCGCGGGGGACGTGGCGATCTCGATCATGTCCACGACTCTAGACGCCGCCCGGGTGCGTCGCGCGCCCACCCGGTGCTCGCCGGGCGGACGCGCGGCCGGTCAGCGCAGCGCACGCACCTCGTCGGCCGAGGTCCCGGCGTCGCGCAGGAACTGCTCGCAGCGCTCCGCCTCCTCGATCTCGCCGAGGTACGCGGCGCACTCGGCGAGGGCCAGGAGAGCCCGCAGGAAGCCCTGGTTCGGCACGTGGTCGGCCGGGATCGGGCCCTGGCCGCGCCAGCCGGCGCGCCGCAGGGAGTCCAGCCCGCGGTGGTAGCCGGTGCGCGCGAACGCGTAGGCCGTCACCGCGCCGCGCGAGCCGTTCTCGTGGAGGAAGTCCTCGGCGAGGTAGGCCCACGCGAGCGAGCTCGCGGGCGAGCGGCCCGCGATCTCGTACGGGTCGCCGTCGGCCGCGATGGCGTCGCGGACGTGCGCGTAGTCGTCGGGGAGGCGGACCGGTGCGGGGCCGCCGAGGAGGTTCGCGTGCGTGTCGCTCATGAGGCCATTCTGCCCATCCCGGGCGTGACGCGGTCGATCCACGCCTCCAAGGTCAATTTCCGTCATCCGACCGGTAAACTCGGCGCCGGTCCCCGGGTCTCTGCCGCCCGGGAGACGCCTCGGGCCCGCGGGCCCGGCGCCGTCGGGCACCCCGTGCCCGCTCCGCTCCGGACGCCGGTGCGCGCCCACGACCATGACCGGCCCGAGGAACAGGCAGTGCGAAAGTGGGGATTCCATGCCAGGCGTGGTGCTCGTCGGTGCCCAGTGGGGCGATGAGGGCAAGGGCAAGGCGACCGACCTCCTCGGGTCCCGGGTCGACTACGTGGTCAAGTTCAACGGCGGCAACAACGCCGGCCACACGGTCGTCATCGGGGACGAGAAGTACGCGCTCCACCTGCTGCCGTCGGGCATCCTGTCCCCGGGGGTCACGCCGGTCATCGCGAACGGCGTCGTCGTCGACATCGAGGTGCTGTTCCAGGAGCTCGACGACCTGATCTCGCGCGGCGTGGACGTCTCGCGCCTGCTCGTCTCGGGCTCCGCGCACGTCATCGCCGGCTACCACCGCACGATCGACAAGGTGAGCGAGCGGTTCCTCGGCAAGCGCCGCATCGGCACCACGGGCCGCGGCATCGGGCCGGCGTACGCGGACAAGATCAACCGCGTCGGCATCCGCATCTGGGACCTGTTCGACGAGAAGATCCTCGCGGAGAAGATCGAGGGCTCGCTCGACCAGAAGAACCACCTGCTGGTCAAGGTGTACAACCGTCGCGCCATCACGGTCGACGAGACGGTGGCCGAGCTGCTGCAGTACGCCGACCGGCTCAAGCCGATGGTCGCGGACACCGCGCTCGAGCTGAACAAGGCGCTCGACGCGGGCAAGAACGTCCTCTTCGAGGGCGGGCAGGCCACCATGCTCGACGTCGACCACGGGACGTACCCGTTCGTCACGTCGTCCAACGCGACCGCGGGCGGCGCGCTCACGGGCTCCGGCGTCGGGCCGACGCGCATCAGCTCCGTCATCGGCGTCATCAAGGCGTACACCACGCGCGTGGGCGAGGGCCCGTTCCCGACCGAGCTGTTCGACGCGAACGGCGAGTACCTGCTCAAGCAGGGCGGCGAGTACGGCGTCACGACGGGCCGCGCGCGCCGCTGCGGCTGGTACGACTCGGTGATCGCGCGCTACGCGACCCGCGTCAACGGCATCACCGACATGGTGCTCACCAAGCTCGACATCCTCACCGGCTTCGAGAAGGTGCCGGTGTGCGTCGCGTACGACGTGGACGGCGTCCGGTACGACGAGATGCCGCTCGACCAGACGGCGTTCCACCACGCGAAGCCGATCTACGAGGAGCTCGACGGCTGGTGGGAGGACATCTCCGGCGCCCGCACGTTCGACGACCTGCCGGTCAACGCGCAGCGCTACGTGCACGCGCTGGAGGAGATGTCGGGCACGCGGATCTCCGCGATCGGCGTCGGCCCGAGCCGTGACGCGATCATCCCGCGCCACGACCTCATCCACTGAGCCGACGACCCCCGCCGACCACGGCCCGGACGCCCCGCGGGGTGTCCGGGCCGTCTCGGTAGACTCGGCGCCCGTGAAGATCCTCGTCGTCGGGACCGGTGCCCGCGAGCACGCCATCGTCCACGCCCTCGCGCACGAGGCCGACCGCCCGGGCGCGGAGCGCCACGAGCTGCACGCCGCCCCGGGGAACCCGGGCATCGGGGACCTCGCGACGCTGCACGCGGTGGACCAGAACGACGGCGCCGCGGTGGCCGCGCTCGCGACGGACCTCGACGTCGACCTCGTCGTCGTCGGCCCGGAGGCGCCGCTCGTCGCGGGTGTCGGGGACGCGGTGCGCGAGGCCGGCGTCCCCGTGTTCGGGCCGAGCGCGGAGGCCGCGCGGCTCGAGGGCTCCAAGGCGTTCGCGAAGGACGTGATGGCCGCGGCGTCGGTCCCCACGGCGCTCGCGCACGTGTGCAGCGATGTCGACGAGGTCGCGGCCGCTGTCGACGCGTTCGGCGCGCCCTACGTCATCAAGGACGACGGCCTGGCCGCCGGCAAGGGCGTGGTCGTCACGGAGGACCGTCAGGCCGCGCTCGAGCACGCCGCCGCGTGCTTCGCGACGCCGCGCCGCGCCGCGGACGGCACGCCCGAGGACCCGTGCGTCGTCGTCGAGGAGTACCTCGACGGCCCCGAGGTCTCGCTCTTCTGCGTGAGCGACGGCGCGACCGTCGTGCCGCTCGCGCCCGCGCAGGACTTCAAGCGCGCGTTCGACGCCGACGCGGGGCCCAACACGGGCGGCATGGGCGCGTACAGCCCGCTGCCGTGGGCGCCCGAGGGCCTGGTCGAGGAGGTCGTCACGCGCGTCGCGCAGCCGACGATCGACGAGATGGCGCGGCGCGGCACCCCGTTCGTCGGCGTGCTCTACGTGGGCCTCGCGCTGACGAGCCGCGGCACGCGCGTCGTGGAGTTCAACGCGCGCTTCGGCGACCCGGAGACGCAGTCCGTGCTCACGCGCCTCGCGACGCCGCTGTCCGCGGTCATGCTCGCGGCGGCGCAGGGGCGGCTCGCCGAGATCGGCCCGCTGCGCTGGCACGACGACGCGTCGGTCACCGTCGTCGTCGCGGCGCACGGCTACCCGGGCGCCGTCCGCGGCGGCGACCCGATCACGGGGATCGAGGCGGCGGAGGACGTCGAGGGCGTCCACGTGCTGCACGCCGGGACCGCGCGCACGGACGACGGCGGCCTCGTCGCCGCGGGCGGGCGCGTGCTCTCGGTCGTGGCGCGCGGCGCGGACCTCGCCGAGGCCCGCCGTCGCGCGTACGCGGCGGTCGACCGCATCGTGCTCCCCGGCTCGCACCACCGCGACGACATCGCGGCCCGCGCTGCCGCGGGCGAGGTCACGCTCGCGGGCTGACGGCGCGTCCGGCGACCGTCGCTACCGGCGGAACCAGGGGTCTCGGTTCACCGCCCCCGCCAACCCCGCGAGGGCGCTGCCCGCCGTGCCCTTCGTCGTGACGAGCGACAGGCCGTAGGCGGACAGGATCGGGTTGACGGGCTGGTAGACGAACGAGCCGCCGTTGGAGCAGTCCTTGACGCGCCCCGACGTGACGCCCTGCGCCTGGTCGCCCGAGACGACCGAGCCGCCCGAGTCGCCACCCTCCGCGCACGCGCTGCCGCGCGCGAGGCCGGAGACGGTGCCGGTGCCGTAGTTGACGGTGATGTTCTTCTGCTCGATGACGCCGCAGCGCCAGCCGGTCGTGGCACCCGAGCGGCACACCGACGCTCCCACGGGCGCCTCGGTCGAGCCGGCGACGTCGACCGTGCCGCCCGCGTAGTCGTTCACCCGCGGGACGGGCGAGAACCTGGCGTCGACGCGCGCCCACGCGTAGTCGTGGCCGGGGAACGACGCGGCCTGGACCGTGCCCATCCGCGCCCAGCTCGCGGTGAGCACCTCCTTGCCCGCCGCGCCGCAGTGCCCCGCCGTGACGAACCCGCCCTGGACGGCGAAGCCGATCGAGCACGCCGACCCGGACCACCCGCCGGGGTCCCGGGAGATGTAGCGGTCCCCGCCCCGCACGTCGGCCGCCGGCTCGTACGGCGCGTCGACGACCTCGGTGCGCACGGCGGACCCGTCGGTCCCCGACGCCTCGACGAACGCCTCCGCGGCCGCGGGGTCGAGCGACTCGACGACGACCTCGTTCGTGGTGACGTCCACGTACCAGGCCTGGACGGCGTCGGGCGTCCTGGTCGTCTCGAGCTGCGCCGCGACGTCGTCGAGCTCGGCCCGGCTCCGGTCCACGACGAGGGCCGTGGCGCCGGCCGCCTCCACGTCCGCGACGGCTGCGGGGTCGGTCACGGCGACGACGGGCGTCCCTGCCTCGGCGTCGACCCACGTCCCGGCGTACACGGCGCCGAGCTCGCCGCTCAGCGTGCGTTCGACCGTGGCGGTCGCGGCGTCGAGCGCGAGCCGGTCGTCGACCTCCGCGGGGTCGAGCCCGAGGTCGAGCTCGAGCGCGCGCAGCTGCCCCGCCGGCAGGCCGCCGGAGCCGCGGTCCGTCGTCGGTGTGGTCACGCGTCCGGGGGCCGTGCCAGGCGCGGACAGGGAGACGCTCTCCGTCGGTGGCGCGCTCGCCCGCGCGGTCTCGGCGAGGCCCGCGCTCGCGACGAGCACCACCAGTCCTGCCGATAGCGCTGTCCTGGGGTGGTGCATCGGTGCGTCCTCCGTTCCGGTGACGGCCGCTGCCGTCGGCGCAGCCGGGACGAGACGTGCGCACGCGGGAGGCGGTCCTGAGCGGCGCCCTACGGCGGGGGAGCGTGCCCACGGTCGTTCTCTGGGGACAGTAGCCGCGGGCGGGAGGTTCGGCGCGGGCTGGCAGGTCCGCCCCGGCCCGACGGCCCCGGAGGACGGCCGTCGCCGGTCAGGGCTCGAGCGATCCGTCGTCGAGGAGATCCGGCGACGAGCCGAGCAGCGAGCGCGTGATGCGCTCGGCGTCGGCGGTCATCTCGTGCACGGCCGACCGGAGATCCTCGTCGCCCACGTCGTGCCCGGCCTCGACCGCGCGCAGCACGGCTCGCCGGACGACCTCCTTGACGAAGGAGGCGGTCACGCCGTCCGTGCGGTCGGCGGCGTCGGCGAGCGCTCCGGAGGTGAACGGCAGGTCGCCGCGGTAGAGCTCGAACAGCCGCAGCCGCGCCGACGCGTCCGGCAGCGGGATCTCGACCGCGAGGTCGACCCGGCCGGGCCGCTGCGCGAGCGCGCGCTCCAGGAGGTCGGCCCGGTTCGTCGTCAGGACGAACGCGACGTCGGAGTCGCTGCCGAGGCCGTCCATCGCGTCCAGCACCTCGAACAGCAGCGGCTGCGGGCCGTCGTGGAACGAGCGGTCCTCGGCGATGAGGTCGCAGTCCTCGAGCACGATGATCGCGGGCTGCAGCGCGCGAGCCGTCTCGGCGGCGAGCCGGACGAGCCGCAGCGCACCGCCCGCGAGGACGATGACTGTCGTGCCCGGGCTCTCCCCGACCAGGTGGCGGACGGTGTGCGTCTTGCCGGTCCCGGGCGGGCCGTAGAGCAGGACGCCGCGCTTGAGGTGCTGGCCCGCCGCGAGGAGCTCCGTGCGGTGCCGCGCGACGCCGAGCACCTGGCGCTCGATCCTGCTCAGCGTGCCGTCCGGGAGCACGACGTCCGTCGCCGGGACCCGGTCCCGGGGCAGGAACGTCATGCCGCCGGCCTGCGCGCCATAGTCCGACGCCGTGAAGGTCACGACCTGGCCGCGCAGCACGCTGTGCTCGACCATCGCGGCCCGGAGCTCCGCGAGGAGCGACAGGGCGGCGTCCTCCTCGGGGCACATGACCTCGACGCTGCCCTCGTTGCCGTGCCGCGGGTTCGCCGCGCGCTGCAGGAGCGCGACGGGCGTGCCCGCGTACGCGAAGAGGTGGAGCCCGAAGGAGACGGTGCGGCGCTCGCTCTCGGGGCCCGTCGCCGCGCGCGCGTAGTCGACCGCGCCGACGGGGAACTGACGCCACAGGGCGGAGTGCTCGACGATCTCGGAGAACGACGTGTGCATCCGCTGCTCGCCGCCGCCGACGCCCACGACGCGTCCTCCGCCGTGACGCGTGACGACGGCCTCGATCGCGACGTCCGCGTCGACGCTGCGCAGCGTCGACACCGTCTCGGTGACGACCGCGATCGCGCGCGGGTCGGAGCCCAGGTGCTCGCGCAGCACGTCCGCGACGGACGGCCCGGCGTCCACCCGCTGCTTCTGGGCCTGCTCGTTGGCCGTCTCCATGAAGGCCGAGAACGTCGCGAGGAAGTCGCGCACCCGCGGGTCGTCCGTCGCGCGCCCGGCGCGGTCGCCGTCCTCGGGCGGGGTGGGGTGCGCGCCGGAGTCGGTTCCGGAGGTGGACGCGGGGCCGGGTGCGAATCGCATGGTGCGACACTAGGGGCCGTGACCTCCACCCCGCAGGATCCCGGCTCGGCGCTCTCGCTCGGCGAGGCCGACGCCCTCGACACCGCCGCGCTCGACCTTCCCGGCTGGACGCACGCGTACTCGGGCAAGGTGCGCGACCTGTACGTCCCGGACCTGCCTGCCGTGGGGGGCGTGCACCCCCTGGGCGACGTCGTGCTCGTCGTCGCGAGCGACCGGGTCAGCGCCTACGACCACGTGCTGTCGCCCGGCATCCCGGACAAGGGCGTCGTGCTCACGCAGCTCAGCCTGTGGTGGTTCGAGCAGCTCGCGGACCTCGTGCCGAACCACGTCGTCTCGACCGCGGTCTCGGCGGTGCCGGGTGACGGCCTCGTGCCCGACGTCGTCGCCGGCCGCGCGATGATCTGCCGTCGCCTCGACATGTTCCCCGTCGAGTGCGTGGTGCGCGGGTACCTGACGGGCTCCGGCCTCGTGGAGTACCGCGCAGGCGGGGAGGTGTGCGGCGTGCCGCTGCCCGACGGCCTCGTCGACGGGTCGCGCCTGCCCGAGCCGATCTTCACGCCCGCGACGAAGGCGGCGGTGGGCGAGCACGACGAGAACGTCTCGTTCGACGTCGTGGCCGAGCAGATCGGCCTCGACGACGCCACGCGCCTGCGCGACCTCACGCTCGCCGTGTACGCGCGCGCCGAGGCGATCGCGCGCGATCGCGGTGTGATCCTCGCGGACACCAAGCTCGAGTTCGGCGTGGACCCGGCGACCGGGGAGACCGTGCTCGGCGACGAGGTGCTGACGCCCGACTCGTCGCGCTTCTGGCCGGCAGACCAGTGGGAGCCGGGCCGCGCGCAGCCGAGCTTCGACAAGCAGTTCGTGCGCGACTGGCTCACGTCGCCCGCCTCGGGCTGGGACCGCGCCGCGGACACCCCGCCGCCGTCG
The DNA here is from genome assembly GCF_055567015.1 of Sphaerisporangium cinnabarinum. NCBI lineage: Bacteria > Bacillati > Actinomycetota > Actinomycetes > Streptosporangiales > Streptosporangiaceae > Sphaerisporangium > Sphaerisporangium cinnabarinum. The sequence goes on from NZ_JBVHRG010000001.1 coordinate 492,489, forward strand.
ATCCCGGCCGACGTCGTCGCGCGCACCCGCGCGCGCTACCTCGAGGCGTACGAGCGGCTCACCGGCTCGACGCTGGCCTGACGCCTCGCTCCTGACGCCTCATGCGGTCCGGAGGGTGCCGGGCCGGAGGTAGGTGTGCCCGCTCGGCGCGGTCCACCGCACGGAACCGTCGGTGAGCAGCGCCGGGCGCCAGCCGTCGCGCGCGCGGACGACCCGGTGGTGGCGGCACAGCGCGACGAGGTTGCCGGCCTCGTGGGCGGACCCCGCGTCGTCGTCCGTGCCTGTGCCTGTGCCCGGCCGCGGGGCGACGACGTGGTCGAGGTCGCAGCGGAACGCCGGCACGCGACAGCCCGGGAAGACGCACGTCCCGTCGCGCGCGAGGACGCGCGCCACGGTGGCCGGCTCGGGCCGCGAACGGCCGCGCTCGATCGTCGGGACGGGTGCTGCCGGTGCGTCCATGGTGGGCCTCCGTGCGTCGTCGGGCGAGGGTCGTGCGAGGGCGGGGAAGGGGCAGGACCCCGCCCTCGCACCGTGCCCGAGCGTGCTTCTCGAACACGTGTTCGAGAGTAACGGCACCCTCTGACACGCGTCGAGCGCTTGCGCGCATAGGTCGTCGAGCGATATATATCGACCGTGACGCACTCGACCCCGTTCCGCATGACGGAGCAGGCGTACCTCGTGCTCCTCGTCCTCAGCGGCGAGGCGCTCCACGGGTACGCCGTCATCCGGTCGGTGCGCGAGCTCTCCGACGGGCGCACACGCCTCGGCGCGGGCACCCTCTACGGGAACCTCGACCGCCTCGTCGCGGCCGGGCTCGTCGAGCCGACGGGCGAGGAGGTCATCGACGGCCGGCTGCGTCGCTACTACCGCGCGACCGACGACGGGCGCCGCGCCGCCCGCGCCGAGACCCTCCGCCTCGCCGAGCTCGCCGAGCGCGCGCGCCGGTCGCTCTCCCGGGGCGCCGGCCGAGGTGCTGCCGACGGGCTCGCGGGGAGCGGCGCGTGAGCGGGCGACGGGCCGGCGCCGACGGCGCGCCTCCCGGCCGCCCCGCGCGCTGGTCGCGTGGCGCGGACCGGTACGAGCGGTCCGCGCGGTTCTGGCTGCGCGCCTACCCCCCGCGCTGGCGCGACCTGCACGCCGACGAGGCGCTCGCCGTCCTGCTCGACCTGGCCCCCGAGCCGGGCGACGGCGCCGCTCCCCGCGGCATCGGCGCGCGCGAGGCGTGGGGCCTCGTGCGCGCGGGGTGGGCGCTGCGGTGGCGCGAGCATCCGCCGCTCGGGCGCTGGCTGCTCTACCGGTCGCTCGACATGCGGCTCCCCGCGCGGTACTGGTGGTGGGTCGCCGACGACATCCACGGGGCGCTGTACCCCTGGCGCGTCACCCTGGGCAGCCTGGGGACCGCGCTGGCGGTGTTCTACGGGTGGCCTGTCCTGGGCCATGCGCTGTTCTCGTACGACGTCACCCGGCCGGGCCTCTGGATGGGCGTCCTGTGGTGCGCGGCTGCGCTCGTGAGCGGGTTCCTGTTCCGCCGGTCCCACGTCGACCGGGCCTGGCGCAAGCACGTGCTCGACGGCAACATCCCCGCCGACTCCCCGGATCGACGTCGCACCGCGGGCGGCTGAGCGCGCCCGCTCACCGTGCGGACGCCCGTCCGGACGCGTGCGTACGCCCGCTAGACTGGACGCGGAATCCCGCCGTCGGCTCCCGCTCGTCCCGTCCTCCCGGGCGTCCTCGACGCCCGTGACGTGGCCGGGATCCCGGAGCCCCGGCCCTCCCGAACACTCTCGCCAAGGAGCCCCCGTGGGACGCGTCGTCGTCGAGGTCATGCCCAAGCCCGAGATCCTGGACCCGCAGGGCAAGGCCGTCGTCGGGGCGCTGCCGCGCCTCGGCTTCACCCAGTTCACGTCCGTCCGCCAGGGCAAGCGGTTCGAGCTCGAGGTCGAGGGGCCGGTGACGCCGGAGGTCCTCGCCGCAGCCGAGGAGGCCGCGGTGAAGCTCCTGTCGAACCCCGTGATCGAGGACGTCGTGCGCGTCGCCGACATCGAGACGGACGCCGCCGCGACGATCACGTCGCAGGGTCTCGCCTGATGTCCACCGCGGCTCTCGCGACGGCCACGGTCGGCGTCGTCACCTTCCCCGGCACGCTCGACGACCGCGACGCCGCGCGCGCGGTGCGCCTCGCGGGTGGCGAGGCCGTGTCGCTCTGGCACGCGGACGCCGACCTGCACGGTGTGGACGCGGTCGTCCTGCCCGGCGGCTTCTCCTACGGCGACTACCTGCGCGCGGGCGCGATCAGCCGCTTCGCGCCGGTCATGGAGTCGGTCGTCGACGCCGCGAAGGGCGGCATGCCCGTGCTCGGCATCTGCAACGGCTTCCAGATCCTCACCGAGGCGCACCTGCTCCCGGGCTCGATGGTCAAGAACGACCACCTGCACTTCGTGTGCCGCGAGCAGGTCCTCGTGGTCGAGAACGCCGACACCGCCTGGACGCGCGACTACACGGCCGGCCAGCGCATCACGATCCCGCTGAAGAACCAGGACGGGCAGTTCGTCGCCGACGAGCGGACGCTCGACGAGCTCGAGGCCGAGGGGCGCGTCGTCTTCCGCTACGACGGCTGGAACCCCAACGGGTCGCGCCGCGGCATCGCGGGCATCACGAACGCGGCGGGCAACGTCGTCGGGCTCATGCCCCACCCCGAGCACGCCGTCGAGCCCGGCTTCGGCCCTGCCGCCGCGGCCGGCCCGCGCGCCGGCACCGACGGCCTCGGGTTCTTCACGTCGGTCCTGGGCGCGCTCGTCCGCGCGTGACGCTCCCGCGCGTCCTGCCCGACGGCGCCCGGCACCCCGGGGCCGGGGCCGTCACCGTGGCGACGGTCCCGGCGGACGACGCCGCGGCCGAACGGCTGCGGTCGCGACAGCAGGCGGAGCTGGCCGTGCGCTACGGCGAGCCCGACGCCGGGACGTTCACCCCTGAGGCGGCGCTCGCGAACGTCGTGGTCCGGGACCACGGCGAACCGGTCGCGTTCGTCGCGCTGCGCGACGTCTCCGGCACGCCGGACGGACGCGGCGGCGCGCACCCGGCGCGGACCGGCGAGGTGAAGCGCCTGTACGTCGAGCCCGCCCACCGGGGCCGCGGGCACGCCCGCACCGCGATGCGCGCGCTGCACGAGCGCGCGGTCGCCGCGGGCCTCGACCGGCTCGTGCTCGAGACGGGGACGCTCCAGCCGGAGTCCATCGACCTCTACCTCTCGCTCGGCTACGTGCCGATCGAGTCGTACGGCCACTACGCCGGGCAGCCGCTCTCGCGCTGCTTCGCGCTCGACCTGCGCACGGAGCGGGCCGCCGCGCCGGGATCGGCCGACCGGCAGGGTGCCGCGGGACCAGGTCCCGGCGCCGTAGCGGGAGCCCCGGTCGCCGGGGCTGTCGTGCTCCGTGCCGTCCCGTGGGAGGACCCCGACGCGACCGCGCTGCGCCGTGAGATGCAGGAGACGTCGTCGGCCGTGCTGTACCCCGAGCTCTTCGAGGGGCTCGACGCCGCCGGGGGCTTCGAGGCCGTGGACGCGCGCCTGGGCACGGACGTCGTCCTGACCCTCGTGGCGTACCGGGACGACGAGGCGCTCGGGTGCGCATCGCTGCGGCGTCCCGAGCCCGGCGCGCCGCAGGACGCGCTCGAGGTGAAGAAGGTCTTCGTGCGCGAGCGCGCCCGGCGCTCCGGGGCCGCGCGTCGGCTTCTCGACGGGCTGGAGGCGGCCGCGCGCGAGCGTGGGACGGTCACCCTCCTGCTGGAGACCGGGATCCGTCAGCCTGGTGCCGTCGCGCTGTACCGCGGGTCGGGCTACCGCGCGGTACAGCCCTTCCCTCCCTACGACGAGAACCCTGTGGCGCTCTGCTTCGCGAAGCGCCTCGGCTGACGCGCGTCCTCTCACATGCCCGCGACGAGGTTGACCAGCCCGGCCAGGACGACCGAGCCGAAGAGGTACGACAGGAGGGCGTGCCCTAGCGCGACCCGGCGCATCTCGGACGACTCGAGGTCCGTGTCGGAGATCGCGAAGCTCATGCCCACCGTGAAGCCGATGTAGAGGAAGTCCGTGTACCGGGGCGGCTCCGGCTGGTGGAAGTCGATCCCCCCGTCCACCCCGGTGTAGTACAGGCGGGCGTACGTCAGCCCGAAGATCGTGTGGACCGTCGCCCACGAGACGACCACGCCGAGGACCGCGATCCCGGCGGTGACAGCACGCCCGGACTGGCTCGACGTCACCAGCACGAGGCCGACGATGACCACGCTCGCGACCGCGGCCGCGAGGACGATGAGGTGCGTGACGGCACGCGTCGGTTCCTCGCGCGTCGCGTGGGTCGCGGTCTCCGTCGCCTCCATGGGCCACACCGTGCACCATGTCCACGCCGTGAACGTCGCCGCGGTCCCGGCCCACCCGAGGACGACCGCGACCGGCGGATGGGTCACGGTCCAGATACCGACGGCCACGGCGACCCCCAGCACCACCCCCACCAGCAACCGGATCGCAGGGGGCGCGTCGCGGAACCGGCCGCGGCCCGGTCGGGGCGTGGTGGTCGAGGGCACGGCACCAGTCAAGCATCGTCCGGGACGCCGCGCGGGACCGGGTCGAGACGCAGGAGAGTGCCCGCAGGGGCGTGCCGCATATGACCGCGCTGTCCGGTTCCGCTAGGGTGGCCCGGTGATCCCCCTCGCGTCCGGCGCCCACTCCGTGGCCTCCGTCGTCCTCGAGCTGCTCGGGTGGGTCTCCGCAGCCGTGGCGCGCGTGCCCGGACGGGTCGGCGCGCTCGCTGCCGAGGTGCGGGAGACCGCGGCGGGCTGGGGCCTCCCGGTCGGCGAGGTGACCGACCTCTACGCCGCCTTCCCCGCTCGTCTCGCCCTCGCAGTCGGCGCCGTCGCGCTGGTGTGCGCCGTCGTGGCGCTCGTCCACGGCCTGCGCCAGCGGCCCGACGCCGCGAGCCCTCAGGGCGACTCCGGGCGCGTCAGCGGGAGCTGAGCAGCGGCGCGACCTCGTGCCCGAGGAAGCGCACGAACGCCTCGACGTCGGGTTCGTCCGCGGTCGGCTGGACCGCCACGGCTGTCGCGCCCGCCTCCGCGAGGGCAAGGATCCCCGCCGCGACCGCCTGGGCGTCGCCTGCGGCGCCGATGCCTCGACCGGGCTCCGCGCCCCACACCGGCAGCTCGCGGTCGACCCGTGCCTGCGCGTCCGGCCCCGTCGCAGCGATGAGCGTCGCGTGGACGTCGAACCCCGCGCCCGCGCCGCCCTCGCGCGCGACGTCCGCGGCGCTCCGCACGTCCTCGGGGGTCAGCGCGTTCGTGAGGATGAGACCGTCGCCGAGCTCACCGGCCAGCGCGAGCGTCCGCGGTCCGGACCCGCCCAGCCACAGCGGGACGGGCTCCGTGGGCGGCCAGTCGAGACGGACGGCGTCGAGCGTGACGTACCGGCCGTCCGTCGTGACCTCCTCGCCCACGAGCAGGCGGCGCAGCGCCGTCGTGTGCTCGCGCAGGAGCGTCAGCGGTGACGCGACGCGCACCCCCGCCTGCCCCATCCACTCCTGGACGCCGTGCCCGACCCCCGCGACGAGCCGGCCGGGGAACATCCGCGCGAGCGTCGCCACCTCCATCGCCGTGATCGCCGTGCTGCGCAGCGGGGCGGGCATGAGCCCGATGCCGACGCGCACGCGGTCCGTCCACGAGAGGGCCGCGGCGGCCGAGGCGAGGCCCGACTGCTTGAAGCAGTCCTCCCACACCCAGAGGTCGTCGAGTCCGGCGTCCTCCGCGGTCGTCGCGAGCCGCCGAAGGCTCTCCGGCGCGTGGGTGGGTACGAACGCGATACCGAGCCGTGGTGTCGTCATCCCGTCATCGTGCCCGAGGCCACCGACAGTCAGCGGTCGTGGCTCGGGGCGCCCGGAGTGTCGTCGCCCGCGCCCGCGCCGGCGAGGAACGCGAGCTGCGCGGCGACGGACTGCCGGGCGGCTCCTCGCACCGCGGGGTCGACGTCGGCGTAGACCCGCGCGACCACCTGGTCGACCGCGTCCCGGGCGTCCGGGGCCAGGCCGAGCGTGGTCAGCACGTCCCGCACCTGGGCGAGGCGCTCGTGGCGGTGCTCCCGGTACGCGCGCACGCGCGCCGCGAGGTCGTCGACGACCGGTCCGTGGCCGGGGAGGCCGGTCACCGGGCCTGGACTGCCCGCTACGGCCCCGATCGCGTCGAGGCTCGCGAGATAGGCGCCGAGCGACCCGTCGGGTGCGGCGATCACCGTCGTCCCCGTCCCGAGCACCGTGTCGCCGGTGAGGACCGTCGTGCCCGACGGTGCCGGGTCCGGGTCCGGGTCCGGGTCCGGGTCGGCCGGGTCCGGGGTGCCGAAGGTGCGGTCGTCGGTCGGGGGGACCGGGCCGTCGTCGGGCAGGACGAGGCAGACCGAGTCGGCGGTGTGCCCGGGCGTGGCGAGGACCACGACCCGCAGGCCTGCGGCCTCGATCACCTCGCCGTCGCGCAGCGGTGCGCCGCCGTGGCAGCGGTCCGGGTCGGCCGCCCGCACCGGGGCGCCGGTGCGCGCGCGCAGCCCGGGGGAACCGGCCGTGTGGTCGGCGTGTCGGTGGGTCACGAGCACGAGCTCGACCGGCCCGGCGGCGGCGAGCGCGTCGAGGTGGGCCGCGTCGTCGGGCCCCGGGTCCACGACGACGCACGACGCCGAGCCCGGCGCGCGCAGCACGTACGACCGCGTGCCGTCGAGCGTCATGGGGCCGGGGTTGTCCGCGCGCAGGACGGCGGCGAGGCGCGTGACGGGCGTCGGGACGCTCATGTCACGCGCGGTGCCGCAGGACCGCGGGGCGGCCCTCGTCGTCCCACTGGGAGAACCGCGCGTCGATCAGCGGCGCGACGAGCTCGTACGTCTCCCACGTGTCCGGGACGCGGTACACGTCCTCGGGCTCCCCGTCGCCAGGGCTCACGGCGTCCACGTAGTCCTCGAGGTACAGGCCGCCGTCGTCCTCGTCGCCCGCGTAGTAGGCGCTCGCGAACGCGGCGCCGACGTCGTCGAGGTCGACGTCGACGAGCTTGCCGTCGCGCGACTCGTGCACGAACGCGCCCGGCGTGGTGGTGCGCTCGCGCAGCGCGGCGAGCTCGTCCGCGGAGTCGTCCTCGAGCTCCGCGGACACGTGCCCGGAGAGCGCCGCCCACGCGAGGAACATGCCGATGTGCGTCGCGCCCGCCTCGGGGCCGGCCTCGGGCGGGTAGCCCTCGCCGTCGAAGTGCCAGGACGCGTCGTCGTACTTCGTGGTCATGCGCGCGACGCTACCGCCTCCCACCGACGCCACCACGCCCCTGCCACCACGTCGACCTCGACCATGACCTCGCTCCGTGTCGAGCACGACCTTGCTGTCGTGAGGGGGCGCTCAGCGACAGCAAGGTCGTGCTCGGCGGTTCCGGGTCAGGCGGCGAGCGCTCCCGCGAGGAGCTCCAGGGTGCGCGCGCGGCCCGGCGTCGCGTCGAGAGCCTCGTCCGCGCGGGACGCGGCGACGGGCACGACCATGACCTCGTCCACGCCGTGGCGCTCGGCGAGCCGACGGACCTCGGCCGCCGCGTCGTCGGGCGTCCCGACGGCCCAGCGGCGCAGGCTGTCCTCGACCATCTGCCCGGCCGCGCCGTCCAGCGGCGCGGCCTGCGCCTCCTCGACGGTCTCCAGCGCGGTGAGCGCCTGGCCGGTGCGCAGGCGCGCCATCATGCGGGCCTGGGGGAGCGCCCGGGCGCGCGCCTCGTCGTCGGTCTCCGCGACGACGGCGTTGAGGGTGAGGAACGTGCGGGGCTCGGGGAAGGCCTCGCTCGGGCGGTAGCCCTCGCGGTAGAGGGCGAGGATCTCGTCGATGCCCTGGCCCGAGAAGTGGTTCGCGAACACGTACGGCAGGCCCAGCTCGGCGGCGAGGCGCGCGGAGTAGTCGCTCGACCCGAGCAGCCAGACCGTCGGGGTGCCGTCCGCGGCGGGCGTCGCGTGCACGTCGTAGACCTGCCCGCTCGTGAGGCGCAGCGTCGCGCCCTGCGGGCTCATGAGCGCGAGGATGTCCGTCACGTGCTGGGGGAAGCGGTCGACGTCGGCCGTGGGGCCGGTGATGCGCAGCAGCTGCGTGACGACCGGGTCCGAGCCGGGCGCACGGCCCAGGCCGAGGTCGACCCGTCCGGGGGCGATCGCCTCGAGCGCGGCGAACTGCTCGGCCACGACGAGCGGCGCGTGGTTGGGCAGCATGACGCCGCCCGAGCCGACGCGGATCCGGTCCGTCACCGACGCCGCCGCGGCGATCATGACGGGCGGGGTCGAGGCGGCGACCGCGGGCATGTTGTGGTGCTCGGCGAACCAGTAGCGCTCGTAGCCGAGCCGGTCGGCGAGGCGCACGAGGTCGAGCGACGCTCGCACCGCCTGGGTGCTGGACTGGCCCGACCGGACGGGCACGAGGTCGAGGACGGACAGGCGGGGGGTCTGGGTGCTCACCCTGGTGCCAACCGGCCACCCCCGTGCCTCATTCCCCGGGGCGACCGCGCACGCCTGCCAGGATGGTCGCCATGGACGTCCCCTCGATGATCATGGGCGCCGCCGTCGCGTCCGTCGCCTGGATCGTGCTCGTGCCCTGGGGCCGCTTGAAGGAGCTGCGCGAGCGCGATCAGGCGGAGCGCCCCGAGGACTGACCGCCGGGCAACGGAGTCCGCAGCCCGCTCGCGCGGTGGACCGGGCTCGTCACCGCGGTGCGCACGGCGTCCTCGGAGCCGACGACGCGCACGAACGACTGCGCGCGCGTCACCGCCGTGTACAGCAGCTCGCGCGTGAGCAGGGGAGAGGTCGCGGGCGGCAGGACGAGCGTGACGCGGTCGAACTGGCTGCCCTGCGCGCGGTGGACCGTCATGGCGTGCACGGCCTCCACGGGCGGCAACCGGTGCGTGCGCACGCGCAGCGGCGCTCGCGGGTCCCCGAACACGGCGACGACCCCGCCCGCGGGCTCCGCGACGAGCACGCCGGTGTCGCCGTTGTAGAGGCCGACCTCGGCGTCGTTCGTCGTGACGAGCAGCGGCCGCCCGGCGACCCACGGGGAGTCGGTCGCGTGGTGGCCGGTCGCCTCCTCGACCCACGCCTCGACCTGCGCCGCCCACCGGCCGCGCCCCGCCGGCCCGCGCCGGTGCGCCACCATGACGCGGTGCCGCGCGAGCGCGTCGAGCGCGGCGGCGGCGTCGCCGGCGCGCGCGGCCTCGACGAGCAGGGTCCCCGCCGCGACGGCGTCCGCGCGCACCGCGGCCAGCACCGCGTCGTCAGGCTCGTCGTCGGGCGTCTCGAGGAACTCCACGGACCCGTGCCCCGCGCGCAGCAGGGCGAGCGTCGCCTCCGCGTCCTCGGCCCGGATCGCGGCGGCGAGCGGCAGGATCTCCGAGTCGCGGTCCTGACGGTGGACGGTGCGCAGCCGGACGACGCCGTTGCCGAGCACCGCCCGGTCGTCGACCTCGCCGTCGGTGGGCGGCGGCGCGTCGGCCAGGGCGGTCTCGGCCGCCGCGAGCACGACCGGCGCGGTGGCCGGTGGCGTCACGGGCTCGCGGTGCACGAGGTCGCCGAGCACGGCGCCGGCCTCCACCGAGGCGAGCTGGTCCGGGTCCCCGACGAGCACGAGCCGCGCGTCGGGTCGCAGCGCCTCGAGCAGCCGCGCCATGAGCGGCAGCGCGACCATCGACGTCTCGTCGACGACGACGACGTCGTGCGGCAGGTGGTGGTGCGCGTCGTGGCGGAACCGCGTGCTGCTGCCCGGCCGGTACCCGAGCAGGCGGTGCAGCGTCGTCGCGACGGGCGTCCCGACGCGCGCGCGGTCCGCCGCGTCCTCGAACCCGGCGACGACCTCGCGCACCGCCTCCTGGAGCCGTGCGGCGGCCTTCCCGGTCGGGGCGGCGAGCGCGACGCGCAGCGTCGTGTCCTGCCCGGTCGGGGCGGGCGACGACGCCTGCGCCGGAGCGGGCACCACGGCGGTCGCGGGTCGGGTGGTGTCGTGCGGGACGGCGTCGTGCAGGACGGCGTCGTGCAGGACGGCGAGCAGCCGCGCGACCGTCGTCGTCTTGCCCGTGCCGGGGCCACCCGTGAGGACGGTGAGCCGTCGGGTGGCGGCGTGCGCGGCGGCGAGCCGCTGGCGCGTGTCCTCCGCCGCGGGGAAGAGGCGGGCCAGCGCGGCGTCGAGACGGCCAGCGTCGACCGGGAGGTCGGGCGCCGCGAGCCGACCGTCGACGTCGTGCCGGACCGCGAGCTCGTCGCGCCAGTACCGGTCGAGGTACAGCGCGCCCCCGACCCAGCGCGCGGGGCGGTCGGGCGCGCCGTCGACCCCGACGGCGACGAGCGGGCTGCGCGCGACGGCGTCGGCCCACGCGGTGCGGTCCGGCCACGGCAGGTCGGCGGCGTCGGTCCGGGCGGCCTCCTCGTCCTCGGGCAGCGCCAGGGAGCCGAGGTCGTCGAGGCGCACGCACACGGAGCCGCTGCGCACGGCACGGACCGCGAGCGCGACGGCGAGCAGCACCCGGTCGTCGTGCTCGCCCGTGAGGCGACCGAGCCGCAGCGCGACGCGCACGTCGGCGGCCGAGACGACGCGTGCGACGTTGAACGGCGCGAGGCCGGCGGGAACGCCGACCGCGAGCCGGGGGTCGCCCTCGTCGACCGGGACGGGGGCAGCGGTGGGCCGGGTCGCCGCCCCGGGGGTGGCCGTGGTCATGCGCGACCTCCGTCGAGCAGGGCGGACAGGGCGACGACGAGCCCGGGCGGCGGGCTCCAGGCGACGACGCCGTACGGGGTGCCGTCGGGGCCGCGGGGCGTGTCCGGCCCGGCCATGCCGCGCACGAAGAGGTACGCCCCGCCGGCGAGGTCGCGGTCCGGGTCGTAGTCGCGCACGCGCCACCGCAGGTAGCGGTGGAGCGCGACGAGGTAGAGCACGAGCTGCAGCGGGTAGTGCGAGGCGAGCATCGCGTCGCGCGTGGCGTCGGGGTGGTAGTCGCCCACCGTGAGCGGGACCCCGGGCGGCCCGACGCGGTTCGTCTTGTAGTCGACGACGAGGTACCGGCGGCGGCCACCCGGAGCCCCGCCCGGAGCGCCGTCGGGGCTCGGGGCGGGCACGCGCAGCACGGCGTCGATCGAGCCCGTGAGATAGCCGCGCAGCGGGACGCCGCCGGTGCCCGTGCCGGTCTCGGACTCGTCGGCCAGCGCCGTGAGCAGGTCGGGGTAGCGGGCGAACGCGTCGTCGGCGGGCAGGTGCACCCGCAGGACGTCCGCGAGGTCGCGCAGCGTCGCGGGACGCACGCCCTCCGTCTCGTCGCCCCCGGCGAGCGGGAGCTCGAACTCGAGCTCGGGCAGCCGGTCGCGCGGGTCGACGTCGGCGAGCGTGAGCCCGCCCGCGATCGGACCGAGCGGCGTGCGCAGCGACAGGCCCAGCGCCGTCGCGAGCGCGACGGGCTCGACGCCCGGAACACGGACCGTCGCCGCGTGCGCGCAGCGAGCGCGCACCTCGGCGTCCAGGTCGTCGGCCGCGGTGTCGACGTACTCGAGGATCTCGTGCACGAGCGTGCCGAACGCGGTGCCGCCCGGCTGCCCCTCGTACGGGGACGGCACGTCCGCGCCGGGGCGCGGGGCCGGGGTCGAGGACACCGGCGCGGCGGTCTCGTCGTCCGTGGTCTCCTCCGGCTCGTCCTGCACACCCGGGTCCTCGGGCTCGCTCTCGATCCCCCCGACCGGGCCGTGGTGCGCGGCCGCGGTCAGCGCCGAGTACGAGGCGCGCCGCCAGTCGCGGTCCGGGAGGTGGACGGCGGTCGCGAGCGCGAGGTCCGTGCCCGCCCGGGTACCGGGCGACCAGCGCTCGCCCTTCGGCCGGGCGTCGACCTGCTCGACGACGACCGTCCCGCCCGACCGCGCCGCGACGGCCTCGAACGCGGACCGGACGGCGTCGTCGCGCATCGCGTCGGGCCGCGCGTGGCGCCCGGGCTCGCCGCCGAGCATGCGGTCGGCGAGCAGGAGGCGCGTGAGCGGTCCTGATCCCGTGCTGCGCTTGGTGGGCGTCCAGTGCACGACGACCTGGTGCCGCGCCCGGGTGAGCGCCACGTACAGCAGGCGCAGGTCCTCGCCCAGCTCCTCGTCGCGCCAGCGCCCCTTGGCGTCCACGAACCCGGGGGAGCCGACCCCGCCGAGGTGCAGCACGCGCTGCCCGTGATCGTCGTGGAACGCGAACAGCTCCTGGTCGTCGGGCTCGAACCGCTCCCACCCGAACGGGACGTAGACGACGCCGAACTCGAGGCCCTTCGCGGCGTGCACGGTGACGACCTGCACGGCGGCGGCGTCGGTCTCGAGACGGCGGGTGCGCTCGTCGGTGAAGACCGACCCGACCTCCGCGATCCGGGTTCGGAGCCACGCGGTGAGCGCGGCCGTGCCGAGCCCCTCGGTCGTCGCGGCCTCGTGCAGCGCCTGCGTGACGTGGCGCAGGTCGGTGAGGTAGCGCTCGCCGTCGGCCCGCGCCATGACGCGCGCGGTGGCGCCACGCCGTGCGGCCACCTCCGCGACCGCGGCCACGCCCCGGTCAGCGAGGAGGCGCGCCCAGGCCCGGACCGTGTCGCCGAGCTCGTCGTGGTCCGCGTCGCCTGCGGTCGCGAGACGCTGTGCGTCCCAGCCGACGAACGGCGTGAGGGCGAGCGCCGTCGCGCGCCGGTGGAGGCCCGGCTGCTCCAGCGCCGCGAGGAGCGTGAGCCAGTCCTGCGCCGCGGCCGACCCGAACACGCTCGACGGTCCCGACACGACCGCCGGCACGCCCAGCGCGACGAGCGCCGAGCGCACCGCCTCGGCCTGGGCGTTCGTGCGGGTCAGCACGGCGACGTCGCGCGGCTCGAGCGGGCGCCAGCGCGCTGCGTCGACCGCCGCGCCGCCGACGTCGTCGCGCACGCGGTCGCCCCCGCCGGACGCGGTGCCGAGGCGGCCCGCGACGTCGGCCGCGACGTCCTTCGCGAGCAGGCCGCGCGCGTCCGGGGCCGACGGCGCCGACGACGCACCCAACCGGTACGCGCGGCGCGTCACCTGCCGCAGCCGCACCGGTGCGCCGCCGGAGATCCGCGCCTCGGGGTGCGCCGCGTCGACCGGTCGCACGACGATCCGCGGGTCGCCGAGCGCCGTCTCGCCGAGCAGCGCGTGCAGGCCCGCGAGGAGCGGGCCGTCGCTGCGCCAGCTCGTGCTGAGCGTCGCGGTGTCCGTCGCGTCCTCGACGGCCTGCAGGTACGTCACGACGTCCGCGCCGCGGAACGCGTAGATCGCCTGCTTGGGGTCCCCGATGAGGACGAGCGCGCTGTGCTCGTCGGACCGCCCGTGGAACGCGGTGCGCAGGATCGCCCACTGCTCGGGGTCGGTGTCCTGGAACTCGTCCACCATGACGACGCGGAACCTGGACCGGACGCGCTGCGTCGCGGTCTCGCCGTGCTCCGGGTCCGTGAGCGCGCGGCGCAGCAGGACGAGGAGGTCGTCGTAGTCGAGCAGGTGCATCGCGCGCTTGCGCGCCTCCACCTCCCGACGTGCGGCGACGGCGACCTCGTACCGCGCCGCGGCGACCGAGCCCTCGGCCGCGTCCGACGGCGCGACCACCGCCCCGTGGTCGCTCACCGCCGCGCGGGCGACCTCGCGCACGTCGCGCGGCGAGAGGATCGGTTCGCTCTGGTCGGCGAACCGCCGCACGTACAGGTCGTCCGTGACCTCCTCGACGAGGTCGGCCACGTCGGGCAGGAAGCTCGTCGCGAGGTCGACGTCGGCCGCCGTCCCCAGCGCGGTGAGCATCTGCTGGCAGAAGCCGTGCGTGGTCGTGATGGTCGCGGCGTCGAGCTGGGACAGCGCGACACGCAGGCGCTCGCGACGGCGGGAGAGCTCGTCGGCGTCGACGGCGGCGAGGAACGCGACGAGCTCGTCGGTGCTGTGCGCCGGCTCGGGGCCGCGCAGCGCGCGCTCGGTCGCGACGAGGCGCTCGCGCACGCGATCGCGCAGCTCCGACGTCGCCGCCCGGCCGAACGTCACGAGCATGATCTCCGGGAGCGCCGCGAGGCCCTCGGCGACGTAGCGCGTCGTGAGGGTCGCGATGGTGTGCGTCTTGCCCGTCCCGGCGCTCGCCTCGAGCACGACCGTCCCGCGCGGCAGGTCGCCGAACGGGTCGAAGCGCCGCGGGCTCCCCGCGGACGATCCGGGCACCGCCGGTCCGGACGCCGCGGCGGGCGTGGTCGGTGCGGACGTCGGGCCGCTCATCGCGCACCTCGCAGCTCGTGCTCCAGCAGGGGGTCCCACACGCGCCGCGCGAGCGCGCCGAGGCGGGTCGGGTCGTCGGGGAGGCGACCCAGGTCGGCCGTCGTCGCGTGGCCTGCGAGGTCGGGCAGCGCCGGGTCCCGGCCCCACGCGAGCACGACGTACGGGTCCTTGCGCTCGAAGCCCTTGTTCCACGCCCACCCGGCGCGCATCAGGGCGTCGCGAGCGTCGGTGGTGCGGCGCTCCTCGGCGTAGCGGAGCGCGACCTCGGGGAGCAGCGGCAGGGGCTCGCGAGCGGCCTCGTCGCGCAGGGCCACGAGGTCGGCCAGCAACGCGGCCGCCGTGTCGCGGTCCGGCGGCGTGAGCGTCGACCACGCGACGCCCGGGCCGCGGGGTGACCGGCCGATCGCGACGGCGTCCCACGGACGGTCCGGGTCGCTCACGCGCAGCGCGAGCGCCTGCACCCAGGCGCGCAGCCGGTGCTTCGGCCCGAGTCGCGAGTACTCCGTGCGCACCACGCGGGCGCCGTGCACGCCCGGGACGCTGCCGACGAGCGTGCCCCCGTCCGGGAGGGTGGCCCGCACGTCGACCGTCTCGGCCGAGCTCAGCACGTCCTGGCTCACGGGACGACCGGCCGCGACGTCGGCCTCGCGCGCGGCCTCGACGGACGCGACCCGGAGCGGTCCCACGGCCCGGACGACCTCCTGGAGCGCCGACCGGCCGAGCTCGCGCGGCGGGACCTGGCCCCGGCGCCACTCGGCCTGCATCGCGCGGTTCGGGTCGACGCCCGCGAGCGCGGCCCGCAGCACGCGGTCGCCCACGCCCCAGCCTGCGAGCCCCGTGAGGGAGAGGGGCAGCCGGTCCTCGACGTCCTCCTCCTCCAGCACGAGACCCACGTCGAGCGTGTGCTGCGCGAACCAGCGGGGTGCGTTCTCGAGCAGGCGGACCAGGTCGTCGAGCTCGACGTCGGCGGGACCCCCCGCCGCCGGGGGCGACCCCGGCGCTTCCGCCGGGCCGACGGCGGCACCGGTCGGCAGCGAGAGCGGTGCGCCGACGAGCGCCCCGACCGGCTCGCGCTTCTCGCGCGCCTGGCGGGCCCCGGCGAACGCGGCGTCGTCGTGGCTGAACGGCCCCGGGACTCCGAGCGCGCCCGGCGTGAAGTTCCGCTCGTCGACCGTCTGGAGCGGGTGCTGCACGACGACGTGCTCGCGCGCGGGGCGCCCGTCGGCCGTGGTGGCCACCCGGTCCAGCGCGTCGAGCAGCTCCGCCACGGGGACCGCGGGCGGGCGCGGCGCCCCGGTGCGCTCGTCCGCACCGGTGTGCACGACGACGAGGTGGTCGCCCGCTGCGGCGACGGCGTCGAGGAAGATCTGCCGGTCCTCGCTGCGCGCGTCGCGCTCGCCGATCTCGGGGTGCCGGGCGAGCAGGTCGTCGCCCGCGGGCGCGGCGGTGCGGGGGAACACGCCGTCGTCGAGCCCGAGGAGGCACACGACCCGGTGCGGCACGGAGCGCATCGGCTCGAGCGAGCAGACGGTGAGCGCGCCCGTGCGGAACCCGGCGCGCGTCGGGCGCCCGGCGAGGTGGTCGTCGAGCAGCGCCCGCACGTCCGCGAGCCGCAGCGCGACCCCGCCGTGCGCGGCACCCGCCGCCCGGACGTCGCCCAGCACGCGGCGCGCGGAGCCGATCTGCCACGCCTCCGTCGGCGGTGCCTCCGCCAGGAGCGTCAGCGCGCGGTCGAGGGTGTCGAGCCAGTGCGCGAGCGGGTGCACGCCGTCGAGACCGCGTAGGATCTCCGTGAGCCGCGCGACGAGCTCCGCGAGCCGGCCGGCGAGGTCCACGTCCGTCGAGCCGACGTCGTCCAGCGGGAGCGCGGGCCCGACGAACCGCGCGTCCTCGTCGGCCATCGCCGCGCCGAGCAGGATGCGGTCGAGCGCCGCGTCCCACGTGCCCTGCCGCACGTGCTCGTCGATGCCGAAGCGGGCGCGACGCTCGCCGTCCTCGCCCCAGTGCACCCCCGCCTCGACGGCCCACTGCCGCAGGCGGTCGACGTCGTCGTCGGAGAAGCGGAACCGGCGGCGGACCGGGCCGCTCGCCGCGAGGTCGAGCACCTCGGACGCGGTGACGCGGCCGTCGGCGAGGCGCAGCAGCGTGGCGAGCAGCGCGAGCACCGGGTTGGTGGTCCCGGCGCCACGGTCCGCGAGGCTGACCCGCAGCCGCTGACCGGGGTGCGCGTCGTCGCCGAGCTCGGGGACGGCAGCGAAGGTCGCGGTGACGAGCGGCGCGAACGTCTCGACGTCGGGGCACAGCACGATGACGTCGCGCGCCTGGAGCGTCGGGTCGGCGGAGAACAGGCCGACGAGCGTCTCGCGCAGCACCTCGACCTGACGGGCCCGGCCGTGGCACGCGAGCACCTGCACGGAGCGGTCCGCCGGGTCCAGCACGTGGGCGCCGTCCGGTGCGTCGGCCCGCAGCGCGGACTGCAGCGCGCCGAGCAGGGTCGGTGGCGGGGGCGCGGCCTCGTGGTGGGTCTCGCGCACGTCGCCCGCGGCGAGGCGGAGCTGCAGCTCGACCGTGTCCCGGCCGGTGGACGCGAGGAACGGGTGGCGCGCGAACGTCGGCAGGTCGGCGCGACGCCGGACGGACGCACCCGCGTGGTCTGCGCTCGGGCTCGCGCCGCCCGTGGCCGGGCCGCCGTCGGACGCGGCGACCGTCGCCCACAGCGCCGGCGAGGGGTGCACGAGCCACAGGTGGACGTCGCGGTGCTCGGCGAGCGCGCGCAGGACCCGGAGCTCGTCCTCGGGCAGCCGCGTGGGTCCGAACACGGACAGCCGTGGCGGCAGGTCGACGGCCGCCGGGTCCGCACGCAGCGCCGCGATCGCCTCCGTCACGCGCCGCGCCGGGTCCGTCGCCGGGACGCGCTCCACCAGGCGACGCCACAGCTCGGGCTGCCACGCGAGGTCGTCCGGCGCGACGGCTGTCCCCGTGACCGGGGCCGACCACGCGAGCACGACCTCGGGCCGCTGGCGGGCGTAGTCGACCAGGAGGTCCGCGAGCCGTCGTGCGAGCGTGAGCCGCCGGCCCCGCCGCACCTCGTCGCCCGGGTCGCCGACGTAGCGCGCGAGCGGCGCCGCCCACGGCTCGGCGAGGTGCGCGTCGAGCACCTCGAGCACCGACCACGCGAGCCGCTCGGGCCGCCACGGGTCGTCGTCGGGGTCGAGGTCCGTGAGGTCGGCCACGACCTGCTCGACGAGCCGCCGCGGGCCCCGGAAGTCCACGTTCGCGCAGATCCCCGCCGTCTCGCCCGCGCCCAGGTGGTGCGAGAGCCGCTGCGCGAGCCACCGCTCCACCCCGCGCGTCGGGACCGCCACGACGTCCGGCGTGAACGGGTCCGCCGGGACCTCCGCGAGCACGGCGGCGAGCGGCGCCACGAGCGCCTCGGCACGCTCGGAGCGGTGCACGTGCAGCAAGAGGACCCCTGTCGGTGGTGGTGGCGTGATCACGCGCCCGGCCCGTGGCCGCGCGCTACGAGGAATCTACGAGGTGCGACCCACACCGTCGAACCGCCGTCCACAGGTTCCGGGCGCCTGCGGCCGAGCACACGGCACCCGTGTGGGAACTGGGCGTCTTCCTCTCAGGCGCGCTGCGCGACGAACACCCACTCGCGACCCGGGCGGTCGGGCGCGTCCCGGACGTCCATGACCTCGAACCCGCACGCCACGAGCAACGTCTCGACCTCGTCGCGCTCCCGGAAGCGCAGCGTCGAGTCGGAGTGGAGCGTGGTGCCGTCGGGCAGCATGGTCGTGTCGTGGAAGGACACGAAGGGGAGCGACACCTCGGTGAGTTCGGTCCAGGACTCGACCGGGCCGACGTCGGGCACGTCCACGCGCGTGGTCGTCGCCTCGCGGACCCACCCCTCCCAGGCCCGGCGGGCGGGGACGCGCGTCTCGAGCACCAGCCACCCGCTCGGTCCACCCGATTCCGGAAAGCGGTGCCGGCCCGCGTCCGGTGCCCGTCGAGCAGGTGGTTGTGGCCCGTCCCGACGCCGGGACGGGCCACAACCACATGTTCGGCGGGAGGCTGGGGTCAGGAGTTCAGGGCCTGCTCGACGTCCTCGATGATGTCTTGCGGGTCCTCCAGGCCCACCGACAGGCGGACGGTCGTCTCCGCGATACCGACCGCGGCGCGACCCTCGGGGCCGAGCTTGCGGTGGGTCGTCGTGGCCGGGTGCGTGACGAGGGACTTCGCGTCGCCGAGGTTGTTCGAGATGTCGACGACCTGGAGCGCGTCGAGGAACGTGAACGCGCGCTTCTTCGCCGTCTCGGGGTCGGTGCCCTCGGGCACGGCGAGGTCGAACGTCACGACGGTCCCGCCGCCGCTCTGCTGCGACCGCGCGAGCTCGCGCTGCGGGTGCGACGCGAGGAACGGGTACCGCACGCGGCCGATCCCGGGGAGCTGCTCGAGCGCCTCCGCGACCTGCGCCGCGGCGGCGTTCTGCGCGGCGACGCGCACGGGCAGCGTCTCGAGGCCCTTGAGCAGCACCCACGCGTTGAACGCCGAGAGCGACGGCCCGGTGTTGCGGATGAACGTCTGCACCGGGCCCGTGACGAACTCCTCGGTCCCGAGGATCGCGCCGCCGAGCACGCGGCCCTGCCCGTCGATGTGCTTGGTCGCCGAGTAGACGACGACGTCGGCCCCGAGCTCGAGCGGCCGCTGCAGCAGCGGGGTCGCGAACACGTTGTCGAGCACGACGACCGCGCCCGCGGTGTGCGCGAGCTCGCTCACGCGCCGCGCGTCGACGATGTCCTGCATGGGGTTGGACGGCGTCTCGAAGAAGACGACGTCCGCGGGGGTGGACAGCGCCTCCTCCCACTGCGACAGCACGTGACCGTCGACGTAGTCCGTCCGCACGCCCCACTTCGCGAAGATCTCGTCGAAGATGACGAGGCTCGACCCGAAGAGCGCGCGCGCCGCGACGATGCGCGACCCGGACCGCACCAGCGCCGCGAGCGCCGTGAACACGGCAGACATGCCGGACGCCGTCGCGTAGCACGCCTCCGCGCCCTCCAGGAGGCGCAGACGCTCCTCGAACGTGTGCACGGTGGGGTTGCCGTACCGCGAGTAGACGAACCGGTCGAGCTCTCCCTGGAACGCGGCCTCGGCGTCCGCCGCGCGGTCGTACGTGTAGCCCTGGGTGAGGAACAGCGCCTCGGACGTCTCCTGGAACTCGGTGCGCGCGTGACCGCCGCGCACGGCGAGCGTCGCGGGGCGGGCGCTCGCGGGCAGGGGCTTGCGGCCGGAGCCGCCGGGCACGCTCCCGGGCACGGCCGCGCTCACCGGGCGGCCTCGTCGAACGTCGTGGTGGGCAGCCCGCGGACCTTCCAGCCTTCGACGTCCCGCAGGCCCGAGAATCCCTGGGCCCCCTCGAAGCCCTCGAGCACGTTGTACGACGGCCCGAGCCCGGCGGCCGTGGCCGCGCGCGCCGCGCCGATCGACCGCTGGCCCGAGCGGCACAGGAACACGACGGGACGCTCGTCGCCGGGCGTCAGGCCCGCCTCGACGAGCTGGTCCAGGAACCGCGGGTTGGGGCCCGTCGGGGTCACCCACTCGTCGAACACGACGTCGCGACCGAGCTCCGTGGCGTCGGGCACGCCGATGGTGCGCCACTCGCCCTCCGTGCGGACGTCCACGAGCACGGCGCGCTCGTCGTGCGCGAGCAGGTCCCACGCCTGCTGCGGGGTGAGGTCGCCGGCGTAGCCGACGGCGGGTCGCGCGTCGGGCAGCGCCGACCCCGCTGCCGACGCCTGCTGGGACTGGTCGCTCATGAGAGTCCTCCTCCATCGATCGTGGCAGTAGCACCCTGCGCCCGGCCGCCGAGGCGGTCCGGGGGGTTGCTGCGGCGTCGACGTGCCACGTCACTCGGCCGCTCCGGATGGTTGGCTCGGATCGTACGCCACGCGTCCGACGCGCGGAACGCCCGTCTCGGGGACCGGCGTCGGGGCGGGGGTGCCCGACGCCGCGCGGCCCCGGCCGCAGCCCCCGGCGTTGCATGCCACGTCCCGCCATCCGAGACGCCGTGACCACCGGTTGACACGCTGCGGTGCTCACGGACATCCTGGTCGACAGGTCATGAGTGCCAGCGCGAAACCCCGGTTTGCTGGCCGGCAACCCTCCTCTCGCGGCGGGGTGCCCCGGGTGACGACCAGGCCGCACGCCGACCGGCGGGTGGCAAGCGCGGGGAGGTTCTCCCCGGACGACCCTGGAGGACTGTGCCATGACTGCTCTCGCGGACGTCTCGTGTCCCACCGACGCCCCGGCCCCTGTCCTCACGGCGCTCGCCGACGCGCCCGCGCTCCTGCCCGTCGTCGGCGGGGACACGCTCGTCCCGCTCGTCGACGGCCGCAGCGTCCCGTACGCGAACCTCGACGTCGCGGCGTCGGCCCCGGCGCTGCGCTCGGTGGCCGACCGCGTGACCGAGGTGCTGCCGCTCTACGCGAGCGTGCACCGCGGCGCGGGCTACCTGTCGCAGGTCTCCACGGCGCTCTACGAGGCGTCGCGGCGCACGATCGGCGCGTTCGTCGGCGCGCGCGAGGACGACGTCACGGTCGTCACGCGCAACACGACCGACTCGCTCAACCTGCTCGCGGGCTGCGTCCCGGCGAACGCGGACGGCACGCCCGGGCGCGTGCTCGTCCTCGACGTAGAGCACCACGCGAACCTGCTGCCGTGGCAGCGCACGGGCGGCGCGACGGTCCTCGCGGGCGGCGCGTCCGTCGCGGAGACGCTCTCGGGCCTGCGCACCGAGCTCGCGCGCTTCCCGTACGCGCTCGTCGCCGTGACCGGCGCGTCCAACGTCACGGGCGAGTCCCTGCCGATCACCGAGGTCGTCCGCGCCGCGCACGACGCCGGCGCGCGCGTCGTGCTCGACGGCGCCCAGCTCGTCCCGCACCGCGGGTTCTCGCTCGCCGCGTCGGGCGCCGACTACGTCGCCTTCTCGGGGCACAAGACCTACGCGCCGTTCGGCGCGGGCGCGCTCGTCGGGCGTCGTGACTGGCTCGACGCGGGCACGCCCTACCTCGCGGGCGGCGGCGCCGTGCGTCACGTCGCGGTGACCGGGACCCAGTGGCAGACGGCGCCCGCGCGCCACGAGGCCGGCTCGCCGAACGTGGTGGGCGCCGCGGCGCTCGCGGCGGCGTGCGACGCGCTCGCCGCGCTCGACCCGGCCGACCTGCACGCGCACGAGGCGGCGCTGCGCACGGCCCTCGTCGCGGGCCTCGAGGCCGTCCCCGGTGTCCGGGTCGTGCGCGTCTGGGACGACGCCGTCGACCCGGTCGGCGTCGTGACGTTCGCCGTCGAGGGCCACGATCCGGGCCTCGTCGCCGCCTACCTCTCGGCCGAGCACGGCATCGGCGTGCGCGACGGGCGGTTCTGCGCGCACCCGCTGCTCGCGCGCCTCGGTTACGACGCGGGCGCGATCCGCGCCTCGGTGGGCGTCGGGACGACGGGCGCGGACGTCGTGCGCCTCGTCGAGGCCGTGCGCGCGTACGTCGAGCAGGGCCCGGCGACCCGGTACGAGGTCGTCGACGGCTGCTGGGCCGTCGTGGACGACCCCCGCCCGGTCCCCGCGGGGTCCGGCCTGGAGGGTCTCTTCGCGACCGCCGCGGCGGGCTTCCTCGCCGACGCCGCGGGCTGCGGACCGGCCGTCTGACCGGCGTCGGCGGCCGACGGGGGAGCCCGTTCACCGGGCCGTCGCCGAGCGTTGTCCACCGCGTCGCCGGACCCTCTTGGCGCGGTGTTCCGCGTGTGCTCTGATATGCGCTGTGCTGCACGACGTCGTCCTCTCGGGGCACGGTTTCCGCCTGGAACCGCTGGCCCTGGAGCACGCTGAGACGCTGGCCGGCCTCGTCGACGAGGCGATGTGGTCAGGCATGAGCATCCCCCTGCCCTACGGGGTCGCGGGGATGGCCGATCTCGTGGCCGCGACGCGCGCGGCCCCGGACCTCACGGGCTTCGTCGTGCGCACCGTCGACCCCGACGGCGCGCCCGGCGCCGTGCTCGGCAGCACGGCGTTCCGCGACCTGTCGCTCGTCGACCGCCGCGTGGAGGTGGGCCGCACGTTCTACGCGCGCTCCACGTGGGGGAGCCTCGTCAACCCCGTGACGAAGTGGCTCCTGCTGCGCCACGCGTTCGAGACGTGGGACGTGCACCGGGTCGGCTTCCGCGTCGACACGCGCAACGAGCGCTCGCTGGGCGCGATGCGCCGTCTCGGCGCCCACGAGGAGGGCGTCATGCGCGGCCACCGCACCGCGCCCGACGGGACGCGCGCCGACTCCGTGCTCTTCTCGATCCTCGCGCCCGAGTGGCCCGGGGTCGAGGTGGGCCTCCTCGCGCGGATCACCGCCCCGCGCGTCGTCCCGGTGCTCGCGCCGGCGGCGCCGGCGGACGTCCGGCCGCTCGCCGCGTCCTGACCCACCCCGCCCGGGCGGTCCTGCCCTGAGCGTTCCGCCCCGATCGCCGCGAGCGCACGGTCCCGGAGACGCCGCGAGGGCCCCGCCGAAGCGGAGCCCTCGTGGTCGAACGGTGGAGCATCTCAGCGGTCGAACGCGTCCTTGACGTCGTCGCCCGCCTGCTTGACGTTGGCCTTGGCCTGGTCGCCCTGGCCCTCGGCCTCGAGCCGCTCGTTGTCCGTGAGCTTGCCCGCGCCTTCCTTGAGCTTGCCACCCGCCTCTTCAGCGGCGTGCTTGGCCTTGTCTCCGAGTCCCATGGGTGCTCCTCTCGTCGGTACCTCTCGACCGTAACCACGGTCGGCCGGGCTCGCACGCCGTCGGGGCACGGGCGGTGTGGTGGGATGTGCGGGTGCAGCACGACACCGTCCTCGAAGGCTTCGGCGTCCGTCTCGAACCGCTCGCCGCGACCCACGCGCCCGCGCTCGGCGCCCTCGTCGACGACGGCATCTGGGCGGGCATGTCCAGCGCCGTGCCGCGCGGCACGGAGGCGATGGAGGGCTACGTGCGCGACGCGGTCGCCGCGCCGGGCCGGCTCGCGTTCGCGGTCCTGGGCGCTCCCGGCGCTCCCGGTGCTCCCGGTGCTCCGGGTGCGGACGGCGAGGCCGCCGACGCCGCGGTCCGCGGCTCGACGTCGCTCTACGAGTGGGTGCCGTCCCAGGGCCGTATCGAGCTCGGGTCCACGTTCTACGCGCGCGAGTGGTGGGGCGGGACGACGAACCCGGCGTGCAAGTACCTCCTGCTGCGGCACGCGTTCGAGGACCTCGGGGTCGCGCGCCTCGCGCTCCGCGCCGACGCCCGCAACAGCCGGTCCCTCGGGGCGATCCGGCGCCTGGGCGCGGTGCCCGAGGGCGTGCTGCGCAGCCACCGCGTGGCGCCCGACGGCTCCCGCCAGGACACCGCCTACTTCTCCATCCTCCGTGACGAGTGGCTGACCGTCCGCGACGGGCTGCTCGCCCGCATGTCCTGACCGGCCGGCGCGTCGACCACGAGCCTGCGCGGCGTCGAGCACGGGGTCGGTGTCGTCATGCGCTCGAGAACGACACCGACCCCGTGCTCGGCAGCGGGACCGTCAGGGGCGCGGGGTGACGCGGCCCGCGAGGTGGAGGCGGCCCTTGCCGTCCCACGCCTGGTAGGCGATGCCCATGCCGGGGTCGCCCGCGCCGTCGGGCACGGCCGCCGCGACCTGCCCGACGGCGTCCCGCACCTCGGCGGGCACGTCGCCCGCCGGGCGGAGCGCGACGTCGACCGTGCCGGGCAACAGCACCGGCTTGGCGAACGTGACGGTCCAGTCGTAAGCGTCGCCGCGACCGGGGCCCGCCTCGGCGAGCGCCCGCGCGGCGGTGTACATGCCGTGCGCGATGGCCCGCGGGAACCCGAACGCCTTGGCGCCCAGCGCCGAGGTGTGGATCGGGTTGCGGTCGCCGGACACGGCCGCGTACGCGCGGCCGGTCCCCGCGCCGAGCGCCCACCGCGCGGTGGGCAGGGGCGGGACGAACGCGGCCGGTCCCTCGGTGTCGGCCGGGGCGGGGCCGCCCGGGAGGGACGCGCCCTTCGCGAGGTACGTCGAGACGCCCCGGTAGGCGAGCGTCGTCGCGGCCAGCCCGCTGCCCGCGGCGCGCTCGTCGTCCGTGCGCAGCACCGAGATCTCCGTGACGAGGTCCACCTGGACACCGCGGCGGTGCGGGCGCAGGTCCTGCGCCCACGCGCGGACCTCGAGCGCGTCCCCGAGCCGCACCGGACGCAGCACGGACACCGAGTTCGCGAGGTGCACCATGCCGAGCAGCGGGAGCGGGAAGTCGGCCCGCACCATGACGGCCGTCGCGAGCGGGAACCCCAGCACGTGCAGGTACCCGGCGGGCAGCACGTCCGACGGCGCCTCGCCCACGAGCCGCGCGTACCGCGCGAGGTGCGCGGCGCTGCCCACGTGGCCCGGCGCCGCGTCGTCGCCCGTCGGGACGGCCGCGACCCGGTACGTGACGTCCGGGAGGGCGAGCTCCGTGGGGCCGCCCCGGACGGGGAGCCGGTGCGCCGCCGCGATCCGGCCGGACGCCGCGAGCCCGCGCACGTACAGGCCGCCCAGCCCCGGGACGGCGGGCAGCGTCTCGACGCGCGCCGGGGCGCCCGCGGGCGCCGTCACCGGCCCACCACGTTCTGCCCGCACACGCGCAGCACCTGCCCGTTGACGCCCCCGGCCGCGGGCGACGCGAGGAACGCGATCGCCTCGGCCACGTCGACGGGCTGGCCGCCCTGCTGGAGCGACGCGACGCGGCGCGCGACCTCGCGCTGCACGAACGGGATCGACGCCGTCATGTCCGTCTCGATGAAGCCCGGCGCGACGGCGTTCGCCGTCCCGCCCGGACCGTCGGGTGCCGCGAGCAGGCGGGCGAACGCGCGCGTGTGCCCGATGACGCCCGCCTTCGAGAACGCGTAGTTCGCCTGGCCGCGGTTGCCCGCGATGCCGCTCGTCGAGGCGAGCGACACGACGCGCGGCGCGGAGGAGAACCCGTTCGCGCCGAGCAGGTACTCCGTGATCCGCAGCTGCGCGGCGAGGTTCACCGCGACCACCGCGTCCCACTTGTCGGGGGACATGTTGGCGAGCAGCTTGTCCCGCAGGATGCCGGCGTTGTGCACGAGGACGTCGAGCCCGCCGTGCCGTGCGCGGGCGTGCTCGAGGATCCGGGCGCCCGCGTCGTCGGCGGTCACGTCGAGCTGCAGCGCCGTGCCCTTGATCTCGTTCGCGACCCGGGCGAGCGCCTCGCCCGCAGCGGGCACGTCCACCACGACGACCTTCGCGCCGTCGCGCGCGAGCGTCCGGGCGACCTGCGCCCCGATGCCGCGGGCCGCGCCCGTGACGACGGCGACCTTGCCGGCGAGCGGCTGGTCGAGGTCGGCGGAGCCGCTGCCGGAGGCGCTGTCGGACGCGCTCGGGCCCACCCGGAGGAGCTGGCCGTCGACGAACGCGGACTTCGCCGAGAGGAAGAACCGGAGGGTCGCGAGGACGCTCGGGCTGTCGACGGGGGCGTCGTCGGTCACCTGGACGCCGTTGGCGGTCGCCCCGTAGCGCAGCTCCTTGGCGACGGACCGCAGGAACCCGTCGACGCCCTCGCGGGCGGCGGCGAGCTCGGGGGAGTCGGTGTCGGCGGGGGCGCGCGAGATCGTCACGACGCGGCCGTTCGGCGCGAGGCGGCGGAGCGTCGCGGAGAGCGCCATGACGGGCGCGGACGCGTCCTGCGGCCGCTCGATCCCGCTGAGCACGACGACGACCGCGCCCCAGCGGGTCGTGTCGTCCGGGGTCTGGCGGACGTCGAGGTCCCAGGCGAGCAGGGCCTCGGCGACGAGGTCGGCGTCGTCGCGCACGCCGGGCGTGCCGCCGAGCACGAGCACGGGCCCGACGGTGAGCGGGTCGCCCGCGCGGAAGCGGCGCAGGACCGCCGGGCGCGGGAGGCCCAGCTTCTTGGCGAGCGTCTTCGTGAAGCCGGAGTTGACGGCCTGGACGTAGGAGTCGGTCACGGTGGTTCCTCTCGGGTCGTCGGGGGCCGTCAGGCGGGGGCGTCGGTCGCGGGGACGGACTCGAGGATCGCGGCGACGCCGAGCCCGCCCGCGGCGCACACGGAGATCAGCGCACGCGCGGGTGCCCCGGTCTCGGCGGTGCGCTGCGCGAGGAGCTTGGCCGCCGTCGCGACGATGCGCCCGCCGGTCGCGGCGAACGGGTGGCCCGCAGCGAGCGAGGAGCCGTTGACGTTGAGCCGCGAGCGGTCGATCGAGCCGAGCGCGCCGTCGAGCCCGAGCTCGGTGCGGCAGTACTCGTCGTCCTCCCAGGCCTTGAGGGTCGTGAGCACGGTGGACGCGAACGCCTCGTGGATCTCGTAGAGGTCGAAGTCGCCGAGCGCGAGCCCGTTGCGCGCGAGCAGGCGCGGGACGGCGTGCGCGGGGGCCATGAGCAGGCCCTCGTGGCCGTGCACGAAGTCGACGGCCGCGGTCTCCGCGTCCACGACGCGTGCGAGCAGCGGCAGGTCGCGCTCGCGCGCCCACTCGGCCGAGGCGAGGAGGACGGTCGACGCGCCGTCGGTGAGCGGGGTCGAGTTGCCCGCCGTCATGGTCGGCGTGACGCCCTCGAGGCGCTTGCCGTACACGGGCTTGAGCGCGGCGAGCTTCTCGAGCGACGAGTCGGCGCGCAGGTTGTCGTCGCGCACGAGACCGCGGAACGGGGTGACGAGGTCGTCGAAGAACCCGGCGTCCCACGCGGCCGCGAGGTGCTCGTGGCTCGCGAGCGCGAGCTCGTCCTGCGCCTCGCGCGAGATGCCCCAGCGGGCCGTCGTGATGGCCTGGTGCTCGCCCATCGACAGGCCGGTGCGCGGCTCGTCGGTCGCGGGCGTGAGGGGCGCGAGGTCGGCGGGGCGGACCTTCGCGAACGCCTTGACGCGCTGGCCGAAGGTCTTGGCGTGGCTCGCCTCGAGCAGGGCCCGGCGCAGACCCTCGCTCACGGCGATCGGGGCGTCGGACACGGTGTCGGAGCCGCCCGCGACGCCCGACTCGACCTGGCCGAGACGGATCTTGTTCGCGACGGCGATGGTCGCCTCGAGCCCGGTCGCGCACGCCTGCTGGAGGTCGTAGGCGGGGGTCTGCGGGGAGAGCGACGACCCGAGCACGGACTCGCGCACGAGGTTGAAGTCACGGGAGTGCTTGAGCACGGCGCCGCCGACGACCTCCCCCAGCCGCTCGCCCTGGAGACCGAAGCGTGCGACGAGCCCTTCGAGCGCGGCGGTGAACATCTCCTGGTTGCTCGCAGATGCGTACCTCTTGCCCGCGCGGGCGAACGGGATGCGGTTCCCGCCGACCACCCATGCATCGCGGGGCGTGCCCGCGGGGGCGCTCTCTCGGGGGGACTGCTCGGGGGTCGGGCGGGGGCTGGTGCTGGTGGCCACTGTGCCTCACTTCCTGTCCGTGCTCGCTGCGCTGCGTTCGGTCCCGGCCCGGGAGGGCGTCTCGGCACGGCGTGCGCGAGACGGGGGGAGAGGGCCGGCTGGTGTCCAATACCAAGAGTACCTGATACTCTCAGTTTCGTGAGTCGGGTCACAGGGCCGTGCCCTGCCCCGGCTCGGCACCCGTGACGAGGTGCCGACGACAGCGAGGTCGGGCGCAACGGAGGACGACGTGAACGCAGGTGCCGACGCGCGACCGGTCACCCGAGGGCGGGTGCAGCCGGTCGCGGCGGTGGACGGTCGGTCGACCCGCTGGGACGAGCACCGGGCGGCCCGCCGCGCGGAGCTCATCCGGGCGGCGAGCAAGGCGGTGCACCGGGGAGGCCCCGGGGTCTCCATGGACGAGATCGCGGCGGCGTCGGGCACGTCGAAGTCGATCATCTACCGCTACTTCGACGACAAGACCGGGCTCCAGGTCGCCCTGGGCTCCGCCGTCGTGGGGCAGATGCACGACGCCCTGACCCAGGCGGCCGAGGCTGCCGAGACCCCCAAGCGCGCGCTGCGCGCGATGGTCGGCGTCTACCTCGAGATGATCGAGAGCTCGCCCAACGTGTACTACTTCGTCACCCGCACGAGCGCCGTCGCGGGTACGGAGGAGCCCGCCGCCCAGCTCGCGGCGAACGGCCTCACCCAGGGCGCGGGCGGCGCCGACCGCGCCCCGCTCGCCGCGTTCCTCGACTCGGTGATCGAGCTCGTCGCCGAGCCCTTCGCCCGGGTCACCGACGTCTCCCCGGCCGACGCCGCGGCGTGGGCCGCGGGCGCCGTCGGGTTCGTCCGGGGCGCCGGCGAGTGGTGGCTCGCCCACCGCGACCGCGCCGACGTCCCCGACCGCGAGCAGCTCACCGAGCGCGTCGCCGCCTGGCTGTGGGCCGGCCCCGTCGGCGTCCTCTCGCACAACCCGGGCACGACCCGCCCCGACGCCGTCCGCGTCCCCACCGACCGCCCTCCGCACCCGGCGACCGCCTCAGACCTCAAGGAGAAGCCATGACCGCCACGTCCGACCGTCCCGCGCTCGCACCGCGCACGACGAGCACCGGCGACGCGGGCCCGACGCCGCACGGCGACACCCGCGTCGACGTCGCCGCCCTCGAGAAGCTCCTGCTCGGCCGGTGGGCCGACCTGCGCGCGGCGGCGCGCGCGACCGCGGGCGAGGAGGCGTTCCAGCGCATCGAGGGGCAGAGCCTGCGCGAGCACCGCGAGCGCGTGCTGGAGCAGATGCACCTGCTCGTGGGCAAGCGCCAGGTGTGGCGCGGGTACCCGGAGCGCCTCGGCGGCGCGGACGACGCGGGCGGCAACCTCGCCGGGTTCGAGGAGCTCGTCGCGGCCGACCCGTCGCTGCAGATCAAGGCGGGCGTGCAGTGGGGGCTGTTCGGCTCGGCGATCCTGCACCTCGGTACCCCCGAGCAGCAGGACCGTCTCCTGCCGGGCGCCATGGACCTCTCCGTGCCCGGCGCGTTCGCGATGACGGAGATCGGCCACGGGTCCGACGTCGCGAGCATCGCCACCACGGCGACCTACGACCCGGAGACCGAGGAGTTCGTCATCCACACCCCGTTCCGCGGGGCATGGAAGGACTACCTCGGGAACGCGGGCGTGCACGGCGTGGCCGCCGTCGTGTTCGCGCAGCTGATCACGAAGAACGTCAACCACGGCGTGCACGCGTTCTACGTGCCCATCCGCGACACCGCGGGCGAGCGCGACGAGCTCGGCCGGCTGCCCTTCCTGCCCGGCGTGGGCGGCGAGGACGACGGCCAGAAGGGCGGGCTCAACGGCATCGACAACGGGCGCCTGCACTTCGACCACGTGCGGGTTCCGCGCACCGACCTGCTCGCGCGCTACGGCTCGGTCGACGCCGACGGCACGTACTCCAGCCCCATCGACAGCCCCGGGCGCCGCTTCTTCACGATGCTGGGCTCGCTCGTCCAGGGTCGCGTGTCGCTCGACGGCGCCGCGGTGACCGCGGCGAAGCTCGGCCTCGCGATCGCGGTGCGGTACGCGAACGAGCGCCGCCAGTTCACGGGTGCGACGCCGACGGAGGAGGTCGTGCTCCTCGACTACGGCACGCACAAGCGCCGCCTCATCGTGCCCGTCGCGGAGACGTACGCCGCGCACTTCGCGCACGACCGCCTGCTCGACCTCTTCCACTCGGTGTTCTCGGGCGAGGAGGACACCCCGGAGCAGCGCGAGGACCTCGAGACGACGGCGGCCGCGCTCAAGGCGACGAGCACGCGGTTCGCGCTCGACGTGCTCCAGGAGACGCGCGAGGCGTGCGGCGGGGCCGGGTTCCTCACGACCAACCGCATCACGAGCCTGCGCGCGGACCTCGACGTGTACGCGACGTTCGAGGGCGACAACACCGTCCTGCTCCAGCTCGTCGCGAAGCGTCTGCTCGCCGACTACGGCAAGCAGTTCAAGGGCATCACCCCGGGCCAGATGGCGCGCGTCGTCGTCGAGCGCGCGGGCGACATGGCGCTGCACCGCACGCCGCTCAAGCGGGCCGCGCAGGCGCTCGCGGACGTCGGCGACCCGCGCCGCGCCGCCGGCCACCTGCGCGACCCCGAGACGCAGCGCGCGCTGCTCACCGACCGGGTCGAGACGATGGTCGCCGACGTCGCGCAGGCCCTGCGCCCCGCGCAGAAGGCCGACCCCGAGACGGCGACGAACCTGTTCAACGCCCACCAGGTCGAGCTCGTGGAGGCGGCCCGCGCCCACGCGGAGCTGCTGCGCTGGGAGGCGTTCACGCAGGCTCTCGAGACGATCGAGGACGCGGGCACGCGCGAGGTCCTCACCACGGTGCGCGACCTGTTCGGGCTGAGCCTCGTCGAGCGACACCTCGCCTGGTACCTGCTCAACGGCCGCCTCTCGACGCAGCGTGCGCGCACGGTGACGAGCTACCTGGACCGCCTCATCGACCGGCTGCGTCCGCACGCGCAGGACCTCGTGGACGCCTGGGGCTACGGCCCCGAGCACCTGCGCGCGACGATCGCGACGGGCATCGAGAAGGAGCGCCAGGACGAGGCGCGCGACTACTACCGGCGCCTGCGCGCGAGCGGTGACGAGCCGCGGAGCGAGAAGTCGCTGCGCAAGGCCGCGAAGGGCGGCCCGCAGGCTCGCTGACCACCCCGGCGCCGTCCTCGGCGCCACCCCGGAACGTCCTCGGCGCTGCAGGCGGAGCGGTACCGCTGCCGAGGGTCAGGCCCGGGCGGCACGACGTCCACCAGCCGTCGTGCCGCCCGGGCCGTTGCCGTCTCGGTCTCCGTCTCGGACGCCGACCACGGGGTTCCTGGCGTTCCGAGGCCCAGACCGAGAGGAACCTCGTGCTCGACGGGGAGGGACGCCGTGCTCGGCGGCCGAGCCGGTGTCGGCCGAGCGGGGGGCGGGCCCACGGTGGAGGTCAGGCGGGGTTGCAGCGCGCGGACATCGTGGCGAGGAGCCCGACGTCGGGCCGCCAGGGCTCGAGGTTCCACGTCGCCTTGTCCGGGGCGCCGACGGCGTGGCACACGAGCTGGTCGTGCATCGTCGGGGTGTCGGCCTCCGGCTCGGCCGCGACGACCTGCGCCCACACGAGCTCCCGGCCCGCCTGCCCCGCGGCGCGGGCCCACGCGGTCGGGTCGACGGCGAGCGACCGCCCGCCCTCGCGCTCGCCCCAGTCGGTGCTGCGCACCGCACGCGTTCCGAGCGGGACGACGACGTCCCACGCCGCGGCGTCGTCCGTCGTCGCGGTCTCGTCCGCGTCCTCGGCAGGAGCGCCCGGCGCGCCGGTCGCGCCCGCCGCCGTGCCCGCTGTCCCTACGAGCGCCACCTCTGCGCGGTGGGCGTCGACGAGCGCGACCCGGACGCGCGGGGTCCCGGGCGCGGGGGCGCCCGCCGTGGGGTCGGCGTCCGCGCCGTCGACCGCCCCGCTCTCTGCCTCGCTCGCCTCGCTCGCCCCGCTCGCGCCGTCCGCGCCCGGCGCGCCGTGCCGACCGACGACGCGCGGGGCGCCGAGCCCGCCGACGGGCGTGCCGCCGTCGTCCAGGACGGTGAGCGTGCCGTCCGCGTGGCGCGCGAGCGAGCCGCCCTCCACCGAGACCACGGCCGGGGCACCCGCGAGGGCGAGCGTGACGTCGGACGCACCCTCGGCGTCGGGCGCGACCCGGGGAGGCGTCGCCTCGCCCGACGTCGGCGGGGGCACGGCGATCTCGACCGTCGCGCTCCCCACGGGCACGCGGACGGCCGTGGGCTCGGCGTCGCCGCTCGGGTGGCCGCTCGGGTCGCCCGCCGCGCCGCCGTCCTCCGTGCTGGCGCCGGGACCGGGGGACGGGACGTGCGCCGGTGCGGATGTCACCGCGTCGGGGCCCGGTGACGGGGTGTCGGGCGTGCACGCGGCGAGCACGACCGGGACCAGGACGCCGACGGCGAGCGCGCCCAGCACCGTCGCCCCGCGCCGCCCGCCGGCCGCCCGGCGCGAGCGGGTCACGACGGCACGGGGAGCAGGCCGGCCGAGCGACGGGCCACGTCCACGAGGCCGACGCGGTCGAGCGCGTCGACCTCGTGGGGCGTGAACCAGCCGACGTCGTCGGTCGACTCGTCCTCCTCGACGCGGGTCTGCATGGACCCATCATGCGCGACGGCGGTCACCGCCCCGGGCCGTCGTCGTCGATGTCGTCCTCCAGACGGGACACGTCGGAGAACGCGATCGGACGGTGGCGCACCGAGCGGTTGTAGAGCCACGTGACGAACGAGAGCACGACCCCGAGGGCCACGAGCGCGCCCGCGATGACGTACTGCTCCTGCTGCTCGGCGCTGCGGGCCCACGGCCCGGCGAGGTACGCGCACGTCAGGGCGCCGAGCACCGCGAGCCAGGTGCGGGTACGGAAGTGCTCGTGGTCGACGCGGTCGCGGCGCAGCACGAGGAGCGCGATGTTGACGATCGTGAACACGACGAGCAGGAGCAGCGACGTCGTCCCGCCCAGCAGGGCGACCGCGTTGGTGCCCGCGGCGGTCCCGGACTGCCGCACGACGTACACGATGAGCGCGAACGCGATGGCCGTCGTCACGAGGATCGCGACCCACGGCGTGCGGCGGAACGGGTGCACCTGGCCGAACGCGCGCGGCAGCACGCCCTGGTTGGCCATGCCGTAGAGCAGGCGGGACGCCATGAGCATGTTGATGAGCGCCGAGTTCGCGACGGCGAACATCCCGATGAACGGGAAGATCGTGTCGAACGGGAGGTCGGGCGCGCCCGCCGCGACGACCTGGGTGAGCGCCGACCCCTTGGCGTCGTCCGTGAGGTCGCCCACGGGGACGAGCGCGACGGCGGTGATCGCGACGAGCACGTAGATCGCGCCCGTGATCGAGAGCCCGGTGAGCATCATGCGCGGGAAGTCCCGCACGGGGTTCTTGCACTCCTCCGCCATGTTCACGGAGTCCTCGAACCCGACCATCGCGAAGAACGCGAGCGTCGTCGCGGCGGTGACGGCGAGGAACACGCTCTTGTCGTCGGCGCTCTCGAACACGACGACGCGCGAGAAGTCGGCGCGGCCCTGGGTCGTCGCCCACAGCCCCACGAAGATGACGAGCAGCAGGCCGGACAGCTCGACGAGCGACAGCACGACGTTCGCCTTGACGCTCTCCCCGACCCCGCGCAGGTTGACGAGCGCGACGAGGGCCATGAAGGCGAGGGCGATGAGCAGGCGGCCGTCGCCGCCCGTCGGCAGCTCGAGCCCGAACCCGTCGGAGACGAAGCCCGCGAACGCGTTGGACGCCGTGGAGGCCGACGTGATCCCGGAGCTCATGACCATGAACGCGACGACGAACGTCACGAGGTGGATGCCGAACGCCTTGTGCGTGTAGAGCGCGGCGCCCGCCGCGCTCGGGTACTTCGTGACGAGCTCGAGGTAGGAGAACGCGGTGATCGTCGCGACGACGAACGCGAGCAGGAACGGCAGCCACGCCGCCCCGCCCACCTCCCCCGCGACCTGCCCGGTGAGCGCGTATATGCCCGTGCCGAGGATGTCCCCGACGATGAACAGGAGCAGCAGCCTGGGCCCCATGACGCGCTTGAGCTCGGGTTGCTGACGTTCCTCCGTGCGGCCCGCGGTCTCGCTCATGAGAGGCTCCCTCGCGTCTCGGACGTCCCGGACTCCCATGGAACCCCCGCGCGGGCGTCCTGTCAGCGCGAGCGCGCGCGTGTCGCGGTCGGGCCGCCGGTCGCGGTCGCGTCGGGGTGGTCGGGTGCGGGCGTCGGGCCCGCCGCGACGGAGGGCGCCACCGCGTCGGGACGGACGGCCGCCGCGCCCGGTGAGCGCTGCCGGCCGAGGACTCCCGTCGTCGTCGCGACGCCCAGCAGGAGCACGACGCCGCCCACCACCTCGGCCGCGTTCGGCACCTCGTCGAGCACGAGCCACGCGGCGAGCATCCCGACCGGGGGCACGAGCATCGTGAACGGCACGACCGCCGACGCCGGGTACCGCGCGAGGAGCGTGTTCCAGATCCCGTAGCCCACGAGGCTCGCGAGCCAGGCGGTGTACAGGGTCGACAGGACCGGCGCGAGCGTGAGGTGGGTGAGCGCGTGCCCGACGGCGTCCGGCCCGTCGAGCGCGAGCGACAGCCCGAGCATGGGGACCGGCACGACGAGCGCCGACCACACCGTCATCGACAGCCCCTCCAGCCCGGGCCGCGGGGAAGAACGCCGCCCCGCCGAGGCAGACCCCTGGTCGCGCGAGGTAGAGCCCAGGTCGCGCGAGGGAGAGCCCTGGGTGCGCGAGGTAGAGCCGTGGTCACGGCGGCTCCCGGCGCGTCGGGCGACGACGTTCCCGACCGCCCACGACGCCGCGGCGGCGAGCGTCACGACGAACGCGAGGGCGGGCGTCGAGGCGCTGCGGCCCACGCCGACGACGACGAGCCCCGCCGCCCCGACCAGCACGCCGACGAGCTGCGCGCGCGTCGGGACCTCGCGCAGCGCCGCGGCGGCGAACAGCACGGTGAGCCCGACCTGGGCCTGGAGCACGAGCGACGCGAGCCCTGCGGGCATGCCGAGCGCGAGCGCGGTGTACAGCAGGCCGAACTGTCCCAGGCTCATGAACGTGCCGACGAGCAGCACGTCCCGCCGCCGGGCGCGCGGCCGGGGGACGAGGAAGACCGCCGGGACCAGGACGACGAGGAAGCGCAGGGCGACGAACAGCGTCGGGGGCACGTCGCCGAGCCCGAGGTCGATGACGACGAAGTTCACGCCCCAGACGACGGCGACGAGGACGGCGAGGAGGGACGGGCGCAGCGGCATGGCATCGAGGGTGCGCCCAGCGAACCGTGCACGTCCAGCGCACAGTGATGAACGGTTCTCAGTAGCGATGCTTCCGATTAGCATCGGACGCATGATCGACCTCGCCGCCGTGGACGCCCTGCTCGCCGTCGAGCGCACCGGCACCGTGCACGCCGCGGCGCGCGACCTCGGGTACACGCCGTCCGCCGTCTCGCAGCAGGTGAAGCGCCTGGAGCGCGACCTCGGCGCGCGCCTGCTCGACCGCGAGGGGCGCGGCGTCGTGCTCACGGCCGCGGGGCGGCGCGTCGTCGAGGAGGGTCGCGCGCTGCGCGAGCAGGTCGAGTCGCTCCGGGCTCGCCTGCACGACGCCGGGGCGCGCCCCACGGGGACCGTGCGCCTCGGGTCGTTCTCGACGGCGGTGCGCGGCGTCGTCGCCCCGCTCCTCGCGCGGGTGCGCGACGACGTGCCGGACCTGCGCCTCGTCGTCGAGGAGACCGAGCCGTGGGACGCCGTCGCGGCCGTCGCGGCGGGCACCCTGGACCTCGCGCTCGTGCACCACTGGGAGGGCGTCGGCCTCGCGCTCCCGCCGAGCCTGCGCGCCGAGGAGCTGTTCCGCGACGAGGCGGACGTGCTCGTGCACGCGTCGAGCCCGCTCGCGGGGCGGGCCGCGCTCACGCCGTCGGACCTGCTCGACGAGACCTGGGTCTGCACGCCCGACGGCACCATCTGCTACGAGTGGTTCTGCCACATGTTCGCGCGCGAGCCGCGCGTCCCGCGCATCGACTTCCGGTGCCTCGAGTTCGCGTCGCAGGTCGAGGTCGTGGCCCAGGGCCTCGCCGTCGCGCTCGTGCCGCGTCTCGGGCGCGGCTCGCTGCCGACCGACGTCGTCGCCGTGCCCGTGCGCGAGCCCGTCCCGACCCGCCCGGTCACGGTCGTGTGGCGCGCGACCATGACCGACGCCCCGGCGGTGCGCTACCTGCGCGAACGCCTGCGCACCGCAGGAACTCGACACGGTCGCGGGCCGTTAGGAACCCCGAGCACACCTGCCGACGAAGGGGCACGATGACCGAGCACGCGCCGACCCGACGGGTCGCCGACCCGCGCACCGTGGCGATCGCGGGGCTGTCCACCGTGGCGTGGTACGCCGTGCCCGACGCCGTCCGCCCGCGCTGGGCGCGCGCGCTCGCCAAGACCGCGGTCGCGACGGCCGCCGTCGCGCTGACGTTCACCTCGACGACCGAGGGGACCGAGGCGCGCGAGGGCCTGCGCTCCCTGCGCGACGCCGCCCGCGACGCGGACGCGGGCGGGACGGACGTGACGCCCGGGACCACGACCGCCGACGGCGCCCCGCGGGAGGACAACACCTGGGCGACGGCCGACGACGACACCACGCCGGTGCCGGCCGGCGTCGCCGTCGCGGGCACGGCGGCCGGGCTCGCGCTCGCGACGACCCTCGTGGTCGTGGGGGAGAAGTGGGTCTACCGGCGCGGGGAGCGGCTGCGCGACCGCGGCGTGCGCCTGCCGCACACGCGCGTCGGGCTCGCGGTCGGCGCGTTGGCCGTGGCGCTCGCGGCGGCGGAGCCGCTCCTGTGGAACGCTGGGGAGCGCTGAGGCAGCGACACCCGGTCGGCACGCCGGGGTCCGCGCACCGTGCGGCCTCGGGGACCGGGAGGGGCCGACGATGATCGGGTTCGGGCTGGCGCTCGCGGGGGTCGCTGCGGCGATCCACGTGTACATCTTCGTCATGGAGTCGCTCACGTGGACGAGCGCCCGCACGCGCGCCACGTTCGGCACGTCGCCGGAGGAGGCGGCGGCCACGCGCGAGATGGCCTTCAACCAGGGGTTCTACAACCTGTTCCTCGCGGTGCTCGTCGTGCTCGGCATCGTCCTGTACGCGGCGGACCGGCAGGACGTCGGCCTGACGCTCGTGGTCGCGGGGGCCGGGTCGATGGTCGCGGCGGGGCTCGTGCTGATCCTGTCGTCGCCGTCGAAGGCGCGCGCGGCGCTCGTCCAGCTCGTGCCGCCCGCTCTCGGCGTGCTGGGCGTCGTGCTGGGGCTGACGCTCTGAGCCGTCCCGCGCCCCGCGGTGGCCGCGCTCGGAG
Organism: Sphaerisporangium cinnabarinum; assembly: GCF_055567015.1. NCBI lineage: Bacteria > Bacillati > Actinomycetota > Actinomycetes > Streptosporangiales > Streptosporangiaceae > Sphaerisporangium > Sphaerisporangium cinnabarinum. The sequence continues at coordinate 529,601 of NZ_JBVHRG010000001.1, forward strand.
TCGAGGTCGGGGTCGTGGTCAGCAGGACGCGGCGACGCGCATGGCGCTGAGCATCTCGAGGCGCGACAGGATGCGCTCGCGCTCGGCCTCGAGCTCGTCCCGGTAGCGTCCTTCCGCCGGCTCGACGGTCTCGACCGCCCCGTGGCCCACGTAGGAGCCGGTGCGCCGGGAGTAGCCGTTGAGCTGGCGCTCGACGAGCGTGAGCTCGTGGCCGAGCCGCTCCAGGTGCGGGTCGAGGAGGTCGCTGGTGGTGCTGCGCGCGGTGCCGGACGTCGGTTCGAGAAGGGTGGTCACCTCTCCATCGGAACCCGGAAACGGAGTTTCCGCACGGCGAGACGCTCGTCTCAGTTCTCGGCCGCCCGCGACACGAGACGCCCGGACGGCCTCTCCGCAGGCGCCGGTAGACTGGCCGCGCGCCGTCGTGCGCTCCCCGCTCAGCGCCCACCCGAGGGAAACGATGACCGCCCCCGCACCCCAGGCTTCCGCACGCTCCGAGGCTCGTCCCGCCGCGCCGACGCTCGACACCGTCGAGCGCGCCGCCGCCACGCCCGACGAGGTCCAGCCGTTCGCCGAGCTCGGCCTCAAGCCGGACGAGTACCAGCGCATCCGCGACATCCTGGGGCGCCGCCCCACGGCCGCGGAGCTCGCGATGTACTCCGTCATGTGGTCCGAGCACTGCTCGTACAAGTCCTCCAAGGTCCACCTGTCGAAGTTCGGCGCGGCGACCACCGACGAGATGAAGAAGCACCTGCTCGTCGGCATCGGCGAGAACGCGGGCGTCGTCGACATCGGTGACGGCTGGGCCGTGACGTTCAAGGTCGAGTCGCACAACCACCCGTCGTTCGTCGAGCCCTACCAGGGCGCCGCGACCGGCGTCGGCGGGATCGTGCGCGACATCATCTCCATGGGCGCGCGCCCCGTCGCCGTCATGGACCAGCTCCGCTTCGGCGCCGTCGACCACCCGGACACGGCGCGCGTCGTGCACGGCGTCGTGAGCGGCGTCGGCGGGTACGGCAACAGCCTCGGCCTGCCGAACATCGGCGGCGAGCTCGTCTTCGACTCCTCGTACCAGGGCAACCCCCTCGTCAACGCGCTGTGCCTCGGCGTGCTGCGCCACGAGGACATCCACCTCGCCAACGCCTCGGGCGTCGGCAACAAGGTCGTGCTGTTCGGCGCCCGCACGGGCGGCGACGGCATCGGCGGCGCCTCGATCCTCGCCTCGGAGACGTTCGAGGACGGCGTGCCCGCCAAGCGCCCGAGCGTCCAGGTGGGCGACCCCTTCATGGAGAAGGTCCTCATCGAGTGCTGCCTCGAGCTCTACGCGGCGCAGGTCGTGGAGGGCATCCAGGACCTCGGCGCCGCCGGCATCTCGTGCGCGACGTCGGAGCTCGCCTCGAACGGCGACGGCGGCATGCACGTGTGGCTCGACGACGTCCTGCTGCGCGACCCGACGCTCAACGCGGGCGAGATCCTCATGTCGGAGTCGCAGGAGCGCATGATGGCGGTCGTCGCGCCGGAGAAGCTCGACGAGTTCCTCGCCATCACCGCCAAGTGGGACGTCGAGACCGCCGTCATCGGCGAGGTCAACGACTCCGGGCGCCTGACGATCGACCACCACGGCGAGCGCATCGTCGACGTCGACCCGCGGACCGTCGCGCACGAGGGCCCGGTGTACCACCGCCCGTACGCGCGCCCGTCGTGGCAGGACGGGCTCAACGCCCGCACCGTGGACGCCGACGCTCTCGCCCGACCCGAGAGCTGCGACGAGCTCCGCGCGACGGCGCTGCGTCTCCTCGCGTCGCCGAACCTCGCGTCCAAGGAGTGGGTGACGAACCAGTACGACCGGTTCGTCCAGGGCAATACCGCGCTCGCGCAGCCCGACGACTCGGGCGTCGTCCGCGTCGACGAGAGCACGGGCCTCGGCGTCGCGCTCGCGACGGACGCGAACGGCCGCTACGGCAAGCTCGACCCGCGCACGGGCGCGCGCCTCGCGCTCGCCGAGGCGTACCGCAACGTCGCGACGACGGGCGCCCGCCCGCTCGCCGTGACCGACTGCCTCAACTTCGGCTCGCCCGAGGACCCCGACTCGATGTGGCAGCTCGTCGAGGCGATCGAGGGCCTCGCGGACGCGTGCCGCGAGCTCGGCGTCCCCGTGACGGGCGGCAACGTGTCGCTCTACAACGGCACCGGCGAGCCGGGCCAGATCGACTCCTCGATCCACCCGACCCCGGTCGTGGGCGTGCTCGGCGTGCTCGACGACGTCGCGCACGCCACGCCGTCGGGCTGGCGCGAGACGGGCGAGAGCATCTACCTCCTCGGCACCACGCGTGCGGAGCTCGACGGCTCGGCGTGGGCCGACGTCGAGCACGGCCACCTGGGCGGCGTGCCCCCGCAGGTCGACCTCGCGGCCGAGAAGGCGCTCGCCGGCGTGCTCGTCAACGCGAGCCGCGACGATCTCGTGTCGGCCGCGCACGACCTCTCCGAGGGCGGCCTCGCGCAGGCGCTCCTCGAGGCGTCGCTGCGGTTCGGCGTCGGGGCCACCGTGTCGCTCGACGCGCTGGCCGAGCGCGACGGCGTCACCCCGTTCGAGGCGCTGTTCTCCGAGTCGACGGCCCGCGCGCTCGTCGCGGTGCCCCGCGGCGAGGAGTCCAAGCTCGTCGACGCGTGCGTCGCGCGCGGCGTCCCCGTCCTGAAGATCGGCGAGACCGGCACGGAGCCCGGGCCCGCCGCCGAGTCCGGCGAGGCGCTCGAGGTCGCGGGCCTGTTCACCGTCCCGCTCAGCGAGGCGGACGCGGCCTTCCGCGGCACGCTGCCGGCCATCTTCGGCTGACACCCGCTCCACGGACGCCCCGGTCACCACGTGGTGACCGGGGCGTCGTCGTCCCGTCTCCCGGTCCAGCGCCCGGTCGAGCACGAGGTTGCCGTCGGCATGGACCCCAGAACGACGGCAACCTCGTGCTCGGCGGACGGGCGGGACGGGCGGGACGGGCGGGTGGGCGGGTTCGGTGGAGATCGCCGGCGGGCCGGTGGGGCGGGTCGCGGCGGCAGGGTGGGCGCTGCGAGAGTCCGGGCATGACCTCGGCCACCACGCGCCTCCCGCCCGCGCGCGTCACGACGCGGCGCCGACCGGGCGGGCGGCCCCTCACGGCCGTCCTCGCCACGGGTGCCGTCGCGGTGCTCCTCCTCACGCTCGTGCGCACGCTGCCCGACGACGCGTGGACGCCCGTCGCGCAGCTCGTCGGGTTCACGCCGTTCGTCGCCCTGGGCGCCGTCGTCGGGCTCGTGCTCACCCTGCTCGCGCGCCGGTGGCTGCTCGCGGCGCTGCTCGCCGTCTGCGTCACCGTCCAGGCGGTGTGGCTCGTCCCGGCGTTCGTGCCCGGCCCCGCCCCGCCCGACGACGCGGTGACGCTGCGCGTGATGGGTGCCAACACCTGGTACGGCGCGGCGGACGCGGACGCGCTCGTCGACCTCGTCCGCACCGAGCACGTGCAGGTGCTCGCCGTGCTGGAGCTCACGACGGACCTGCGCGAGCGGCTCGTCGCGGCGGGCATCGAGGACGTGCTGCCGTACAGCGCGGACGGCAAGGTCGGGCGCGGCGCCATGGGCAGCGGGCTGTGGAGCGCGCTGCCGCTCCGCGACGTCGACGTCGAGCCGTTCTCGAACGACGCGATGCCGTCGGCGACGGTGGAGGTCGACGGCGTGCCGGTGCGCGTCACCGCGGTGCACCCGATCCCGCCGATCCCGGAGTACGTCGACATCTGGCACGAGGAGACGGACGCCCTCGCCGAGCGCGCCCACGGCGACCCGCTGCCCCAGGTGCTCGTCGGGGACTTCAACTCCACCCACGACCACGCGACGTTCCGCCGGCTGCTGGGCGACCGGTTCCACGACGCGACGCGCGCCTCGGGCGGCGGGCTCGACCTGTCGTGGTCGCCGCGCCCCGGCGTCGTGCCGCCGGTGCTGAACCTCGACCACGTGGTGACCGACCGCGAGAACGTCGTGACCGACGTCGGCTCCCTGCACGTCGTGGGCAGCGACCACCGCGCGATCGTCGCGACGGTGCACGTGCCCCGCCCCTGACGACGGCGGACCCGGCGCCCCCGGCCGACGAGCGAGTGCGCTCGTCGACCCGTGGCGCCGGGTCCGGTGCGGGGGCTCCGCGGCGTCAGCCGCGCGCGGGCTCCGGCGCCGCCGGGTCCGGGGCGGTCGTGCCCGGGTCGCTGCCGTCGTCGGGCGCGGCGCCCTCGGCAGCCGGGTCGGCCGGCCCGTCGAGGTGGTGCGGGTGCCGACGCTCGAGCGCGGCGCCCTCCACGTCGACGTCGGGCAGGACGCGGTCGAGCCAGCGGGGGAGCCACCACGCCTTGTCGCCCACGAGGTGCATGAGCGCCGGGACGAGCAGCATCCGCACCACGAACGCGTCGACGAGCACGCCGAACGCGAGCGCGAACCCGATGGGCCGGATCATCGCGCTGTGCGAGAAGACGAACCCGCCGAAGACGGAGATCATGATGATCGCCGCGGCCGTCACCACGGCCCGGCCCGCGCGGACGCCCTGCACGATCGCGACGCGCGCGGGGGCGCCGTGCGCGTACGCCTCGCGCATCCCCGAGCCGAGGAAGAGCTGGTAGTCCATCGCGAGGCCGAAGAGGATGCCGACGAGGATCGTGGGCAGGAAGTTGAGGATCGGGCCCGGCGTCTCGACGCCGAACACCCCCGCGAGCCAGCCCCACTGGTAGATCGCGACGACCCCGCCGAGCGCGGCGAAGTACGACAGGATGAACCCGAGCGTCGCGACGACCGGCACGAAGATCGACCGGAACACGAGCACGAGGATGACGAGCGACAGCCCGACGACGACCGCGAGGTAGATCGGCAGGGCCTGCGCGAGCTTCTCCGAGATGTCGATGTTGCCGCTGGCCGAGCCCGCGACGCCGAGCGTCACGTCCCCGTCGAGCGGTTCGAGCGCGCGCAGTGCGTGCACGAGCTCCTCGGTCGACTCGCTCGTCGGACCCTCGGCCGGGATCACCTGGAACGCCGCGACCGTGCGGTCCTCGGACGTCCCGATCGGCGCGACGGCCACGACGTCGTCCTGCGCGAACAGCTCCTCGGCCACGCCCACCTGGTACTCGAGCGCCTCGGCCTCGGTCGGCTCGCCCGGGAGGTCGGCGACGACGAGCAGCGGCCCGTTCGTGCCCTCGCCGAACTCCTCGGCGATCGTCGAGTACGCGCGGTACTGCGTGGAGTCGTGCGCCTCGGACGAGCCGTCGGGCAGGTTGGTCCGCAGGTCGAGCGCGGGCAGGGCGATCACGCCGAGCGCGACGACGGCGAGCAGCGCCGTGCCCACTGCGCGCACGGTCGACATGGGCCGCACGGGCTCCGCGGCGGGCAGGCCGCCCGCGGTGCCCGGCTCCGACGCCGCGCTCCCGGCCAACGAGCCTGCCGCCGAGCCGGCGGCCGCACCGGTCGAGGCGACACCCGTCGACGCGGCGGGACCGGCGAGCGCGGCGCGCTCGCGGCGGCTGAGGATCCGCGGGCCGATCATGCCGAGCAGGGCCGGCGTGAGCGTGACGGCGATGAGCACGGCGATCGCGACGCACAGCGCACCGACGGTGCCCATGAGGCCGAGGAACGGGATGCCGGTGACGTTGAGCGCGAGCAGCGCGATGAGCACCGTCGCCCCGGCGAACACGACCGCGTTGCCCGACGTGCCGTTCGCGAGCGCGATCGACTCGTGCAGCTCGTCGCCCTGCTTGACCTGGCGCCGGTGCCGGTTGACGATGAACAGCGAGTAGTCGATCCCGACGGCGAGCCCCAGCATGAGGCCGAGGACCGGCGTCACCGACGACATCTCCACGACCCCGGACAGCGACATCGCGGCGAGCGCGCCGATCCCGACCCCGATGAGAGCCGTGAGGATCGGCAGGCCGGCGCCCACGAGCGTCCCGAGCATGACGACGAGCACGATCGCCGCGACGACGAGGCCGACGGCCTCGCCCACGCCGAACACCTGCGGCACGCCCTGGGCGATGTCGGACGAGAAGTCGGTCTGGACGCCGTCGACCGGGTCGTCGGCGAAGACGGCCACGAGGTCGTCCTTCGTCTGCTGGTCGATGCTCATGTTCGGCTCGGTGAACGTCACGTTCGCGACCGCCGCGCTCCCGTCCGTGGACACGAGCCGGATGTCGGACGCCATGTCGAGCAGGGGAGCGGAGAGCTCGAGCTGCGCGGACTGCTCCTCGAGCGTCGCGCTCTGGTCCTCTAGCGCGGTGACCTGCTGGTCGAGCGTCGCGGCCTGCGACTCGAGCGTGGCGCGGCCCGCGTCGAGCTCGGCCTGCTGCGCGTCGAGCTGCGGCGCGGCCTGCTCCAGCGCGCCCGCGGCCTCGGCCTGGGCGCGCGCCGTGTCGAGCTGGGCCTGGCCTGCGTCGAGCTGGGCGCGGGCGGTGTCGACCTGCTCCTGCGCGGCGGCGAGCTGCGCGCGGCCGTCCTCGATCTGCTCGCGTCCCGCGGCGATCTGGGTGCGGCCGTCCTCGATCTGCTTCCGTTGGTCGGCGAGCTCCTCCTGCGTCGCGAACGGGTCGACGACCGACGCGACGCCGTCGACCTCCTCCGCCGCGGCGAAGCGGTCCGCGATCGCCGCCTCCTGCGCGGGCGTGAACGGCGCGCCGTCCTCCGTCGCGAGGACGATCGTGCCGCTCCCGCCCGACGCCTCGGGCAGCGCGGTCTGGAGGCGCTCGGTGACGTCGGCGGTCGGGGTGCCGGGGATCGAGAAGCTGCTCGCGAGCGTGCCGCCGAACGCGACGAACGCCGCCCCGGCGAGCACGAGCACCGCGAGCCACGCAGCGAGGACGGTCCGCGCGCGGCGCGCGCACGCGCGGCCGAGGCGGTAGAGGAGTTCAGCCATGAGGATCCTTCGGTGGGAGTCCGGTCCGGGTCCGACGGGTGCGCCCGGGGTGGCGGGGGTGGCGTGGCGGGAGAGGTGGTCGCGGGGGCGGGGAGGGTGCGGGTCGCGTCAGGCCGGGTCCGCCCAGCCGGCGCGGATCCGTTCGACGAGGCGGTCGAGCAGGCCTGCCCAGACCTCGCGCGAGGCGTCGTCGTCGGCGGCACCGGTCTCGGCCCACCAGCGACGCTGGATGACGAGGACCCCGGCCATGAGCGCGCCCACGAGCATCTCGATCTCGAGCGGGTCGACGTCCGGGTGCCGGCGCGTGGTGGCCGCGACGAGGCGCTCGGCGAGGTGGGTGAAGGTGCGCACGACCATCGTCGTGACGCGCGGCGTGGGCTCGGTCGCGGTGCCGCCGAGGGCCCGCGTGAGGTAGGCCATGGGGCCGACGAGGTCCGTGCCGCGCAGCGCCGCGGTGACGTCGTCGAGGGGCGTGGGGCGGTCGGTGCCCGGCTCGGCCGCGCTCGCCCCGAGCGTCTCGACGACCGAGCCCAGCACGTCCTCGCAGACCTCGACGACGACGTCGTCGAGCGACGCGAAGTGGTTGAAGATCGTGCGGCGCGCGACGTCGGCCCGTGCCGCGAGCTCGTCGACGGTGAAGCGCGCACCGCCCTTCTCCTCCATGAGCGTCGCGGCGGCGGCGACGATCGCGCGGCGGTGGCGCGCGCGCAGGGCCGCGCGACGGTCGGGAGCCGCGGCGTCCGGAGCGGGGGCGTCCGGAGCGGGGGCGTCCGGAGCGGGGGCGTCCGGAGCGGGGGCGTCCGGAGCGGGGGCGTCCGGGCCGGGGCCGGCGAGGTCGGAGGCGTCCGTCGCGGGCGCGGTCGGGCGCTCGGGTCCGGGCAGGGGAGGCACCTCTTGACACTAGGTGCATCGATGCACTTGGTGCAAACAAGAGCGGTCGGCGCTCAAAGTTGACCGATCAGGTCCAGTATGTGGGAAGGTTCTGGCGGTGCGTTGACACCCTCCGTGCCCGCTCGTAAGTTCCCGCGCAACCGAGGTCCACGGACCTCGGCACAGGACATGGTCATGAGCTCCGACGCCAAGCCCCGGCTCGTCGGACGGCAACCCTCCCGCGCGGCGGGGTGCCCCGGGTGAGGACCAGGTCCCGCGACGCGCGACCCGCGCGGTGCGGGGCAACGACGCGGCGCCCGGCGACGGGCACGAAGGAGACGGACGATGGACCGGCGAGAGTCGAGCACCGCGGTGAGCACCCCGCACGCGCCGACGTGCCCCTGTCCGGTCCGCGGTGCGGCCGTCGTCTCCTGTCCGGTCGGCGCCCCCGCGCGCGTCACCTGTTGTCGCTGACGACGCCCCGCTCCTGACGCCGCGCGCGCCCGCGCGCACGCCGTGACGGGCCTCCCTCCGGCCTCCCCGGCCCCGCCCTGCCGCCCCGCGGCGGGGCGACCCTGCCCACCCCCTGGCACCCCGCCGCGCCCTGAGCGTGCGGTCGGCGCCTGTCCCAGAACGGATCCTCGCGATGCCCGACCCCCGCCCCGCCCGCCCCGCCCGCACCGTCCACCTGGGCGTCGACCTCACCGACGCCGGTGCGCACCCCGCCGCCTGGCGGACCGTGGGCTCCCAGGCCCGGCGCCTGTTCGACGCCAAGCGCCTCGTCGAGCTCGTCGCCACCGCCCAGCGCGGCCTGCTCGACCTCGTCACGCTCGACGACGCGTTCACCCTCCAGCCGGGCCGCAACGGGTCCGTGCGCGGCCGGCTCGACGCCGCGCTCGTCGCGTCCCGGCTCGCGCCGCGCAGCGCGGGCATCGGCCTCGTCCCGACCGTCACGACCACCCACACCGAGCCGTTCCACGTCTCCAAGGCGGTCGCGACGATCGACCACGTGAGCTCCGGCCGCGCGGGGTGGCAGGTCGGGTGGTCCACGACCCCGGCCGAGGCCGCGGCCTTCGGGCGCAAGGGCGCCCAGGACGAGCCCGACGCCGTCGCCGAGGCGGACGAGGCGGTCGACGTCGTCACGCGGCTCTGGGACTCGTGGGAGGACGACGCCGAGATCCGCGACGTCGCGACGGGCCGGTTCGTGGACCGCGAGAAGCTGCACCACGTCGACCACGAGGGCATCCGGTTCGCGGTCAAGGGGCCGTCGATCACCCCGCGCCCGCCGCAGGGCCAGCCGCCCGTCGTCGTGCGGGCAAGCACGCCGGCGTCGCTCGACCTCGCGGCCCGGCGGGCCGACGTCGTGCGGGTCCGCGCGGCGACGCGGGACGAGGCGGTCGCGCTGCGGGCGCAGGTGCGCGACGCCGCCGCGGGCGCCGGGCGCGACCCCGACGGGCTGCGGGTCCTCGTGGACGCGTACGTCGTCGTCGGGGACACGCGGGCGAGCGCCCAGGCGCGCCTCGACCTGCTCGAGGACCTCGAGGGCGTCTCGTGGGACACCGACTCGCTGACGCACGTCGGCACGGCGCGCGACCTCGCGGCGACGGTCGAGGAGTGGGCGCACGCCGGCGCCGCCGACGGCTTCCTGCTGCGGCCGTCGTCGCTGAGCACGGACCTGGACGCGATCGTCGACGGGGTCGTGCCGCTGCTCCAGGGCATGGGGCTGTTCCGCACCGCGTACCCGGGCACGACGCTGCGCGACACGCTCGGCCTCCCGCACCCCGCGAACCGCTACGCGGCGATCGCCTGAGCCCGGGCGGACCCGACATGAGCACCCGACCCCGCAAGCAGATCCACCTCGGCGCCCACTTCCCGGGCGTCAACAACACCACCGTGTGGAGCGACCCCCGCTCGCGCAGCCAGATCGACTTCGCGTCGTTCGAGCACCTCGCGCGCCGTGCCGAGGACGCGAGGCTCGACTTCTTCTTCCTCGCCGAGGGCCTGCGCCTGCGCGAGCACAAGGGCCGCATCCACGACCTCGACGTCGTCGGCCGCCCCGACACGCTGCCCGTCCTCGCCGCGCTCGCCGCCGTCACGGAGCGGCTCGGCCTCGCGGGCACGATCAACACGACGTTCAACGAGCCGTGGGAGCTCGCGAAGCAGTTCGCGACGCTCGACCTGCTCTCCGAGGGGCGCGCGGCGTGGAACCTCGTGACGAGCCCCGACGCCTTCACGGGCGCCAACTTCCGCCGCGGCGGCTACCTGCCCTACCCCGAGCGGTACGCGCGGGCGGCCGAGGTCGTCGAGGTCGCGCGCGCCCTGTGGGACTCGTGGGACGACGACGCCGTGCTGGCCGACCGGATCGCGGGCGAGTTCCTGCGGCCGGGTGCGGTGCGACCGGTCGCGCACCACGGGACGTACGCGGACGTCGTCGGGCTGTTCGAGACGCCGCGGGGCCCGCAGGGCCACCCCGTCCTGTTCCAGGCGGGCGACTCGGCCGACGGGCGCGACTTCGCCGCCGCGACCGCCGACGTCGTGTTCTCCGCGCACTCGACGTTCGACGCGGGGCGCGCGTTCTACGAGGACGTCAAGGGGCGGCTCGCGGCCCACGGGCGCGAGCGCGACTCCCTGAAGATCCTGCCCGCGACCGTCGTCGTGCTGGGCGACACGCCCGCCGAGGCGGAGGAGCGCGCCCGGGAGATCCGGCTCCAGCAGGTCTCGGGCCCGACGGCGATCGCGTTCCTCGAGCAGGTCTGGGGCCGCGACCTCGAGGCGTACGACCCCGAGGGTCCGCTGCCCGACGTCGACCCCGACACCGAGAACCTGTCGATCACGCGCGGCCGGGTGCGGCACGCGAAGGACCCGGCGGCGGTCGCCGCGGCGTGGCGCGAGCAGGCCGAGGCGAACGGGTGGTCGATCCGCGAGCTCGTCATCCAGGTGACGTCGCGCGGCGGGTTCGTCGGCACGCCGCAGCAGGTCGCGGACGACATCGACCGGCACGTCCAGGAGGACGCCTCCGACGGCTTCATCCTCGTGCCCCACCTCACGCCGGGCGGGCTCGACGACGTCTTCGACCAGGTCGTCCCGCTGCTCCAGGAGCGCGGCTCGTTCCGCACCGAGTACGCGGGCACGACCCTGCGCGAGCACCTCGGCCTCGCCCGCCCCGGCACGACGCGCGGCGACGGCGAGCCCACGACGGCGCACCCCGCCGAGCTCGTCGGCTGACCCTCGCAGCCCTCTCCCGCCACCACCCGCCCACCGCCCGTCACGAACCCCGGAGGACCCATGAGGACGAGCACACGCGAGGTCCGGTCCGTCGCCCTGCACGACCCGCTCGTGCGCCCGCTGCTCGACGAGCTCTCCCACGAGTACTGGACGCGGTACCAGCGCGTGCTCAGCGCCGAGGAGCTCCGCGCCGAGATGGAGCACTACCCCGCGCAGGACTTCGCGGCGCCGCACGGCGAGCTCGTGCTGGTGCTGGAGGACGGCGAGCCCGTCGCGGGCGGCGCGTTCCGCCGTCGGACCGAGCCGGAGCTCGGCGACCCGGCGCGCCTCGCCCGGCCGGCCGCGCGCCGCGCCGACGGGACGCCCGCCGTGCGCACCGCCGAGCTCAAGCGGATCTGGACGCACTCGGCGCACCGGCGCCGCGGGCTGGCGCGCCTCGTGCTCGTCGAGCTCGAGCGTCGCGCCGTCGAGCGCGGCTACCGGCGCGTGTACCTCACGACGGGCCCGCGCCAGCCCGAGGCCGCCGGCCTGTACCTCGCGACCGGTTACACGCCCCTGTTCGACACCGGGACCGATCCCGAGGAGATCGGCCCGCTCGCCTTCGAGAAGTGGTTGGAGGTCGCGCCATGAGCACCGTGTCGCTCCCGCAGGACGAGTCCCGGCAGCTCGCGCCGCCGTCGGGCCGGCACCCCGCCGACCCGCGCGGCGGCGTCGAGGACGCGCTGCCGCTCGAGAGCCTGCGCATCGTCCCCGCCCGGCACCCGGGCCGCTGGGTCGCGACGGCCGGCGTGGCCGTGCTGCTCGCCATGGTCGTCAGCTCGCTCGTGACGAACGACCGCTGGGAGTGGGGCGTCGTCGCGCAGTACCTCACCTGGCCCTCGATCCTCGAGGGCGCGTGGGCGACGATCCGGCTCACGCTCGTCGCGTCGGTCGTCGGGTTCGCGCTCGGCACCGTGCTCGCGCTCATGCGGCTGTCGCGCTCGCCGCTCCTGCAGTCGGTCTCGTGGACGTACACGTGGGTGTTCCGGTCCGTGCCGCTGCTGCTGCAGCTCCTGCTCTGGTACAACCTCGCCTACCTGTACCCGTACCTGAGCGTCGGCATCCCCTTCGGGCCCGAGTTCCTGTACTTCGACACGCTGTCCGTGATCGACAAGTTCTGGGCGGCGATCCTCGGCCTCGGGCTCCCGCAGGCCGCGTACTCGGCCGAGATCGTGCGCGCCGGGATCCTCTCGGTCGACCAGGGGCAGCAGGAGGCCGCCGCGTCGCTCGGCATCCCCAAGCGCCGCCAGGTGAGCCGCATCATCCTGCCGCAGGCGATGCGCTCCATCATCCCCACGGCGGTCAACGAGGTGATCGGGCTGCTCAAGGGCACGTCGATCGTCTACGTGCTGGCGTACGGCGAGCTGTTCTACATCGTCAGCGTCATCTACGGCCGCAACGGCCGCGTCGTGCCGTTGCTCATCGTCGCGTCGATCTGGTACCTCGTGCTCACCACGCTGATCACCGTCGTGCAGTACTACGTCGAGCGGCACTACGCGAAGGGCGCGGTGCGCACGCTGCCCCCGACCCCGCTGCAGAAGGCGCGGTGGACCGTGCTCGTCTGGGCCTCGCGGCTCTCCGGCCGCCCCGTGCCCGACGCCGTCCCGCCCGCGTACGCGGCTCGCGCCCGGGTGGGCGTCCTGACCCGCACGGCGCGCACGTCGGGAGGTGCGGCATGACCGCCGACGTCGCGACCGCCGGGCTCGTCGAGATCCACGGCGTCCACAAGAGCTTCGGCACGCTCGAGGTGCTGCGCGACGTGTCGCTCACCGTCCCGCCCGGGTCCGTGACGGTCGTGCTCGGCCCGTCCGGCTCCGGGAAGTCGACGCTGCTGCGCGCGATCAACCACCTGGAGAAGGTCGACAAGGGGTTCATCTCGATCGACGGCGAGCTCATCGGGTACCGCCGCAAGGGCAACACCCTGCGTGAGCTCAAGGAGCGCGAGATCCTCGGTCAGCGCACCCAGATCGGGTTCGTCTTCCAGAGCTTCAACCTCTTCCCGCACCTCACGGCGCTCGAGAACGTCGTCGAGGCGCCGGTCTCCGCGCAGCGCCGCCGTCGCGAGGACGTGGAGCCCGAGGCCCGCGCGCTGCTCGAGCGCGTCGGGCTCGCGGACAAGGCCGACGCGCGACCCCGCCAGCTCTCCGGCGGGCAGCAGCAGCGCGTCGCCATCGCCCGTGCGCTCGCGCTGCGGCCCAAGGTGCTCCTGTTCGACGAGCCCACCTCGGCGCTCGACCCGGAGCTCGTCGGGGAGGTGCTCGAGGTCATCAAGGACGTCGCGAGCACCGGCACGACGCTCGTCGTCGTCACGCACGAGATCGGCTTCGCCCGCGAGGTCGCCGACACCGTCGTGTTCATGGACGACGGCGTCGTCGTGGAGCAGGGCACGCCCGCCGAGGTGCTCGACCACCCGCGCCACGACCGCACCCGGACCTTCCTCCAGAAGGTCCTCTGAACCACCGACCTCCAGCGACGCCCACCGTCGTCACCCGCGACCGGCCGACCGGCCGTCCCGCACACCCGCACTCCCCGCGTCACCCCGACGCACCACCCGAGAGGTAGGTCTCCCGTGACCGCAACGACCACCCGCGCCCGCGCCCCCCGCGCGCTCGCCGCCCTCGCCGTCGTGCCCCTGCTGGCGCTCGCGGCCTGCTCCGGGGTGAGCACCGACGCCCCGGCCGCCGCGGACGAGGGCGCGGCGACCGACGAGAGCACGACGTCTGTCTCGGACGCCCTCGACGTGAGCACGAGCCCGGACCAGGACCGCATCCGCACCACCGAGTCGGCCGAGGCCGTCGCGCTCCTCCCGGACGCCTGGAAGGACAAGGACGAGCTCGTCGTCGCGATCTCCGCGGGCTCCGCGCCCCCGCTCGGCTTCCTCGCCGACGACGACGAGACGCCCATCGGCAACGAGACCGACATCGCGCAGCTCGTCGCCGACGCGCTCGGCAAGGACCTGCGCCTCGAGGTCAAGGCCTGGGCCGACTGGCCGCTCGCGCTCGGCTCGGGCGACGTCGACGCCGTGATCTCCAACGTCACGGTGACCGAGGAGCGCAAGGAGACCATCGACTTCTCCACGTACCGCAACGACGAGCTCGGCTGGCTCGTGGGCGCCGACTCCGACATCACGTCGATCACGAAACGCGAGGACATCGCGGGCAAGGTCGTCGCCGTCGGCTCCGGGACGAACCAGGAGAAGATCGTCCTCGAGTGGGACCGCCTCAACCAGGAGGACGGCCTCGAGCCCGTCCAGGGCCCCGAGTACTACGAGCAGTTCTCCGACGTCCTGCTCGCGCTCCAGTCCGGGCGCATCGAGACGTACGTCGGCCCCAACGCGTCGCTCGCGTACCAGGCGGCGATCTCCCCGCAGGACTTCAAGGTCGTCGGCACGCTCAACGGCGGCTGGCCCGACACGGCGCAGATCGCCGTCGCCACGAAGAAGGGCAACGAGGCGGCCCCGGCCATCACCGCCGCGATCAACCACGCCATCGAGGACGGCACGTACCTCGAGGTGCTCCAGCGGTGGGGCCTGGAGTCCGAGGCCGTCGAGGAGTCGCAGACCAACCCGCCCGGCCTGCCGAAGACGGAGTGACCCGCGCATGACCACCAGCACCCAGCACGTCGACCACCTCGTGGTCGGGGGCGGCGTCATGGGCTCGGCCGCCGCGTGGCAGCTCGCGCGGCGCGGGCGCGACGTCGTGCTGCTCGAGCGCTTCGCTCCCGGGCACGCGCACGGCGCCTCGCACGGGACGTCGCGCATCTACCGCACGACCTACGCCGAGCCCGAGTACCTCGACCTCGCGCAGGAGGCGCTGCGTCTCTGGCGCGAGATCGAGGACGAGACCGGGACCGCGCTCCTCGACGTCACCGGCGGCGTGAGCCACGGGCGTCGCGACGGCGCGGCCGAGCGTCGCGCCGACGCGATCGGCGCCGCGTTCGCGGCCCGGGGGATCGAGCACGAGTGGCTCGACCCCGCGGCCGCGGCCGAGCGCTGGCCGGGGCTGCGGTTCGAGGGCCGGGTGCTGCACGAGGTCGCGACGGCCGGCCGGCTCCACGCCGACCGCGCCGTCGCGGCCCTCCAGGGGGCCGCGGCCGCGCGGGGCGCCGACGTCCGGCACGAGGTCGCCGTCCGGCACGTCGAGCGCGTACCCGAGGGCGTGCGCGTCGTCACCGACGGCGCCGACGTCGTCGCGCGGGTCGTCGTCGTGACCGTCGGGGCGTGGAGCGCGGGTCTGCTCGGCTCCCCGGCGGGCGGCCTGCTGGGGCAGGAGCTCCCGCTCGTCGTCACGCAGGAGCAGCCCGCCCACTTCGCGCTCGCCCCCGGGACGTCACCCGCGGGGTGGCCTGCGTTCACGCACGACGTCGGTCCCGGCACCGCGTGGCCGAGCGGCGTCTACGGGCTCGCGACCCCGGGTGAGGGCGTCAAGGTCGGCTTCCACGGCGTCGGCCCCGTCGTCGACCCCGACCGGCGCTCCTACCGGCCCGAGCCGGGCCAGCTCGCCGCGCTGCGCGACTACGTGCGCACCTGGCTGCCCGGCCTCGACCCCGACGCCTACGTCCCCGTGAGCTGCACCTACACCACGACGCCCGACCACGACTTCGTGCTCGACCGCCGCGGCCCGGTCGTCGTCGGCGCCGGGTTCTCCGGCCACGGCTTCAAGTTCGCCCCGGCCGTCGGGCGCGTGCTCGCCGACCTCGCCACCGCCCCCGGCTCGCTGGCCGACGGCGGCACCGCCGCCGCGCGGTTCGCGCTCGCCCGCCTCGCCGCACTCCCCGAGAGGACCGCCTCATGACGATCGCTCCCGCACCCGCCGCCGGGGACGCCCCGGCTCCCGCCGCGGACCCCGGGACGCTCCCCGCGCCGTCCCGCGACACCGACGGCGCCCGCGCCGCGCTCGCGGCGCGATACGGCGTCGACTCCGCCGCGGTCGAGGACGTCGCGCCCGGCGCGACCGCGGGCCTGGAACCCGCCGCGGACCGTCCCGGCACCGTCCTCGCGACCCAGCTGGGCCACCGGACGGTGCGCCGCTACCGCCCCGACCTGCTGGCCCACCACGTCGTGCCGACGCTCGTCGCCGCCGCGCAGTCCGCCCCGACGTCGTCGAACCTCCAGCTCTGGAGCGTCGTCGCCGTCACCGACCCCGTGCGCAAGGCGCGGCTCGCGGCGCTCGCGGGCGACCAGGAGCACGTGCGCACCGCGCCGCTGCTGCTCGTCTGGCTCGCCGACGTCGCGCGGGCCCGCGCTCTCGGCGAGCGCGAGGGCGTCCGGCTCGAGGCGACCGACTACCTCGAGACGACGGTCGTCGCGTTCCTCGACGCCGCGCTCGCCGCGCAGAACGCCGTCGTCGCGGCGGAGTCGCTCGGCCTCGGCACCGTGTACATCGGCGCGCTGCGCAACCACCCCGCCCAGGTCGCGGCCGAGCTCGGCCTGCCCGAGGGCGTCGTCGCGGTCGTGGGGCTCGTCGTCGGGCACCCCGACCCCGCGGGCGGGGAACGGGTCAAGCCGCGGCTGCCGCAGGCCGCCGTCCTGCACGCCGAGCGCTACCGCGCCGTCGGGCAGGAGCAGCACGTCGCGGCGTACGAGGAGCGCATCGCGCCCTTCTACCGCGAGGAGGGGCTCGTCGGCGGCTGGCGCGACCGCGTCGTCGACCGCCTGCGCGTCCCCGGCGCCCTGCGCGGGCGCGCCCACCTGCGCACCACGCTCGCCGCGCTCGGGTTCCCGTCCAAGTAGCCCGGCGACCCCGTGCGCGACCGCGTCGCCCCGAGCCACCGCACCCCACCAGAGGAAGCCATGTCCCACCAGCACCCGCACCCGACCGCCGCCCCCGGCGGGACGCGACCGGCGTCCGGCCGCGTCCCGCTGTCCGTGCTCGACCTCGCGATCGTCCCCGAGGGGGCGACGGGCCAGGACGCGGTGCGCCGCGCCGTCGGGCTCGCGCGCGACCTCGACCGGCTCGGCTACCACCGCGTCTGGTACGCCGAGCACCACCTGTCGCCCGGCGTCGGCTCGGCGTCGCCCGCGGTGCTCGCCGCCGCCGTCGCGGCCCGGACCGAGCGCATCCGCGTCGGCAGCGGTGCCGTGCTGCTCAGCACGACGAGCCCGCTCGTCGCCGCCGAGCAGTTCGGGACGATCGCCGCGCTCCACCCGGGCCGCGTCGACCTCGGGCTCGGCCGGGCGTTCACGCCGCCGACGGGGGAGAAGGGGGCCGGGGCGCCGCCGCGGCGGGCCCGGCCCGCCGCCGGGCCCCGCGTCGTCGACGGGCTGTACGTGCCCGGTGCGCCGCCCGCCGACGTGAACGACTCCGTGCTGCGCGAGCGGATCCTCGCGCAGAAGCGGATCGTCGGGGCGTCGCGCACCCCGGCGAGCTTCCGCGACGAGCTCGAGCTCGTGCTCGGGCTGCGCGCCGGGACCTACCGTGACGAGCGCGGGACGCCGTACGTGAGCCCGCCCGTCGAGGGCGCCGACTGGGACCTGTGGGTCCTCGCGTCGAGCGCCGGCGAGAGCGCGCGCGTCGCGGGCGAGCTCGGGCTGCCGCTGGCCGCGAACTACCACGTCGCGCCGTCGGCGACGCTCGACACCGTCGCCGCGTACCGCGAGGCCTTCCGGCCGGGCGTGCTCGCCGAGCCCTACGTGGTCGTGTCCGCCGACGTGCTCGTCGCCGACACGATCGAACGGGCCCGCGAGCTCGCGACACCGTTCGCGGACTGGGTGCTCTCCATCCGCAGCGGCGCCGACGGCGCGATCGCCTACCCCGAGCCGGGCACGTCGCCCGCCTGGGAGGACCGCCCGGAGTCCGAGCGCGCGCTCGTCGCGGACCGGGTCGACACGCGCATCGTCGGTGACCCCGAGACGGTCGTGCGGCGGCTCGAGACCCTGCGCCGCGCGACCGGCGCCGACGAGCTGCTCGTCACCACCGCGACCCACGACGCCGACGACGCGCGCCGCTCGTTCGCGCTGCTCGCCGAGCACTGGTTCGCGGGCGGCGCCGACGCCGACGCTGCCGCACGCGCCGCCGTCACCCCCGACGTCGCACCCGCCCTCGCCACCACCCGCTGACGCGGGATCGACCCGCGCGTCTCCCGAGCGACCCGCGGAGGGTCGACCTCGGACGTGCGGGTCGATCTCGCGACCTCACCCGAAGGAGACACCCATGACCACGACCCCGCCCCTCCGGACCGCGGCCGACGCCGCCGCACAGGTCGCCGACGGCGCGCTGCTGATCGACGTGCGCTCGGCCGGAGGTCGCGCCGCGCACGGCGAGATCCCCGGCGCCACGCTCGCCGACCGGGACGACCTCGACGCGCTGTTCGGCCCCGCCGACGCCCCGGTGGTCTCGCTCGACACGCCGGTCGTCGTCGTGTGCGGGTCGCCGAACGGCTCCGGTCCCGTCGCGGAGGCCCTCGCCCGGCGCGGGTACACGAACGTCTCGCACGTCGACGGCGGGTTCCCGGCGTGGAAGGACGCCGGGCTCCCGGCGTCCGACCCGGTCGACGGGCCCGCTCCGTCCTCCGAGCCGACGGCGCCCGCCGCCCCCTGAGCCGACGCCCGCGCTGCGCCGAGCACGTCCGGTCCGCGAACCCGCACCCCGAACCACCCGCACCGACACCACGGAGACCCTCATGCCCGTCGAGTTCCTCGGCATCGCCACGACCAACGACGCGTCGGAGACCACCGACCGCACGACCGCTGCGTTCGACCCCGCCTACCTCGAGCGCCTCGTGCGCGCGCACGAGGACAACGGCTGGACGCGCGTCCTCTTCGCGTACGGATCCTCCGGCCCCGAGCCCGCCGCGCTCGCCGCCTACACCGCCGCGCGCCTGCAGTCGATCGAGCTGCTGCTCGCGCACCGGCCCAACGTGTCCTACCCGACGTACGCCGCCAAGACGTTCGCGACGCTCGACCAGCTCTCCGGCGGGCGGCTCTCCGTCCACTTCATCACCGGCGGCAACGACCACGAGCAGGGGCGCGAGGGCGACACGCTGACGAAGGACGAGCGGTACGCGCGCACCCAGGAGTACATCCAGATCGTCAAGCAGGCCTGGTCGAGCGCCGAGTCCTTCGACCACCAAGGCCCGTTCTACGACTTCGACGACTTCGTGCTCGACGCCAAGCCGTTCGAGGGCCGCACCCCGACCATCTCGTTCGGCGGGTCGTCGGACGCCGCGTTCCGCGTCGGCGCGGCCGAGGCCGACATCTACGCCGTCTGGGGCGAGCCGCTCGACCGCACCGCCGAGCAGATCGCGCGCGTGCACGCCGAGGCCGCCGCCGCGGGCCGCACGACGCCGCCGCGCATCCACGCCGCGTTCCGGCCGATCGTCGCGCCGACCGAGGAGCTCGCCTGGGAGAAGGCGCACCGCATCCTCGACCGGATCGAGGCGCGCAAGGCCGCCGCGGGGGGACAGCTCAGCCGTCGGCACCCGATCGACAAGCCCGAGAACGCGGGCTCGCAGCGGCTGCTCGAGATCGCCGCCCAGGGCGACCGCTTCGACACCGCGCTGTGGACCGCGACCGCGAAGGCCACCGGCGGCGCCGGCAACTCCAACGCGCTCGTCGGCACGCCCGAGCAGGTCGCCGAGGCGCTGCTCGCGTACTACGACCTCGGCGTCCGCGTGATCTCGGCCCGCGGCTACGACCTGCTCGACGACGCGGTCGACTTCGGTCGCTACGTCATCCCGGTCGTCCGCGAGGAGGTCGCGAAGCGCGACGCCGCTACCGCCGAGGCCGCCGCGGCCTGACAGGTCGGCAACCCCGTCCCGGGTCGGCAGCTCCGGTCGGGTTCGGCACCTGCGCGTGCCGATCTCGACCGGAGCTGCCGAACGCGGTGGCGCGCGCCGGGGCAGGCGGGACGGATCAGGCCTCGCGGTTCTCCGAGGAGAGGAACCAGGCCTGCTTCTCCAGGTCCGCGATGATCTCGTGCAGGATGTCGGCGCTCGTCGGGTCCTCGGCGTCGACGTCGTCGTGCACGGCGCGGACGACCTCGACCGTCTGCGCGATGCGCTCGACGACCGCGTCGACCGTGTCGCCGACCGACACGAGGCCGGCCGGGTACGGCGAGAGGTCCGTCGTCGTCGCGACGGTCTCGGTGCGGCCGTCGGGCACGACCTGGAGCGCGCGCATGCGCTCGGCGACGGTGTCGCTGTGCTCGCGCGCGGCGTCCACGACGTCGTCGAGCTGGAGGTGCAGGTCGCGGAACCCGCGGCCCGTGACGTTCCAGTGGGCCTGCTTGCCCTGGACGTGCAGGTCGACGAGCGCGACGAGCACGCGCTGCAGGTGGGCGCGGAGCTTCTCCGACGCCTCGAAGCGGGCCGTCGTGCGGTGGATGGTGGGTGCGGACATGGTGCTCCTCGCTCTCTCGGGGGTCGCCCGGAATCGTGCGGCGGTCACCCGGCTTCCGTCGGTGCCGTTCACTTGAACGATTCCAGACTAGGGGGCATTCCGCGCGCCCGCCAGCAAGGAGAGGCGTGCCTGACCTGCGGCGGGGCTCGTCACGCGCCGAGCCGCAGCGTGGCGCGTCACGTCCTCTCGCCAGGTGAGAGGACGGCGTCCGCCCTTGCCCCGGGCGGCGCACGGTGGTCCGCTGGGGCCATGACCGACACCTCCCGGACCCCCGCCCCCGGCACCCTCCCGTCGCGCACGCTCGGCACCGGCGGGGCGGCGCTCGCCGTCTCCGCCGTCGGGTTCGGCGGCATGTCCGTCACCGACGCCTACGGCCCCGCGGACGCCGTGGAGGCGGAGGCCGTGCTGCGCCGCGCGCTCGAGCTCGGCGTGACCCTCTTCGACACGGCCGACGTCTACGGCCACGGCCGCAACGAGGAGCTGTTCGGCCGGGTCCTCGGGCCGCACCGGGACGAGATCGTCCTCGCGTCGAAGTTCGGGCTCCCGCCCGCGGGCGGCCACCCCGACGGGCGTCCGGTCGACGGCCGCCCCGAGTACGTCCGTGCCGCGGTCGACGCGAGCCTGCGCCGCCTCGGCACCGACCGGCTCGACCTGTACTACCTGCACCGTGTCGACCCCCAGGTGCCGATCGAGGACACGGTCGGCGCGCTCGCTGGCCTCGTGGAGGCCGGGAAGGTCCGCGGCATCGGTCTCTCGGAGCCGTCCGCCGCGACCGTGCGCCGCGCGTACGCCGTGCACCCCGTGACGGCCGTGCAGAGCGAGTACTCGCTGTGGACGCGCGACCCGGAGGACGAGGTGCTGCCGACGCTGCGCGAGCTCGGGGTCGGCTTCGTGCCCTTCTCGCCGCTCGGCCGGGGCATCCTCACCGGGACCGTGGACGCCACCGACGGCTTCGCGGAGGACGACGTGCGCCGCGCCCACGCCCGGTACGCCGGCGAGGCGTTCGAGCACAACCGCGGCCTCGTGCGCTCCCTGGAGCAGCTCGCCGCGGAGCACGGCGTCACGACCGCACAGCTCGCGCTCGCGTGGCTCCTCGCGCAGGGCGACGACGTCGTCCCGATCCCGGGGACGAAGCGCGTCGCGTACCTGGAGCAGAACGTCGCGGCGGCCACGGTCGGGCTCACGCCGGACGACGTCGCGACGATCGGCGCGGCGATCCCGCGCGCCGCCGTCCAGGGCGTGCGGCACCCGCAGCCGGACCTCCTCGACGGCTGACCCGCCGCGCGGGCGGCGGCGAGGACAAGGGGCCGCCCACCCTGCCTCGCGGGGTTGGGGAGACCTAGACTGGAGAGGTCCTGTGGGTCTCCCCGCGCAGAGGTCGGCTCCGATGTCGTGGCTGCTCATGATCTGGTGCGCGACGGCGTGCACCGCCGCCGCCGCGTGGTGGGTGCTGCGCCGCGCCGGGCGACCTCCGAGCCACCGGGCGGGCGGTCGCCGTCGTGCCGCGGCGGCACCGGACCCGCTCACGACGCTCGCGCTGCAGGTGCGGCTCACCGCGCTCGCCGCGGAGCTCCGGCGCATCGAGGCCGACCCGGACGTCTACGCGCGCGCCCACCACTACCTCGCGGTCCAGGGCGCCTACGACGCGCTGCTGCGCGAGGCCTGCCGGCTCACGGGGCTCCCGGTCGCGGACGCACCCCTGCGCGCGGGCTTCCGTACCGGCGACGACGAGCGGTTCCGCGAGGAGCTCGAGCTCAGCGCGCGCGGCTGGAGCTGGTGACGGACCACCCGTGAGGGGCGGCACGGGACGGACGAGGGGCCCGACGGCGGGACGACCGCCGTCGGGCCCCTCGCCCGTCCGCCGCTCAGAGCGCGGAGTGGTCGCCGATCCGGTGGTAGGTGCGGTCGTGGTAGACGAGCGGCGACGCCGCCGACCCGCGCGGCGCCCCGGGCGCGGCGCCGACGCTCGACCCGAGCGCGCGCAGCGAGACGAGATAGGAGTCGCCCACCGGCGTGCGCTGGACGACCCGCCCGCGCACCCACGACAGCGCGCCGTCGATCACGGGCTCGCCCGTCGGCAGGCGCGACCAGCCGCCGTCCGCGAACCGGTCGATGGCGCTCGTCGCGAACCGGGCCGAGACATCGTCCTGGTGGTCGGCGAGGAAGCTCACGGTCAGCGTGCGCGCCGTCGAGACCGCGGGCCACGACGACGACGTGGACGCGAGCGAGAACGCGAGCAGCGGGGGCGCGGCCGAGACGGAGATGACCGACGTCGCGGTGAAGCCGACGAGGCGGTCGTCGTGCTCGAGCGCGACGACGGCGACGCCCGCGGGGTGGCCGCGGAACACGGCCTTGTACTCGTCGGGGGAGAGCTGGGGCTCGTCCTGCTCGGCCAGGAGGGCCTCCAGGTGGGTGAGCTCGGCGGTCATCGGGCCATCCCCGCGAACGCGTCCGCGACGGCCTCGTCGGTGCGGGCCGACGGGAGGTTCCCCGCCGGGGGGAGCGGTGCCGCGGCGCGGCGCAGGGCGTCGCCCTCGCGCGCGAGCCACGCGTCCACGACCGGTCCCAGGTCCGCGAGCTGCGGCTCGGTGACCGTGAGCGACCGGGTCGGGACGACGGCGCCGAGCTCGACGAGCACGGGTCGCAGGTGCACCTCC
The DNA here is from genome assembly GCF_055567015.1 of Sphaerisporangium cinnabarinum. Taxonomy (NCBI): domain Bacteria; kingdom Bacillati; phylum Actinomycetota; class Actinomycetes; order Streptosporangiales; family Streptosporangiaceae; genus Sphaerisporangium; species Sphaerisporangium cinnabarinum. The sequence goes on from NZ_JBVHRG010000001.1 coordinate 552,630, forward strand.
CCGACGAGCGCGTGCGCCGGGTTCCCGGACACGACGAGCGGGACCACGACGACGCCCGCGAGCCCGTCGGGGCCGTAGAGGTCGAGGAAGGCCTTGAGCAGCCCGGTGTACGACGCCTTGTAGACCGGGGTCGCCACGACGGCGACCGTCGCCCGGGCGAGCTGCGCGCGGGCGGCGTCGGCCGCCGGGTGGTCGGCGGCGAGCACCTCGCCGGCGAGCGGCGCCAGGTCGACCGTGGCGACGTCGGCCGTGCCGAGAAGGTCGGCGACGCGGCGCGCGACCGTCTCGGCGGCGCCGAGCGTGCGCGAGCCGGGCCGCGGGTTGCCCGAGACGGCGAGCACCGTCGGGTGGGTGGGGTGGTGGGTCATGTGCACCTCGCAGTAGTCGTCGATCACGCTTGCCGGGCGGGCCGTCCTCGCCGGTGGCGGGGCAGGCCGGGCCCGGCCTGGTCATCTCCCGGAGCACCCCGCCGTGACAGGGGGTTGCCGGCCAGCGAGCCGGGGCTTGGCGCTGGCGCTCGTGACCTGGGGACGGGTATAGCAACCGCCCCGAGAAACTGCACCGGATCGGTAGGGTTTCTCAGTGGGTGGACGGATGTGTCGTCGCCGGTGCCCCTCGTGCCGCCCGGTGCCGCCTCGTGCGGGCCGACCCGGCCCCGCGGCCGCCCGTGCCGGTGCGCGCGGAGTGAGACGGTGTGACGGGAGCTTCTGGCACAGGCGTACCGTCAGCAGGAGTTCCGCCCGCGTCAGACGAGGAGTACCCATGGACAGCCGACTGCAGTCCGTCTACGACGAGGTCCTGCGTCGCAACCCCGGCGAGGCCGAGTTTCACCAGGCCGTGCGCGAGGTCTTCGACTCGCTCGGCCCCGTGCTGCGCAAGCACCCGCGCTACGTCGAGGCCGCCGTCCTCGAGCGCGTGTGCGAGCCGGAGCGCCAGATCATCTTCCGGGTCCCGTGGGTGGACGACACCGGGCGCGTGCAGATCAACCGCGGCTTCCGCGTCGAGTTCAACTCGGCGCTCGGCCCGTACAAGGGTGGCCTGCGGTTCCACCCGTCGGTCTACCTCGGCATCGTGAAGTTCCTCGGCTTCGAGCAGATCTTCAAGAACTCGCTCACGGGCATGCCCATCGGCGGCGGCAAGGGCGGCTCCGACTTCGACCCGCGCGGGCGGTCCGACGGCGAGGTCATGCGGTTCTGCCAGTCGTTCATGACCGAGCTCTACCGGCACATCGGCGAGAACACGGACGTCCCCGCGGGCGACATCGGCGTGGGCGGCCGCGAGATCGGCTACCTCTTCGGGCAGTACAAGCGCATCACCAACCGGTACGAGTCCGGCGTCCTCACGGGCAAGGGCATCTCGTGGGGCGGCTCGCTCGTCCGCACGGAGGCCACGGGTTACGGCACGGTCCTCTTCGCGCAGAACATGCTGGAGACGCGCGGGCAGGAGCTCGACGGGCGCCGCGTCGTCGTCTCGGGCTCGGGCAACGTCGCGATCTACGCGACGGCCAAGGCACAGCAGCTCGGCGCGAACGTGGTCGCCTTCTCCGACTCGTCGGGCTACGTCGTCGACGAGGCCGGGGTCGACCTCGAGCTCCTGCGCCAGATCAAGGAGGTCGAGCGCGGGCGCGTCGCCGACTACGCCGCGCGCCGGCCCGGTGCCCGCGTCGTCACCGACGGGTCCATCTGGGACGTGCCGTGCGACGTCGCGCTCCCGTGCGCGACGCAGAACGAGCTCGACGAGGCGGCGGCCAAGCAGCTCGTCGCGAACGGCGTCGTCGCGGTCGCCGAGGGCGCGAACATGCCGACGACGCCGAGCGCCGTCGCGCTGCTCCAGGAGGCGGGCGTCCTCTTCGCACCGGGCAAGGCCGCCAACGCGGGTGGCGTCGCGACGTCGGCCCTCGAGATGCAGCAGAACGCGTCGCGCGACGCGTGGTCCTTCGAGTACACGGAGGACCGTCTCGCGCAGATCATGGCGGGCATCCACGACCGCTGCGTCGAGACGGCCGACGAGTACGGCACCCCCGGCAACTACGTGCTCGGCGCCAACATCGCGGGCTTCACCAAGGTCGCCGACGCGATCCTCGCGCTCGGCGTCATCTGACCCGAGCCGCACGACGACGGCCGCCGGTGCCCCGCGCAGAGCGGTGGCACCGGCGGCCGTCGTGCGCCCGCGAAAAGCCCTCCGGCCGAGAAGGGTCGGGCGACTAGGGTGGCCGGATGGCGACGGTCAGGCAGGTCCAGGTCACGTTCGACTGCGCGCAGCCACGGCGTGTCGCCCGGTTCTGGTGCGAGGTGCTGGGCTACGTCCCGGTGCCGCCCCCGGAGGGCTTCGCCACCTGGGACGACGCCGAGGCCGCGCTCCCGGCCGCGGAGCGGGACGCCTGGTCCGCGTGCAGCGACCCGACGGGGGTCGGGCCGCGCCTGTACTTCCAGCTCGTCCCCGAGGGCAAGGTCGTCAAGAACCGCGTGCACCTCGACGTGCGCGTCGGCACCGGACTGGTGGGGGCGGAGCGCCTCGCCGCGCTCGAGGCCGAGCGCGACCGGCTCGTGGCGCTCGGCGCGACGTGCGTGCGCGTGCTGGTCGCGGACGAGGAGAACGAGTCCTGCATCGTCATGCAGGACGTCGAGGGCAACGAGTTCTGCCTGGACTGAACCGCCGGCCCGACCCGCCGGCCCGACCCGCGGGGCCGGTACGCGGGACCGATCCGCGAGCCGGCCCCGGCGGGGTGCCGCGGGTGCGCTACGCGACGGTCGTGCGGACCGTGACGGGGATGTTGCCCCGGGTCGCGAGCGAGTACGGGCAGACGGCGTGCGCGGCCTCCGCGAGCTCCTCGGCGAGGTCCTGGGTGACGCCGCCCCCGAGCTCGACGTGCAGCGTCGCGCCGAGCGAGAAGCCGCCGTCGCCGTTCGGGACGAGGTCGACCTCGGCGACGACGGCCGAGTCCGTCACGGGGACCTTGCGCTGCGCCGCGACCATCTTCAGCGCCGAGTGGAAGCACGACGACCACCCGGCCGCGAACAGCTGCTCCGGGTTGGTCCCACCACCGGGGCCGCCCATCGCGCGCGGGACGGCGAGCGTGACGTCGAGCTGGCCGTCGTCGGACACGGCGCGGCCGTCTCCGGTCGCTGTGGCCACGGCGGTGTAGAGGGTGTCAGCCATCGAGGTGCCTTTCGAGAGTCGTGGTGCGACGTAGAGTTACTAGTACGTCTACATCGAAGAACCTAGACTGGCGGCCGACCGCGCGCAAGGGGCGGATAGAAGGAGGGGGCCATGGTCGACGACTCGCCGACGTCCGGGGCGACGGGCCGCGTCACCGCGGCGGACACGCGCCGCCGCATCCTCGAGGCCGCCTCGGCGCTCTTCTACGCCCAGGGCATCCGGGCGACGAGCGCCGACCGCATCATCGAGCAGGTCGGCATCACCAAGGTCACGTTCTACCGCCACTTCCGGACGAAGTCCGACCTCGTCGTCGCATACCTCGAGCAGCAGGCCGCGCGCGATCGCGCCGTCGTGGACGAGGCGCTGCGCGACACCGAGCCGCTCGACGCGCTGAGCGCCCTCGCGGGCGCCATCGGCGCCGTGAGCTGCGTGCCGGGCTTCCGCGGCTGCCCGTTCATCAACGCCGCGGCGGAGACGCCCGACCCGCAGGACCCGGTGCGCGTCGTCGTGGACCGCCACCGGCGCTGGACGCGGGACGTGTTCGCGCGGCTCGCGGCGGCGGTCGGCGTCGCGGACGCCGACGCGACCGCGGCGCAGCTCATGATGCTGCGCGACGGCGCGATGGTCGCGGGGTACCTCGGCGACCCGGACGAGGTGGCCGCGACCCTGCGGTCCGCGTGCCTCGCCGCCGTCGCGGCGGGACGGCCGACGTCGGCCTGAGCCCCGCGCCCGACGCGCTGCCCGGAGTCGTCTACCCTGGCCGACGGCCGCCGTCGTGCGGGTCGTGCGACGCGACGGCCGCCGGACCGGACGACGGGAGAGCGCCATGACGACCACCCACCTCGAGGGCACCGCGGCCCGCGACGTGGCCCTCGAGCTCGCTGTCCAGGACCCCGACGGCGTCCGCGTGGCCGCAGCCGTGCATGCCCGCCGGGTCGAGCTGTGCGTCGGTCTCGGCGCGACGGGCGGCCTCACGCCCAGCGCCGGCCTCGTCGAGGCCGCGGTCGCCGCGGCGGCGGAGGCCGGAGGCCCCGGTCCGCGCGTCGAGGTGCACGTGCTCGTCCGGCCGCGCCCGGGCGGCTTCGTCCTCACGCCCACCGACCTCGACGTCCAGGTGCGCGACGTCCGGGCCGCGGTGGCGGCCGGGGCGAGCGGCGTCGTCGTGGGTGCGCTCACCCCGGACGGACTGGTCGACGTCGCCGCGGTCCGCACCCTCGTGGAGGCGGCGGACGGGCGCGAGGTCACGTTCCACCGCGCGGTCGACGTCGTGGCCGACCCGCTCGCGGCGCTCGACGCGCTCGCGGGGGCCGGGGTCGTGCGCGTGCTCACCTCGGGCGGGGCGTCGCGCAGCATCGACGGCGTCGATCGGCTGCGCGCCATGGCGACCCACGCGCGCGACGCGCTCGGTGGGCGTCTCCAGGTCATGGCGGGTGGGGGAGTGCGGCCGCAGGACGTCGGGGCCCTCGTGGTCGCCGGCGTGGACGCCGTGCACCTCTCGGCCAAGCGCGTGGTGGCGGACGACGCCGGGCCGGGAGGCGGCGGCGACGCCGGCTACGAGGTCACCGACCCCGAGGTCGCCCGGGCCGCGCGCGCCGCGCTGGACGCCGCGCGCTGACGCCGTCGCTGACCTGCCGCAGGCGCTGCCGCTGACCTGCCGTAGAAGCCGCCGGCGACCTGCCGCTGATCCGCCGGAGACGCTGCCGGCGACCTGCCGCTGACCGCCGTCGCCCCTGTCCCCAGGCCGTGCTCGCCGCGTCGGCGGTCGCGCCGGGACCGGCCGACGCACTGCTCCCGCACCGCCCTGACCTCGCGCGGCACCTCGGCCGGGCCCCGCACCGCGGGGTCCGGCCGGACTCGTCCTCGGGCGGTTCTGGCATCGAGGTCTCAGTTAGGTAACTTTCCTGTCGTATTCGTAGGAGGGCTGGTGGCTATTAGTTAGTGTTCCTGCCACACGCCTGCGGGCGCCGAAGAACGACGTGAGGACGCGTCGTCCCTGCGAAAGGACCGAAGATGATTCGAAGCACGGCGCGCAAGCGTCTGCTCACGGCGGCGGCACTCGTCACGGGCGTCTCGCTGCTCGCGAGCGCCTGCACCGGCGGGGGCAACGGCGAGGGGGAGGGCGACGGCGGCGAGGCCCGCGTCCTCAACGTCTGGGCCGGGACCCAGACGCCCATGGTCGCGAACTTCAACCCGTACGCGCCCAACCCGCTGCACGTGACGAACGGCGGCATCTACGAGCCGCTGTTCTTCTACAACCGCGCCGAGGCCGGCGACCCGACGCCCCGCCTGGGCGAGTCCTACGAGTGGAGCGAGGACGGCACCGAGCTGACCGTCAAGATCCGCGAGGGCGTGAAGTGGTCGGACGGCGAAGACTTCACGGTCGAGGACGTCATCTTCTCGTACACGAACGACGCGGCGAAGCGCGACTACCTGAACACGATCGACAAGGTCGACGAGTCGACCGTCAAGTTCACGTTCAACGGCGCGCAGTTCACGAGCGCCGTGCAGATCCTCGGCACCACGCTCATGGTCCCCGAGCACCTCTTCAAGGAGGTGCCGGACCTCATCACGTACACGAACGAGGAGCCCGTCGGCACCGGTCCGTTCACGCTCGACACCATCACCAACGCGACCTACACCGTCGTCCCGAACGAGGACTACTGGGGCGGCGAGCCGAAGCTCGAGAAGGTCCGCTTCCTCGCTCTCGACAAGAACCAGAGCGCCCAGGACCTCCTCGCCACGGGCAAGATCGACTGGACCACGATGTTCATCGCGGACCCGGAGACGGTCACCGGGGCGGGCCAGGTCTCGCTGCTCAACACCCCGCAGGACCCGACCACGATCATGTCGTGCTCGAACGCGGCGCTCGGCTGCGCGGGCCCGCAGACGGACCTCGCCGTCCGTCAGGCGGTCAACCTGCTCGTCGACCGCGGCGAGATCAACGAGAAGGCGTTCTCGGGCCACGCGGCCGTCGCCTCGCCGTCGCTCGCGCTCGTCGGTCGTGACGACCGCTGGATCTCCTCGGAGATCGAGAAGGAGAGCCCGCAGGAGGGCGACCCGGCCGAGGCCGCCAAGGTCCTCGAGGCGGCCGGCTACACCAAGGGTGCCGACGGCATCTTCGAGAAGGACGGCCAGAAGCTCTCGGTCGACCTCATCTCGGTCGACGGCTGGAGCGACCACAACGCGGCCGGTGACCTCATCGCCCAGCAGGCGCTCGAGGCGGGCGTGGAGATCAACCACGTGAAGATCACGCAGCAGGAGATGTCCGACGCCCGGACGAGCGGCAACTACCAGATGATGATCAGCGGCATCACGGGCACCTCGCTCGACGACCCGTTCGCCATCTACCGCCAGTGGCTCACGACCGAGTACACGACGCCGGTGGGCGAGACGATCGAGGCCGGCCGCTTCAACTTCCCGCGCTACTCGAACCCGCTCGTCGACGAGGCCGTGGCCACCGCCGCCGGCACCAACGACGAGGACGCGAAGAAGGCCGCGTACGCCACGGTGCAGAAGGAGATCGCCCGCGACCTCCCCTACATCGCCCTCGTCGTGAACCCGACCATGTCGTTCGTCAACACGAAGAACTACACCGGCTGGCCGTCCGAGGGCGACATGTACGCCTTCCCGCCGTCGTGGGCCACGATCAGCAACGGCGTGATCCTCTCCCAGCTCGAGCCCGCGAGCTGATGTCGCACTGCCGAAGAGGAGCTCGGGTGAACGAGGAGTCAGTCGCATGAGGTACTACGCACGGCGGATCACGTTCTACGTGGTCACCTTCTGGGCCGCCGTCTCGCTCAACTTCCTCCTGCCGCGGGCGATCCCCGGAGACCCCAAGCAGATCTACCTCGACACCATGCTCCGGAAGAATGGCGAGCTGACCCCTGGTCTCATCCAGAGCGTCGACGTCCTCTTCGGCAGTGACGACGCCACCCTGTGGGAGCAGTACCTCACGTACTGGAAGAACATCTTCACGGGTGACCTCGGTACGTCGGTCCTGTACTTCCCGGCACCCGTCAGCCAGCTGCTCGGCGAGGCCCTCCCCTGGACGGTGGGCCTCGTCGGGCTGGCGACGATTATCGCGTTCCTCCTCGGCGTCGGCCTCGGCGCCTGGGTCGGCTGGAAGCGCGGCACCTGGGTCGACCACATCATCCCGGCGTCGACGTTCCTCCAGGCCGTGCCGTACTTCTGGCTCGCCCTGGTCCTCATCTCGATCTTCTCGGTGTCGCTCGGCTGGTTCCCCATCGTGGGCGCGTACGACATCTTCGAGTTCGACAGCGGTCCCGAGTGGTCGTGGGACTTCGTGGGCAGCGTGATCTACCACGGCACCCTCCCGGCGGTGACGATCATCCTGTCGGCGATGGGCGGCTGGCTCCTCGGGATGCGCAACATGATGGTCTCGACCATCGCCGAGGACTACGTCACGACGGCCGAGGCCAAGGGCCTGCGCCCGTTCCGGGTCGCGCTGACGTACGCGACGCGGAACGCGGTCCTGCCGTCGGTCACGGGCTTCGGCATCGCCCTCGGCTTCGTCGTCGCCGGGTCGGTGGTCATGGAGCAGGCCTTCAGCTACCCCGGCATCGGCAAGCTGCTCTTCACCGCGGTCCAGGCGAAGGACTACGCGCTCATGCAGGGCGCGTTCCTCGTGATCACCGTCGTGGTGCTCGCGGCGAACTTCCTCATGGACCTGATCAACGGCATCATCGACCCGAGGACGCGGAACAATGGCTGACCCCACCCGTGACGCCGAGACCGTGACGCCTGCGGCCGACGCCGCTCCTGCCGCCTCCGTGGTGGTGGACGGCCTCCCGCCCGAGAACCGGACCGCCGGCATCGTGCCGGACGTGCCCATCGCCCCGCCGGAGGCCGTCGTCGCGGGCGAGCCCGTCCCGGAGAGCACCGCGCCGAAGCGCGGCCTGCGGGCCATGCTCCCGCGCCGCTCGGGCAAGCTCGTCGTCGGCCTCGTGCTGACGCTCGGGATCGTGCTCTTCTCCGTCGTGACGCCGCTGTTCAGCCAGAGCCCGCGGGCGACGTCGAACCCGGCGTACCTGCCGCCGAGCACCGAGCACCTGCTCGGCACGAACAACATCGGCGTCGACATCTTCGCCCAGGTCGCGCACGGCGGCCTCGGCTCGCTGACGGTCGGCCTCCTCGCGGGCGTGATCGCGATGGTCCTCTCGCTCCTGTTCGGCATCCTCGCCGGCTACGTCGGGGGCTGGACCAACGAGATCCTGTCCTTCGTCACGAACATCATGCTCGTGATCCCCGGGCTCCCCCTGATCATCGTGATCTCGGCCTACCTGGAGTCCCGCTCGCTCTTCCTCGTCGCGCTGATCCTCGGCATCACCGGCTGGGCGGGCGCGGCGATCGTGCTGCGGGCCCAGGCCAAGTCGCTGCGGAGCCGCGACTACGTCTACGCGGCCAAGGTCGCGGGCGAGAAGGCGCCGCGCATCATCCTGGTCGAGATCCTGCCGAACCTGCTGCCGCTCCTCACCGCGAACTTCCTGGGCGCGGTGCTCCTCGCGATCCTCAGCGAGGCCGGCCTCTCGTACCTCGGCCTCGGGCCGTCGGGGTCGGTCACCTGGGGCACGATCCTCAACGAGGCCAGCACGCAGAACGCCATGGCCTACGGACGCTGGTGGTGGTTCGTGCCGCCGGGCCTCCTCATCGCGCTGTTCGGGTGCGGGCTCGCCCTCATCAACTTCAGCATCGACGAGATCATCAACCCGCGGCTGCGGACGGCGCCCGCCGCGGTCAAGAACGTCCGGCTCGCCCGCAAGCAGCGCGCGAAGCGTGCGGTGGTGACCACGTCCACCGCCGTCCCTTCCGCCCCGGCAGCCCCGGCGAGCACCCCGGCCCGCGACGACGAGAAGGTCCAGTCATGAGCACACCGACCCTCACCGCGAAGGCCGCGGGCGACTTCGGGGCCCCGCCCGGCGCGATCCCGGTGCTCACGGCACGGAACGTCTCGATCGAGTACCGCGTGAACCCGGTCGTGCAGGCCGTCAAGGACGTGTCCCTGACCCTGCACCGGGGTGAGATCCTCGGCCTCGCGGGCGAGTCCGGCTGCGGCAAGACGACGCTCGCGTACGGGCTCAACCAGCTCCTCAAGCCGCCCGCGCTGCGCACGAGCGGGGAGATCGTCCTCCACGACAAGGACGGCGAGGACATCGACGTCGCCGCCCTGTCGGGCGACTCGCTGCGGGCGTTCCGCTGGGACAAGGTCTCCATGGTCTTCCAGGGAGCGATGAACTCCCTCAACCCCGTGATCAGCATCAAGGCCCAGCTGTTCGACGTCTTCGCGACCCACCGCCCGGGGATGTCCACCAAGGACAAGCTCGCGCGCAGCCGGGAGCTGCTGGAGCTCGTCGGGGTCGACCCGAACCGGCTCGACAGCTACGCGCACGAGCTCTCCGGCGGCATGCGCCAGCGCGTCATGATCGCGATGGCCCTGGCGCTCCAGCCGCAGGTCATGATCATGGACGAGCCGACGACGGCGCTCGACGTCGTCGTCCAGCGCGGCATCCTGCGCGAGATCATGCGGCTGCGCGAGCAGTTCGACTTCGCCGTCGTGTTCATCACGCACGACCTGCCGCTCCTGCTGGAGATCAGCGACCGGATCGCGGTCATGCTCCGCGGCGAGATCGTCGAGCTCAACACGGCCGAGGAGATCTACCGCGCGCCCGCGCACGAGTACACGCGCCGGCTGCTCGGGTCGTTCCCGAGCCTCACGGGCGACCGTGGCGGGTTCGTCCGGTCCGGCGAGGACACCGCTGACAGCACGGGAGGGGTGGCCTGATGGGCACGCTCGAGATCCGGAACCTCACCAAGGACTTCGTCGTCCGCAACGGCTGGAAGCGGTCGCGGCTGCGCGCCGTGAACGACGTGTCGTTCACGCTCGAGCCGGGCAAGACGATCGCCATCGTCGGTGAGTCGGGCTCCGGGAAGTCGACCGTCGCGCGCATGATCGCGAAGCTCGAGACGCCGTCGTCCGGCGACATCCTGCTCGACGGCGTCCCGTCCGCCCGGCGCGGCCGCGCCCTGTCCGCGTACCGGCACGACGTCCAGATGGTGTTCCAGGACCCGTTCGCGTCGCTCAACCCGTTCCACTCGATCCGCCACCACCTGGAGCGGCCGCTGCGGATCCACGGGCTCGCGAAGACGGAAGCCGAGCTCGACGCGGCCGTCGACGAGCTCCTCACGCGCGTCAACCTCACGCCCCCGGCGACGTTCGCGGAGAAGCGTCCGCACGAGATGTCGGGCGGCCAGCGCCAGCGCGTCGCGATCGCCCGCGCGCTCGCGCCCGGCTCGCGGTTCCTCGTCGCGGACGAGCCCGTGTCGATGCTCGACGTGTCGATCCGGCTCGGGGTGCTCAACCTGCTCGCACGCCTGCAGCGCGAGGAGAACCTCGGTGTCCTCTACATCACGCACGACCTCGCGACGGCCCGGCACTTCAGCGACGAGATCCTCGTGATGTTCCGCGGGAACGTCGTCGAGCGCGGGCCGTCGGACCAGGTCATCCTCGACCCGCAGCACGAGTACACGAAGCTGCTCCTCGGGGCGGCGCCGGAGCCGCAGAACCATGGCCGCCTCCGCGAGGAGGTGCGCCGCGAGCTCGCGGCGGCCGCGGCGGGCGAGGGCGACGCCGTCGCCCGCGACCGCTTCGGTACGCGCGGCATGTGAGACGGGCGTCGCCCGTCCCCTCACCGTCCGGGCAGCGGGGGTTGCCCGGCGGCACGCGTCGGTGGTGACGCGTGCGCGTCGCGCGGGCCAGGTCAGTCGGACGCCCTGGCCCGCGCGCTCGCCCCGTGCGTCGTCGACCGTCCCGCCACGCGGGACGGCCCCGGCGACGGGTGGGTAGGGTCGGGCTCGTGCCCGCCCGTCACCTGCGCCTCGCGCGACCCGAACCCTCCGCCCCGAGCCCGACCGATCTGGTCACCGACGCGCTCGCTGCGCTGCGCCGCGAGATGGAGGTGCCGGAGAGCTTCCCGGACGCTGTGCTCGCCGAGGCCGAGGAGGTCGTGCGCGAGGACCGCGCGGTGCCCGGTCCGGGGCGCGTCGACCTGCGCGACGTCCCGTTCCTCACGATCGACCCGCCGGGCTCGATGGACCTCGACCAGGCGCTGCACCTCGAGCGGGCCGGAGGAGCGCCGGACGACCCGGCGGGCGCCGCGTTCGTCGTGCACTACGCGATCGCCGACGTCGGCGCGTTCGTCGTGCCGGGCGGTGCGATCGACGCCGAGGTCCACGAGCGCGGCACGACCCTCTACGCGCCCGACGGCCGGACCCCGCTGCACCCGGCCGTGCTGTCCGAGGGCGCGGCGAGCCTCCTGCCGGGCGAGGACCGCCCGGCCGCGGCGTGGCGCGTGGTGCTCGACACGCGGGGCGAGATCCTCGATGCGACGGTGCGGCGCGCCGTCGTGCGGTCGACGCAGCGCCTCACCTACGACGAGGCGCAGGCCCGGATCGATGCTCGTCCCGCCGGGGACGACACCGGCGACTCGCTCCTGCTGCTCCGCGAGGTGGGCGAGCTGCGGCTCGCGCGCGAGCGCGAGCGCGGCGGCGTCTCGCTCGAGGTGCCCGAGCAGGAGATCGTCACGCGCGACGACGGCTCGTTCGACCTCGAGTTCCGCTCGACCCTCCCGGCGGAGGCGTGGAACGCCCAGGTGTCGCTGCTCACGGGCATCGCAGCGGCACGGCTCATGCGCGCGGGAGGCGTCGGCGTCTTCCGCGCGCTGCCCGAGGCCGACCCGCGGGACCTCGCGCGCCTGCGCCGCACGGCCCGCGCGCTCGGCATCGACTGGCCGCGCGAGACGCCGTACGCCGACCTCGTCCCCACGCTCGACTCGCGCATCCCGCGCCACGCCGCGTTCCTCAACGAGGCCACGTCGTTGTTCCGGGGGGCGTCGTACGAGGCGTTCGGCGGCACGGGCCAGGAGCCCGGCGTGCCCGACGACGCCGCGCACGCCGCGATCGGCGCGGAGTATGCGCACGTCACCGCGCCCCTGCGCCGGCTCGTGGACCGCTACGGCACCGAGGTGTGCCTCGCGCTGTGCGCGGGGGAGGACGTGCCGGGGTGGGTGCTCGACGCCCTGCCCGGCCTGCCGCGCACCATGGCCCGCACGGGCCAGCGCGCGAGCGCGTACGAGCGCGCGATCGTCGACGTCGTCGAGGCCGCGCTGCTCAGCGGGCGCGCGGGCGAGGAGTTCGCCGGCGTCGTGGTCGACGTCGAGGACGACCGCGAGCGCGAACGCCGCCTCGAGCGCGACGGCGGGGACGGCGCGGGCGGGACGCGGCGCGGCCAGGTGGTCCTCGCCGACCCCGCGGTGCGCGCCCCTGTCGAGGGTGCGGACCTCCCGCTCGGCGACCCGGTCCGCGCCACGCTGCGCGAGGCGTCGGTCCCCGAGCGCCGTGTCCGGTTCACCGTCGGCTGAGGCCGCACCACCCGGCCTAGGCTGGTCCCCGTGCCTGCCCGACGCCGTACCGACCCCGCCGCCGGCCGCCTCGCCCTGGCGACGTGGCGCGACGACCCCACCGACCGCCGTGCCGTGACGACCGCGGTGCGGTTCACGCTCGAGGAGCTCGCCGACGTCGCGCCCGGGCACGCGGTCGAGGTGCGCGTGCCGCCCGCGGGCGCGGTCCAGGCGGTCGAGGGCCCGCGGCACACGCGGGGGACGCCGCCGAACGTCGTCGAGACGGACCCGCAGACGTGGCTGGGCCTCGTGACGGGGGCCGTCGCCTGGGCCGACGCCGTCGCGGACGGGCGGGTCCGCGCGTCGGGCGAGCGCTCCGACATCTCGTTCCTGCTGCCGCTCCAGGCGGCCCGGCCCCGCTGAGCCTTCCGGGGCCGACCTCGGCGCCCCTTCGCGGGCGGGGGCGTGTTACCGGTGGGTAACGTTCTCGGCGTCAGGTCTGGCGGAGCGCCGGACGGAGGACTAGCGTCCCAGGATGACCGGCCGCCGTCCGCGCGGGCGCTCGCGGCACGACGACGTGCGCTGGCGTTCTCGTGGCGGTGACACGGCAGCAACCGCCCGTTCATCCAGGTGGGGTGCGATGTCCCGCGGAGGCAGGGCGTCGTGCCGTCCGAGGCTCGTCCCCGACCCCCGGGAACGCGCGAGCTGCTGCCCGGCCGTCCGCACGAGATGAAGGAGTCAGCGTGACCGACCACCAGCACCTGCGGCGACGGAGGGTGGTGGCGGGCACGTTGACCGTGGCCCTCGCCGTGCCGTTCTCCGTCGCGGCGGCCACCGCCGCGAGCGCGGCGCCCGACGGGTCGGGCCTCGTCATCAACGAGGCCTACCTCAGCGGCGGCAGCGCCAACGCCCCGTACACCCACAAGTTCGTCGAGCTGTACAACCCCACGCAGGCGTCGATCGACCTCTCCGGGATGTCGCTGCAGTACCGCTCGGCGACGAGCACGGGCACCTTCACGGGCGTGACCGCGCTGACCGGCTCGGTCGCCCCCGGGGGCTACTACCTGGTGCAGGGCGGTTCGAACGGCTCGAACGGCGCCGCGCTGCCCACGCCCGACGCGACGGGCGGTCTCAACCCGTCGGGCACGACGGGCACCCTCGCGCTCGTGCGGTCGACCTCCCCGGTGACGCTGCCGGCGGGGAACGCCGCGGGCGCCGCGAACGTCGTCGACCTGATCGGGTACGGCACCTCGAACACGTTCGAGACGGCCGTGGGCCCCGCGCCGTCGGCCAACAACGTGCCGGCCTCGATCAACCGGACCGGGTACGCCGACACGGACGACAACAGCAAGGACCTCACGCTCTCCAGCACCGTGACGCCGCAGAACAGCGGCGACGACGGCGGCGGTCCGGGCCCCGAGCCGGGCGAGGTCGTCCCGATCGCGGAGATCCAGGGCACGGGGGCGGCGAGCCCGCTCGTCGGGCAGACGGTCACCACGCGTGGTGTCGTCACCGCGACGTACCCCACGGGCGGCTACGACGGCTTCTACCTCCAGACCGAGGGCACGGGTGGCGACCTCGACGCGTCGCACACGGCGTCGGACGCGATCTTCGTCTACTCGAAGGCCGGCGCGGCCGCGGTGGAGGTCGGCGACCACGTCGAGGTGACCGGCGCGGTCTCCGAGTACTTCACGCTCACCCAGATCACGCCCGCGGCGGGCGGCTGGACCGTCCTCGACGAGGCGGCGCAGGACGTCAAGCCCGCGAACGTCGCGTTCCCGGCGACCGACGCCGAGCGCGAGGTCCTCGAGGGCATGCTCGTGCAGCCGGCGGGCGACTACGTCGTCGCCGACAACTACGACACGAACTACTACGGGTCGTTCGTGCTCGCGGCAGGGACGGACCCGTTCCTCCAGCCGACGACGGCCGGGCGCCCGGGCAGCGCGGAGGCGGCGGCCGCCGTCGCGGACCGCGCCGCGCGTGCCGTGATGCTCGACGACGGCGCCACGACGAACTTCAACAACACCGCGAACAAGGGCGTCCCGCTCCCGTACCTCACGGGCGGGGCACCGGCACGCGTGGGCGCGGCCGTGTCGTTCACGACGCCGGTCATCTTCGACTACCGGTTCGACGCCTGGACGTTCCAGCCGCGCACGCAGCTCACCGCGGGCGACGGCGGCAACGCCGCCACGGTGCAGCCGGTCACGTTCGAGAACACGCGGGAGGACGCGCCGGCCGAGGTCGGGGGCGACCTCTCCGTCGCGACGTTCAACGTGCTCAACTACTTCACGACCACGGGTGACCAGGTCGCGGGCTGCCAGTTCTACACGGACCGCGCCGGGAACCCGATCACGGTCCGCACGGGCTGCGACGCGCGCGGCGCGGCGGACGCCGCGAACCTCGAGCGGCAGCAGACGAAGATCGTCGCGGCGATCGACGCCCTCGACGCGGACGTCGTCGCGCTCATGGAGATCGAGAACTCGGAGCCGTTCGGCAAGGACCGCGACCAGGCGCTGTCGGACCTCGTGGACGCGCTCAACGCGGCCGCGGGCGCCGAGGAGTGGGCGTTCGTCCCGTCGCCGGCCGCCGTGCCGACGGACGAGGACGTCATCCGCCTCGCGTACATCTACCAGGTGGCCGAGGCCGAGCCGGTCGGCGACTCCGTGATCCTGCTCGACGACCCGGCGTTCTCGAACGCGCGCGAGCCGCTCGCCCAGGTCTTCCAGCCCGCGGGCGGGATCAGCGAGGGCGACGACGCGGCGAGCGACGACGTGCTCGTCGTGGCGAACCACCTCAAGTCGAAGGGCGGCAACGACACCGCGCCCGCCGACCAGAAGGACACGGGCGACGGCCAGGGCGCGTACAACAAGGCGCGCGTGGGCCAGGCGACGGCGCTCGTCGCCTTCGCCGAGGACGTCGCGGCCGACGCCGGGACGGACAAGGTCCTGCTCGCGGGCGACTTCAACTCCTACGAGCAGGAGGACCCGCTGCAGGTGCTCAAGGACGCCGGCTACACCGACCTCGGTGCGTCGACGGGCGAGCACACCTACCTGTTCGACGGGTACGTCGGGTCGCTCGACCATGTGTTCGCGTCGTCGGCCGCGGCGGACGCAGTCACCGGCACCGACGTGTGGAACATCAACTCGGTCGAGCCGATCGCCAACGAGTACAGCCGGTACAACTACAACGCGTCGATCCTCTACGACACGACGCCGTTCCGGTCGTCCGACCACGACCCCGTCCTCGTGGGCCTCCAGCTCGGCGCCGCCGAGCCCGGCACCACGCAGCTCGACCTGCTGGCGATCAACGACTTCCACGGTCGCATCGACGCCAACACGGTGAAGTTCGCGGGCACGATCGAGCAGCTGCGCGCGGCGAACCCGGACGGGACGGCCTTCGTCTCGGCGGGCGACAACATCGGCGCCTCGCTGTTCGCGTCGGCGCTCCAGGAGGACCAGCCGACGATCGACGTGCTGAACGCGCTCGACGTCGCGGCGTCCGCGGTGGGCAACCACGAGTTCGACCAGGGCATGGACGACCTCACGGGTCGTGTCACCGACGAGGCGGACTGGGCCTACCTGGGCGCGAACGTCTACGACAAGGGCACGACGAACCCGGCGCTGCCGGAGTACCAGGTCGTCGAGATCGACGGCCTCGACGTCGGCTTCGTGGGCGTCGTCACGGAGGAGACCCCGACGCTCGTCACGCCGTCGGGCATCGCGGACGTCGACTTCGGCGACCCCGTCGAGGCGCTCAACCGCGTCACCGCCCAGCTCCAGGACGGCGACCCGGCGAACGGCGAGGCGGACGTCGTCGTGGGGCTCGTCCACGAGGGCGCGTCCGCGGGCACGCCCGACGGCGCGACGCTCGAGGAGGAGGTCGCCGCCGGCGGCGCCTTCGCGGACATCGTCACCGAGACCGACGCGCGCGTCGCGGCGATCTTCACGGGCCACACCCACAAGCAGTACGCGTGGGACGCGCCCGTCCCGGGCGCCCCGGGCAAGACCCGCCCGATCGTCCAGACCGGCAACTACGGCGAGTTCATCGGGCACGTGTCGCTCACCGTGGACACCGCGACCCACGAGGTCACGGCGTACACGGCGCAGAACGTCGCCCGCACGACGGCGGACGACGCGACCCTGGTCGCGACGTACCCGCGCGTCGCGGAGGTCAAGACGATCGTCGACGCGGCGCTCCAGCAGGCCGAGGTCATCGGCGCGACCCCGATCGGCGAGGTCACCGCGGACATCACGACGGCGTTCTCCGGCGGCTCGTACGCCGGCCCCGGCGGGACGTACGTGGGCTCCGGCCCGCTGCCGACCACGGGTCGTGACGACCGCGCCTCGGAGTCGACGCTGGGCAACCTCGTCGCGGACTCGCTGCTCGCCACGCTCGCCGACCCGGCGCGCGGCGGTGCGGACATCGGCGTCGTCAACCCGGGCGGTCTGCGCAACGAGCTCTTCCACAACGGCGACGGCGTCATCACCTACGCCGAGGCCAACGCGGTGCTGCCGTTCGTCAACAACCTGTGGACCGTGACCCTCACGGGCGAGCAGGTCGTCGAGATGCTCGAGCAGCAGTGGCAGACGAACCCGGACGGCACGCGCCCCTCGCGTCCGTACCTCGCCCTGGGGCTCTCGGACAACGTGTCGTGGACGGCGGCCACCGCCGACCCGCTCGCGGCGCCGGGGAGCAACGTCTCGTCCGTGACGATCAACGGCGAGCCGATCGACCCCGCGGGCGAGTACCGCGTGGCGACGTTCTCCTTCCTCGCGACGGGTGGTGACAACTTCCGCGTGTTCACGGACGGCACCGACCCGCGCGACTCCGGTCTGGTCGACCGGGACGCGTGGATCGCGTACCTGCAGCAGAGCTCGCCGGTCTCGCCGTCGTTCGACCGCTCCCGCGTGGTCGTCGACGAGCTCCCCGGCACCGTGACGGCGGGCTCCGACGTGAGCGTGGGCCTCTCGGGCCTCGACCTCACCTCGCTCGGGTCGCCGGCGAACACGTCGGTGGACGGGTACCTCGTCGCGGCGGACGCCACGTTCGACCCGGCGAACCCGGGCACTC
Source organism: Sphaerisporangium cinnabarinum (assembly GCF_055567015.1). NCBI lineage: Bacteria > Bacillati > Actinomycetota > Actinomycetes > Streptosporangiales > Streptosporangiaceae > Sphaerisporangium > Sphaerisporangium cinnabarinum. The sequence continues at coordinate 570,272 of NZ_JBVHRG010000001.1, forward strand.
CGGCGGGCACCGCGACGGTGACGGGCGGGGCCGCGACGCTGACGGCGACGGTCCCGGCCGACGCCGCGGCGGGCGAGTACGACCTGTGGGTCGTCGCGTCGCCGAGCGGCACGACGGCGCGCATCCCGGTCACGGTCGAGGCCGCGGCCCCGACGGTGGAGCTCGTGAACCTCGAGGCCACCGCGCGCTGCACCGGCAAGTTCGTCCACGTCGCGGTCCGCGCCACCAACGGCGAGGACGTGCCGGTCGAGGTCGTCCTCCAGACGCCCTACGGCTCCAAGCGGTTCCCGAACCTCCAGCCGGGCAAGAACGCCTACCAGTCGTTCAACACCCGGGCCACGTCGGTCGAGGGCGGCACGGTCACCGTGACCGCGACGCTCGACGGCGTGACGCAGGAGTACGAGATCCCCTTCGAGGGGCAGACCTGCGGCTGACGCCTGCCTGACGCCGTGCGGCGCCGCCGACGAGGCGACGCCACGTCCCGCGACCCGGGTCCCGTCCGACGGGCCCGGGTCGCGGTGCGTCCGGGACGAGGACTCTGCGGGGAGTCCCAGGAAGCGCGGGTAGGGTCGTGCCCGTGAGCTCCGAGCAGTCCCGCGTGCCCGACGGCACGGCCCCCGACCCGTCCGCCGCGCCCGACGCCGTCGTGCCCGAGGCTGCACGCCCCGAGGCCGGGTCTGAGGCCGCCGAGCCCGCGCCCGCCGGGCCCGCGCCCGCCGGGCCCGCGGCCGCCGGGCCGGAGACGGGGGCGGACGAGACGCCGGGCGCGGCGTCCGACGACGCCGCCTCCGCCGGTGGCGAGGAGGTCGAGATCGAGTCCGTGGTCGACCCGGCGGCCGTCCGCCGCGCCCCCCGCTACCGGGCGTTCTTCACGGTCGGCATCCTCCTCGGCACGGTCCTCGGCCTGGGCATCGGCGGTGCGTGGCTCCAGTCGCCCGCCGCGGCGCCGGTCTTCAAGCCCGGCGTCTACTTCACGGTCATCCTCGTGACGTGCGCGGCGCTCGGTGCCGCGGTCGCGGGCGTGTGGGCCGTCGTCGCCGACCGCCGCAGCCTGCGCGGGCGCCGCTGACCGCTCAGCGGGCGAGCGGCTCGGCCACGCGCCGGGCCGCCGGCTCGGGCGCCGATCCGGTCGGGGCGCCCGCGGCGGGGGAGAGCCGCACCGCCACGCCGGGCGCCAGGCCCAGCGTCCGCGCCTCCGCGCGGGTCACGACGACGGACACCACCTCGTCCCCGGCGGTCACCTCGGCGCGCACCTCGAAGCCCACGCGCGTCGTGCGCGTCACGACGCCGGTCACGCTCGCCGCGTCCGCCGTCTCCCCGGCCGCTACGTCTTGGTGCGCCGACCGGTCGAGCCCGGGCCCGCCGTCGGGCAGCACCTCGACGTGGACGTCGTGCGGGCGCACGAGGACGCCACCGAGGCGGGTCACCGGGCCGAGGAAGCCCATGACGAAGTCGTTCGCGGGACGGTCGTAGAGGTCGTCGGGCGTGCCGACCTGCTCGATGCGGCCCTCGTTGACGACGACGATCTCGTCCGCGACCTCGAGCGCCTCCTCCTGGTCGTGCGTGACGAACACCGTGGTGACGGGGATCTCGTCGTGCAGGCGGCGCAGCCAGTCGCGCAGCTCCTTGCGGACCTTCGCGTCGAGCGCGCCGAACGGCTCGTCGAGCAGGAGGACGCTCGGGCGGATCGCGAGCGCGCGGGCGAGCGCCATGCGCTGGCGCTGCCCGCCGGAGAGCTGCGAGGGCAGCCGGTGCGCGAAGCTCTCGAGGTGCACGAGCCGCAGGAGCTCGTCGACGCGCTCGGCGACCTCGGCCTTCGGCGTGCGGCGGATCTCGAGCCCGAACGCGACGTTCCGCGCGACGGTCAGGTGCTTGAAGGCCGCGTAGTGCTGGAAGACGAAGCCCACGTTGCGACGACGCGCGGGCAGGTTCGTGGCGTCGCGGCCCTCGATCTCGACCTGGCCGGAGTCCGGCACCTCGAGCCCGGCGACGACGCGCAGCAGCGTGGACTTGCCGCCGCCGCTCGGGCCGAGCAGCGCCGTGAGGCGGCCGGTCGGCACGGAGACGGAGACGTCGTCGAGCGCGACAAAGTCGCCGAAGGTCTTGCGGACGTCGCGGATCTCGATGCTCATGCGTCGGCCTCCGTGGGGGCGGCGGGGCGGGTGGACCTGAGGGTGCGGGGGGAGATCGCGGTGCGGGGGGAGCGGCGGGGCCGGGGGCCGGCGGCGTCGTCGGAGCGCAGGAACGTCACGGCGACGATGCACGCCACGGACACCGACGCGAGGAGGAACGCGACGGCGTAGGCGGTGCCCTGCTCGAAGTCCTGGTACCGCTGCTCGACGAGCAGCGTGGACGTCTGCGTGCGGCCCTCGAAGTTGCCGGAGACGACCTTGACCGCGCCGAACTCGCCGAGGGCGCGCGCGAGCGTGAGCACGACGCCGTAGACGACGGCCCACCGGATCGCCGGCAGGGTGATGCGCCGGAACGTCTGGAGGCGGCTCGCCCCGAGGCTCGTCGCGGCGAGCTCCTCGTCGGTGCCGAGCTCCGTGAGGACCGGCACGACCTCGCGGATGACGAGCGGGAGGCACACGAACGCGGTGGCGAGGACGATGCCCGGCGGCGCGAAGATCACCTGGAGCCCGGCGTCCTCGAGCGCGCCGCCGAACCAGCCGTTCTTCCCGTACACGAGGACGAGCGAGAGCCCGACGACGATCGGGGAGACGGACAGCGGGAGGTCGAGCAAGGCGTTGAGGAGGGCCTTGCCCGGGAAGTCGTACCGGACGATGAGCATCGAGATCCCGACGCCGAACACGGTGTTGATCAGCACGACCTGCACCGCGACGGCCGCGGTGAGCTGGAGCGCGAAGACGACGGACGGGTCGGCGAGGGCACGCTGGAACGTCTCGAGCCCGTCGGCGAACGCGCCGCGCACGACGAGCGAGACCGGCCACCCGACGAGCAGCACGAGATAGATGACGACGGCGGCGCGCAGCGTGCGGCGCACCCAGGGAGAGCTATCCACGGCGGGCCACCCTGCGCTGGAGGAGCTGGATCGTCGCGATGACGAGCAGCGAGACGAGGAGGAGCACCGACGCGACGGCCGCCGCCTGCTCCGGCTGGCCGTTCTCCAGGTAGCTGAGGATGCGCACGGAGCCGACCTCGGTGCGCATCGGCAGGTTCCCGGAGAGCAGGACGAGCGCGCCGTACTCGCTGATGGCGCGCGCGAACGACAGCGCGGCGCCCGCGGTGATCGCGGGCGCGAGGGCCGGGAGGACGACGCGGCGGAAGGTCGTGGCCCGCGTGGCGCCCAGCGACGCGGCGGCCTCCTCGACGTCCCGGTCCAGCTCGGCGAGCACGGGCTGCACGCTGCGCACCACGAAGGGCAGCGTGACGAACAGGAACGCGAGGAAGACGGCGGCGCGGGTGTTCGCGACGTCGATCCCCAGCGGCCCCGACGGCCCGTACAGCGCGAGCAGCACGAGTCCGGCGACGATCGTGGGGAGCGCGAACGGGATGTCGATGAGCACCTCGAGGAGCCGCTTGCCGGGGAACCGGTCGCGCACGAGGACCCACGCGATCAGCGTGCCCATGACCACGTTGACGGCGGTCACGGCGAGCGCCTGCGTCACCGTGAGGGTCAGCGCCGCGGCGGTCTGCGGCTGCGTCACGGCGGCGACGAAGGCGGGCCAGCCGCCGACGGACGTCTCGACGAGCACGGCGACCAGCGGGACGAGGGCGAGGGCCGAGAACCACACGAGCGCGACGCCGAGCCCGAGGCCCGAGGTCGCCGTGAGCCGGTAGGGGCCGTTGGGCGCCCGACGGCGCGTGCGGCCGGGAGGCGCGGCCGGGGCCGGACGGTGCTCGCGCGCCGCCCGGCCCGGTCGTTCAGCGAGGGTCGAGGCCACGGTTCACTGCTTCCCGGTCTCGGCCTGGATCTTCGTCACGAGGCCCTCGTCGCCGAAGAACTTGTCGTTGGTCGCGGACCAGCCGCCGAAGTCGTCGGCGATGGTGAGGAGGGTGGGGACGGTCGGGAACGGGTCGCTCGGGTCGTTCGCGCCTTCGACCTCGACGTCGACGTCGCCGGTGAGCGGGCGGAAGCCCACGTGCGCGAACGCCTCCTGGCCCTCGGGCGTGAGGACGAAGTCGAGGTAGCTCTGCGCCTTCGGGTCGGCGTCGACCGTCACCGCGGCGGGGTTCTCGATGAGGAGCGTCTGGTCGGGGACCACGTAGTCGAACGTCTCGCCGTTCTGCCGCGCGAGGATCGCCTCGTTCTCGTAGGAGAGCAGGACGTCGCCGGTGCCGGACGTGAAGGCCGTCGTCGCGTCGCGGCCGCTGCCGGGCAGCGCCACCGCGTTGCTGAAGAACTTCCGCAGGTACTCGGTCGCGTCCTCCTCGGAGCCGCCGTTCGCGATGACGCTGCCCCACCCGGCGAGGATGTTCCAGCGGGCCGAGCCCGACGAGCCGGGGTTGGGGGTGACGATCTCGACCCCGGGCCGGACGATGTCCTCCCAGCTCCGGATGTTCTTCGGGTTGCTCTCGCGGACCACGAGGACCACGACGGACTGGCTGACGATGCCCTGGTTCTCGCCCGCGTCCCAGTCCTCGGCGACGAGGCCCGCGTCCACGAGGCGCGTCACGTCGCCCTCGAGCGAGAAGTGCACGTAGTCGGCCTCCAGCCCGTCGGCGACCGCGCGGCTCTGGTCGCCGGACGCGCCGTACGACGTCTCCCAGGTCACGCCCTGGCCGTCCTCGGTCTCGCCCCAGAGCTCCTGCGCCGCGTCGTTGCCCGCCTTGGGCACGGCGAAGCCGACGAGCGAGAGCGTCGTGGGCTCGACGTCGGAGCCCCCGTCGCCGCCCGCGTCGCCCCCGCCGGACCCGTCGACGGCGGTCGGCGCGCAGGCGGTGAGGACCAGGGCGGTGGCTGCCGCGGCAGCCGCGAGGGTGATCGTCGTCCGGAGGCGTCGCATGGTGTCGTCCTTCGTCGGGTCCCGGGAGGCGGGAACGGTGGTGGTGCGGGCCCGGCGCGGTGGCGATACTTGACTCGCTCGGTCCGGTAAGTCGAGATTCAAGCGCGGCGTTCCCACGCAGCGAAACCCCCGACCGGCAGATGGGACGACGTAACGCCACCGTGAACGACGGCGGGCCGCCGTCCGCCTGCTCGTCCGCTTCCGCCCTCGCTCGCACGCTGTGGGACACTGAGGTACGTGGCCCCCCGCGGAGATGGACTTCTCAACCACGACCTCATGCCCGGCGAGAAAGGCCCCCAGGACGCCTGCGGCGTCTTCGGTGTCTGGGCGCCCGGCGAGGAGGTCGCCAAGCTCGCCTACTTCGGGCTCTACGCGCTGCAGCACCGCGGCCAGGAGTCGGCGGGCATCGCGACGAGCAACGGCGAGCAGATCCTCGTCTACAAGGACATGGGCCTCGTCTCCCAGGTCTTCGACGAGACGGCCCTCAACGCCCTGACGGGGCACATCGCCGTCGGGCACTGCCGCTACTCGACCACGGGCGGCGTGACGTGGGAGAACGCGCAGCCCACGCTCGGCGCCACCGCGTCCGGGACCGTGGCCCTCGGGCACAACGGCAACCTCACCAACTCCGCCGAGCTCGTCAACCTCGTCGCCGAGCGCTACGGCAGCCAGCGCCGCGGCGAGCTCGCGCGCGGCAACACCACGGACACCGCGCTCGTCACCGCGCTCCTCGCGGGCGACGCCGACCACACGCTCGAGGCGACGGCGCTCGAGGTGCTCCCGCGCCTGCGCGGCGCTTTCTCGCTCGTCTTCATGGACGAGCGCACGCTCTACGCCGCGCGCGACCCGCAGGGCGTGCGCCCGCTCGTGCTCGGCCGTCTCGAGCGCGGCTGGGTCGTCGCGAGCGAGACCCCCGCGCTCGACATCGTGGGCGCGTCCTTCGTGCGCGAGGTCGAGCCCGGCGAGCTCATCGCGATCGACGCCGAGGGGCTCCGCTCGCAGCGGTTCGCGCCCATCGAGCGCGCGGGCTGCGTCTTCGAGTACGTCTACCTGGCCCGCCCGGACACGAGCATCAACGGCCGCTCGGTGCACGCGGCGCGCGTCGAGATGGGCCGCCAGCTCGCCCGCGAGCACCCGGTCGAGGCGGACCTCGTCATCCCGGTCCCCGAGTCGGGCACGCCTGCCGCCGTGGGCTACGCCGCCGAGTCGGGCATCCCGTTCGGCCAGGGGCTCACGAAGAACGCCTACGTGGGTCGCACGTTCATCCAGCCGTCGGACACGCTCCGTCAGCTCGGCATCCGCCTCAAGCTCAACCCGCTGCGCGACGTGATCCGCGGCAAGCGGCTCGTCGTGGTCGACGACTCGATCGTGCGCGGCAACACCCAGCGCGCGCTCGTGCGCATGCTGCGCGAGGCCGGCGCCGCCGAGGTGCACGTGCGCATCAGCTCGCCGCCCGTGAAGTGGCCGTGCTTCTACGGCATCGACTTCGCGTCGCGCGCCGAGCTCATCGCGAACGGCCTCTCGCCGCACGAGATCGGCCAGTCGCTCGGTGCCGACAGCCTCGGCTACATCTCGACCGAGGGCATGATCTCGGCGACCGAGCAGCCGTCGTCCCAGCTCTGCACGGCGTGCTTCACGGGCAAGTACCCCATCGAGCTGCCGCCCGACGACCAGCTCGGCAAGCACCTCCTCGAGCAGGCCGAGCTCCCGCTCGGGGCGCCCGAGGACGGGCTGCGCAGCCTCTCGGTGACCGCCGGCGGCGCCGGCGCCCTCCAGCACCCCTGACCCGCACCCTCCGCACCACCGGCGCGCGCGCCGCGAGACACCTTTGGAGCCGACACCATGACTGCCGACTCGCCCCGCACGGGCCTCACCTACGCCGCCGCGGGGGTCGACACCGAGGCCGGTGACAAGGCCGTCGAGCTCATGAAGGACGCCGTCCGCCGCACCCACGGGCCGCAGGTCCTCGGGGGCGTCGGCGGGTTCGCCGGGCTCTACGACTTCTCCGAGGTCGCGACGTACCGCCGTCCGCTGCTCGCGACGTCGACCGACGGCGTCGGCACCAAGGTCGCGATCGCGCAGGCGCTCGACGTGCACGACACGATCGGCTTCGACCTCGTCGGCATGGTCGTCGACGACATCGTGGTGGTGGGCGCCAAGCCGCTGTTCATGACCGACTACATCGCGTGCGGCAAGGTCGTGCCCGAGCGCATCGCGGGCATCGTCCGGGGCATCGCCGCCGCCTGCGAGGTCGCCGGCACGGCGCTCGTCGGCGGGGAGACGGCCGAGCACCCGGGCCTGCTCGGCGAGGACGAGTACGACGTCGCGGGCGCGGCCACGGGCGTCGTCGAGGCGGACGCGCTGCTCGGCCCGGATCGCGTCCGCGAGGGCGACGTGCTCGTCGGCATGGCGTCGTCGGGCCTCCACTCGAACGGCTACTCGCTCGTGCGCGCCGTGCTGAAGCACGCGGGCTGGGGCCTCGAGCGGCACGTGGACGAGCTCGGCCGCACCGTCGGCGAGGAGCTGCTCACCCCGACGCGCGTCTACGCGAGCGACTGCCTCGCCCTGGCCGCCGACGACGCGGCCCAGGTCCACGCGTTCACGCACGTCACGGGCGGCGGCCTGGCCGCGAACCTCGCGCGCGTCCTCCCGGCCGGGCTCGTCGGCGTCGTGGACCGGGGGAGCTGGGACGTGCCGCCCGTCTTCCGCCTCGTGCGCGAGCTGGGCGGGGTCCCGCGTGGCGACCTCGAGAACACGCTCAACCTCGGCGTCGGGATGGTCGCGGTCGTGGGCGCGGACGGCGTCGACGCCGCCCTGGCGCGGTGCGCCGCGCTGGGCGTGCCCGCATGGGTGCTCGGCACGGTCGAGGCCTTCGACCCGGGGGCGTCCCGCGACCTGGCCGACGGTGACCTGGTCGCCGGCACCAAGGGCGTCCAGGCGGGCGCGGTGCGCCTCGTCGGCGACTACCGGTCCTGATCACCGCCCGGTCGGGTCGGCGCGCGGGTCCCGCGGCGTCCGGCCCGGCCTGGGCTGCGTGCCCGCGGGCGCGACGTCGCGGTGGTCCGTCGCGGACTCGCGGTGGGGTGCTCTGTCGTCGGCGCCACGGACGCACGACGACGGCGCCACCGCCTGCGGGCAGGCGACGGCGCCGTCGAGGTCAGATGCGTCCGTGCGAGACGGCGGAGGGGGTGTCGCGGACGACCGTCAGCGGTCGTCGGACCAGTCGTTGTAGCGCTGGTCGTAGCGCTCGAGGTCGTCCGGCTCGGCGCCGAAGCGCGAGTCCGTCACGACATCCGTACGGCTGTGACCCGTGAGCTCCTGCTCGAGCGCACTGTAGTTCGTCTCGGGGCTGTAGTACTTCAGCGCGCGAGCGACCTTGGTCTGCTTTGCCTTCTGACGGCCGCGGCCCATGGCTCCGACCCCCTCAACGTAGAAGCGGGGCGGCAACGTACTCAGACGTGCGGCCCCGGGGTGTAGTTTCGTCTGTTCAGGGTCCAACGGTACATGCTCAGGGCCTATTCCATCCACTCAGGACCCCGGCCGAGCCGCGGACGTGCCTACCGTCACACAGTCTCCACCGCGCGGGCTCGCGCGGACCGGGTCCGGCGGTCGGAAGAGCCCTTACGGACCACCTGCGGCAACGCTCTCGTATGCCGCAGGAGCGCCTATCCGGCCGATCCGACCATAGAGCGCCTAATTCACCCGTCCGTCAAGTCGCCCGAAATCCGCATGCTGCGACAATGGAAGGTACTGGCGTCGTGCTGTCGTCGTGATCCGGGGTATCTGCCGGACCAGCGCGTACCAGGAGGAGGTGTCGTGATGTCCATGCACGGAGAGTCCGAGGTTCTGCTCACGCCCGCCGAGGTCGCCAGCCTCTTCCGCGTCGACCCCAAGACCGTCACCCGCTGGGCGAAGGCGGGCAAGCTGTCGTCGATCCGCACCCTGGGCGGCCACCGGCGCTACCGCGAGTCGGAGGTCCGAGCCCTGCTCGGTGCCGCGAGCGAGCCCGCGGAGGGCAACGACAAGTCCTGACCCGGCGCGGGCCGCGCCCACGGCTCTCGCGCGGCGGCACGACGTCGCACGGATGCCGGTACGACGCGCGCCCTCGCGCCTCGCGCTGGCCGCGCCCCGGTCGCGTGCGTCGTCGAACATCCCGGACGTCCCGCGTGACGGACACCTCCCGCACGCCGGAACGCCGTCGACCCCGCGTCCGATGGAGCATCGGCGCGGGGTCGACGGCGTTCGTCGACGGGTTCGCTACGAGCGGCGACGGAGGATCGCCGCGGCCACCAGCGCGACGCCGACCACGGCAGCACCCAGCAGGAGCTTGACGTTGCGGGACCGGTCCGGGTCCTCCTCGGGCAGGCCGTTGCCGGAGAGGAACGCCCCGGTGTCGCTCGCCGCCTGCTTCGCCTGCTGCGCGGCGGCCTTGGCCTGGACGCGCGGGTCGAGGCGCGTGGTGAGCTCGTCGATCGTCCCCGCGAGCTCCTTGCGGGTCCGGGCGATCTCGTCCTCGAGCTGGGACGGGGAGAGCTGAGGGTCGGGGGTCTCGCCGTTTCCGCTCACGGGCGCAGTCCTTCCTTGATGGTCGCGACGTCTTCCTTGATGCTCTCGACCGCGCCGGTCGGCGTCGGGGGCACGCCCCGCTGGAGCTGCTTGACGCCGACGAACGCGAGCGTACCGGCGACCAGGACGAGGGCGCCGCCGACGATCAGCGCGGCGAGCCACAGCGGCATCGCGGTCGCGAGGCCCTCCATGGCGGAGTGCAGCAGGAAGCCCAGGCCGTACAGCACGAGCACACCGCCGACGACGAGCAGGCCGATGCCGATGCCGGCGTGCTTCGCCTTCGTCGTCAGCTCGGCCTTCGCGAGGGCGATCTCCGAGCGGACGAGCCGGGTCGCCTGCTCGGACAGGCGCTCCACGAGCTGTCCGACCGTCGGCTTCTGCTCCTCGGGCGGGATGCGCCCGTCGATCCAGTCGCTCATCTCTCAGCCTTTCCGCAGGTGATCCCCCACCACTCAACCGGCACCGGGGTCGGCGCGCAACTTCCCCGGGGGTGTGCGTGGTGCCCCGGGGCGAGACGGGCGCCGTTCCGGCTCGGGACGCAGAAGACCCCCGACCGGAATCCCGGGCGGGGGTCTCTCGGTGGCTCCGACCGGCGTCGATCCGGTGACCTTTCGATTTTCAGTCGAACGCTCTACCAACTGAGCTACAGAGCCATGGGGGAAGAGCCCGGCCGGCCGATGCCGACCGGGCTCTTCGCCTCACGCGACCCTGACGGGACTTGAACCCGCGACCTCCGCCGTGACAGGGCGGCGCGCTAACCAACTGCGCTACAGGGCCTTGCTGTTCTTCGCGAGACACACCTTAGCACCAGGGAACCCGGTGATTTTCACCAGTGATCCTGGTGGCGTGGTGGCCCGCATTCGAACCGAGAGGATCGTACCGTACCGGTGAGCCGATCCGTAAATCCGCCGGTGGCCACCGGTCCCGACGCGATCTCGCGTACCCCCAACGGGATTCGAACCCGTGCTACCGCCGTGAAAGGGCGGGGTCCTAGGCCGCTAGACGATGGGGGCTCAGGAACGACGGCCAGTGTACAGCGGCGTCGCCGGGCGTTCCTCGTCGGATCCGCCTCCCGCGCGGGGGAGGATGGGCGGGTGGTGGAGATGACGCGGGCCGAGTTCGAGGACGCCGTGCGCGACGGGCTGGACCTCGTCCCCGAGGACCTGGCGGCGCAGATGGACAACGTCGTGGTGCTCGTCGAGGACGACGCGCCCGACGACGACCCCGAGCTGCTCGGGCTCTACGAGGGGGTGCCGCTCACGGAGCGGGACCACATGTGGGCGGCGGGCGCGCTGCCCGATCGCATCACGATCTTCCGCAACCCGACGCTCGCGATCTGCGAGACGCGCGAGGACGTGGTCGAGGAGGTCGCGGTGACCGTCGTCCACGAGATCGCGCACCACTTCGGGATCGACGACGACCGGCTGCACGAGCTCGGCTGGGGCTGAGCCCGGGCGGTCCGCGGGTGCCGATCGCTAGGATCGGCGGGTGACGACGAGCGCCGCGAGCGACCCCCGGCACGACGGCGCGCACGACCACGAGGCGGTCGCGCGCCTCCTGCACGCGCTCGCCGAGCCGCGCCGCCTGGCGATCGTGCACCTGCTCACGGGCTCCGAGCGGCGCGTCGTCGACCTCACGCGCGAGCTCGGGCTGGCCCAGTCGACCGTCTCGGCGCACCTCACCACGCTGCGCGACGTGGGGGTCGTGGCGGTGCGACGGGAAGGGCGGTCGTCCTGGTACCGGCTCGTGCGGCCCGAGGTCGCGCACCTCCTCGCCGACGCGGAGCACGTCGCACTCGCCCCCTGACCCCTGCGCGTGGCGCGCCTCACGGTGCACTCCGTCTAGAAAACATCGATGATCACCGATAACATCGGTACATACCGATGAATGGAGGATCGATGGGAGCGGGTCACGACCACGGCGCAGGTGGCCTCGACGCGCCCGACCACCGCAGACGGCTCGCCGTCGCGTTCGGCATCACCGCGACGATCCTCGCGGCCCAGGCCGTCGGCGCGGTGCTCACGGGGAGCCTGGCGCTCCTCACGGACACGGCGCACATGCTCACCGACGCGGTCGGGCTGGCCGTCGCGCTCGTCGCGGCGTCGCTCGCGCTGCGCCCGGCGACCAAGCACCGCACGTGGGGCTTCCGCCGCGTCGAGGTGCTCGCGGCGCTCGCGCAGGCGGCCCTGCTCCTGGCGGTCGGCGCGTACGCCGCGGTCGAGGGCGTCCGGCGCCTGCTCGAGCCGCCGGAGGTCCCCTCCTCCGAGCTGCTCGTGTTCGGGATCGTCGGCCTCGTGGGGAACCTCGTCGCCATCGCGGTCCTCGCGTCGGGGCGGCGCGCGAACCTCAACCTGCGCGCGGCGTTCCTCGAGGTGGTCAACGACGCGCTCGGTTCCGTCGGCGTCATCGTGGCCGCTGTCGTGATCGCCACGACGGGCTACCAGCGGGCCGACGCGATCGCCGGCCTGCTCATCGCGGTCCTCATCGTGCCCCGCGCTTTCCGGCTCCTGCGCGAGGCGACGGCCGTCCTCATGGAGTTCACGCCCGAAGGGCTGGACCTCGACGACGTACGCCGGCACATCCTGTCCCTCGACCACGTCGAGGACGTCCACGACCTGCACGCGTCGACGGTCGCGACCGGGCTCCCGACCATCTCGGCGCACGTGGTCGTGGACGACGCGTGCTTCCGGGACGGGCACGCGCTGGAGATCGTCGAGCGGGTGCGCACGTGCGTGGCGCACCACTTCCCGGTCTCCGTCGAGCACTCGACCTTCCAGCTCGAGACCGCGGCCCTGCGCGACCGCGAGGCCCACGGCCACGCCTGAGGGCGCCGTCGGGCCTTCTCGCGACGCGCGACCGGACACCCGGGGGACGGGCCGCCGTCGGGCGGGACGCGCGCACTAGGCTGGTGGCATGACGATCCTCGTGACCGGCGGAGCCGGGTACATCGGCGCGCACGTGGTGCGCCTCCTGCAGGAGCGCGGCGAGAAGGTGGTCGTCGTCGACGACCTGAGCACGGGTCGCGCGGACCGCGTCGGCGACGCGGTGCTCGTCGAGGTCGACGTCGCGTCGCCCGAGGCCGTGGACGTCCTCACGCGCGCGATGGCCGAGCACGACGTGCGCGCGGTGGTCCACTTCGCGGCGCGCAAGCAGGTGGGGGAGTCGGTCGAGAAGCCGGCCTGGTACTACCAGCAGAACGTCGGTGGCTTCACGAACCTCGTCACCGCGATGCAGGCGGCCGGTGTCGACCGCCTGGTCTTCTCCTCGTCGGCGGCGACGTACGGCATGCCGTCGGTGTCCCTGGTCGAGGAGAAGCTGCACGCCGAGCCGATCAACCCCTACGGCGAGACGAAGCTCGTCGGGGAGTGGCTCGGCCGGGCCGCGACCCGCGCGTGGGGCCTGCGGTTCGTCGCGCTGCGCTACTTCAACGTCGCCGGCGCGGGCTGGCCGGACCTCGGCGACCCTGCGGTGCTCAACCTCGTGCCCATGGTGCTCGACCGCCTGGAGCGCGGCGAGCGGCCCAAGATCTTCGGGGACGACTACCCGACGCCGGACGGCACGTGCATCCGGGACTACATCCACGTCCTCGACCTCGCGCAGGCCCACCTCGCCGCGCTCGAGTACCTCGACGTGGACGAGCGTCCGTTCGACGTCTTCAACGTCGGCACGGGCGAGGGCTCCTCGGTGCGCGAGGTGATCGACGAGATCGGGCGCGTGAGCGGGCTCGACGTCACGCCTGAGGTCCTGCCCCGTCGCGCGGGCGACCCGCCGCAGCTCGTCGGGAACCCGCGACGGATCAACGAGCTCTTCGGCTGGCGCGCCACCAACGGGCTGCCGGAGATCATCTCGTCGGCGTGGGAGGCCTGGCAGTCCGGGCCTCGCCGCATCGACACGACGCGCGAGGCCGCCTCCGAGGTGTGAAATCCGGCGTCCCGTGCGACCCTACATCCCTCAGCATGCTGAGGATTGACCGGGGAGGTGCCCCGGCGACGGAAGGCGGGACGACGACGTGGGTGACGAGAGCGACGCGGCACGGCTGTACGACCTGACCGCCGCACGCACGAGCCGGGTCGTGCTGGCGGCGTACTCGACCTCGTTCGGGCTCGGCGCACGCCTGCTCGACGCGCCGACCCGCGACGGGATCGACGCGGTGTACGGGCTCGTGCGGATCGCGGACGAGGTCGTGGACACGCGCCGCGGCGACGGTGCGGCGGACCTCCTCGACGAGCTCGAGGCGGAGACGGCGCGGGCGCTCGACCGCGGCTGGTCGACGAACCTCGTCGTCCACTCGTTCGCGCGCGCCGCGCGCCGCTGCGGCTTCGGGCACGACGAGGTCGACCCGTTCTTCGCCTCGATGCGCACCGACCTCACGGTCCGCGTGCACGACCGGGAGAGCTACGAGCGGTACGTCTACGGCTCGGCGGAGGTCGTCGGCCTCATGTGCCTCGAGGTGTTCCTCAACGCGCGCCGCCGACCGGGAGAGCCGCTGCGCGTCCCGGACCCGGTGCTCGTCCGGGGCGCCCGCGCGCTCGGCGCGGCGTTCCAGAAGATCAACTTCCTGCGCGACCTGCGCACCGACCACGACGAGCTCGGGCGCGCGTACCTGCCCGGCGTCGTCCCCGGCCGCCTGCGCCGCCGGGACGTCGAGGCGTTCTGCCGCGAGGTGGAGGGCGACCTCGCCGCGGCCCGCGCCGCGCTGCCCGGCCTCCCGGTGCGCCCGCGCATCGCCGTGGCCGCGACCGTCGCCGTCTACGAGCGGCTCCTCGCGCGTCTCGCCGCGACGCCGCCGGAGGACATCCTGCGTGCGCGCGTGCGCATCCCGGACACGATGAAGGTCGCGCTCGCGGCGCGCGCCGCCGGCGGCCAGCTCCTCGGCCAGGTGGCGTCCGCCCGGTCCCCGCGCCCGCGGAAGGTGCTCGCGTGAGGGCTCCGCGCGTCGTCGTCGTCGGGGGCGGGATCGCCGGGCTCGCCACCGCCGCCCTGCTCGCGCGCGGCGGCGCCCGGGTGACGCTGCTCGAGCGGCACGACGAGGTGGGCGGCCGGGCCGGGACGCTCGAGGTGGACGGCTTCCGCTTCGACACGGGCCCGTCCTGGTACTTCATGCCCGAGGTGTTCGAGCACTTCTTCGGGCTGCTCGGCGCGCGCGTCGAGGACCACCTCGACCTCGTCCCGCTCGACCCGGCGTACCGGGTCTTCTTCGAGCCGGGCGCGGACGGCGCGGCGTCGACGTTCGAGCTGTCCGGCAACCCCGGCGTGAACCGGTCGCGGCTCGACGCGATCGAGCCGGGTGCCGGAGGCCGGGTCGCCGCGTACGCCGAGGACGCGAGCGAGGCGTACGGGCTCGCGCTCGACCACTTCCTCTACACGACCTTCGAGCGCCCCGACCGGGCGCTCTCGCCCGCGGTGGTGCGCCGGCTGCCGCGCCTGGCCGCGCTCCTGCGCGAGTCGCTCGCCGACCGCGCCGCGCGCGCCGTGGAGGACCCGCGGCTCCAGCAGCTCCTCGGGTACCACGCCGTGTTCCTCGGGTCGTCGCCCTACCGCGCGCCCGCGCTCTACTCGCTCATGAGCCACCTCGACCTCGTCGACGGCGTCCAGTACCCCCGCGGGGGCATGTACACGCTCATCGAGGCCGTCGAGCGGCTCGCGCGCGACGCGGGCGCCGAGGTGCGCACCGGCGCCGACGTCGCCGGCATCGAGGTCGTGCCCGGCGGCGGTCGCCGCGGTCGGGTCACCGGCGTGCGCCTCGCGTCGGGCGAGCTCGTCGAGGCGGACGTCGTCGTCTCGGCCGCCGACCGGCACCACACGGAGACCGCCCTCCTCGAGCCCCGCTGGGCCGACCTCCCCGCCGCGGCGTGGGAGGACAAGGGCCCCGGTATCTCGGCGCTGCTCGTGCTCGCGGGCGTCCGCGGCGAGCTGCCCGAGCTCGCGCACCACTCGCTGTTCTTCACGAAGGACTGGCCCGCCAACTTCGACGCGGTGCTCGGCCCGGACCGTCGCAGCGACCCCCGTGGCCTGCGCGTGCCCGAGCCCGCCTCGCTCTACGTGTCGCGCACGAGCGCGACCGACGGGCCGACGTCGGCCGCGCCCGCGGCGCCGCCCGGCCACGAGAACCTGTTCCTCCTCGTCCCGTTCCCCGCCGACCCCACGCTCGGCGGGGACGAGCCGTCGCGGCGCACGCTCGACGGGCTCGCCGACCGCTACCTCGCCCAGGTGGGGCGCTGGGCGGGCGTCGAGGACCTCCCGGGGCGCGTCGTCACGCGGCGCGTGCTCGGGCCCGCGCACTTCGCGACCGAGCTCTCGGCCTGGCGTGGCGGCGCGCTCGGCATGGAGCACACCCTGCGGCAGTCCGCCCTGTGGCGCCCGGGGAACGCGTCCCGCCGTGTCGACGGGCTCTACCACGCCGGAGGTGGCACGATCCCGGGCGTGGGACTGCCGATGTGCCTGATCAGCGCCGAGCTCGTCGCCAAGCGGCTGCTCGGCGAGACGTCCGCGCGTCCGCTGCCCGAGCCGCTGCGCGAGGGCTTCCTCGCCGCGAGCCGCCGGCCCGAACGGCTCCGGCCGGCGGACCGGCCGGTGGCGGTCCGCCGGTGACGGGCCTCGCCTACCTCGGTGCGCTCGCGGTCTCGCTCGGCGGCCTCGCCGTGCTCGACCGCCGGTTCCGGCTCGCGTTCTGGTCCGACCCCCGGCGTGCGGCGCTCACGGTCGGTCTCGGCGTCGTCGGGTTCCTCGCGTGGGACGTCGCGGGCCTCGCGCTCGGGATCTTCGCGCGCGGGGAGAGCCCGTGGATGACCGGGCTGCTGCTCGCCCCCGACCTCCCCGTCGAGGAGGCGGTGTTCCTGACGCTCCTGTGCTACAACGCGCTGCTCGTCTGGCGGGGCGCCGAGCGGGTGCTCGCGGCCCGCCGCGCCGGGGAGGACGACGCGTGACGAACATCGTGCTCAACGTCATCGTCCTCGCGGCGCTCGTCGTGGTGTCGTGGCGCGTGCTGCGTCGGCTGCGACCCGGGCCGCTCGTGTGGACGGCCGTCGTCATGTGCGTGCTCACCCTCGTGTTCGACACGCTGATGATCGCCGCCGACCTGTACGTCTACCACCCCGACAAGATCCTCGGCGTCTACCTCTGGGGGGCGCCGCTCGAGGACTTCGCGTACGCGCTCGCCGCCGCGCTCGGGATGCCGGTGCTGTGGACCGTGCTCGGCGCGCGCGGTCGCGACCGCACCGCGGGCCGCGGGCCCGGGCGCGGAGCCGGGCGCGGGCGTGCCGCGGAGGACGGCCGATGAAAGAGGTCCTCGCCGCCTCGCGGCCGTTCTCCTGGATCAACACGGCCTACCCGTTCGCTGCCGGGTACCTCGTCGCGACCGGCGGGCGCGTCGACCTCGCGCTCGTCCTCGGGACGCTCTACTTCCTCGTGCCGTACAACCTGCTCATGTACGGCGTGAACGACGTCTTCGACTACGCGAGCGACCTGCGGAACCCGCGCAAGGGCGGGATCGAGGGCGCGCTGGCGGACCCGGCGACCGCGCGCGTCACGCACCGTCGCATCCTGCGCGCGTGCGTCGCGACCAACGTGCCGTTCCTCGTCGCGCTCCTGCTCCTCGGCGACCCGCTCGCGGGCGCGGTCCTCGCGCTCGTGGTGTTCGGCGTCGTCGCCTACTCGGCGCCCCGGCTGCGGTTCAAGGAACGCCCGTTCCTCGACTCGTTCACCTCCGCGATGCACTTCGCGGGCCCGCTCCTCTACGCGCTCGTGCTCGTCGACGCGGACCTCTCCGCGCGCTCCGTCTGGCCCGTGCTCGTCGGCTTCGTGCTCTGGGGCATGGCGTCGCACGCGTTCGGCGCGGTGCAGGACGTGCGCGCGGACCGCGAGGGCGGCATCGCGTCCGTCGCGACGGCGATCGGCGCGCACGCGACCGTGCTCGCCGCGGCGGCGGCGTACGTCGGGGCGGCCGTCGTGCTCGCGGTGCTCCCGTGGCCCGGCGTCCTCGCCGCGCTGCTCCCGCTGCCGTACGCGGTCAACGTGCTGCGCTTCCGCGACGTGCGCGACGACGACTGCGAGCGCGCGAACGCGGGCTGGCGCGCGTTTCTGTGGCTCAACCTCGTCACCGGGTTCCTCGTGACGATGCTGCTCCTCGCGGACGCCCTCACCTGACGGGCCCCGCGTCGGCGGACAGGGACGACGACGGCCCCGGTCCGCGAGGTCGTCGCGGACCGGGGCCGTCGTCGTGGTGGTGCGGCTCGTCAGGAGATGTCGCCGTACTCCCAGTGCCAGGGCTCGTTCTTCGACCCGCCGGCGCGAGCCCACTCGGGGTTGTCCCACCCGTAGGCGGGCGCGTTGGCGCGCATCCACTCGTACTGCGCGGTGCCGTAGCTCTGGATGCCGCCGCCGAGGTCGAGCGCGAGCGCCCAGCCGTGGTTCGACATCCCGGGCGGCGCCGCGAAGTAGCCGCGGGACGCCTTCACGGCGACCTGGGACGCGTACGAGCGGTAGGAGTCCGTCACGGAGAGGTTCGCGCCGAACGTCTCGCGGAACTTCTCGTTGAGGGCCTCGATCTGGTGGGCGGCGTCGCAGCGGAGCTGCTCCCCGGGCGCGAACGACAGCTCGCAGAGCGCGCTCGCGGGGATCTGCCCGTTGCCGAAGCCCGCGGTGGAGGTGGCCCACTGGTCGAGCTGGGCGGCGACCTCCTCGGGCGACGGCGGTCCGGGCACGACCTGGACGGTCACGCCCGAGCCGGCGGCGTCGAGCAGGGTCGTGAGCTCCGCCGTCAGCGCGGCGATCTCCTCCGTGCCGCCGGTGCCGACGGGAGCCGTCGGCGCCTCGTCGGCGTCGGGCGCGTCCTCGGCCGGGGCGTCGGCGGGCGCGCCGGTGCCGAGGTCCGGTGCGTCGGTGGCCGTGTCCGCGGCTGCCGCGTCCTCCTCGGGCGACTCGGTCGCCGCGTCGGCGTCCGCCGACGGCGTGGCCGCGTCCGTCCCGGGCGCGGCGTCGTCGGCCGTCTGGGCGAGGTCCGGCGTCGCGGGGTCGAGCGTCGGGACGGCGGCCCCCAGCTCGTCGAGCGGCGTGCGGGCCGAGGACCGGCTCGCACGGTCGTCGCCGCGGCCGTCGAGAGCGGGCACGCTCGCGCCGAGCGTCTCGGCAGCGGTGAGGGCGTCGTCGGTCGGTGGCTCGTCGGCGGCCTCGGCGGACGCCGTGGCGTCGTCGGGGCTCGCGAGACCCGGCCCGGCGGGGGAGCCGAGGAGCGCCGCGTCCTCGGGCGCGGACGCCTCGGTCACGGCCTCGCTGAGGCGCGTGCGCGCGTCCTCGATCTGGGCCACCTGCTCGGGCGTGAGCGACGCGGCGCCCTCGCCGGTGAGGAACTGGGCTCGGACGAGCACGTCGCTCGCCGCCTCCACGGTCGCCGGGTCGGCGGTCGCGAGGTCGGCGGGCGCGCCGAGGACCACGGGGGCCACGGCGGTGCCGGACGTCGGGGCGTCGGCGGGCGTCGCGCCGCTCGCGTCCGTCGTGGCGGACGACGCGGACGGCGCCGCCCCGTTGGCGAAGGCCGCCGCGGCGGTGCTCGCGGTGAGCGCGACGGCCGCGACGGCGGCGCCGGTCCCGAGGGTGCGGCGACGCCGGGTCGCGGCGGTGCCGGTCCCGGGCGTGCCACGGCGGGCGGCGGAGACGAGTGCGGCGGGGAACGAGGCCCGGCGCGCGGTGTGGCGGCCCATCTAGCGCGCCTCGCCGCGGACGGCGGGGTACGCGCCGGTGGTGCCGGTCGGGGTGGACGTGAGGTGCTGTGCAGTGGTCAAGCGGACGATCCGATCATCGGGTCGTGGTCGCGGGCGGTCGAGCGCGGCGCGCTCCGGTCCCTGGGCACCTGCGCAGGGGAGCGCGGGGTGACCACGACGGCGTGCGGTCGGGCGGGACGCGAGCGCGCCCTCTCACCACGACGCCGACAGGCACGGTCTCGGGGTGGACCGCGGAGGCCTGTCGGCTGTTCCATCTTCAACTAGACGGACGTCCAGAGAAGTGGTCTCACGAGGGGAACCCCCGCGAATGGCGTGGGGACCGTGTGCTCAGGACGTGAAGAGGGTACGTGTCACGCGTCCTGCATCGCGCGTGACGGCCGATCCGACGAGCGTCCCGAGCGCGATCCCGAACACGGCGACGACCGCGTTCGCGATCTCCTGCGCGGCCTCGGGGCCGCCGTTCACGAGGTCCGAGAGGCCCAGGAGGCTCAGCGCACCGGGCACCAGGAGCCAGAACGCGGGCAGCGTCGTGACCGCTGCGGGCGGCCCGTGCCGCGAGCGCTCGACCAACGCGGCGAGCGGGGCGATGACGAATGCCCCGAAGAACCCGGCGAGGGGCGCCGCGGCGAGCGACCCGAGGAGCTGGGCCGCGTAGGCGCCGAGCAGCACGAGCAGCACCCAGGGGAGCGACCCGCGCGGGGACGACGCGAAGAGCATCTGCCCCAGCCCGACGGCGAGGATCCCCACCCACGGAGCCCACCACCCGAGGTGGTCGCCCTGCGGCGCCGCGACGAGCGGCCCCCCGACGGCGGCCCCGGCGACGACGCCGAACACGAGGAGCAGGAGCTGCGCGATCCCGTAGACGAGCCGGCTCGCCCCCGCGACGATCTGGTTGCTCGTCAGCTCGATCGCCGCGACGGTGAGGACCGACCCGGGCAGGAACGAGACGAGCGGGGGGACGAGAACGCTCAGCGGGTCGTCGCCCAGCCGCGGGTGCACCACGTCCACGGCGAGGAGCGTGACGACGAACGCGGCGACGACGGGCAGGGCGGTCGCGAGCGTCGGCCAGCGCGTCCCGAGCCAGCGCAGCGCGCCGACGAGCAGCCCGAGGGCGAGGTAGACGGGCAGGAGCGGGCCCGTCGGGTTGAGCACGAGCCCGAACCCGACGGTGAGCAGGCCGTGCCCGACGACCGTGAGCGCGGGACCGAAGCGGGGCGGGCGCCCGACGATCGCGCGCAGCTGCGCCCGTGCGTCGGCGAGCGGGACGTCCGACGTGCGCAGGCGGCGCACGAGCGTCATGAGCGCCCCGATCTGGTCGAGGTTGAGCCCGCTCGCCTCCGCGGCCGAGAAGTCCGCCACCGTGCCGCTCGCGGTGCTCACCCGGACGAAGACGCCCGTGGGCAGGACGAGGGTGCCGACGGTCGAGGCGCCCGACCTCCGGGCGACCGCCTCGAGGTCGTCCTCGACGTCCGTGACCGAGCGACCGGAGTCGAGGAGCGCCGTCCCGAGCTCGCGCAGGAGGGGCACGAGGTCGGGCGAGACCTCGGGCGGCTCGGTCTCGACGGCGAGGGGCGGCTCGTCGCCCAGCGCGCGCAGGACCCGGCGCACGACCGACGGAGCTCGGCGGACGTCGTCGAGCCAGGTCGCGTGCCGGCGGCGGGTCAGGGCGGGTCCTCCGTGCTCACGGCGACGAGCGCGAGCAGCGCATCCGCGTAGGCGTCCGCCGGGTCCGTGGCGCGGTGCTCGGCCGCCTCGCCGAGCACCTCGGTGCGCACGACGTAGCCCTCGGCCGTGCGCTCCAGCCGGCGGAACGTGCCGCCGAGCAGCTCGCGGAGCTGTCCCTCCAGCGGGTGCCACAGCGCGTCCTCGAGCGCGACCGAGTCGAGCGCCCACTCCGTCGTGCCGTTGAAGCCGAGCACGACGCCCGTGTCGAACTCGTGCGGCTCGATGGTCATGTCGCTCACGGTGAAGACGTCGCCGTCGGCGCCGGTGGTGAGGAGGCGGAAGCGGTCGCCCGAGGCGGGGGACCACCGCACGCCCGCGTCGCGCAGGGCGAGCGCGTGCTCCCACGAGATCATGCCTGCCACGGTAGGCCCGGCCCGGCTGCCGCGCGCGTCGGCCCGTGTCCCGACCAGCGGGACGATCCGTCCCGCGCCCGCGCGCGTTCACGACCCGGAAACACCGGCGCCGTTCACTCGTCCCATGACCCACGACGTCCCCGGGGACGTGCGGCGGACCGGCGGCGACCCCGCCCCCGCCCTGGCCCCGAGCCCGCCCACCCGACCCCGATCCGGACCGCCCGTCACCGGCGCCGGTCCCGTGACCGTCGCGATCGAGCGCCGCGTCCGACCCGAGAACGTCCCCGCCGTCACGCGCTGGGTGCAGGACGGGGTCAACCTCGCCAACCGCTACCCGGGCTTCCTCGGCTCCGGCTGGGTGCGCGCGTCCGCCGGGTCGCACGA
The DNA here is from genome assembly GCF_055567015.1 of Sphaerisporangium cinnabarinum. Taxonomy (NCBI): domain Bacteria; kingdom Bacillati; phylum Actinomycetota; class Actinomycetes; order Streptosporangiales; family Streptosporangiaceae; genus Sphaerisporangium; species Sphaerisporangium cinnabarinum. Next base: position 591,986 of record NZ_JBVHRG010000001.1, read on the forward strand.
CTGGCACATGCTCTACCGGTTCGCCGACGCCGCGACGCTCGACGCGTGGGAGACGTCGTCCGACCGGGTGGGGTGGCTCGCGCAGGGCCGGGACCTCGTCGAGGAGACGCGGGTCGAGCGCCGCACGGGCATCGAGGGCTGGTTCGACGCCCCGACGACGCCCGCGCCGTCGCCCGCGACGTCGAGCCCGGCGGTCGCCGCGGCGCCGCCCCGCTGGAAGCAGTCCGTGAGCATCTGGCTCGGGTTCTTCCCGGTGAACCTCGCGTTCACCGTGCTCGTCGGGAGCACGGTCCCCGCGTGGGACGACGTGCCCGTCGTCCCGCGCGTGCTCGTCACGACGCTCGTCCTCACGCCCGTCATGACCTACCTCGTGCTGCCGCGCGTCACGCGGCTGCTCGCCCCGTGGCTGGCCCGCCCCCCACGGTCCCGGGTGCCCCGCGCCCGCCGCACGGCCCGGAGGTGACGGTCTCGCACCCTGCCTAGCCTGGGGGGATGGACACCGAGCTCGAGAGCACGACCGACGTCCTCGTCACCCTCGGGGCGGTCGCGGCGGGCGTGGTCCTGGCCTTCGTGCTGGGGACGGTGATCTCGGCCGTCGTCCGGCGGGCCGGGCGGCGCAGCGAGCTGGCCCGGGACCTGTCGCGACGGCTCCGGCGACCGGACCGCGCGGTCCTCACCGTCGTCGCCGTCTGGATCGCCGTGCGCGTCACCACCGACGCAGGGACGCCGTGGCGGCCCGCCGTCGAGCACCTGCTGCTCATCGCACTCATCGTGGTGGGCGCGTGGTGGGTGGGCGCGATCGCGTTCGTGCTCGAGGACTCCGCGCTCCAGCGCTACCGCATGGACACGGCCGACAACCGGCACGCGCGCCGCGTGCGGACGCAGATCACCGTGCTGCGGCGGCTCACCGTCGCGGTGATCGTCGTCTGCGCGGTCGCGGGCATCCTGCTGACGTTCCCCGCCGCGCGGGCGGCGGGGGCGAGCCTGCTCGCGTCGGCCGGGCTCATCTCCATCGTCGCGGGGCTCGCGGCGCAGACCTCGCTCGCCAACGTCTTCGCCGGCATGCAGATCGCGTTCACCGACGCGATCCGCGTCGACGACGTCGTGGTGCTCGAGGGCGAGTGGGGCCGCATCGAGGAGATCACGATGACGTACGTCGTCGTGCACCTGTGGGACGACCGCCGGCTCATCATGCCGTCGACCTACTTCACGACGACGCCGTTCCAGAACTGGACCCGGCGCGCTGCCGACCTGCTGGGCACGGTCGAGCTCGACCTCGACTTCGAGGTGCCGGTCGGCCCGATGCGCGCCGAGCTGCGGCGCCTCCTCGGGCTCACGGACCTGTGGGACGAGCGCGTCGGCATCCTCCAGGTGACCGACGCCGTCGGGGGGCTCGTGCGCGTGCGCGCGCTCGTCAGCGCGCACGACGCCCCGACGCTGTTCGACCTGCGGTGCTTCGTGCGCGAGGGTCTCGTCGACTGGTTGCAGCGCGCCGCGCCCCAGGGCCTGCCGCGCACCCGGCTCGAGCGCGCGGTGGACGCCCTGGACCTCGACGGACCGGACGAGCGCGACGGGCTCGGCGCCGGGGGTCCGGACGTGCCCGGCGGCCCCGGTCGCGACGCCACGGACGACGACGGTCCCGTCGCCCCGGCGCGCCCGCCCCGGCTCCCCGCCGAGCGGGGTGCGCGCCGTGCCGACGCGCCCGTCGTGCTCGGCACGATCCGGCGTGCGGGCCGGGGCGCGGGCGCCGCGCCGAGCGAGGACCCGACGCGGCTCGTCGGGGTCGTGCCGGGCCCCCGGGACGGCGCGGGTCGTCCCGGCCACGCCGGAACCCGGGCGACGGACGGGAGCGTCGGCGACGCCGAGGCGCCGGGCAGCACCCGGCCGCTGCCCGCCGTCGGGCACGACGACGACCTGCCCGAGGCCGCGGAGTCCGCCTTCTTCAGCGGGACGCCCGAGGGCGAGGAGCGATCGCGGGCGTTCGCGGGTCCCGGCCAGGACGTCATCGAGGAGCGCGAGCGCACGGCCGAGCACGAGACGGTGCCGGACGACGACGCCCCCGACCACGGGACCGGCGACGGTCGAGCACGGGCCTGACGACCGGATTCGCCGCGACGCGGTCGCGGACCCCGTGCTCGATGGCGGGGCTCGTCAGGGGAGAGCGGGGAGGGGCGGGACCTCCAGGCTGGTGTCCGCGTAGGGGGCGACGAGGAGCGTCGCGGTCGCCCAGCCGCGCGTCAGCAGGCCCGTGTCGGAGTCGGGCTCGGAGTGCCGCTCGGTGCCCGAGTACTGGAGCACGAGGTGCCGGTCGCCGTCCTCGTGGATGTTCGCCTGGACGAGCCCGAACGACGCGAGCGGCGCCTGCCGCAGCCCCCGCAGGCGGTCGGGGGCGACGTCGGGCACGTTGACGTTGAGCGTGCGGCGGTCGAGCGGGACCCCGGCGGGCGCGCCGTCCATCCACGCGAGCACGTGGTCCGTGACGAGCCGCGCGGTGTCCCAGTGGCGGGGCTCGGCGGCGTCGACGGACACGGCGAGCGAGCGGATGCCGTGCGTCATCGCGGACAGCGCCGCGCCGACCGTGCCCGAGTGCAGGATCGCGTTGCCCGTGTTCGCGCCCTTGTTCGCCCCCGAGAGCACGAGGTCGGGACGCGGGCCGAACCCGCCGTAGGCGGCGACGAACGCGATGAGCGCGGGCGCGGCGCGCACGGCGTAGGAGGTGACGTCGTCGGGCAGGCCGGGTGCCCGCCGCGGCTCGACGGCGAGCCGACCGTCACGCTCCGCGCCCAGCAGCGCGGCGCTCGCGCCCGACGACTCCCGGGCGGGCGCCGCCACGACGACCTCGTACCCGGCGTCGAGCGCCGCCCCGGCGAGCACCGCCAGGCCGGGGGAGTCGATCCCGTCGTCGTTGGTCACGAGTGCGCGCACGAGGTCCTCCTGGGGGTCGGGTCCGGGTACTGGTGCGGGGTCACGCTCCGCGGGGTGGCGTCAGGTCACGTCCTCGACCGTGACGCTGCGCGCGAAGCGCTCGATCTGGTCGCGGCGGCCGGTCCCGAGGCCTCGCCGCGTGACGTTGAGCGCCCCGGCCGCGGCGCCGAGACGCACGGCGTCGGGCAGGCCGAGCCCGCGCCCCAGCCCGACGGCGATCCCCGCCGTCATCGAGTCGCCCGCGCCCCGGTGGTCGACGGTGGTGACGCGGGGCGTCGTGACCCGGTACGTGTGCTCGCGCGTGACGAGCAGCGACGGGTCGTGCGCCCGGGACACGACGAGCGCGCGCGGGCCGGCGTCGACCATGGCGCGCGCGGACCGCAGGAGCGTCTCCTCGGACTCGTCGTCGCTGAAGCCGCCCTCGACGAGCTCCTCGTGGCTCATCTTCAGCACGACCCCCGGCGCGTCGGCGACGGCCCGTGCCTGGTCGGCGGAGAGGTCCGCGACGACCTGGCTGTCCGAGGCGTGCAGGTCGTGGGCGAGGCGGCGGAAGAACGACGCCGGGACCCCGACGCCCGTCTCCGAGCCGGTGAGGATCGTGACGGCCGCGTCGAGCGCGCTGACCAGGACGGTGCTGTAGAGGTCGTCGACCTCGTGCCGGTTCAGGGGGTAGGGGTCCATCGTCACGAGCTCGGTGCGCTGACCGCTGCGCCGGTCGTGGACGAACGCCCCGTTGCCGCCGGTGCCGACCGTGCGCAGCTCGAGGTTCTCGGTGCGGGCGAGGTGCGCCGCGACGCTGCCCGTCTCGCCGCCGAACGGCCCGCAGACCACGACGTGCGCCCCGAGCGAGTACGCCATGCGGGCGAGCCACAGACCCTGCCCGCCCGGGTGGACGTGCACCTCGGGCGACGTCTCGGTCGGCCCGGCGGGCTCGATCTCGATCGCGAGCAGGGGCGTCAGGGCGAGCACGCACACCGCGGGCGAGCGGGGCGCGCCGCCGGGCGCGGCAGGGCTCGTCGCGGTGCCGGGCGGGTGCGCACCCGGGGGCGTCGGCGGGGTCGTCGCGCTCATCCGTCGAGGCTAGGGCGACGTCGCGAGGTCCACCTCTCGGGCGCCCGGACGCCCGGCGTGGCCGAGCCGTGCGTCGAGCCAGCCGACGAGACGGTCGGGTCGGTCGGTCATGATGCCGTCGACGCCCTGGACCAGGAGGTCGTCCCACTCGTCCGGCGCGTCCGCGGTCCACACGTGCACCCGCAGGCCCGCGTCGCGCAGCGTCCTCACGAGGCCCGGCTCGTGCGCGAGCAGCGCGACCTCCGGGTTGCACGCCACGACCTCCAGGTCCGCGCACACCGCGACCAGCTCGTCGAGGCTGTCCGGGTGCAGCGCGAGGAGCAGCGCCCGGTCGAGGTGCGGGGCGGCGTCGCGCAGCGCGGCGACCGTGGGCGGCCAGAACGACTGGACGACCACCCGGTCCCCGATCCCGGCGGCGTCCACGACCCCCGTCACGAGCGCCGCGTCGTCGATCGTCCACACGCCCTTGAGCTCCACGAGCAGCTCGATCCCGGGCCGCTCGGCGACGAACCGCGCCGCCTCCTCGAACGTCGGGACGCGCTGGCCCGCGAACGCCCGCGCGAACGACGACCCGGCGTCCAGCGCCCGGACCTGCGCCAGCGTCAGCGCGTCCACGCGGCCGGTGCCGTCCGTGGTCTCGTCCACGACCTCGTCGTGCAGCACCACGACGTGCCGGTCGGCGGTGAGGTGCACGTCGAGCTCGATCGCGTCCGCGCCCGCGCGCCACGCCGCCTCGAACGCCGCGAGCGTGTTCTGCGGCGCGACGGACGAGTTGCCCCGGTGCCCGACGACGAGGGGCCGGCCCGCGCGGTCGGCGGCCGGTTCGAGGAGGCGGGGGCGGCGCGGTGGGTCGGACGGCTCCGCGGGCGTCCCGGGTGCGGTGCGGTCGAACGGCATGGTGCCAGTCTCGCGCGGGGTGGTGGTCAGCGCGCGCGACCGGTGAGCGCGAGGAGACGCGTGAGATCGTCGGCGTCGTCGTCGACGTCGAGGGGGCCGCGGAAGAGCGGGCCGGGCTCGAGGAACGTCGAGCGCGCCTCGGCGTAGCGGAGCGCCCACGCGACGAGCGCCGGGTCGAGCTCCTCGTCCCCGCCTGTCGCCCGGGCGAGGTCCCAGGCGTGCACCACGAGGTCGAACGTCATCTGCGCGCAGTACTCCGCGCCCGACTCGTCGCCGTACGAGAGGTGCACGCGACGGTCGAGGGCGTCGGGCGCGAGGAACGCCTCGCGCGCCTGGACGGACGCGTCGACCCAGCGGTCGACAGGGTCGTCGCCGAGCACGTCCCCGTCGAAGACGCCACCGACGTCCTCGATCCAGCGGCCCGCGAGGAGCTCCGGGGCCCACAGCTGCTCGGCCGTGACGTGGTTGACGAGGTCGCGCACGGTCCAGTCCGCGTCGGGCGTGGGGAGCGGCCACCGGTCGTCGCGCAGCGGGCGCACGAGCGCGTCGAACGCGCCGATCGCGTCGCCGTGGGCGGCGAGGACGTCCATGCGGGCCTCCCGGGGCCGGGTGCTGCGGTGAGCCTCCACCGTGGCACGCCCCGTCGCGCGCCGCAGGTCGAGCAGCGCGGCCCGCGGCCCCCGGGGACGGTGGGGGCCGCGGGCCGCCGTCTCACACCGACACGACGATCTTCACGTGGTCGTCCTTGTGGTCGATGAGCTCTCGGTACCCCTTCTCCACGACGTCCTCGACGGCGATGCGGCTCGTCACGAAGGGGGCGAGGTCCACCTTGCCCTCCTGCACGAGCCGGATCACGGCCGGGTGGTCGTCCGCGTACCCGATCGCGCCCTTGATGGTCAGCTCGCGGAGCAGGACCGTCATGACGTCGAGCGTCGGCGGCTCGGAGAACAGCGCCACGATCTGGAGCGTGCCGCCCGCCTTGAGCGCGCGGGTCAGCGTGTCGAGCACGGGCTGCGCGCCCGAGCACTCGATCGCGACGTCCGCGCCGCGACCGTCCGTGAGCTCGAGGACGCGGGCGGCGACGTCGACCTCGCGCGGGTCGAGCACGTCGTCGGCCACCCCGGTCTCGAGCGCCTTGGCCTTGCGCGCCCCGCTCACCTCGGTGACGATCGCGCGTGCCCCGATCGCGTGCAGCACCGCGCACGTGAGCAGGCCGATCGGCCCTGCGCCGCCGACGAGGACCGTGTCGCCCGCCTGCGCACCCGACAGCCGGACGCCGTGGTACGCGACGGCCAGCGGCTCGATGAGCGCCGCCTGGTCCAGCGGGACGTCGCCCACCGGGTGCACCCACCGCCGCTCGACGACGACGTGCTCGGCCAGCCCGCCGCCGCGGCCCGAGATGCCGATGAAGCCCATCTTCACGCACGCGTTGTAGAGGCCGTCGCGGCACGGCGGGCACTCGCCGCACACCATGAACGGCTCGACGACGACCGCGTCCCCGACCGCGAGGCCCTCGACGCCCTCGCCGAGCTCCTCGACCACGCCGGAGAACTCGTGCCCGAACACGACGGGCAGCGTCTCGCCCGACAGGGGGTGCGGCTGCGTCTCCGACGGCGCGGGCGGGAACGGGCCCTCGAGGTAGAGGTGCAGGTCCGAGCCGCAGATCCCCGTCCACGCGGGCCGGATCTTCACGGTCCCCGGCCGGGTCTCGGGCTCCGGGACGTCCTCGATCCGGAGGTCTTCCTTGCCGTGGTACCGCGCCGCCTTCATCGTGCTCACCTCGTCCGTCGTGCCGCGCGCACCGGTCGGTGCGCGGCGGCCGGTCCGGACGGGTCCTCGGTGCACCCTCGGCGACCCGTGATTCCCGACCGCACCTCCACGGTAGGCGGGCGCCCTCGCCCCGGGCTGCGCCGAAGGTCCCGCCGGACGGGGCCGGTCGTCGTCGACCGCGATACTGGGGCCCGTGACGCCGACCTCGACCCCGACCCTCGACCCGACCGCGCCCGGCGCCGGGCGCCGGCCCGCGCAGGGCGGAGCCGCCGCGTGACCGACCGGTGGACGTGGCCCGCGTACGTCGGCCTGCTCGGCGGCGCCCTGCTCTTCGCCGCCTTCCTCGTGCCCGCGCTCGCGTGGCAGTACCGGCGGTACGGACGCCTGAGCGGCCGGCGTCTCGCCGGTGCGGCGGCCGTCGCGGTCTACGGCGTCGCGCTCGTGGCGTACACGCTCCTGCCGCTCCCGAGCGGCGACCTCGCGCGGTGGTGCGCGCAGTACGGCGTCGCGGGCGCGGAGCTCGTGCCGTTCCACTCGCTCGCGGACGTCCGGCGGGAGACGGCCGGGCTCGGGCTCGGCGCGACCCTGCGCAGCACCGCCGTGCTCCAGGTGGTCTTCAACGTCGTCCTGTTCGTCCCCTGGGGTGTGCTCGTGCGGCGCTACCTCGGCCGCGGGGTGCTCGTCACGACGCTGTCCGGCCTGCTCGTGTCGCTCCTCGTCGAGACGACGCAGTACACCGGGATCTTCGGAGTCATCCCGTGCTCGTACCGCGTCGCCGACGTCGACGACGTGCTGACCAACACGCTCGGCGCGCTCCTCGGGGCGCTCGCGGCGCCCCTCCTGCTGCGCTGGATGCCGCGCGCGGGAGAGCTCGAGGCGCGCCGGGAGGAGGCCCGCCCGGTGACCGTGTGGCGGCGGTGGCTCGGGATGCTGCTCGACGCGCTGCTCGTCACGGCGCTGGGCGTCGTGCTGCAGGTCGCCTACCGCACGGTCCTGTACGCCCTCGGGCGGCCGCTGCCCGACGGCGCGGACTGGGCCCAGTGGATGCTCGGCACGCTCGTGCCGTTCGCGGTCGTGTTCGTGGTGCCGACGTTCCTGGGCGGCGGTGCCTCGTGGGGCCAGCGGACGGTGTGGCTCGCCCCGCGCTGGGCCGGTCGGCGCGGCACGACGGCGCAGCGCGTCGCGCGGGCGGCCGCGGGCGGCGCGCTGTGGGGAGCGCTCGGTCTGCTGAGCGACCTGCCGGCGGAGGTGCCGGCCGCGGTGGGGGTGGCCGCCTCGGTCGCGGCGCCGCTCGCGGCCCTGTTCGCGGTGGTGTCGGTCGTCGCGGTCCCGTTCACGCGGGGGCGCCGCGGGCTCTCGGGCGCGGTGAGCGGGGCGGAGCTCGTGGACGCGCGGGAGGTCCCGGTCAGCCCTCGGTGATCAGCCCGACGAGCAGCGCGACGGCGCCCCAGACGACGAGGCCGCCGCCGACCGCGATCGCGATGCCGCTCGCACCCGTCGACCCGGCGCGGCGCGCGCCGCGGACGGCCGTCGCGGCGATCGCGAGGCCGGACACGACGAGCACAGCCCCTGCCACGATCCAGAACATCGCCCATACCGTCGCATACGCCACCCCGTGCTGCATCGTGGACGACCGTCCAGGTCGGGCGTGTCGCACGGTGCGGACGCGTGCCCGGACCCACAGAACCGCGCCGTTCCGCGCCTCGTGAGCGGCCGTGCCCCGGATGCGCGCCCTCTGGGTGCTGCGCCCGGGCGCCCGAGACGTGAGACGGGTCGTGCCCAGGTCTGCGGCTGGCGGCCCGAGACGTGAGACGGGTTGCGCCCGGGTGTCGCCTGGCCGCACCGTGTGCGGGTGCCCCTCCCCACCGACGGCCCGCCCGTGCGCCGCATCCTCTTCCCCGGCCGCCACCACGTCGTCACGCGCTACCAGGTCGACTACCTCCGCGCGCTGCGCGCCGGGCTGGTGCACGACCTCGACGGGCGGCGCGTGCGCTGCGCCCCTGACGTGGAGGTCGTCTGGGTCGTGACGTCCGCCAACCACGCGGGCACGCGCCGCAACCCGCTGCCCGGGCACCGGCGCGAGGCGCTCGTCGAGAACGTCACGACCCGGGAGGGCCTCGCGTCCGTCGTCGTGCCCGTGCCCGACGTCGCGCCCGACGACCGCTTCGCCCACCTCGTCGTGACGAGCGTCGCGACCGCGACCGGCGTCGCGCCCGACCCCGCCGACACCGTCGTCGCGTGCTCGACGCCCGCGCTCGTCGACGCCTACCGCGCCCTCGGCTACCGGGTGGCGGGGGTCGAGCTCGACGCCGCCGAGCCGGGAGGCGACCTCCCCGCGCGGCCGTGGGACGTCGTCGAGCAGATCGCCGCGGGGGACGAGCGCTGGCGCGACGTCGCGCACCCCGCCGTGCCGGAGTTCTTCGCGCGCTACCGGTTCGTCGAGGACGTGCGGCGCATCTTCGCCGACCCGGTCGTGTCCGGCGACGGCGACCTCACGTCGACGCGCGACTACCGCACCTACGCCGCCGCGTTCGAGGACGCGTCGGCCCGCAAGTGGGCCCAGGTCGCCCCGCACGTGCGGCCCGGGCGGATCGTCGACATCGGGTGCGCGACGGGCGGGCTGCTGGAGCACGTGGCGCGTGAGCCGCGCCTGCACGAGTCGGACCTGTTCGGGGTCGACGTCGCGCGGCACCTCGTCGCGGAGGCCGAGCACAAGAAGGCGCAGGGCGTGTTCGCGAACCCGCACGTGTGGTTCGTGCAGGCCAACATTCTCGACCGGTCCGTGATGCCCGACGCCTCCGTCGACACGACCCTCACCGTCGCGCTCACGCACGAGGTGTCGTCGTACGGGGACGGCGTGCGCGACGTCGAGACGTTCGCGCGCCGCGTCCACGCGCACACGCGGCCCGGGGGTGTGTGGATCAACTCGGACGTGTGCGGCCCCGCGGAGCCGGACCGGGTCGTCGTGCTCACGCTGCGGACCGACGACGGCGTCGCCGCGACCGGCGACGGACCCGGCGGCGCGCGCACCGACCTCGACGACCTCGGGCGCGAGGACGTCGCGGCGTGGGTCGGGGAGCTCTCGACCGACGCCCGGCTCGTCCAGTTCGCGCACGACTTCCCCCGCCTCTCCGGGGCCGACTTCCGGCCCGAGCGCGTGCGCCCCGGGTCGTGGCGGCTCACGCTGCGCGAGGCGATGGAGTTCCTCACGCGCAAGGACTACGTCGACAACTGGCTGTCCGAGAGCCACGAGCGCTTCTGCGACCTCACCGGCCCGCGGTGGGCGGACCTCCTCACCGCCGCCGGGTTCGAGCTCGAGCCGGGGAGCGGGGCGTGGCGCAACGAGTGGGTCGTCGCGCACGCGTTCGCGCCCGTCGCCGCGCTGCACGACGCCACGACCGGCGAACCCGTCGACTGGCCCGACACCCACGTCCTCACCGTCGCCCGCCGCCCCGAGCTCGCCTGACCTGCCCGCACTGCCGGGGTAGGGCCCCGGTCTCACGGCGTGCGCGAGGTAGAGCCCTGGTCGCGCGAGGTGGAGCCCCGGTGGGTCGAGGTAGAGCACCAGCGGGCTGAGGTAGAGCCCAGGTCGTGACCTCGGCTCTCCCTCACCGGACGGGCTCTCCCTCGGGAGGGCGTGGCGGCGTGGTCGTAGGCTCGGAGCGTGCTCCTCGACGCCCGCACGCTGCGCGGCCTCCAGGACGGGACGGTGACGCTGGCGTTCCGCCGCTGGACGACGCCGCGCGTGCGCGTCGGGACGCTCCAGCGCACGCGCGTCGGCGTCGTCGAGGTGACGTCGGTCGAGCGCGTGCCCGTCGGTCCGGACGGCAAGCCCGCCGTGTCCGACGACGAGGCGCGGCTCGCGGGGATGGCCTCGCCCGAGCGCGTGCTGGCGCGGGGCGCCGGGCGCGAGGGCGACCTCTACCGCGTGGGCCTGCGGCTCGCCGGCCCGGACCCGCGCGTCGCGCTGCGTGGGGACGCGGACCTCGACGCGGACGCCGTCGAGCACATCCACGCCGCGCTGGCGCGGAAGGACCGGGCCGCCGCGGAGCCGTGGACCCGCCGGTACCTCGAGCTGATCGGTGCGCACGAGGGCGTCGTCGCGCGCGAGCTCGCCGCCGGGCTCGGGACGGCCCGCGACGACTTCAAGGTGCGCGTGCGCCGGCTCAAGGAGCTCGGCCTCACCGAGAGCCTCGACGTCGGGTACCGCCTCTCGCCGCGCGGGAGTGCCTACCTCGCCGCGACGGAGGGCGACGACCCTTCCTCGTGAAATCAGGGCTCCGCCGCGCACGACCTGGCCTCTACCTCGCGAGACCAGACCTCTACCTCTCGTGACCAGGCCTCTACCTCGCGTGACCTGGGCTCTACCTCGGCGAGGTAGAGCCCAGGTCGTGCCTGACGGCGAGGCGTCAGCGCCTGAGGGCTTCCTGTGGCGTCGTCGTGTCCGCGATCTGCGAGCCGTCGCCGATCGCCGGGAGGCCGTCGATGCTCGTGGTGTTCTTCGTGACGCGGTAGGCCTCGAGCTGTTCCGGGGTCTTGCGGTCGGCCCAGCGGTCGAGCAGGTCCCGGTCCTCGACGAGCGCCATGCGGGGCACGGAGAACCCGCACGAGTCGGAGACCCGCGTCACGTCGACGACCACGACGCCGCGCTGGCCCGCCGTCTCGCGCTTGGGGAAGCGGGAGCGCAGCGCGTCGAACTCCGGGCTGCCGGCCTCGACGTACCGACCGGTCCCGTGGAAGCGGACGATGTTCGGCGGGCCGTCGAACGCGCAGAACATCACGACGATCCGACCGTTCTCGCGCAGGTGCGCGGGCGTCTCCGCGCCCGAGCCGGTGTAGTCCAGGTAGGCGACGCGGTGCGGCCCGAGCACGGCGAACGTCCCGGCCATGCCCTTGGGCGCGACGTTCACGTGACCGTCCGCCGCGAGGGGGGCGGTGCCGACGAAGAACACCGGCTGCGCGAGGACGAACGCCGCCAGCCGGTCGGTGATCTCTGCGTGCACGGTGGCCATGAGGGGAGTCTGGCACCGGTGTGGGAGGGCGTCGATAGCGTCCGGTGGATGAGCACGAGGACGGCACCGGACCACGACCCGAAGGCGACGCTGCTGCGGTACCTGAGCCGGGAGCGCGACGCGCTGCTCGCCACGGCGGAGGGGCTGAGCGAGTACGACGTCCGCCGTCCGCTCACGCGCACCGGCACGAACGTCCTGGGCCTGGTGAAGCACGTGGGCAGCGTGCAGCTCGGCTACCTGCACGAGGCGTTCGGCGGCACGCACGACCTCGACATGCCCTGGTTCGCCGACGACGCCGAGGTGAACGCCGACATGTGGGCCACGGCCGACGAGAGCCGGGAGGAGATCCTGGAGCTCTTCCGCCGGTCGTCGGAGCTGTGCGACGCGACCGTGGCGTCGCTCGACCTCGACGCGCCCGGGCACGTCCCGTGGTGGCGCCCGGCGAACCGCGACGTCACGCTCCACCAGGTGCTCGTGCACGTGCTCGCGGAGGTGGCGCACCACGCCGGGCACGCGGACATCGTGCGCGAGCTCGTCGACGGTGCGGCGGGGAACGGCCCGAGCAGCCTGCCCGCGCTGGACGACGACGCGTGGGTCGCCTACCGCGCGCGGGTCGAGTCCGCGGCGGTCGAGGCCTCCCGCCGCGCGGGGGAGCGACCCTGAGCGGCGCTCGCCACCACGGTCGGGGTCAGGCGCGCTCGAGCAGGACCGCGACCTCGTAGTGCGACGTCTGCGGGAACATGTCGAGCACGCGCGCCTCGCGCGGCCGGAGCGACGGCATGAGGGCCAGGTCGCGCGCGAGCGTCGTCGCGTTGCAGCTCGAGTAGACGACGTGCCCGACGCCGGACCGCTCCAGCCAGGTGCTGAGCGTCTCCCCGATGCCGCGCCGTGGCGGGTTCACGACGACGAGGTCCGGCACGTCCTGCCGTGAGAGGGCGAACGCGGTCGCGTCCTCGGCGAGGAAGGTCGTGCGGTCGAGCCCGGCGTCGCGCGCGGTGAGCCGCGCGCTCGCGACGGCCTCCGCGCTCGTCTCGACGCCGACGACGTCGCGACCGGGCCCCGCGACGTGCAGCGCGAACCCGCCGACGCCGCAGTAGAGGTCCCAGACCGAGGCGGGTGCGGCGTCGTCCACCCAGGCCCGGCCCTGGCGGTAGAGGGCCGCGGCGACGTCGGTGTTGGTCTGGAAGAAGCTCTGCGGGCGCAGGTGGAGGTCGATCCCGTTGACGTGCATGCGCAGCGTCTCGGCCTCGGTGAGGACGATCTCGGTCTCGCCCTCGACGACGGCCTTGTGCTCGGGGTGCAGGTTCACGGACACGACGCGCAGCGACGGGAGAGCGTCGAGCAGGGACGGCAGGTGCTTGCGGACCCGCGGCACGGACTCGGTGGACCGCAGGACGAACCGCGCCATGAGGTCGCCGTCGGGGGAGAGGGTGACGAGAACGTACTTGAGCTCGCCGCGCCGGGAGCGGACGTCGTAGGGGACGAGCCGCGCGCGCGTCACGAACTCCGCGAACGCGGGGAACGACGCCTGGAGCGCGGGCGGGTAGAGGGGGCAGTCGGTGAGGTCGACGCCGCCGCCCTCCGCGAGGATCCCGAGCACCGGGGCGTCGGTGGTGCCGGTGACGACCATCTTCGCCTTGTTGCGGAAGCCGGACTCCGCCGACCCGACCGTCGGCAGCCAGGCGAGGTCCGGGGCGAGCGGGGCGAGGAGCTCGGCGCAGTGCTCCTGCTTGCCGGTGACCTGCGTGGGGTAGGCGAGGTCGAGGAGGGTGCACGACCGGCACCGGCCGGCGTCGTAGTGGTGGCACTGCACTCGTTCGAGTCTACGGGCGACCCAGGTCCGTCCCGAGGCGCGCGGACGCGCCCGGACCGCGGCGGCGTCCCGCGCGGACGTGGCGCGAGGTGCGCCGCAGAAATCTGAGGGAGCGCTCCCTGGCGTCGTGAGCCGTCGTCCGTTACCGTCGTGGCAGCGCTTCCACACCTCCTGTGGCAACGCTGTCGCCGGGACGGTCCGGCGACCGGTTTCGACGGAGCAACCGAACAGGAGCAGATCCCGTATGCCTCACGACAGGAAGAACAGCAGCAGACGAGCGTGGGCCGCGCTGTGCGCCGTGGTCCTCGCGGTGAGCGGGGCGCTGGTCGGCGTGGCGGCGCCCGCGAGCGCGGTCCCCGCGACCATCCCGCTGACGATCACCAACGACTCGGGCAGGGGGCCGATCTACCTGTACGTCCTCGGCGAGCGCGACGGCGTCGCCGGCTGGGCGGACGCGGGCGGCACGTTCCACCCGTGGCCCGGCGGGGTCGGGCCCGTGCCCGTCCCGGCGCCCGACGCGTCGATCGCCGGCCCCGGCCCCGGCCAGTCCGTGACGATCCGGCTCCCGAAGCTGTCCGGGCGCGTCTACTACTCCTACGGCCAGAAGATGTCGTTCCAGATCGTGCTCGACGGGCGGCTCGTCCAGCCCGCCGTCCAGAACGACTCCGACCCCAACCGGAACATCCTCTTCAACTGGACCGAGTACACGCTCAACGACGGCGGCCTGTGGATCAACAGCACGCAGGTGGACCACTGGTCCGCGCCGTACCAGGTGGGCGTCCAGCGCGCCGACGGGCAGGTCCTCAGCACGGGCATGCTCAAGCCGAACGGCTACGAGGCGTTCTACACGGCCCTCGAGAGCGCGGGGTGGGGCGGGCTCGTGCAGCGCGCGCCCGACGGGAGCCGCCTGCGCGCGCTCAACCCGTCGCACGGGATCGACGTCGGGAAGATCTCGTCGGCCTCGATCGACTCCTACGTCACCGAGGTGTGGAACTCGTACCGCACGCGCGACATGGTCGTCACGCCGTTCTCCCACGAGCCCGGCACGCAGTTCCGCGGCCGGGTCGACGGCGACTGGTTCCGCTTCAGGAACGGGTCCGGACAGGAGGTCGCCGCGTTCAAGAAGCCCGACGCGTCGAGCGTGTACGGGTGCCACAAGGACCTCCAGGCGCCCAACGACCACGTGGTCGGGCCGATCGCCCGCACCCTGTGCGCGGCGCTCGTCCGCACCACGGCGCTGACGAACCCGAACCAGCCCGACGCGAGCAACGCCGGCTTCTACCAGGACGCCCGCACCAACGTCTACGCGAAGCTCGCGCACCAGCAGATGGCGAACGGCAAGGCGTACGCATTCGCGTTCGACGACGTCGGCGCGCACGAGTCGCTCGTCCACGACGGCAACCCTCAGGCCGCGTACATCAAGCTCGACCCGTTCACCGGCACGGCGACACCCATCGGGAACGGCGGCAGCACCGAGCAGCCGGGCACCCCCGGCGGTCTGCCCACCGGGACGGGCGCGCTCCGCATCGGGAGCACCCTGTGCCTCGACGTCCCGTGGGCCGACCCGACCGACACCAACCAGGTCCAGCTCGCCACCTGCAGCGGCAACGCGGCGCAGCAGTGGACGCGCGGCACCGACGGGACGGTGCGCGCCCTCGGCAAGTGCCTCGACGTCGCGCGCAGCGGGACGGCCGACGGCACCGCCGTGTGGATCTACACGTGCAACGGCACGGGCGCGCAGAAGTGGACGTACGACTCCGCGACCAGGGCGCTGCGCAACCCGCAGTCCGGCAAGTGCCTCGACGCCCAGGGCGGCGCACCGCTGCGTGACGGCCAGAAGGTCCAGCTCTGGACCTGCAACCAGACCGACGCCCAGCGCTGGACGCTCTGACCGCGTTCGTCGCCCGAGCGGCACCGCACCCCGGTGCCCGACGACGCCCGCTCCCGGGACGTCGTCGGGCACCGGCGTGCGGGCCGGGGACGGCCGTGCCGGGCGCGCCGGGTGTCAGGCCGGCCGGGTCGCCTTGCCGTCGAGCCACAACGTGTCCGAGTCGTCGCGGTGCGAGCCGTCCGACCCCACGTGCTTCGACGAGATCTGCGGACCCTTCGTGATGACGTGGACCATCGCCATGCCGTGCCCGCGGCCGAGGCCGTAGTCGTCCCGGAGCCACTCGAGGATCGGGGTCGCCTTCGTCGTCTCGTCGAACCCGCGCTCGTGCGCGAGGTCGACCAGCTGGCGCGGGGTCAGACCGGTCTTGTCCTCGACCGCGTCGAGATAGGCCTGGAAGGACATGCGAGCTCCTCGTCGTCGGGGCAGGTCGATCGACCCGCCGCGAACCTACCGACGACCGCCCACACCCGGACTCATCGGTCGGGGCGCACGCTCCCGCGGGGCGGCCGGTGCGCCCGCTCGCCCGAGCGCAGCACGTCCATCACCGCGTTCTCCACCAGGACCGGCACGAAGTCGCGCACGTGCGCGGCCTGGTACCGGCCCAGCTCCGCGAGCACCTGCTCGCGGACGTCGTCCACCGGAACGTCCGGGAAGCGCGTGCTGACCCGCTCCACCACGACGTCGATCTCGCGGTCCTCGTCCTCGATCGCCATGGTCCGACGGTCCGGCCGCACCCCTCCCGCGCGCAACCAACAGGGGATGAACAGGCGGCGGCCAGCCGCCGATCCGCCAGGGGCCGACGGCAGGGCGCGGCCCCGGGAGAGCCGGACGGGACGGGGTGCGGGTCGGAGGTTCGCGTGTCAGGGTGGCCGCTCCGCTCCTTCAAGCCGCTGGAGGTACCCCCGCGTGGACGACCAGACCCTGATCGACGTCCCCCTCGACGACGCCGACCTCATCACGTCGATGCCGCCCGAGGAGTACCAGCCCGTGGAGGAGTGGGTGCTCTCCACGACGGAGGAGCTCTCCGCTCTGCGCGCCGGCCTCGTCGCGCGGCTCGAGCACGAGGGCGTCGCGTCGACCGGTCGGCTCTCGTCCACGCCGGACAAGCTCGTCCTCATCGCCTCGGAGCTCGCGACCAACGCGCTGCGCCACGGCCTGCCCCCGACGATCGTGCGCCTCGCCCGCAGCGGTGACCGGTTCCTCCTCGAGGTCGCCGACCACGACGTGTCCACCGAGCCCGTCTACGCCGGGCGCCGCATCCCCGGCGCGGGCGGCGTCGGCCTGCACATGGCCCGCCAGCTCTCGCTCGACGTCGGCTGGTACCGGACCGACGACGTCAAGACCGTCTGGGCGACGTTCACGGCCTGAGCGTCCGCGGATGAGCGAGGTGCTGACGCGTCCCCGGCGGGAGGTGGGCCCCGTGGGGTTCGAACCCACAACCTACGGATTAAAAGTCCGCAGCTCTGCCGATTGAGCTAGAGGCCCTCGACGCCGGTGGCGTCCACGCACAGGCTACCCGCGCCCCGCCGTCGGCAGTCGCGACCGAGATCGGCAGTCCCGACCCGGATCGGCACCTCCGGCTGCCGATCCCGGCACGAGCTGCCGATCCCCGCAGAACCTGCCGACCCGTCGTCGACCCCCGCGGGCGCGCACCCTATGCGGCGCTCCGCGACGTGTCACCCGCGGTCTTGCTCCGTGAGAAATGTGGTGAGAACCGGGCGTCTCGCTTGCGACGACCGCGAGTTCTTGTTTCGGTGGAGAAGACCGAGGAGCCCGCGGGAGGGTGCACCGACGGCAGGTCACGCCGGCCAGGCGTGGGCCGCACGGACGTGTCCCGCAGGTTCCGCCCGGCGACGAGAGGAGCTCTCGTGCTTACCCTGACCGACAACGCCCGTACCGCTGTCCACGACCTGCAGACCCAGGCCGGCGTCCCCGAGGGAGGCGGTCTGCGGATCGCCGAGTCCGCGGACCAGGCGGGCAGCTTCGAGCTCGCGCTCGTCCCCGCCCCGCAGCCCGACGACACGGTCGTGGAGAACGGCGAGGCGAAGGTGTTCGTGGAGTCCGCCACGGCCCCGACCCTCGCGAACCTCACGCTCGACACGGACCCGAACGCGCAGGGACCGGCGTTCGTCCTGACGCCGCAGGGCTGACGGGACGTTCCCGGCGCTCGCGCCGGACCATCTCGACGACGCGTCCTCCTCCTCCAGGCGCGTCCTCGGTCCCACGACGGGCCGCTCGCTCCGGCGGGCGGCCCGTCGTCGTGTGTCGACCGGTGTGCGAGGGCCGCTCGACCGGGGTGCGACCGGGGTGCGAGGGTCAGGCGGCCGGGCCGACGATCCACGACCCGCCGAGCACGGCGGCGCCGACCGTCACGACGAGGAACACCCCGACCCAGAACAGGCCGGGCAGGCGGGTGAGGCGCGCGAGGATGTCGGCGTCGGAGGTGCCCGCCCGGCCGCGCGACCGCTCGGACTGCAGCTCCAGCACCGGCCGCACGGCGCCCAGCAGCAGGAACCACGTCACGGCGTACGCGACGGCGCTCTGCACGGGCGGCGTCGCCCACCACGACACGCCGACGAGCGCGGCGCCGGTGACGAGCACGGACCAGAGCCCGAACCAGTTGCGGATCTGCAGCAGCATGAGGGCGAGCAGCACGACGAGCAGCCACAGCAGCCCGACGGCGTACCCCTGGCGGAGCAGCGCGGCCGCCCCCAGACCGATGAGGCCGGGGCCGACGTACCCCATGAACGCGGTGAGGACCATGCCGAACCCGCGCGGGCGCCCGGACGACACGGTGAGCCCCGACGTGTCGGAGTGCAGGCGGATGCCCGCGAGCCGACGGCCGGTCAGCAGGGCTGCGATCGCGTGCGACGCCTCGTGCGCGATGGTCACGACGTGCCGGGCCACGCGCCACACGGGCGTGACGAGCACGACGACGAGCGCGAGGGCACCCATCGCGACGACCACGGCGGCCGCCGGGGGAGGGACGGGCGTCGTCGCGGCCTCCCACACCTGCCCGACGACGTCCCCCACGGACGCGGCGACGTCACCGCCCGCGGTGGAGGCGTGGTCGAGCGATCCTGTGACCAGGTCTCGGGGGAGGCCGGGCAGGGCGGTGAGGGCGTTCGCCAGGGCGTGCACGCGCGACATTCCACCACAGGGCCCTGTGCCCGAGGGTGCCGAGACGCACCTCACCCGGCCGCCCGTCGTCGGGCATGAGACACTGGACGTTCGAGGGCAGCGCGATCCCGCGCGCCCGGCGTCGTGGAGATCCCCCCGGATTGCGTGCGGCGGACCCCGACCTTGAGCCCCGAGAGGCCCATCACCTGTGACTTCCTTTGCCGACTTCGGCCTGCCCACCCCTGTCGTGCGCGAGCTCTCGCGCCAGGGCATCGACTCCCCGTTCCCCATCCAGACCGCCACGCTGCCCGACTCGCTGAAGGGCCGTGACGTCCTCGGCCGCGGTCGCACCGGCTCCGGCAAGACGCTCGCGTTCTCGCTGCCGACCGTCGCCCGCCTGTCGTGGGCGAAGTCGTCGCGCCACCCGCGCCGGCCCCGCGCGCTCGTGCTGTGCCCGACGCGCGAGCTCGCCAACCAGATCAACGCCACGATGGAGCCGGTCGCCAAGGCGCTCGGGCTCGTGACGACGACGATCTTCGGCGGCGTCGCGCAGTCGCGCCAGGTCGCCGCGCTCGACAAGGGCGCCGACATCGTCATCGCGTGCCCGGGGCGCCTGGAGGACCTCCTCAACCAGCGCCTGCTCACGCTCGACGGCATCGAGATCACCGTGCTCGACGAGGCCGACCACATGGCCGACCTCGGCTTCCTGCCCGGCGTGAAGCGCATCATGGACAAGACGCCGAAGCAGGGGCAGCGCATGCTGTTCTCCGCGACGCTGGACAACGGCGTCGACCAGCTGGTCAAGCGGTACCTCAGCAACCCCGTGCGCCACTCGGTGGACGACGCCGCGGCCGCGCCCCCGCAGATGACGCACCACATCCTCGCGGTGCGCGACGCGGACGCGAAGAAGCAGATCGTGCACGAGCTCGCCTCGGGCACGGGCCGCCGCGTGCTGTTCATGCGCACCAAGCACCAGGCGAAGAAGCTCGCGAAGCAGCTCACCGCCGCGGGCGTCCCCGCCGTCGACCTGCACGGCAACCTCGGCCAGGGCGCGCGCGAGCGCAACCTCGAGGCGTTCTCGTCGGGCGCGGTCAAGGTGCTCGTCGCGACGGACATCGCGGCGCGCGGCATCCACGTCGACGACGTGGAGCTCGTCGTGCACGTCGACCCGCCGGCGGAGCACAAGGCGTACCTGCACCGCTCGGGCCGCACGGCCCGCGCCGGGTCGGAGGGCGTCGTCGTCACCGTCATGCTCCCGGAGCAGCGCGGCGACGTGCGCGACCTCACGCGCAAGGCCAAGATCACGGCGCAGCCGCAGCAGGTCGCGCCCGGCGACGCGACGATCCAGGGGCTCGTCGGCGAGGTCGCGGAGTACGTGCGCCCGGCCGACATCACGCCGCCGCAGACGCAGGCGAAGCGCGGCACGGGCTCGACCAACGGCGGGTCGCGCGCGTCGCGCCGTGGGCGGGGCGGCCAGGGCGGCGCACGCCCGGCCGCGCAGCCCGCGGGCCAGGGCACGACGGCGTCGCGCGCCGGGGGTGCCTCGCGGCCGGCGCGCTCGTCCGGCGGCCGTCCCGAGGGTGGCCGCGGCGCGTCGACCGGTGCGGGCAGCGGTGCGGCCGGGGCGGGCCAGTCCGCGGGCCGCCGTCGCGGCGGCCGCGGCCGCGCGCAGCGCCCGGCCGGCGGATCGAGCACCGTGTACTCGACCTCCAGCCCGCGCTGACGCCCCCACGCTGAGTGCAGGAAAAAGTCGCGGTCGAACCGATTCGGCCGCGACTTTTTCCTGCACCCAGCGGGTGGGGTGGGGCCGGGAACACGGGAGCGGTCGGCGTGGTTGGGACCGTCGGAGGTGGATCATGACCAGCCAGACCCACGAGAACCAGCCCTACGAGGTCGCGAAGACCGACGCCGAGTGGCGCGCCGAGCTGTCCCCGCAGGAGTACGCCGTGCTGCGGCAGGCCGGGACGGAGCGCGCGTGGACGGGCGAGCTGCTCGACGAGAAGCGCGTCGGCGTGTACGCGTGTCGCGCGTGCGGGAACGAGCTGTTCCGCTCCGACACGAAGTTCGACTCGCACTGCGGGTGGCCGAGCTTCTTCAGCCCGCTCGCGGGCGACCGCGTCGAGCTGCTCACCGACCGCAGCCACGGCATGGTGCGCACCGAGGTGCGCTGCGCGCGCTGCGGCTCGCACCTGGGCCACGTGTTCGACGACGCGCCCCAGACCCCGACGGGCGACCGGTTCTGCATGAACTCGGTCAGCCTGACGTTCGAGGCCGACGAGCGGTAGCCGACCGGGCGCCGACGCCCGCGTCCACCGCGCACGCGAGCGCCACGCCCACCAGATAGCAGACCAGGTCCCGCACCGCGAACGTGCTGCCCAGCAGCCACGCCGCGGGCGGGACCGCGTCGTTCACGGCGGCGGCGACGCCCGTCGCCTGGAGCGCCTCGACCGCCCAGCACCACCCCAGCGCGACGGCGCCCGCCACGAGCGGGCGCACGCGGGCCGCCACCAGGACCACGAGGACGTAGGTCGCGACGGCGTAGAGGACGTCGCCGCCGACGTCGCCCCACGGGTCGGGGACGCGCGTCGCGACGACGAGGCCCAGCACCACGACGGCCGCGAGGACGAGCGCGACGACGGGCCGCCGTCGGGCTCGGGACCCCGCGCGAGCCGGCGGGGCCACGCGGGGCGGCCGGGCGCCGTCGGACGCTGTCATGCGGCCCCGGGAGACAGGGTCACCGGTTGGCGGCCCAGCGCACGACGTCCTCCGAGTACCGGTGCAGGAGCGTCGCGAGCGTCGCGACGTCGCGCCGGTCCCAGCCGTCGAGCGCCTCGGTGATCGACGTGACCCGCCCGCTGTGCGCGGCGTGGAGCCGGGCCTCGCCGTCGGACGTCAGGGTGATGAGCTGCCCGCGCGAGTCGTCGGGGTCGACCTCGCGCGCGACGAGGCCGAGGTCGTGCAGGCGGCTGAGCTGGCGCGAGATCGTCGCGCGCCCCACGCCGAACTGCGCCGCGAGCTCCGAGCCCCGGACGCCGGGATGGTCGGCGATGTGCGCGAGCAGCGGGTAGGCGCTCGCCTCGAGGTCGGGGTGGATGCGGCGCGCCATGCCCGTGGCGACCGCGCCCGCGCGGCGCAGCAGGATCCGCAGCTCGCGTTCGAGGTCGACGTACGCGTCGTCGTCGACGCGCGCGGTGTCGGGAGCAGGGCGGGCTGGAGCGGTCTCGGGGGGCACAGGGCCATCATGGCGCGAACGGGACGGCCCGGTCACCTTCCTCCCGCGAACCTCACCCGCGCGGGGCGACGGGAGCGCCCCGCGCACGACCGCGGGGGTGGTCCCGGAAGGTCGGGACCACCCCCGCGGGGTGTGGCAGCGGCGCCCCCGCGGCGGGGGCGCCGACGTCAGCGCGACCGGCGCGCGGTCGCCTCGTCGTCGACCACGCCCGCGGGCTCGTAGGCACCGAGCAGCGTGGACTCCGTCTCCTCGGCGAGCGTCACGCGACCAGGGGTGGCGTCGATCGGGGCGTCCGCGCCGAGCAGGGCCGCCTCCTTCTCGAGGCGCTCCTGGAGGCCGGTCTTGGTGCCGAGCGGCACCTCCTTGAGGAACGACACGGCGATGAGCGCGACGAGCGCGAGCGGCACCGCGACGAGGAAGATCTCGGCGATCCCGTCGCCGTAGGACTTCTCCACGAGGTCCTTGACCGGTGCGGGCAGGGTCGAGACGTCGGGCACGGCGTTGCCGCCGCCCATCGAGCCGGCCGGGACGCCGAGCTGCGTGAGGCCGTCCTGGATCGACGTCGTGACCTTGTTCGCGAGCACCGCGCCGAGCACGGACACGCCGATCGCGCCGCCGAGGCTGCGGAAGAACGCCACGGTCGAGGTCCCGGCGCCCATCTCCTCCACGGCGAGCGTGTTCTGCACGGCGAGCACGAGGTTCTGCATGAGCATGCCCATGCTCACGCCGAGGAAGAACAGGTAGACGCTGATCAGGGTGAAGCTCGTGTGGTAGTCGATCGTCGACAGCGCGAACAGCGAGGCGACGAGGACCGCGCCGCCGGTGACCATGAAGGCCTTGTAGCGGCCGTAGCGCGTGATGAGCTGGCCGAAGAGGGTCGACGCGACGAACGTGCCGACGATCATCGGGATCGTGAGGAGGCCGGACTCGGTCGGGGTCTTGCCCCGCGCCACCTGCATGTACTGGCTGAGGAACACGGCGGTGCCGAACATCGCGACGCCGACCGCGACGGACGCGACGACCGCGAGGACGAACGTGCGGTTCTTGAACAGGTGCAGCGGGATGAGGGGCTCGGGCGTCACGCGCTCGACGAGCACGGCACCGACGAGCGCGACGACCGCGCCGCCGACCATCGCGAAGGTCTGCCACGAGAGCCACTCGAAGTTCTGCCCGGCGAACGTGACCCACAGCAGGAGCGAGGAGACGCCGGCGCTGATGAGGATCGCGCCCCAGTAGTCGATCCGGACGACGCGGCGCGCGACCTTCGGCAGGTGCAGCGTGCGCTGGAGGACGATGATCGCCGCGATGGCGAACGGCAGGCCCACGAAGAAGTTGAGGCGCCAGCTCACGGCGTCGGTGAGGACGCCGCCCAGGAGCGGCCCGCCGATCTGGCTGACGGCCATGATGCCGCCCATGAGGCCCATGAACTTGCCGCGCTCGCGCGGCGAGATGATGTCGGTGATGAGCACCGTGGCGAGCGCCATGAGGCCACCGGCGCCGATGCCCTGGAACGCGCGCAGCGCGATGAGGGTGCCGACGTTCTGCGAGAGCCCCGCGAGCGCGGAGGACACGACCGCGACGACGAGCGCGATCTGGATGAGGACCTTGCGGTTGGTGAGGTCGGCGAGCTTGCCCCAGATGGGGGTCGAGATCGTCATGGCGAGGAGGGTCGAGGTGACGACCCACGTGTACGACGACTGCGAGCCGTCGAGGTCGCTGACGATCTTCGGGAGCGAGCTCGAGACGATCGAGCTCGCGAGGATCGCGACGAACATGCCGAGGAGGATCCCGGAGAGGGACTCCATGACCTCGCGGCGGGTCATCGGTGCGGGGGCGCCGGCGGTGCCGGGCGGTGCGGTGGTGTCTGCGGGGGTGCTGGTCATCAGGCGCTGGGTTCCTTGCTCACGAGGCCGAGGCGGGGCGCACGTGTCGGGGGCGGTGTCAGGGGGGTCGGGGGCCGGCCCGCGGTGCGGTCGGCGGTCGGGGGACGTGCCCGACGGCGCAGGGCCGCCGGGCGCCGTGGTCACCCGGCGCTGCGGGGGGAGTCGTGGACCGCGACGACCGCCGCGGCGACGCGCTCGATGTGGCGCGTGGCCTCGACGATCTCGTCGTCGCCCCACTCCGCGAACGTCGTCGCGGCGAGGACGTCGATGTGCGCGTACGCCCGTACGAGGAGCGCACGACCCTCCTCGGTGAGCTCGACGGTCCGGGCCCGCCGGTCGTCGTCGTCCACCGTGCGGCGCACGAGGCCCGCGTCGACCAGGTGGCTCACCTGGCGGCTCGCGACGGAGAGGTCGACCCGGAGCCTCGCCGCGACGTCCCCGAGCTGGACGGGGCCGCAGTGCTGGAGCATCCGGAGGAGCCCGAACGACGCGCGCGGCATGTCGAGGTCGCGGGCGATCCGGACGGCGGACTCTCGCTGGGCGCGCGCGAGGTCGTCGAGCGCGCGGACGAGACCCGCCGCGGGGGACGGGTCGGGGGTGAGTCCGGGGGCCGCGACGTCGGTCGCGGGAGGGGCGGTCACAGGCACGGGCACTCCTTGGTTGCTGCAGGCAAGCATACTCCGCGAAGTTGCTTTCAGCAACCATTGTGCGGGGCAAGGAATTCCCGCCGGTCGAGCCTGCGCGTGCACGACGGAGCCCGGGCCCTCCTCGTCGCCGCAGCGGCGAGGTGGGCCCGGGCCCGGTGGCGACCCGGAGGGCGGTCAGCGCGCGGAGCGGCCCCCGGCCTGGTTGCCCATGTCCTCCAGCTCGACGCCCTTCGTCTCCGGCACCTTGCTCAGGACGAAGACGAACGACAGGGCCGCGAAGATCGCGTACATCAGGTAGGGGATCGAGGCGCCGAAGGTGGCGAGCATCGGCGGGAACGTCAGGGTGATGGCGAAGTTCGCCAGCCACTGCGCCATGGCCGCCACGCCCAGGGCGGCGGCGCGGATGCGGTTCGGGAACATCTCGCCCAGCAGGACCCAGACGAGCGGGCCCCACGACGCCCCGAAGAACACGACGAACGCGTTCGCCGCCACGAGGGCGATCGGGCCCCACGGGTCCGGCAGGCTGATGTTGTCCCCGCTCCCGCTGGCCTGCGTGAAGGCGAGCGCCATGATGCCGAGCGAGAGCGTCATGCCCGCGGAGCCGATGAGCAGGATCGGGCGTCGACCCACCTTGTCGACGAGCGCGATCGCGATGAACGTCACCGCGACGTTCGTCACGGACGTGATCGTCGAGACGAGGAACGACTGGCTCTCGTCGAAGCCGACGGCCTGCCAGAGCGTCGTCGAGTAGTAGAAGATCACGTTGATCCCGACGAACTGCTGGAACACCGAGAGCAGGATGCCGACCCACACGATCGGCTTGAGGCCGAGCGCCGAGCCCTTGAGCGTGCCCTCCTGCGCGTTCTGCTCGTCGACGGCGATCGAGCGGTGGATCTGCGCGATGCGGTCGTCGACGTCCTCGTCCGGTCCGAGCACGGACTCGAGCACGGCGCGCGCCTCGTCGTCCCGGCCCTTCGCCACCAGGTACCGGGGCGACTCGGGGATGCGCAGGGCGAGGATGCCGTAGACCGCCGCGGGGATGACGCACACGAGGAACATCCAGCGCCACGCCTCCCACCCGAGCCACAGCTCGTTGGACGCTCCGCCGGCCGTCTCCGCGAGGAGCTGGTCGGAGAGCAGCGCGGCGAAGATGCCGATCGTGATGGCGAGCTGCTGGAGCGAGCCCATGCGGCCGCGGAGCCGGGCCGGCGCGATCTCCGCGATGTACGCGGGCGCGATGACCGACGCGATACCGATGCCGACACCCGCCATGAACCGCCAGATCGCCAGGTCGAAGGCCGACCAGGCGATCGCCGACAGGATCGAGGAGGCGAAGAACAGCACTGCGCCGAACACCATGACGCGGGTGCGGCCCCACCGGTCGGCCAGGCGTCCGCCCGACCACGCGCCGAGCGCACAGCCGAGGAGGGCGATCGCGACGACGAGCCCCGTCACCGCGGAGTCGAGGTCGAACTGTCCCTCGATCGCCGCGACGGCGCCGTTGATGACCGAGCTGTCGAACCCGAAGAGGAAGCCGCCGACCGCGGCGGCGACGGCGAGACCGATCGCCTTCCGGTGGGCGCTCCGCTCGCTCACGGTCCTCTGACCTGCTGCGCCGCTGCTCGACATCTCGCCCTCCGCTCCGTCCCGGAGCCGGTGGCAGCTCCTGTCGTCCCTCTGTCGTCACTGTAGGGCGGGGTCCGGACCGTGGCGCGGTGAACGAGGGTGGGCCCCGAGCGGTGCCCCGGAGGCTGCGCGCGTCCCGGCGCCGGGTGGAGACTGGGCGGGTGCCAGACGACGTCCCCACCCCCGGCGGCCGGCCCGACCCCGGTCGGTCCGACCGCACGCAGCGACCCCGCCGCCCCGCCATGCTCGACCCGCGCGACGCCGACGAGCTGCCCGGCGATCTCGACCCCGCGCTCCGCGACCGGGTCGCGCACACCACCGCGCACGCGATCGTGCACCGCGCCCGCGACACGGAGGACCCGGAGGTCGTCGAGCGGCTCGTCCACCTCGTCGAGACCGAGGGTCTCGACGTCGTCGCCGGCTTGTGGTCCGACGCCGCGCCCAACTCCTTGCCCGGCGCGCTGTGGCGGCTCTACGTGCTGCGCGAGTGGGTTCGCCGCGACCCGCAGACCGTCACCCTCCGTTACCGGCTCGGCGTCGACGCCGCGCCCGTCCACGAGGCGATCGCGGGCGTGCCCCGGCCGCCGGGGCCGCAGGACGTGCGCGACCTCGCCGACGCGGTGCTGTCCGGCGTCTTCACGGGCGACCTCGCGGTCGCGCTCGAGCGCGCGGGGTCGTTCTGCCGCATCCTCGCCACCGGCGCCGCGTTCGACGCCGACGCGCGCGAGGTCGCCGACCCCGACGGCGCCCTGCGCACGACCCGGGGCGCGGGCTCGCTGCTGCGGACCGCCCAGGAGCTCGAGCACGCCGCCGAGCTCTGGCGCGCCGACCGACTCGACTGAGCGCACGCTTCTCCCCGCTGTGGAGGCCCCGGTCGTCGCCGAGCAGGCGGACCTGGCGCGTCCGTGCCATGTCACGAGCCGAGACCGCCTGCTCGGCCGACCAGAACCACCTGGTCGGGCCTGTCGGGACCTCGCAGGCGCGGAGGGTGCGGGATCGACGGCGCCCCCGCACGGCGGGCGGGGGCGGTCTCGCGGAGCGCGAACACGGGTACCCCGGGCGGGGTGCGGCACGTACGATGGATCTCGACGCCGGGCCGCGGTAGCCCCGGGCTCCACACTCAGCCGCTACGAGCGGCCACGCGCCGAGAGGCGCTCCCGGTCCGGCGTCACTACCTCCCCCCGCCCACCGCCTCGTGCGGTGCGCGGGTGCGGTGGCCGCACCGGCGAAGACGCCGGGCGCAGGCTGTGGGCGTCCTGAGCATCCGGGACCTTGGACCCGACGATTCCAGCATCGCTCCGCGCGTCGGCTACATTTGACGAGAGTTCGACGTGCGTTCACCGAGAGATCATCCGACCAGAGATCGTGACCACCCCGACCGTCCGGTTCCCCCGGCGGCCGAGCGGCCCTCGCGGCCGACGCCAGCTCAGACCCCTACCCCGCGTCCCTTCCGGAGCCCCCCGTGCGCCTGCGCCTGACACCGCGCGACACCTCGTTCTTCGACCTCCTCGCCGCCTCGGCGCAGCATCTGGTCACAGGGTCCACGCTCCTCGCGGAGCTGCTGGGGGCGGACCGCCCCACGCGCAAGCAGCTCGCGAAGCAGCTGAGCGAGACCGAGCACCTCGCGGACGACGCGACGCACTCGATCATGCGACGCCTCAACCAGACGTTCGTCACGCCGTTCGACCGGGACGACATCTACGCCCTCGCGTCGGCGCTCGACGACTGCATGGACTACATGGAGGAGGCGGCGGACCTCATCGTCCTCTACAAGGTCGACGAGCTCCCGGCCCGCGTGTCCGAGCAGGTCCAGGTGCTCCAGCGGGCGTCCGAGCTCACGGCCGAGGCGATGCCGCGCCTGCGCTCCATGGACGACCTCCCCGAGTACTGGGTCGAGGTCAACCGCCTGGAGAACCAGGCGGACAAGGTCCACCGCAAGCTGCTCGCCGAGCTCTTCGACGACGTGTCCGACCCGGTCCTCCTCATGAAGCTCAAGGAGATCGTGGAGGTCCTCGAGCAGGCGGCCGACGCCTTCGAGAAGGTCGCCAACACGGTCGAGACCATCGCCCTCAAGGAGTCCTGAGCCCCGTGGAGGCAGTGCTCGTCGTCGTCGTCGTGGCCTTCGCCCTGGCGTTCGACTACACCAACGGGTTCCACGACGCCGCGAACGCCATCGCGACCTCGGTGTCGACCCGGGCCCTCACACCGCGCGCGGCGCTCCTCATGGCGGCGGTGTTCAACCTCATCGGCGCGCTGCTCGGCACGGCCGTGGCGCAGACCATCGCGGAGGACATCGTCGCCGTCGGTGACGTGCCACCCCACCAGGGACTCGTCATCGTCCTGTGCGGGCTGGTCGGTGCCATCACCTGGAACCTCATCACGTGGTGGCTGGGCCTGCCGTCGTCGTCGACGCACGCGATCATCGGCGGCCTC
Source organism: Sphaerisporangium cinnabarinum (assembly GCF_055567015.1). Taxonomy (NCBI): domain Bacteria; kingdom Bacillati; phylum Actinomycetota; class Actinomycetes; order Streptosporangiales; family Streptosporangiaceae; genus Sphaerisporangium; species Sphaerisporangium cinnabarinum. Next base: position 620,306 of record NZ_JBVHRG010000001.1, read on the forward strand.
GCGGGCGTCGGGCTCGCGTCCGGGATCACGGTCCACTGGGACGCGATCCTCGACAAGGTCGTGCTCCCCATGATCTTCTCGCCGCTGATCGGCTTCGGCCTCGCGTTCGCGCTCATGGTCCTGCTGCTGTGGGTGTTCCGGAACGCGGCGCCCGCCCGGGCGTTCCGCCGGTTCCGGATCGCGCAGACCGCCTCCGCCGCCGCGATGGCGCTGGGCCACGGTCTGCAGGACGCGCAGAAGACGATGGGCGTCATCGTGCTCGCCCTCGTGGCGGGCGGGTTCCAGGACGACAACACGATCCCGCTGTGGGTCAAGCTGTCGGCCGCGACGGCGATCTCGCTCGGCACCTACGCGGGCGGCTGGCGCATCATGCGCACGCTCGGCCGCAAGATCATCGAGCTCGACCCGGCGCGCGGCTTCGTCGCCGAGTCGGTGTCGGCGGTCGTGCTCTACGCGAACGCGTTCATCTTCCACGCGCCCGTCTCGACGACGCACACCATCACCTCGGCGATCATGGGCGTCGGCGCGACCAAGCGCCTGTCCGCGGTGCGCTGGGGCGTCGCCAAGAACATCGGCGCCGCGTGGGTGCTGACGATCCCCGCCGCCGCGCTCGTCGCGGCCGTCGTCTACTGGATCCTCAGCCCGATCCTGCTCTGAACCGCCGGCGACGCCGGTCCCCGCACGACGACGGCGCCCCGTCGGAGGGCTCTCGCCCACCGACGGGGCGCCGTCGTGCGTCCGGACGTCGCCCGCGCGGCGACGTCGGCCCCGGGTCTCAGTGCAGCGGCGGGGCGACCTTCTCCGCCGCGACGACGCGCGGGCCCTTGGGCGTGCGTGCCACGTGGGCCACGATCATCTCGCCGGGCTCGAGGAACGGGTCGTGCGCGGGGAGGGCGTTCGCGACCGGTCGGCGCGAGTGCTGGCCGAGGACGTCGAGCACGGTGGGCAGCACGGGCCGGTGCGTGCACAGCACCGACGACCGCTCCGCCTCGAGCAGCTCCCGGACCGTCCGTGCGACGCGCGCGGGGGACCGCTCGTGCTGCGCCTCGGTGAGGTGGTCGATGCTGACCGTGGCGAGGCCGGAGGCGGTTGCGTAGGGCGCGATCGTCTGGGCGCAGCGGTCCCAGCGGCTCGTGACGATCGTCTCGACGCCGTAGGCCGCGAGCACCGGCACGAGCGCCACCCCCTGGGCGTGGCCCGCGGGCGTGAGCGGGCGGTCCTGCTCGTCGCCGTGCCACGCCGACCGCGCCACGGCCTTGCCGTGGCGCGCGATGACGACGACGTGCGTCGCGAGCCGGCCCTCGTCACGCTCGCGCACGAGCGCCTCGAGCGGCGCCCGGTCGGCCTGCCGGGTGAGGCGCCGCGCGGCGTCGTCCGTGGAGAGCCACGCGGCGCGGTCGATCTCCTGGGGCGACACCGGCGGGACGGGGGCCCGCGCGGCGAGCGCGCCGGCGTCGGACCGGCCCGACGCCCGGCGCGCGGCCCAGTAGTGCACGCGCTTCACGCGGCCCTCGGGCGTGAGGTACTGCAGCCCGGGCAGCGGGACCCCGAGCACCACCGGCTTGCCCGTCTCCTCGGCGACCTCGCGCGCGGCGGCCGCCTGGAACGTCTCGCCCGGGTCGAGCTTGCCCTTGGGCCACGACCAGTCGTCGTAGCGCGGCCGGTGGACGAGGCGCACCTGGAGCTCGTCGTCGCGCACGCGCCACACGAGCGCCCCGGCAGACTCGATGACGGGCGCGTGCGACACGTGCGTCGGGCCGAGCGCGTCCACGAGGGGCACGCCGCCGCGCAGCGCGGAGGACGGCACTCCCATCCGCTACCGCCTCCCGACGAGCCGGCGGCGCTGTCGCTGGACGAGGCTGGCCTGCAGGTCGACGAGCGGGGAGCCGTCGGGCGCGGTGTCGGGGCGGTGCCACGTGCCGTCGGCGTCGAGGTGCCACGACGCCGTGCGCTCGGACATCGACGCGTCGAGCAGGTCGAGCAGCTCCATGACCTGGTCGGGGTCGGTGATCCGCACGAGCGCCTCGACGCGGCGGTCGAGGTTGCGGTGCATGAGGTCGGCCGACCCGATGAACACCTCCGGGCCGCTCTCCGGGCCCTCGCCGATGGCGGGGCCGGCGGAGTTGGCGAACGCGTAGATGCGCGAGTGCTCGAGGAACCGGCCGAGGATCGAGCGCACGCGGATGTTCTCGCTCAGCCCGGGCACGCCCGGGCGGACGGCGCAGATGCCCCGCACGACGAGGTCGACCTTCACGCCCGCCTGCGACGCGCGGTAGAGCGCGTCGAGCGTCGTCTCGTCGACGACGGAGTTGACCTTGATCTTGACCCACGCCTCGTGGCCCTCGCGCGCGGCGACCGCCTCCCGGTCGATCCGCTCGACGAGGCCGGAGCGGACGGTGCGGGGCGCGACGAGCAGGCGGTGGAACCGCGACTGCGGCGCGTACCCGGAGAGCTGGTTGAACAGGCGCGTGAGGTCCTGACCGACGTCGGGATCGCACGTGAGCAGGCCGTGGTCGGTGTAGAGGCGCGCCGTCTTCGGGTGGTAGTTCCCGGTCCCGACGTGGCAGTAGCGGCGCAGGCCGTCCGACTCCTGGCGCACGACGAGCGAGAGCTTGCAGTGCGTCTTGAGCCCGACGATGCCGTACACGACGTGCACGCCCGCCTGCTCGAGCTTGCGCGCCCACGAGATGTTGGCCTGCTCGTCGAACCGGGCCTTGATCTCGACGAGCGCGAGCACCTGCTTGCCCGCCTCGGCCGCGTCGATGAGCGCGTCGACGATCGGCGAGTCGCCCGACGTCCGGTACAGCGTCTGCTTGATCGCGAGCACCGCCGGGTCGGCCGCCGCCTGCTCGAGGAAGGTCTGCACCGACGTCGAGAACGAGTCGTACGGGTGGTGCAGCAGGACGTCGCGCTCGCGGATCGCGGCGAACACGTCCGTCGGGGACGAGCTCTCCACCTCGGCGAGGAGGCGGTGCGTCGTCGGGACGAACGGCGGGAAGTGCAGGTCCGCCCGGTCGAGGTCGGCGATGAGGTTGAGGCCCGTGAGGTCGAGCGGCAGCGGGATCTCGTACACCTCCTCCTCGACGACGCCGAGCTCGCGCACGAGCAGCGCGCGGATGCGCGGGCTGATGCCCGGCGTGAGCTCGAGGCGCACGGGAGGGCCGAACCGGCGGCGCAGCAGCTCCTTCTCCATCGCCTGGAGCAGGTTCTCCGCGTCGTCCTCCTCGACCTCGACGTCCTCGTTGCGCGTGACACGGAACAGGTGGTGCTCGCGCACCTCCATGCCGGGGAACAGGTGGTCGAGGTGCTGGGCGATGACCTCCTCGATCGGCACGAACGACGTCGGCCCGCGGTCGGGCGACGCCGTCTGCGACGTCGGCGCGCTCGGGCGGCCCCGCGCGTCCACGGCGATGAACCGGGGCAGCAGCGGCGGCACCTTGACGCGCGCGAAGTGCTCCTTGCCCGTCGTCGGGTTGGCCACCACGACCGCGAGGTTGAGCGACAGCCCCGAGATGTACGGGAACGGGTGCGCCGGGTCGACGGCGAGCGGCGTGAGCACGGGGAAGATCTGCTTGCGGAAGAACTTGTGCAGGCGCTCCTGCTCGCGCGTCTCGAGCTCGTCCCAGTGGACGAGCGTGATGCCCTCCGCGGCGAGCGCCGGCTGCACGTCGTCGGCGAAGACGCGCGCGTGGCGGTCCATGAGCTCGTGCGCGCGCTCGCTGATCGCGTCGAGCACCTGGCGCGGCGACAGGCCCGAGGCGGCCGTGACCGCGATGCCCGTCGCCATGCGGCGCTTGAGGCCGGCGACGCGGACCATGAAGAACTCGTCCAGGTTGGACGCGAAGATCGCGAGGAACCGCACCCGCTCCAGCAGCGGCTGGCTCGGGTCCTCCGCGAGCTCGAGCACGCGCTGGTTGAACGCGAGCCAGCTCAGCTCGCGGTCGGCGAACCGGTCGTCGGGCAGCGGACCGAGGTCGAGCTCCGCACCCACCGGTTCGATCTCCGGCTCCTCGGCGATGTGCTCCGCGATGTGCGCGGCGAGGTCCGGGTCGAGGGTGCGCTGCGTGGACGTGTCGGTCATGGGTTCATGGTGGCACCAGATGATGAACGGTGCGTGACGCGGGTCACCGCGCGGTCACCGCGGCCGGGGCGGGGTCAGCGGGCGGGGCGGGCGTACTGCACGTGCACGGCGCGCCGCACGAACCCCGCCCGCTCGTACGTCCGCACCGCCGGGACGTTGTCGCCGTCCACGTACAGCACCGCCGTGCGTGCCCCGCGCTCCGCGAGGTGCGCGAGCCCGACGGCGGTCAGCAGCCGCCCGAGCCCCTCGCCCTGGGCGGACGGGACCACGCCGACGACGTAGATCTCGCCCTCGCGCGCGGCGTCCGGCTGGTCCGTCGGGATCTTGGTCCAGACGAACCCGACGAGCTCGGGCGCCCCGTCGCCGGGCGCCGGGTCGCGCTCGAGGAGCAGGAGGCCGGCGGCGTCGAACCAGTCCTCCCGCATCCGCGCGCCCAGGTCGTCGGCCGTGAGCCGGCCCTGCTCCGGGTGGTGCGCGAACGCGAGCGCGTTCGCCCGCACCCACGCCGCGTCGTCGTCCCCGGGCACGAACGCGCGCAGCCGCAGACCCGCCGGGACCGCGGGGCGCTGGTGCTCCGCCGGGCCGCCCAGCGGGCGCTCGAGCACGAGCAGCTCGCGCACGACGGCGTACCCCGCCCGCGCGGCGAGGGCCTGCGCCGCGGGCAGGTCGCCGTGGGCCCACACGCGCAGCGGCGCGACGTCCCTGCCGGGGGAGGGGGCCGGTGCGGGGGAGCCGTCCGTCGGGCCCTCGTCCGGGGTGCCCGCGTCCGCGGCGCGCTCGGACGGGCGCGGCTCGACGGCGCGGTCCGCGGCGCTCCCGAGGAGGTGGAAGCCGAGGCCGTGGCGGCGGTGCGCCGGGCGCACGACGAGCTCGGCGCTCGGCGCGTCCCCGCGCTTGTCCACCTGCGCGTAGCCGGCGAGCTCGCCCCCACGCCACGTGAGGAGGTGCACGACGTCGTCGGTCGCCTCGCGCAGGTTGAGCAGCGGCTGCTCGGAGAGGGGCGCGACGCCGTCCTCCCGCTCCGCCGCCGCGGCGAGGTCGTGGACCTGCGCGATCTCGACGTCGTCGATGAGCGGCCCGGTGTGCCAGAGGATCGCGGTCTCCACCGGTCCATCTTGCCCCCGGCGCCCGCGCACGACCGAACGGGCGCAGCCGAGCACGGGGTTGCTCGCCGTCGACCACGGGGTTGTCGTCGTGGAGAGCGCGATGACGACGGCAACCTCGTGTTCGGCACCTCACCTCGGGGTGGGGGAAGGTTCCGCGAGGGCGGGCCGTTGTCCCGGACGTGAGCGAGCGGACCCACGGGCGAGAGACGGCGGCACCGGGCACGGCGGGCGCGGACCCGCTCGGTCCGGGCGGAGTCGTGCACGACGTCGTGGTCGTCGGTGCGGGCCAGGCCGGGCTGTCGGCGGCGTACCACCTGCGGCGCGCCGGGCTCGACCCGCTCGTGCTCGACGGCGGGCGCGGCCCGGGCGGCGCGTGGCAGGACCGCTGGGACGCGCTGACGATGGCCGAGACGCACGCCGTGCACGACCTCCCGGGTGTCCCGCTCCCGGCCGGCGACCCGGACGAGCGCGCGAACGTCGCCGTCCCGCGCTACTACGCGGCGTACGAGCGCGAGAACGACCTGCGCGTGGTGCGGCCCGTCACGGTGCACGACGTGCGCGACGACCCCGGCGACCCCGCGCTCCTGCGGGTCCGCGCGACGGTCGGCGCCGGGCCGGACGCGCGCGACGTCGTCGTCCGCACGCGCACGCTCGTCAACGCGACCGGCACGTGGACCCGCCCGTTCTGGCCGCGCTACCCCGGGATGGAGACGTTCCGCGGTCGCCAGCTCCACACGCACGACTTCCGCGCCGCCGAGGACTTCGCGGGGCAGCACGTCGTGGTCGTCGGCGGCGGGGCGTCCGCGACACAGCTCCTGCTCCAGATCGCGCCGCACGCGTCGGGCACGACGTGGGTGACGCGCCGCGAGCCCGTGTGGGTCGAGGAGGAGTTCTCGCCGGAGCTGGGCCGGGCCGCCGTCGCGCGCGTCGCCGAGCGGACGGCTGCGGGCCTGCCGCCCGGGAGCGTCGTCTCGGTCACGGGCCTGCCGCTCACGCCCCGGTACCGCGCGGGGATCGCGAGCGGGGTGCTGCGCCGTCGGCCGATGTTCGCGCGCGTCACGGCGACCGGCGTGGAGTGGGCTCCCGGCGCGAACGACGACGGCCTCCTGCACCAGCCCGCCGACGTCATCCTCTGGGCCACCGGGTTCCGCGCCGCGCTCGACCACCTCGCGCCCCTCGGCCTGCGTGCGCCCGGCGGCGGGATCGTGCTCGACGGCACGACGGCGGCGAGCGACCCGCGCGTCCAGCTCGTCGGCTACGGGCCCAGCGCCTCCACGATCGGGGCCAACCGGGCGGGGCGCGAGGCGGCGCGCGGCGTGCTGCGGGCGCTCGGCCGACGGCCCGAGCGCGGCCCCGCGGCAGGATCTCGGCGACCGGTGGCGGTGTGAGGGCTCGTCAGCGCCCGCCGTCGAGCCCTAGCGTGCACCCGTGAGCACCGAGTCCTCCCCGGCCCCCGACCCGTCCGCCGCCCGCGAGCCCGCCCCGGTCGCGGTCGACGCGCCTGCCCTGCCGACGCAGCGCCGCACCCTGACGACCCTCGTCGCGACGCAGGTGCTGTCCGGCGTCGGGGTCGCGAGCGGCATCGCCGTCGCGCCGCTCGTGGCCTCGGCGCTGTCCGGGTCCGACGCGATCGCGGGGCTCACGTCGACCTCCGGCGTCGTCGGCGCGGCGCTCGTCGCGCTGCCGCTCGCCCAGGTCGCGGGTCGGCGCGGCCGACGGCCGTCGCTCCTGCTCGGCTTCGGCCTCGCGACCGGCGGCGCCCTCCTCGCGACGGTGGCTGTCCTCCTGGGCTCGTGGCCGCTGCTCGTCGTGGCGATGCTGCTCTTCGGCTCCGGCACGGCCGCCGGTCTCGCCTCCCGCTTCGCCGCGACGGACCTCGCGACCCCGCAGCGCCGGGCCCGCGACCTGTCCGTGGTGGTGTGGGCGACGACCGTCGGGTCCGTCGTCGGGCCGACGCTCGCGGGCGTCGCCGACCGGGTCGCCGGACCCGCCCTGCGCCTCGGGGACGCGCACGCCGAGCACGGGAGCACCGCGCCGAGCGCGGCCCCGTTCGTGCTCGCGACGCTCGCGTTCGCGCTCGCGGCGACCGTCGTCGCGGTGTGGCTGCGCCCGGACCCGCTGCTCGCCTCGCGTGCGCCGTCAGGGGCGGGTGCGGTGGGCGCGGGTGGTGCGGGGGGAGCGCCGGGTGGCGCGCCCGGCCACGTGTCGTGGCGCGACGGCCTGCGCGCCGGCTGGGCCGTGGTCGCGGCCAGCCCGACGGCGCGGCTCGCCCTCGGCGCGATCGTGCTGAGCCACCTCGTCATGGTCGGCCTCATGTCCATGACCCCGGTCCACATGAACCACGGCGGCGCGACGCTCCAGGTCGTGGGCCTCGTGATCAGCGCCCACATCGCGGGTATGTACGCGCTGAGCCCCGTGGTCGGCTGGCTCGCGGACCGGCTCGGGCACGCGCGCGTGCTGTACGCCGGCGGCGCGCTGCTCCTCGCCGCGGCGGTCGTCGTGGCGGGCGCGCCGGGCGAGGACTCCGCGCGTCTCACGGTCGGCCTGGTGCTGCTGGGGCTCGGGTGGTCGTGCGGGCTCGTCGCCGGGTCGGCGCTGCTCGTCGACGCGACGCCCGGGCCGTCGCGCACCGCCGTGCAGGGCCTGTCCGACCTCGCGATGAACACGGGCGGCGCCGTCGGCGGCATCCTCGCCGGCGCGATCATCGGGTTCTCCTCGTACGGCGCGCTCGCGTGGGGTGCGGCGGTGCTCGTCGTGGTGTGCGCGGTCGTGGCGGCTCCGCTCGCGCGGCGGGCAGCGCTCCGCTGACGACGGCCGCCGAGATCGGCACCCGGAGGCGGGATCGGTGGTCGTGACCGCCGACCTCGCCCGCGACCGCCGACGTCGCCCGCGGGCGCCGATCTCGCGGGGTGAGCGGCCGGGGGAGCGTCAGGCCAGGACGGCCGGGAGCGCGGTGCGCTCGTCGCGGCGGACGGCGCCGACCTGCGCCGGGGTGAGGAACAACGCCCGGGAGAGGTCCGTGCCGCGCGCGTCGGCGCCGCGCAGGTCGGCGCCGAGCAGGTCGACGGCGTCGAGCCGGGCCCCCCGCAGGTCGGCGCCCAGGAGCAGCGCGCCCCGCAGGTCCGACGCCGTGAGGTCCAGCCCGCGGAGGTCCGCACCGACGAGGTCGGCCCCCGGTCGCAGCCGACGACGCAGCCCGGCGCCCGGAGCCCGGTGCCGCGCTCCGTCGTCGGGCGGGGCCGCTGCGCGCGCGCCGTGGTGCCGCGCGGGGCCGTGCCGTGCGGGGCCGCGCCGGGCGTCCGGGCTCCGACCCGCCCGGGCCGCGTCCCGCACGAGCGCGCTCGCCCGGTCGACCAGCGGACCGACGGCGCGACGGACCGCGCCGACGTCGAGCGCGAGCAGGTCCGCCGTGGCGAGGTCGACGAGGGGCGCGGTGCGGTCGAGCGCCTCCCGGGCGTCGTCGTGCACGGCGGCGGCCGCGGGGAGCGCGAGCACCTCCGCGAGGTACCAGAGCAGCTCCTGGAGCTGCGTGACGACGGGCAGGGCGGCGAACGCGTCGTGCGCGGCGGCGGGGTCGTCGCGCCAGGTCGCGCCGTCGTGCGCCGCGCGGACGGCCGCGGTCACGCGCTGGCCCGCGCCCAGGCAGTCGTAGGCGACGCAGCCGGGGAAGCCGGACTCGGGCAGGCGGGCGTGGATGCCGCAGCCGAAGTCCGTGCGCAGGTTCGGGCAGGGCGTGCCGGCGGGCTTGTCGATCGCGAAGTCGGCGGACCGCACGAGGTGCAGGCCCACGCAGCACAGCCCGGTGCAGCGGGAGCAGTCGCTGCGCAGGTCGAGCTGCTCGACGAGGAGGGCGCGGCCGTCGGCCGCGGGGACGCGGGGCACGCCTCGACGCTACGCCGTCGCGGGGACGCCGGGCACGGGCATATCGTCCGCGTGCGCGGGCCGGGGGCGACCGCAGCGCGAGAACGGGGCCGGTGCCGTCGTCGCGCGGACGACGGCACCGACCCCGTGGCCGGCGTGCGGCGCGTCAGTCGTCCGAGGACGACGGCTTCTGCAGGCCTGCCGAGATGAGCTCCATCACGGACGAGTCCGCGAGGGTCGTCGCGTCGCCCACCGTGCGGTTCTCCGCGACGTCGCGCAGGAGGCGGCGCATGATCTTCCCGGACCGCGTCTTCGGCAGCTCCGGCACGACGAGGATGCGCTTCGGCTTGGCGATCGGGCCGATCTCCTTCGCGACGTGGTTGCGCAGCTCGGTCTGCACGGCGGCCGCGCCGTCGGCGTCCGACGCCCGGCCGGCGTGCTCGCCGCGCAGGATGACGAACGCGACGACGGCCTGGCCCGTGAGGTCGTCGCTCGCGCCCACGACCGCGGCCTCCGCCACGGTCTCGTGCGAGACGAGCGCGGACTCGATCTCCGTCGTGGAGAGGCGGTGGCCCGAGACGTTCATGACGTCGTCGACCCGGCCGAGCAGCCAGATGTCGCCGTCCTCGTCCTTCTTGGCGCCGTCGCCCGCGAAGTAGATGCCCGGGAAGCGCGACCAGTACGTGTCCTTGAAGCGCTCGAGGTCGCCCCAGATGCCGCGCAGCATCGACGGCCACGGCTCGGACAGCACGAGGTACCCGCCGCCCCCGTTCGGCACGGAGCGCGCCTCGTCGTCGACGACGTCCGCCACGATGCCCGGCAGCGGCACCTGGGCGGAGCCCGGCTTGGCCGCCGTGACGCCCGGCAGCGGCGAGATCATGATCGCGCCCGTCTCCGTCTGCCACCACGTGTCGACGATGGGCGTGCGGTCGCCACCGATGACGCGGCGGTACCACATCCACGCCTCGGGGTTGATGGGCTCGCCCACCGACCCGAGCACGCGCAGCGACGACAGGTCGAACGTCGCGGGGATCTCCTCGCCCCACTTCATGCACGCGCGGATCGCGGTCGGCGCGGTGTAGAGGATCGAGACCTGGTACTTCTCGACGATCTCCCACCAGCGGCCCTGGTGCGGGGAGTCCGGGGTGCCCTCGTAGATCACCTGCGTCGCGCCGTTGAGCAGCGGGCCGTAGACGACGTACGAGTGGCCCGTGACCCAGCCGATGTCGGCCGTGCACCAGTAGACGTCGGTCTCGGCCTTGAGGTCGAACACGTTGCGGTGCGTGTACGCGGCCTGCGTGAGGTAGCCGCCCGTGGTGTGGAGGATGCCCTTGGGCTTCCCCGTGGTGCCCGACGTGTAGAGGATGAACAGCGGGTGCTCCGCCTCGACCCACACGGGGGCGTGCGTCGGGTCGGCGGCCTCGAGCGCGTCGTGCCACCAGACGTCGCGGCCCGCAGTCCACGCGGTGTCCTGGCCGGTGCGACGCACGACGAGCACGTGCTCGACCGTCGTCGGGGCCGCGCCCTCCTTCGGCGCGAGCGCCTCGTCGACCGCGGGCTTGAGCGCGGAGGCCGCGCCGCGGCGGTAGCCGCCGTCGGCCGTGACGACGAGCTTCGCCTCGGCGTCCGCGATGCGGCTGCGCAGCGCGTCGGCGGAGAACCCGCCGAACACGACCGAGTGCGGGGCGCCGATGCGCGCGCACGCGAGCATCGCGACGACGGCCTCGACGACCATCGGCAGGTAGATGACCACGCGGTCGCCCGTCTCGACGCCGAGGGCCGCGAGCGCGTTGGCCGCGCGCGACACGTCGCGCTGCAGCTCGGCGTACGTGACCGTCCGGGTGTCGCCCGGCTCGCCCTCGAAGTGGATCGCGACCCGGTCGCCCAGGCCGGCCTCGACGTGGCGGTCGACCGCGTTGTACGCGGCGTTGAGCGTGCCGTCGGCGAACCAGCGTGCGACGGGCGCCTGCGACCAGTCGAGGGTCTCGGTGAACGGGGTCTGCCACGTGACGAGGTCGTTCGCCTGCCGCGCCCAGAACGCGAGCCGGTCGGCCCGCGCCTCCTCGTACAGCTCGGGCTGCGCGTTCGCCTGCGCGGCGAACTCGGGGCTCGGGGGGAAGCTCCGGGTCTCGTGGAGGAGGTTCTCCAGGCTGGACGTGGTGGCCGCTGCTGCGGCCTCGGGCTCGTTCTCTGGCACGCTGACCTCCGGTGCGCATCGACTCTGGTGCGGTCCCGCCGACCGCGGCGGCCGCCCGGGGGCGGCGTGACGGTACGACGGTACGACGGGGCGGACGGCCGCACGACCGGGGCCCCGACCTGGCGAGTGTAGACCTCCTGCGGTGAGCGCGGTCACATCCGTCCGGGATTCGGCGAGAGTGCTCGCAAAGGAGCGGGCGGGCGGCCGGGACGGTGGGGAGCGCGCCGTCGGGCGACGCGCCGGGCGCACCGGCGCGCTGTTGCCGCACGGGGGGTGGTGCCCCACCATGGGCTCACGTTCCTCGCGGAGCGTGCGGCCTCACGGCGAGGCACAGGGGGCGGGTTGGCGTACGCGGCGGTGCGGGGCGCGCGGTCGCGCCCTGCCGCGCCCGCACGCCGGGACGACGGCGTCGACGTCGCGTCCCGGGACCGCGTGCTCGCCGTCGCGGTGGCCGCCGGGCTGCGTGCCGTCGGCCGCTGCAGGGCGCGCACGATCCCCGAGGACGCCCTCCGGCCGGGGTCCGGCGGCCGCCGCGGGCTCGTGCTCGTGGCCGACGACGCGGGCTCCCTCCCCGGCCCCCCGCTGCTCGCGGTCGTGCGGCGCCCGGGCCCGGTCGTGGTCCTGGGGGGCGCGGTCGCCGCGGAACGGCTGCTGGTCGCAGCACGCGCCGGCGCCCTGGTCGTCGCCGCGGAGCGGCCGTTCGGCGACCAGGTGCGGACGGTCGCCCGCATGCTCGCGGGCGACGTGCGCGCGGGCGACGCGCTGCTGGTCGACCAGCTCGTCGGGGTCGTGCGCGACCGCCGGGCGGTGGCGTCGCTCACGGGCCGGGAGACCGAGGTGCTGGAGCACCTCGCGGCCGGTCGGTCGGTGGCCGAGATCGCTGCTGCGCTCGTGCTGTCGGTCGCGACCGTGCGCGCCCACGTCCGCTCGATCCTCGGCAAGCTCGGCGTCTCGTCGCAGCTGGCGGCCTCCGCCGCCCTGGCCCGCGCACGGGGTGGCCGTCCTGTCCGCAGATAGTCAGAACTGACGATGTGGGACGGTCGGCGCCCGGCGGATCCTGGCGACGGACCCGGACGAAGGCACCGGGCCGACGGCGGGGCGACGCAGCCCCGCCGACGCACGAGAGGGGGCACGACATGCTGGTGGTCTGTACACAGGACGACGACATCCGCGAGGCCGTCGAGGAGCACGGTTCCGGGGCGGACGCGTGGGGCGAGGTCGTCCTGCTTCCGAAGGGCTCACGGGCCGCGGCGGAACGGGCGCTCGTCGCGGCGCTCGCGACGGCGCGAGGCCCGGTCTGCCTGTCCGCGCACGGCAACGACGAGGAGATCGGCGACGAGGGGAACGGCGCCGACGACTGGGGGTGGAACCGGCGGCAGGTCGCACGGCTCCTCGCCCGGGTGCCCGGGCGGGTCGGCCCGGTGCTCGTGCACGCGTGCGCCGAGAACGTCTCCAACTTCTCGGCGGGGCTCGCCCTCGCGCTCCAGGAGGAGCGGGCGCTCGAGGGCGTCTGGGTCTACGGCTACAACCGGCCCGTCCCGGCGGACGCCCGCTACCCGCGGCCGGACGTGCTGAGCACGCAGGTCGACCTGCAGGGCACGCAGGTCGTCTTCTGACCTCGCGCCACGGGGGCGGGGCGGTCGCCGCGCTCCGACACCGCACCACACGTCATCGGAGGAAGTCATGTCGCTCGTAAGAGACATCGTCAAGCAGTTCGACAACAGCGACGAGCTCGCGCAGTCGCAGCGCGAGGTCGTGGAGTCGCTCGCTCGGCTCGGGGAGACGAAGGCCGAGCTGTTCGAGGCGAAGATCCAGGAGTCGCTCCGCGGGGCGGGAGGCACGAACTCGACCGTGCCCATCACGTCCATCCTCGCGTCCAAGAAGGAGGTGCACGCCTTCACGTCCACGTCGGCGGAGCACCTCGCCGACACCGTGAAGTCGTCGCTCAAGTCGTTCGTCTCGGGGACGGCGGACAGCATCATCGACGGGGTGGGCGGCCTCATCTCCGAGGCCCTCACCGTGTTCCTCGGCGGCGCGTCGGCGTCGACGGGCACGATGGAGGAGTACTACGTCGTGACCGAGGGCCTGTCCATCGTCCGGGTGGACCTCAAGGCGTGGTACCTCAACGTCTCCGCCCGCGGCATCTACGAGAAGATGGAGCGCATCAGCGCGTTCGTCGCGGTCAAGTCCACGGTGGACCTGACGAAGATCGACTTCAACACGTTCCTGTACCTCTACCAGAACCAGCTGACCGCGGCTCACCTCGACAAGAACCAGGTCAAGCAGGCGCTGCAGGAGGCGAAGGAGATCTACCAGGAGTTCCACGGGGCCGGCCTGCGCACGCAGGCGGTGCACCACATCACCCGCGCTCCGGGCAGCACGGCGCCGCGCTCGTCCTGACGCGGGGACGACGGCGGGTGCGGCGCCCCGGGACGCCGCACCCGCCGTCGGGCGTGCACCGACCGCCGTGCGTGCCGTCAGCGCGCCCGGCGCTGGCGCACGGCCTCGTACAGCACGACGGTCGTCGCGCTCGCGGCGTTGAGCGAGCTCGCGGCGCCGAGCATGGGGATGCTCACCATGACGTCGCACGCCTCGCGCCACCCCGCGCTGAGACCGGTGGTCTCGTTGCCGGTGAGCACGAGCGTGGGCCCCGTGAGGTCGTGCTCGGCGAGCTCGACCTCGCCGTGCTCGTCGGTCCCGACCAGGGACAGCGGGACGCCGGAGGAGCGCTGCGCGGCGACCCAGTCGAGGACGTCGCGCCCCGCGGGGACGCGGACCGTCGGCACGGAGAAGATCGAGCCGGTGCTGGCACGGACGGCGCGCGGGTCGTACGGGTCGGCGGCGTGCCCGGCGACGACGAGCCCGTCGCCGCCGAACGCGTCGAGCGACCGCGAGACGGTCCCCACGTTGCCCGGGCTCGTGGGCCGGTCCAGCACGACGCCGAGGAAGTCGGCGCCCGGGGCGCCGCCGCCGATCCGGCCCAGGTCGTCCGGCGGCGTCGCGACGACGGCGAGGAGCTCAGGCGTCTCGTCCTCCTTGCCGCCGAGCTCGCGCAGGAGCGCGGACGACACGGCGAACCGCTGCGCGCGGACGCGGTCGAGCATCGCGTGGGCCCACGACGACAGCGACCGGTCGGCGTCGACGAGCCAGGTCCGCACGGTCCACCCGGACTCGACGGCGAGCGTGATGGGCCGGACCCCCTGGACGACCATCTCGCCCGCCCGGTGCCGCTTCGTGCGGTTGGTGAGCAGCGCCTCCCACTGCTGGAACGCCGCGTTGCGGGTCGTGACGCGCTGCACGCTCAGGCCTCCGGGGCGGTGGTCGGGGCGGACGTGGTCGGGGTCGCGACGCGCGGGAGCCCGCCGGTCAGCGCGGGAGGCTCGGCGACGCCGTCCTCCCGCGCGGCGCGCTCGACCGCCGCGGCGACGAGCGTCGTCACCTCGGGGTTGAACACGCTCGGGATGATGTAGGTCGGGTTGAGCTGGTCCTCGTGGATCGCGGACGCGAGCGCGCGGGCGGCGGCGAGCAGCATCGCGTCGGTGATCCGGTGCGACCGCGCGTCCAGCAGGCCGCGGAACACGCCCGGGAACGCGAGCACGTTGTTGATCTGGTTCGCGAAGTCGGAGCGCCCGGTGCCGACGATGGCGGCATGCTCGGCTGCCTCGACCGGGTCGACCTCGGGCCGCGGGTTCGCCATCGCGAACACGATGGCGTCCGGCGCCATGCGCGCGACGTCGTCGCCGGTGAGGACGTCGGGGGCGGAGACGCCGATGAACACGTCCGCGTCGACGACGGCCTCGCGCAGCGTGCCGGTGACGCGCCGCGGGTTGGTGTTGACGGCGGTCCACGCGAGCGACGGGGACAGGCCCGGGCGGCCCGGGTGCACGACGCCCTCGATGTCCGCGACGACGACGTCGTGCGCGCCCGCCGCGAGGAGCAGCTTGAGCACCGCGGTCCCGGCCGCGCCCGCGCCCGAGAGGACGATGCGCACGTCGGGCAGCTCCTTGCCGACGACCTTGAGCGCGTTGGTCAGCGCGGCGAGCGCCACGATGGCCGTGCCGTGCTGGTCGTCGTGGAACACGGGGATGTCGAGCTCGGCCCGCAGCCGCGCCTCGATCTCGAAGCACCGGGGGGCCGAGATGTCCTCGAGGTTGATCCCCGCGAAGACGGGCGCGATCGCCTTCACCGTCCGCACGATCTCGTCGACGTCGGTCGTGTCGAGCGCGATGGGGAACGCGTCGATGTCCGCGAACCGCTTGAACAGGGCCGCCTTGCCCTCCATGACGGGCAGCGACGCGAGGGGGCCGATGTCGCCCAGCCCGAGCACGGCGGACCCGTCGGTGACCACGGCGATGGTGTTGCGCTTGATCGTCAGGCGGCGGGCGTCGTCGGGCTTGGCGGCGATGGCCTCGCACACGCGCGCGACGCCGGGCGTGTAGATCATCGACAGGTCGTCGCGGTTGCGGATCGGCACCTTGGACTCGATCTTCAGCTTGCCGCCCAGGTGCAGCAGGAACGTGCGGTCGGAGACGCGGTCCACGACGACGCCCGGGAGCGCGCGCAGCGCCTCGACGATCTGCCCGGCGTGCTCCTCGCCGCGCGTCGCGACGGTGACGTCGACCGTGATGCGCTCGTGGCCCGACGCCGTCACGTCCAGGGCGGTGACGATGCCCCCGGTGTGCTCGATCGCCGTCGTCAGCTCGCTCACGGCGGTGGGGCGGGCCTCGACCTGGAGGCGGGCGGTGATGGAGGAGGAGACACTCGGCGCTGACGTCATGGGCCCCAGTATCGCCCCGCGGGCGGGCCGCGACGCGGGAACGCGGCGCGCGAGCCCGGACACGACGACGGCGCCCTCGCGGACGCCGTGGTCGCCAGCGGCGACGGTGAACAGGCGCGCTCGCTCCAAGTCGCTGCAACGGGTCGGGGGCCGTCGTGGCCGGGTCCGCCCCGGTCAGCGCGTCCTTCGGTGGACTGCCCTGCGCGTGGGTACCGCCGCGGTGCTGTTGTCCTTCCATCACAGCCCGTCGGGACGGCGGACGCAAGCGCTCCGGGGGTTCTTCCACACCGTGTTCTACCGGGGTTCGAACACGCCGGTGCGGATGGTCCGGGAGGTCCGGATCGGGCCCTTCGGCGGTCGTCCGCGGACGCCGGACGCGCGGGTCAGCCGCGCGGGCGGCGACGCTGAAGAGGGTCAGCCGCGCGAGCGGCGGCGCCACGCCCGCCACACGAGCCACCCGACGACGCCGAGCCCGACGAGGCCCGCGGCCGCGAGCACCGGCGTCGGCGCGGCGAGCTGCGAGCGCAGGGCGACGGGCCGCGAGAACGTCAGCGCGCCCCACCCGTGCTCGGCGGCGAGACGACGCAGCGTCCGGTCGGGGTTGACGACGAACGCGTGGCCGACGGCGCTCAGCATCGGCGCGTCGGTCACCGAGTCCGAGTACGCGTAGCTCGCCGCGAGGTCGTAGCCCTCGCGCTCCGCGAGCTCGCGCAGGGCCACGGCCTTGTTGTCGCCGTACGCGTAGAAGTCGATCGCGCCGGTGTAGCGCCCGCCCTCGACGGCCATCCGGGACGAGATGGCGTGGTCGGCGCCGAGCACCGCGGCGATGGGCTCCACCACCTCGCTGCCTGACGCGGAGACGATGACGACGTCGTGCCCGTGCTCGTGGTGCGACTCGATGAGCTCGACCGCCTCCGCGTACACGACCGGGTCGATGTGCTCGTGGAGCGTCTCCTCGACGATGCGGGAGACGGTCGCGACGTCCCAGCCGGTCACGAGGTTCGACAGGTGCGCGCGCATGCGCTCCGTCTGGTCCGCGTCGGCGCCGCCCACCATGAACAGGAAGTGCGCGTACGCGCTGCGGAGCACGTCCCCGCGGTTGATGAGCCCGCCCGCGAAGAACGGCCGCGAGAACGCCGCGGCCGACGACGTCGCGATGATCGTCTTGTCCAGGTCGAAGAACGCGGCGACCCGGCCGGCGCGTGGCGGGACCTTCGGGTCCGGGAGCGGGGTCACGGTCGCGAGCCTAGCGGCGGAACGTGGCCGTCCCCAGGAGCGCTCGCCGACGGGCCCGTCCCCAGGGTCGGCGACGGGCCGACGGCGGCCCGCGTCCACGGGCGAGGGTGGTCCCCGGTCGACGGAGGGCGGGGGAGCGCGATGGTCGGAGCGGTCGTGGCGGTGGTCGGTGCGCGCGGCGGGGCAGGGGCGAGCGTCGTCGCCGCGTCGTTGGCCCGGGCGGTCGCCCGGCGGCGCGCCCCGACGTGCCTGGTCGACCTCGCCCTCCTGGGCGGGGGCCTCGACGTCCTCCTGGGCGTCGAGCAGGACCCGGGCGTGCGCTGGCCGGACCTCGCCGACGCGCGGGGCCGGCTCGACGGCGACGACCTCCTCGCGCGCCTGCCCCGCTGGGGCACCGTGCCGGTGGTCAGCACCGAGCGCGGCGGGGGCCCGGAGCAGGCGGCGCTCGCCGACGTGGTCGCCGCGCTCGCCGAGGCCACGGCGGCGAGGTCCGGGGTGCTCGTGCTCGACGCCGACCGCGCGGCCCTCGCGCCGGGTGCGGCCGGGGCGTCGTTGCTCGAGGCCTGCGACGAGGTGCTCCTCGTGACACCGCTCGACGTCGCCGGGGTGGCGGGCGCGGCCGCGGTGCGCGACCGGCTCCCCGGCCGGGCGGCCCTCGTGGTCCGCGGTCCCGCGCCCGGTCGGCTCTCGCCGCCCGAGGTGGCCGCCGCCGTCGGGCTCGACGTCGCCGCGACCGCCGGGTGGGACCGCGCGCTCGCGGGCGCGGTCGAGCGCGGGCAGGGACCGTGCGTCGGCCGCGGCGCGGTCCTGCGGGCCGGTCGCGAGCTCGCCGCGCGCTACCTCGGGCCCGTCCGGTGACGGGGCGGGAGGCGCGTGCGCCGCGCGAGGGGCGCGGTCGTGACCGGGGTGTCGTGGACGACGCGCACCGGCGCGGGGAGGCGTCGCCGCGTGCGGAGCGCGGCCGGGTCGCGCTGCTCGACGGCGTCCGGGACCGCCTCGTGCGGTCGGGCGACGAGCAGGGCGGTGCCACCGAGACGCTCGGCGACGCGGCCGTCGCGGACGCGCTGCGGGCGTCGGGCCGGGTGCTCGGCACGACCGCGCTGCGCGAGCTGACCCGGACGGCCCACGCGGAGATCTTCGGGGCAGGGCCGCTCCAGCGGTACCTCGACGAGCCCGGCGTCACGGACGTGCTCGTCAACGGGCCCGACGACGTGTGGGTCGACCGCGGCGCCGGGCTCGAACGGGTCGAGGTCGCGCTCGGCGGCCCCGAGGCCGTGCGGGCGCTCGCCGTGCGTCTCGCCGCGGCGGGTGGGCAGCGGCTCGACGACGCGTCCCCCGTCGTCGACGCCCGCCTCCCGGACGGGACGCGGCTGCACGCCGTCGTCGCGCCCGTGTGCGCGACGGGGGCGGTCGTCTCGCTGCGCGTCCTGCGGACGCGGACGTTCCGGCTCCACGACCTCGTCGCGGGCGGGACCGTCCCGCACGCGTGGGAGGCGGTGCTGCGCGGGCTCGTCGCGCGGCGCGCGAACGTCCTCGTGTCCGGCGGCACGGGCACCGGCAAGACGACGCTCCTCGCCGCGCTCCTCGCGCTCGTCCCGCCCGACGAGCGGGTCGTCTGCGTCGAGGAGGCGCGCGAGCTCGACCCCGACCACCCCCACGTCGTCCCGCTCACCGCGAGGCGTCCCAACGTCGAGGGCGCGGGCGGCGTGGACCTCGCCGACCTCGTGCGCGCCGCGCTGCGCATGCGGCCCGACCGCATCGTGCTGGGCGAGTGCCGCGGCCCGGAGGTCCGCGAGGTGCTCATGGCGCTCAACACCGGCCATGACGGCGGCCTCGCGACGATCCACGCCAACGACGTCGAGGTGGTCCCCGCCCGGCTGGAGGCGCTCGCGGCGCTCGCGGGGATGGACCGGGCCGCGGTCGCCGCGCAGGCCGCGGGCGGGCTCGACGTCGTGCTGCACCTGCGCCGCGTCCGCACGGCGGGCACGACCCGGCGCGTCCTCGCGCAGCTGGGCGTCGTGCGGCAGGACGAGCGCGGCGCCCTGCGCGTGGACGTCGCGGGGTCGTGGGACGGGACGGTCGTGCCGCCGGGCGGTGGGTCGACGGGTGCGGCGGGGCCGGCCGCGGGACCGGCGTGGGACGAGCTCGTGGGGCGGTGGTCGGCATGACGCGGCGGCGCGGCGTGGGCCGTCGGCCGGGTGCGGCCCCGACGACGCGCGGCGGGAGAAGCGGCGCATGACGGTCGTCGTGGGTCTGCTCGTCGGTGCCGCGGTCTGGTGCGCCACGGCGCGGGTCGGGCGGTCGGCGCGTCGCGTCGTCGGCCGGCCGGCGTCGCGCGCCACGCGGTGGTCCGTGCTGCGCCGCCCCGGCCGACCGCAGGCGGTGCCCGAGCTCGTGCGCGTCGTCGTGACGCAGGTCGGGTCGCTCCTGCGGTCGGGAGCCGCGCCCGGCGTCGCGTGGACCCGTGCGGTCGGCGTGCGCGTCGACGGCGGTGGCGTCCCCCGGGTCGCGGACCTCGCGCCGCACGTCGGCGGTCCGGCGACGGCGCGTGCCCTCGTCTCGGCGTGCCGGCTGGCCGCGGAGCTGGGCGCGCCGCTCGCGACCGTGCTCGACGAGGTCGCCGCGTCCGTGGCCGCGGACGCCGAGGCGCGCGCCGAGCGGGAGGCGGCGCTCGCCGGACCACGCGCGACCGCCCGCGTGCTGCTCTGGCTCCCCGTGGTCGGCGTGCTGCTCGGCTACGTGCTGGGCGCCGACCCGCTCGGCACCGCGACCGACGGCGGCCTCGGGACGGCGGGCGTGCTCCTCGGGGTCCTGCTGCTCGCGGCGGGGCGCACGTGGTCCGCGCGGCTCGTCGAGCGGGCGCGCACGGCGGGGGAGGACCGGTGACCGCGCTGCGCCCGAGACCGGCCCGGGAAGGAGAGCACCGATGACCCTCGTCCTCCTGGCGCTCTGCGTGCTGGCGGGCGCCGCGCCGTGGTGGTCCGCGCGCGCCGCCGTCGGGCGGCGCGCGGCCGCCGTCGGGCGGCGCGCGGCCGCCGTCGGGCGGCCAGGACCCGAGCGCGACGCGGCCTCCGCCGGGGAGGGCGGTCGACGGCCACGGGGTGACGACCGCGACCCCGGCATCGAGACCGGGGTGCTCCTCGAGCTGCTCGCGGCCGCCGTCGGGTCGGGTGCGGCGATCCCGCGGGCGCTGGACGTCGTCGGGACGTGCGTCGGGGGCCGCGACGGTGCCGGGCTGCGTGCTGCGGGAGCCGCGCTCCTCCTGGGGGCGTCGTGGGACGGCGCCTGGGCCGGCGCGCCGCCGCGGCTCGGGGTCGTCCAGCGCGCGCTGCGGCCCGCGTGGCTGCACGGCGCTGCTCCCGCGTCGTCGCTGCGGGCTGCCGCCGAGGCGTCGCGGCAGGACCGGACCGGAGCGGCCAAGGCGGCCGCGGCACGGCTCGCCGTGCATCTCGTGCTCCCGCTCGGTGCGTGCTTCCTGCCCGCGTTCGTGCTCGTCGGGCTGCTGCCCGTCCTCGTCTCCCTCGGTGCCGGCCTGCTCTCCGGATAGGGGCTCGGGAGGTCGGGACGGGCGGCCGCGCTCGCTACGGTGGCCGCATGGAACCGTCCCCCGCCGCCCACGTGCCCGGCCTGCTCCGAGACGACGCCTGGCGTGAAGCAGGGAGCGGCGAGTCCTCGGCCCGTGTGCTCGTCAGCGCGGACGGCTCCCGGTACGCCAAGGTCGTGGGCCCGGACCAGGTGGCCTCCCTGGCGGACGAGCGGGACCGCGCGCTCTGGGCGGCCTCCCGCGGGATCGCCGTCCCCGAGGTGCTGGCGTGGGAGGACACGGGGGAGGGTGCCGTCCTCGTGACGCGCACGGTGCCGGGGGTGCCCGCCGACACCGTCCGCCCCGACCAGGTCGACCGCGCCTGGACGAACGTCCTCGCGGCGGCGCGGACCCTCCACGACCTCCCCGTCGACGGCTGCCCGTTCGACCGGAGCCTCGACGCCATGGTCGCCCTCGCCCGCGACGTGGTCGACGGCGGCCGCGTGCACGCGGAGTTCCTGCGGCCGGAGCAGGAGTCCCGGGACCCTGTGGACCTGCTCGCGGAGCTCACCACCGAGCTGCCGACGCGCCGGGAGCAGCAGGTGGCGGACCTCGTCGTCTGCCACGGCGACCTGTGCCTGCCCAACGTCCTGCTCGACCCGGAGACGCTGGAGGTCCGCGGTCTCGTCGACGTCGGGCGGCTCGGGGTCGCGGACCGGCACGCCGACCTCGCCCTCCTCCTGGCGAACGCCCAGGACACCTGGCCGGAGCACGCCCGTGCCCTGGAGGAGACGCTGGCGCCGCGGTACGGGTCCCCGGTCGACCCGGGTCGGCTCCGCTTCCACCTCGAGCTCGACCCGCTGACCTGGGGCTGACCGCACGCGCCTCGACGAGGGCGGGTCGCTCGACCTGTCGACCGGGCCGCGCGCTTCGACCTGTTGACCGGGCCACGCGCTCCGACCTGTCGACCGGGTCGGCCGCTTCGACCTGTCGACCCGGGCTGGGTGCTCGGCCTGTCGACGGTGGCTCGCCACTCGGCCCGTCGACGCGGGCGGAGCGCGCGCTGCTGTGCACAGGTCGTCGCCTCGACGGCCCCGTCCACCGGCGCGGCGGGGTGGGGTGCGCCGCAGCCGCCGGTCCCGGCAGGGTCGCTCCGACCGCCCGCACGACGCGGGCCACGAGAGGGGAGTCGGAGATGACACGACAGCCGCGACGCGCGTTCGCGCGCCTGACGGGGACGAGCACGGGGCAGGGCGAGGCGGGTCTCGCGACCGCGGAGTACGCCATCGCGACGGTCGCCGCGGCGGGCTTCGCCGGGCTGCTCATCGTCGTGCTGAAGAGCGGCGAGGTGCGCGAGATGCTGCTCGGCATCGTGCGCAGCGCGCTCTCGCTGGGCTGAGCCCGTGCGACGGGACGCCGGGGCCGACGGCCGCCGGCCGAGGGATCGGGCCCGTGAGGGGAGCGAGCGCGGTGCGGTCACGGCCGAGCTCGCGGTCGCCCTGCCGGCCGTCGTCCTGGTTCTCGTCGTGGTCCTCACCCTCGCCGCGGCGGCGGGCGCCCAGATGCGCTCCGCCGACGCGGCGAGGGCCGCCGCCCGGGCGGCGGCCATCGGCGAGGACGACGCGACCGTGCGTGCGACGGCGCTCCGGGTCGCCGGAGCCGGCGCGACGGTCGGCGTGGTGCGGGGCGACCCGTGGGTCGAGGTGCGCGTGACGACGCCCGTCGTGGGCGGGTGGCTCGCGGGCTCGCCCTTGCGCGCCAGCGGTGAGGCCGTCGCCTGGGCCGAGCCATGACCACGGCGCAGCCACCTCGGGGGCGGTGCACCGAGACCGAGACCGCGACCGCGGGCGAGATCGAGACCGAGACCGCGGGCGAGATCGAGACCGACGGACGAGCAGCGGCGGGACCCGGGGCGGTCACCATCCCCGACACCGACACCGACACCGACACCGACACCGACGCCGAGCACGGAGCGGGCACCGTGCTCGTGCTCGGCGTCGTCGCGGCAGTCCTGGTGCTGGCGGTCGCCCTCGGCGCGCTCGCGCAGGCGCAGGCGGCGCGTGGCACGGCGCAGACCGGGGCCGACCTCGCGGCGCTCGCGGCGGCGACGGCAGCCCGCGACGGGTGGGAACCGTGCGGCCGGGCGCGCGAGGCCGCGGCGCACAACCGGGTCGTGGTGGTCGCGTGCACGGAGCAGGGCGCGGGGGTCGTCCGGGTGGACGTCGAGTCGAGAGCCGGTGTCACGTTCCTCGGCGCCCCGCTCGGTCGCGCGAACGCCGCGGCACGTGCCGGCCCGGCGAGCGCGCGGTGAGCCGCAGCGGGCCGTCGGGCGGCGGCACCTGTCCGGGCCCGGCCGCAGCGGTCCTCGACCCCGTGGGGGAAGCGGTGCCCTATCGCGCGGAACCGGCGCTCCGCCCCGCGGGGTCGGTCTCGGCGACCGGGGCGTGCGCCAGGACGGCGTCGAGCAGCCGGACGGCGGCGGCCTTCTCGAGCGGGGCGTTGTACGACCCGCACTTCGGCGACTGCACGCACGCCGGGCAGCCGTCGTGGCACGGGCAGAGCGCGATGGCGTCGCGGGTCGCGCGGAGCCAGGTCGCGCCGAGCTCGAACCCGCGCTCGGCGAAGCCGGCTCCGCCGGGGTAGGCGTCGTGGACGAACACGGTGGCCTCGCCGGTGTCGGCGTGCAGCGCGGTGGACACCCCACCGAGGTCCCAACGGTCGCACGTCGCGAGGAGGGGGAGCAGGCCGATCGACGCGTGCTCGGCGGCGTGCAGCGCGCCGGGCAGCTCGTCGGCGTCGACGCCCGCCTCCTCGATCACGGAGGCGGGGACGGTCCACCAGACGGCCATGGTCGGCAGCGTGCGCTCGGGGAGGTCGAGGGTCTCCGTGCCGAGGACCTGCATGTCGAGGAGGCGGCGACGCTGGAAGCTCACCACCTGGGAGCACACGTCGACCGGGCCGTAGCCCCAGCCGACCGGGCCCCAGGTGCGCTCGACGACGTCGCGGCCCGTCGCGACGTCCCCGCCCGTGGGCTCGTCGACGATCGTGATGGACGTGGTCGACCGCGACCACGTGCCGTGGTCGACGTCCTGCCGACGCACGAGCGCGACGTGGTCGGCGAGGTCGAGGTGCTCGACGACGTAGGTGCGGCCCTGGTGGACGTACACCGCGCCGTCGTGCACCGAGCCGTCCGCGGAGGCGGCGTCGACCGTCCCGAGCAGCCGGCCGGTGCGCGCCTCGGCGACCCGGACGGGCGCGCCGCCGGACCCGCGCAGGTCGGTCATGCCCGACGCGGGCTGCGCGTGGGTCCAGTACCAGCCGGAGGCCCGGCGTCGCAGGGCTCCGCGCGCGACGAGCACGTCGAGCAGGCCGCGCACCACGTCGGGCGCGCCGAACGCGGCGAGGTCCTCCGAGCGCAGCGGCACCTCGGCTGCCGCCGCGCACAGGTGCGGCGCGAGGACGTAGGGGTTCGCGGGGTCGAACACGGTCGCCTCGAGCGGCGCGTCGAGCACCGCCTCGGGGTGGTGCACGAGGAACGTGTCGAGCGGGTCCTCGCGCGCGACGAACGCGACGAGGCCGTCGGCGCCCGCCCTCCCGGCGCGGCCCGCCTGCTGCCACACCGACATGCGGGTGCCGGGCCAGCCCGCGATGAGCACGGCGTCGAGCCCCGAGATGTCGACGCCCAGCTCGAGGGCGTTGGTCGTCGCGAGGCCCAGCACGTCGCCGGTGCGCACCGCGTCCTCGAGCTCGCGCCGTTCCTCGGGCAGGTACCCGCCCCGGTAGGCGGCGACGCGGCGCACGAGGCGGGGGTCGACGACGCGCACGCTGTCCTGCGTCTGGACCGAGACGGACTCCGCGCCGCGGCGCGAGCGCGTGAACGCGAGCGTGCGGGCGCCCGCGATGACGAGGTCGGCGAGCAGGTCGGCCGTCTCGGCCGTGGCGCTGCGGCGCGGGTGCTCGGGCCCCTCGGCGGGCGTCGCGACCGCGGGGTCGTCGTCGTGACCCTCCGCGGGCCCGGCGTCCGCGGACGCCTCGAAGCCCACGACGACGGGCGGCTCCCACAGGGCGAACGTCTTGCGCCCCGCGGGCGAGGTGTCGCGCGCGACGGTCACGACGTCGTCGGGCTCGACCCCGACCAGCCGTGCCGCGCTCGTGGCCGGGTCGGCGGTCGTCGCCGACGCGACGACGAACGTCGGAGGCGGGTCGCCCTCCCGCGCGTAGTGCGCGGCGAGCCGCCGCAGGCGCCGCAGGACGAGGGAGACGTGCGCGCCGAACACCCCGCGGTAGGCGTGCCCCTCGTCCACGACGACGTACCGCAGGTCCCGCAGCAGCCGCGTCCAGCCGCGGTGGTGCGGCAGGAGCGCGAAGTGCAGGAAGTCCGGGTTCGTGAGGACGACGTCGGCGTGCTCCCGCACCCACCGGCGCTCGTCCTGCGCGGTGTCGCCGTCGCACGTCGCGACCCGCACGTCGCGCGTCCCGGCGGCGTCGAGGAGCCGCTGGAGGCCGGAGAGCTGGTCGGCCGCGAGCGCCTTCGTGGGCGAGAGGTAGAGCACGGCACCACGGCGCGCGACCGACTCGATGCGACCGGGGTCGAGCACGCGCGCCGCGGCGTCGGCGCGGACGGCCGTGAGCGCCGGGAGCCAGAACGCGAGCGACTTGCCGGAGCCCGTGGAGGTCGCGAGCGCGACGTGCCGGCCCGACCACGCGGCGTCGGCGGCCTCCACCTGGTGCTCCCAGGGGCGCTCCACGCCCAGCGCGCGGTACCCGGCGACGAGCGACGCGTCGGCCCACGCGGGCCACTCGCCCTGCGTGCCGGGGCGTGCGGGGAGCTCGCGCAAGTGCCGCAGCCGCTCGTCGCGCCGCCCGCCCGCGCGCAGCACGTCGAGCAGCGTCGCGCTCGTCGGTCGCGGGGAGGTGGTGGGGGCGTGCAGCACGTCTCCGAGTCTCCCA
Organism: Sphaerisporangium cinnabarinum; assembly: GCF_055567015.1. Classification (NCBI taxonomy): domain Bacteria; kingdom Bacillati; phylum Actinomycetota; class Actinomycetes; order Streptosporangiales; family Streptosporangiaceae; genus Sphaerisporangium; species Sphaerisporangium cinnabarinum. The sequence goes on from NZ_JBVHRG010000001.1 coordinate 646,037, forward strand.
CCTCCGGCCCACGGTCCGGCCGAGGGCCGCCGTGCTCGGGACCTCCGGCCCTCGCGCGGGGCGGGGCGCACGGCCGACGATCGACGCATGGCAGCGTGGCGTGGGGTCCGGGTCGTGACGACGACGGCGCTCGCCGTCGGGGCGCTCCTGCTCACCCGGCGCCTGACCCAGACGTGGGGCACCTGGGAGGGCGAGCACGAGTGCGTGCTCCCGGGGGACGACCTCGTGCCCGACGCGCGGGCCGTCGTCGCGACGCGGGCCGTGACGGTCGACGCGCCGCCGGCCGCCGTCTGGCCGTGGCTCGTCCAGCTCGGCCAGGGCCGCGGCGGCTTCTACTCCTACGACGCGCTCGAGAACCTCGTCGGCCTGGGCATCCGCAGCGCGGACGCGATCGAGGAGCGCTGGCAAGGCCTGGCCGTGGGCGACGACGTCCACCTGGCCGACGAGGCCGTGCTGCGGGTCGCGGCGCTCGAGCCGGGTTCGCACCTCGTGCTGCTCGGTGCGCCGGGGCCCGGGCAGGCGGACACGATGCCGTTCCGGTTCTCGTGGGCGTTCGTCGTGCGGCCGCTCCCGCCGGGGCCGGACGGCACGCTCCGGTCACGTCTGCTCGTCCGCGAGCGGTACCTGCCGCTGGGCGCCGCGGGCCGCGCGATCGTCGAGGCGGTGCAGCCGGTGAGCTTCCTCATGACGCAGAAGATGCTGCGCGGCGTCCGCGCCCGCGCCGAGCGCCCCTGACGGCCACGACCAGGCGGTCGCGGCTCCCCGACCAGGCGGTCGTGGTCCGTCCGGTGTCCGGGACGGGCCGGAACCGCCTGCTCGGCCGGTGGGGGTGGGGGGCTCAGCCGCGGAAGAGGTCGAGCACCGCGCGGGACAGGTACCAGGGGTCCACGACGGCGGTGAGCTCGCGCGCGGAGTGCATCGAGAGGATGGGGACGCCGACGTCGACCGTGCGGATGCCGAGTCGGGTCGCGGTGAGCGGCCCGATGGTCGAGCCGCACGGCACGGTGTTCTTCGAGACGAACTCCTGGCTCGGCACCCCGGCCCGGGCGCAGGCGCGCGCCCACGCGGCCGCGCCGTGCGCGTCGGTCGTGTAGCGCTGGTTCGCGTTGATCTTGAGGATCGGTCCGCCGCCCGCGAGGGGACGGTTCGCGGGGTCGTGCCGCTCGGGGTAGTTCGGGTGGACGGAGTGGCCGACGTCGCTCGACACGCACAGCGACGCCGCGAGCTGGCGGTGCCGCTCCTCGGCCGTCGCGCCGAGGCCGGCCGCGACCCGGTCGAGCACGTCGGCGAGGAACGGGCCCGACGCGCCGGAGCGCGACTCCGACCCGATCTCCTCGTGGTCGAACGCGGCGAGCACGGGGATCGTGGCGCTCTCGACGGGCCGGCCGGGCGTGCCCGCGACCTCGAGCAGCGCGACGAGGCCGGCGTGCACCGACAGCAGGTTGTCGAGCCGCCCGGACGCGAGGAACGCGTCGTGCGCGCCGAACACGCGGGGCGCCTGGGTGTCGGCGACCACGACGTCGTACCCCGCGACCTCGCTCGCCCGCACGCCCGCGTGGTGCGCGAGCTCGGCGAGCACGTCCCCGCCGCTCGTCCCGTGCGGCGCGCCCGCGACGTCGGACCCGGCCGGACCGGACGCCGACGCGAGCCCCCACACGGGCTGCGTGTGCTGCTGCTTGTCGAGCGTGAGCCCGTCGTTCGCGGCGCGGTCGAGGTGGATCGCGAGCTGCGGGATGCGCAGCAGGGGACCGGTGCGCACGAGGTGCTCCTCGCCGTCGGCGGTGACGAGCCGCCCGGCGAGCTCGAGCTCGCGGTCGAGCCACGAGTTGAGCAGCGGACCGCCGTAGACCTCCACGCCCGCCTGCCACCAGCCCTCGCGGCCGACGCTCGGGCGCGGCTTGAGCTTGAAGCCGGGCGAGTCGGTGTGGGCGCCGAGGATCGCGAACGGCGTCGTCGCGGTCGCGCCCGCGGGCACGGCCCAGGCGATCACCGCGCCGTCGCGCACGACGACGTACCGCCCGCCCGCGGGCCCGTCGCCCTCGCCGCCGGTCGCCGTCGGCCACGCCGCGGTCTCGTCCAGGCGCTCGAAGCCGACGGCCTCGAGCCGGCGCGCGACCTCGTGGGCGGCGTGGTACGACGACGGGGACGCCTCGACGAACGTCGCGAGGTCGTGCGCGTGCGCGAGGGCGCGGTCGTGCGGGGTCGGGTCGGTCACGGGGGTGCTGGGCGTCGACACAGGCTCCACCCTACGCACGCCCAGGAGCGCTCCGTAGGGTGGTCGCGCACCGCGAGAGAGGGAGTCCGCATGACCTGGGTCGTCCTGCCGGGCCTGGCGCTCACCCCTGAGGACTTCGCCCCGCTCGCGCGCGCCCTCGGGACCGCGTCCGGTCCCGGAGCCCCGGCCCGCAGCGACGACGTCCGGGTCCTCGACGCGTGGCGCGTGCCCGTGACGGGACCGGTCGACGTGGTGCGCGCGGGCCTCGGTGTCGACGGGTCGGAGCCCGTGGACCTCGTCGGGCACTCCGTGGGCGGGCTCACGGCGATCGAGTGGGCGCTGCTGCACCCGGGCGAGGTCCGGCGGCTCGTGCTCCTCGACCCGACGAGCCCGTGGGAGGTCCATCTCCCGGCCCTGCACACGGGCACCGTCGCGGCCCGGGCGGGCACGGCGGTGGCGGGCGCCCTCGCGGCCGGTCTCGCCGTGACCGGGCCGGCGCTGCGCCGCGCGGGCGTGCGGGTGGTCACGCGCGCGCCGGACCGTCTCCCGCACGACCTCGCCCGCGCCCGCTACGGGTCGCGCGACGCGTGGACCCTGCTCGCCCACCAGTGGTTCGCGAGCTGGGAGCAGGCGCCGCGCGTGCGCGCCCTGCTCGACCACGGCCACCGCCTGCCCGCGGGCGCCGAGCCGCTGCTCGTCGCCGGGCTGCGCGCGAGCGCCAGGTTCCTGCGCGCGCAGCGCGAGCTGTCGGACCGGCTCACGGTCCCGCGCGTCGGGCTCGCGGGGGAGGGCCACCTCTACCCGCTCACCCGGCCCGACGCCGTCGCGCGCCTCGCCGTGGGCACCCGCCGAGGGGCCGCGCGACCGCCGGGCTGACCCGCCCGGGGGCGCTGTCGCCGAGCACGCTCGTGACGTCCTGCACGAGTGGTCGTGACGTACGACACACGTGCGTAGACTCACCCCCATCGCTCCGGCAGGGGACCGGCGCGACGGTCGCGCGGTTCGTCAAGGAGGACGGATGCTCACGCTCGGTACGGAAAGTCTCACCATCGTCGCGGTCATCGCGGCGATCGCCCTCGTGGCCCTGGCCTTCGCGGTCGTCCTGCGCAGACAGGTCCTCGCCGCGGACGAGGGCACGGCGAAGATGCAGGACATCGCCCAGGCCGTGCAGGAGGGCGCCGGCGCGTACCTGAGCCGCCAGTTCCGCACGCTCGCGCTGTTCGCGGCGATCGTCTTCGGCCTCCTGATCCTGCTGCCGGGCGACGGCGGCATCCGCGTGGGGCGCTCGGTCGCGTTCCTCGTGGGCGCCGGGTTCTCGGCCGCGATCGGCTACCTCGGGATGTGGCTCGCGGTGCGCGCGAACGTGCGCGTCGCCTCGGCCGCGACCCGGCCGGGCGGGCGCTCGGAGGGTGCGCGCATCGCGTTCCGGACGGGCGGCGTCGTCGGCATGTCGGTCGTCGGGCTCGGCCTGCTCGGCGCCGCGGGCGTCGTGCTCGTCTACAAGGGCGACGCCCCGGCGGTGCTCGAGGGCTTCGGGTTCGGCGCGGCGCTGCTGGCGATGTTCATGCGCGTCGGCGGCGGGATCTTCACCAAGGCGGCCGACGTCGGCGCCGACCTCGTCGGCAAGGTCGAGCAGCACATCCCGGAGGACGACCCGCGCAACGCCGCCACGATCGCGGACAACGTGGGCGACAACGTCGGCGACTGCGCGGGCATGGCGGCCGACCTGTTCGAGTCCTACGCGGTGACGCTCGTCGCCGCCCTCATCCTCGGCAAGGCGGCGATGGGCGAGGAGGGTCTCGTCTTCCCGCTCGTCGTCACGGCGCTCGGTGCGCTCGTCGCGGTGCTCGGCGTATTCATCACGCGCGTGCGGGGCCAGGAGAACGGGCTCAAGGCGATCTACCGCGGCTTCTACCTGTCGGCGCTCGTCGGCGCGGCGCTCGCGGCCGTCGCGGCGTTCGTCTACCTGCCGTCGTCGTTCGCCGCGCTCGACGGCACGGCGGACCTCGGCGAGCTGTCCGGCATCGCGGCGGACCCGCGCGTCGTCGCGAGCCTCGCCGTCGTCATCGGCATCGTCCTCGCGGGCATCATCCTGTGGATCACGGGCTACTTCACCGGGACGACGTCGAAGCCCACCCTGCACGTGGCGGCCACCTCGCGCACGGGCGCGGCGACCGTCGTCCTGTCCGGCATCGGGGTCGGGTTCGAGTCGGCGGTGTACACGGCGGGCGTGATCGCCGCGGCGATCTGCGGCCTGTTCCTCCTCGCGGGCGGGTCCGTGTGGCTCGCGCTGTTCCTCGTGGCCCTCGCCGGGTGCGGCCTGCTGACGACGGTCGGCGTCATCGTCGCGATGGACACGTTCGGCCCCGTCTCGGACAACGCCCAGGGCATCTACGAGATGTCGGTGGGCGAGTCGGGCGACGGCGACGAGGAGGCGGCCCAGATCCTCACGGACCTCGACGCCGTGGGCAACACGACGAAGGCCATCACCAAGGGCATCGCGATCACGACGGCCGTCCTCGCCGCGACGGCGCTGTTCGGGTCGTACGCGGACGCGGTGAGCCATGCGATGGCCGACGTCGAGCGGGTGGGCGGGGGGCTCGTCGCGTCGATGCTCGACTACGAGATCATCTCGCCGATCACGCTCGTGGGCCTCATCCTCGGCGCCGCGACCGTCTTCCTCTTCTCGGGTCTCGCGATCGACGCCGTGACCCGGGCCGCGGGCGCGATCGTGTTCGAGGTGCGGCGCCAGTTCCGCGAGCACCCCGGGATCATGACGTTCCAGGAGCGCCCCGAGTACGGCAAGGTCGTCGACATCTGCACGCGCGACTCGCTGCGCGAGCTCGCGACCCCCGGCCTGCTCGCGGCGTTCGCGCCCATCGCCGTCGGCTTCGGCCTGGGCGTCGGGCCGCTCGCCGGGTTCCTCGCCGGGGCGATCGGCGCGGGCGTCCTCATGGCGGTGTTCCTCGCCAACTCGGGCGGCGCGTGGGACAACGCGAAGAAGATCGTCGAGGACGGCGCGTACGGGGGCAAGGGCTCGCCGGCGCACGACGCGACGGTCATCGGCGACACGGTGGGCGACCCGTTCAAGGACACCGCCGGTCCCGCGATCAACCCGCTCATCAAGGTGATGAACCTCGTGTCGGTGCTCATCGCGCCGGCGGTGGTGCTCATGAGCGTGCCCGAGGACGCGAACCACGTCCTGCGCATCGGGATCGCGGTCGTCGCGGCCGCCATCGCGTTCGGCGCGGTGATCATGTCGCGGCTGCGGGCGGCGCGCGTCGACCGCGAGGAGTCCGCCGTCGAGCGGGAGCGCGTCGCGACCGGTGCCTGACGCACGGCCACCACGCGCGCCGGAGGGCGCCCGGGTCGACCCGGGCGCCCTCCGGCGCGCGCGGCGTGTGCCTGCAGCCCTCGGGGCTACCCCGTGACGGTGAACGTCGCGCGCAGGAGGGCGTCCTCGCGCGACGACGGCCCGACGCGCAGCTCGAACTCGCCCGGCTCGACGACGCGGCGCCCGCGCGCGTCGACGAGCGTGCAGTCCGCCACGGGCACCTCGAGGCCGACGGTCGTCGACTCGCCCGGCGCGAGGTCCACCTTGCGGTAGGCCTTGAGCTCCTTCTCGGCCCACGTCACGGACGTGACGGTGTCGCTCACGTAGACCTGGACGGTCTCGCGCACGGGGCGCGGCCCGGTGTTCGTCAGCGTGACCTCGGCGCGCACGACGTCGTCGGGCCCGTGCTCCGTGCCGAGCACCCGCAGGCCGTCGTACTCGACGGTGGTGTAGCTCAGGCCCTCGCCGAACGCGAACGCGGGGCTCTGCGTGAGGTCAGCGTAGCGGACGCCGTGCTGGCCGCGGACCACGTTGTAGTACGTGGGCTGCTGGCCGGCGTGGCGCGCGAACGAGATCGGCAGGCGCCCCTCGGGCTCGATCAGCCCGAGCACGAGCTCCGCGACGGCCTGGCCGCCCCGCATCCCGGGGTTGGCCGCCCAGACGACTGCCGCCGCGGCGTGCGCCGACGGCGGCAGGACGAGCGGCTTCGACGCGACGACGACCACGACCACGGGGGTGCCGGTGGCGACGAGGGCGTCGAGCAGCGCGACCTGTCCGCCGACGAGCTCGAGCGTCGCGGTCGAGCGGCCCTCGCCCACGAGCTCGATGCGGTCGCCCACCACGGCGACGGCGAGGTCGGCGTCGCGGGCCGCGGCGACGGCCTCGGCGATCAGCGCGTCGTCGGGGGCGGCCGGCACGACCACCTGGGGCCGGGGCTGCCCGTCGGGGAACAGCTCGCCCTCGGGGTCGGGCGCGAGCGTGAGGACGTCGGCGCCGCGCGCGTGCGTCACGGCCCAGCCCTCCGGGGCGAGCGCGCGGAAGCCGTCGAGCACGGTCGTCGTCATCTCGCGCGGGTGGCCGTCGGGCAGCCAGTCGGCCTGCCCCGACGCGCCCGCCCAGTCGCCGAGCTGGGTGTGGTCGTCGTCCGCGTTCGGGCCGACGACGGCGATCGTCCGGGCGGGCGCACCGCCCGGGGCGAGGGCCCGGCCGTCGGGCACGCCGGCGGCGCGGGCGAGCCCGCCCGCGAACGGGAGGGTGCCGTCGTTGGTGAGGAGCACGAGGGAGCGGCGCGCGACCTCGAGGTTGACCGTGGTGTGCTCGGCCGACGCGATGACCGCCTGCTGGCGCGCGACGTCCGGCCGGCGGGGGTCCTCGAACAGGCCGAGCCGGAACTTGAGCGTGAGGATGCGTCGCACGGCGGCGTCGATCGCGGCCTCCTCGACGAGGCCGCGGTCGACGGCCTCGAGCGCTCCCTCGAAGAAGCGCGGCGTCGTCATGACCATGTCGTTGCCGGCGCGTACGGCCGCGGCGGACGCGTGCACGTAGTCGGGCTGGATGTGCTGCTCCCACACCATGCGACCCACGTTGTCCCAGTCGGTGACGAGCGTGCCGGTGTACCCCCACTCGCCGCGCAGGACGTCGTCGAGCAGCCAGCCGTTCACGGTGACGGGCACGCCGTCCATGGACTGGTAGCCGAGCATGAACGTGGCGCAGCCCTCGCGCGCGACCCGCTCGAACGGGGGCAGGAACCACGACCGGAGCTTGCGCTGCGAGATGTCGGCCTCGCTCGCGTCGCGCCCGCCCTGCGTCTCGGAGTAGCCCGCGAAGTGCTTCGCCGTGGCGAGGATGCCCGTCGGGTCGGACAGCCCGTCGCCCTGGTAGCCGCGCACCATCGCGGACGCGAGCTCGCCGATGAGGAACGGGTCCTCGCCGAACGTCTCGTCGACGCGGCCCCAGCGCAGGTCACGCGCGATGCAGAGCACGGGGGAGAAGGTCCAGTGGACGCCGGTCGCGGCGACCTCGACCGCGGTCGCGCGCGCGACGCGCTCCACGAGCGCGGGGTCCCACGTCGCGGCCATGCCGAGCTGCGTGGGGAAGATCGTCGCGCCGACCCAGAACGAGTGGCCGTGGATGCAGTCCTCGGCGAGCAGCAGGGGGATGCGCAGCCGCGTCCGGCCGGTGAGCTCGTGCGCGGCGACGACGTTCTCCGGCGAGGTGTGCAGCAGCGAGCCCGCGTGCTTCTCGAGCACCGCGGGCCCGACGCCGTCGCGCGCGTCGAGCTGGAGCATCTGGCCGACCTTCTCGGGCAGCGTCATGCGGGCGAGGAGGTCCTCGACGCGGTCGGCCACGGGCACGGCGGGGTCGAGGTAGGGCAGGGTGCTCACGGACGGTCCTTCCACGGCGGCGGCGACGGCGCCCGGTGGCGCCGCGGGTGCGTGCGGCGTCGGCGGACCGGGCGTCGCCACTCTACCGGGAAACCAAGTAACTGGTCAGTAAGTTTGCGAGCTCAGCGCCAGTGGTCGAGGAAGCGCGCGACGGTCCGCGTCGCGTGGTCGAGCACGCGGCCGTCCTCCGCCGCGGCCCCCGAGAGCAGCGCCGCGTCCACCACGTGCGCCACGAGGTCGGTGTCCGTCACGTGCTCGTGGCCCGACGCGTCGAGCACCGTCCGTGCGGCGGCCAGCAGGCGCGGGCGGGACGCGCGCATGATCGGCCGCAGCGCCGGGTCCCGCATGGCCGTGAGCATGGGGTCGAGACGCACGTCGACCACCGAGTCGTCCACGTGCGGGGCGTACAGCGTCTCGATGAGCTCGCGCGCCGTCGCAGTGCTCGAGCGACGCCGGTGGGCGAGCGCGTCGGCGTGCTCCTGCGCGGCCGTCGCGCGCACGTCCTCCGCGGCCTCGACGGCCGCGGCGACGAGCGAGGCGCTCGTCGGGAAGTAGTACGAGGCCGAACCCTGCGGCACGCCCGCGGCGCGCGCGACCTGCCGATGGGTCACGGCGGCGAAGCCCTGGTCGATGAGCAGGTGCGCGGCGGCGTCGGCCATCGCGCGCTGCCGCTGCGCGCTGCGCCCCTGCACCGTGGTGCGTGCGCCTCGCGCGCCGCTCGTCGCCGACCGGTCCCGGGCACCCGCAGCGTCGTCCACGCGGCCATCGTAGTGAGGAATAACCTATACGCGCGTATGGTTATCGCCCTCGGACCGCAAGCGCGGCCCGTGGAACGAACGAGGAGTGGAGAAGGATGGTCGCCGCCGAGGGGCTCGTCATCGACTGGGCGCAGATGCCCACCTACAACACCGTGATGTCCGTCGCCGTGGGCGCCGGGCTGATCCTGCTGGTCATGCTCGGCCGCGAGCTCCTGCGGGCGCCCGGGAAGATCGTCGTCGAGGGCTGGTCGCTCGCGTTCGGCGTGCTGGGCACGATCCTCACGGCGACCGGGCTGCACATGACGCTCACGTGGCCGCTCGCCGCGGGCGGCTTCCCGTTCGACAACATCATCTTCGGCGAGACGAGCCTCGCGTTCGGCGTGCTGCTCCTCGCTGCCGCGTTCTACCTGTGGACGCGCGGCCGCGCCGCGCTCGAGCGGGCCGACGCCACCGAGCACCTGCAGGCCGTGGCGCGCCCCGTCTCGGTGTTCGTGCTCGGCATGGGCCTCGGCCTCGTCGCCATCGCGATCGCGGGCGTGACGTACCAGCTCTTCGCCGCGCCGCCGGAGGAGCCGATCTCGGGCGCGTTCGCCGCCTACCCGCTCGTCGAGGCGATCTTCATGTCCGGGCTCATCGCGCTCGTGGGCGTCGGCGCGATCCTCTTCCCGTTCGCGGTCCGCTCCGGGCGCCGCGTCGTGCGGGTCGTCATCGGGTGGGCCTGGGGCCTGTCCGGCGTCGCGTTCCTGCTGTTCGGCGCGATGAACTTCTTCACCCACATCGGCCTCATCGTCAACACGATGGGCTGACGCCGCGGCGACCGTGAGGACCCCGTGGGCCTGCCCGGCCCGCGGGGTTCTTCGCGCGCGCGGGAGGCGTCATCATAGGGGCCATGCAATCACCGGTGCGCGCCGTGGCCCACGCCGCGGTCCTCGCCGTCGTCGCCGGGCTGTGCCTCGCGGTCGTGGCGAGCGGGGCGTTCGACGTCGTGTCGCTCCCGGGCTCCGCGCCCGCCGCCGCGCCGCCCCCGCCGGCCGCTCCCGGGCCCGGTTCCGCGGACGCCGGGGACCCCGCGGACGGCACGGACCCCGACCCCGCGGGTCCCGGCACGACGGACCCCGGCGCGACCACCGCGCCGGACGACGGCGCGGACGCGGGGGCGGGCGCCGTCGACCCGGCGTGCCGCGAGGCGGAGGTCGCGTGGGCCGCGGCGGCCAAGGCGCAGGTGAACCTCACCGTGGAGCACCCCGTGGCGCTCGTCGAGGGGTTCACCACCGCCCGCGACACGCTCGCCGGGGCCACCCCGCCCGCGGCGGTCGCGCGCGACTGGGCCGTCGTCACGACCTACCTCACGATGATCGCGGACGAGGTCGAGGCCACGGGCACGCGGGACACGGGCGAGCTGTCGCGGGCGATCGACCGTGTGGGTCGCCGGATCGACACGGCGGCGCTCACGTCGTCGTCCCGGGCCGTCACCGAGTACTTCCGGGCCGGCTGCGCGCGCTGACCGGCACCCGCCGGAACTTCACCCCGTGGCGATGGCCACATGGGGAGCGGTCCCCACTTCGACGTTTTGAGGGCGCGCGACGCGCGTCCGTGGGAAACCATGGGCGTCATGCGCACCCGACTGACGATCACCAAGACCACGACCGCCCTCGCGACGAGCGCCCTCCTCGTGCTCGGCCTGGCCGCCTGCGGTGGCTCCGCCGACGACGCGAGCACCGACTCCGAGACCACGCCGGCGGAGGAGACCAGCACGTCGGCCGAGGAGGAGACCACCCCGTCCGAGGAGCCCACCGAGGAGGAGTCCGGCGACACCGAGGCGTCGGGCGACTTCTGCACCGCCTACGACGCCCTGCTCGACGCCCAGACGACCCTGAGCTCGATCGACACGAGCGACCCGGCCGCCGCCGTGACGCAGTTCGAGACGTTCACGGCGTCGCTCGAGGCCGCCGAGGCCCCGGCCGAGATCAGCACCGACTGGGACAACGTCACCGGCGTCTTCCGCCAGCTCACCGACACGCTCGAGACCGCGGTCGACGACCCGGCGAACGCCGACATCTCCTCGATCACGTCGCTCATGACGGACGAGACCTTCCAGACCTCGGCGCAGAACGTCGCGGTCTACGGCACGCAGAACTGCTGACCACGCCGTCCCCCCGCGACCCGACGGACCCCCGGCACGCCTCGGCGCGCCGGGGGTCCGTCGCGTCCGGGGCGGCGCGGGCCCTCGGCCGCCGCGCGCAGATCGGTGAGGATGGAGCCATGCCTCCCGCCTCCAGCACCCCGAGCCCGTCGTCGCGCACCGCCGCGGACGGGCCCGGCCCCGTCCCGCCCGGCGCGGGCCTCGCCCCCGCCGACCTCGCGGCCGCCGCGGCGACGCTGCGCGAGGACCTCGCGGCGGCGGGCTTCACGGTCGACGGCGTCGAGCGCGCGCTCGGTCCCGTCGCGTCCGCCGCGCTGCACCGCGAGCAGGCCGTCCCGGCGCTGCGCGCGCTGCGGGACCGCGGTCGGGAGGAGGCCGACCCCACGGCCGCTCTCGCCGCCCTCTTCCTCCTCGGCGACGACGTGCCCCGGCGCGCCCTCGACGCGGCGCTCGGGCGCACGGGGGTCGACGGCGCACGGCGGCTGGGCCTCGTCGAGGCGGCAGGCGCGGGCGACGACGACGCGGTGCGCGCGCTCGTCGACCTGCGGCCGTACGCGGCGACCGACGCCGCGGGCCCCGTTACGTGGTGGCTGTCGTCGGACCTGGGCGAGCTGGCGACGGGCCGCCGGCTCGCCCCGGACCACGTGCTCGGCGCGGGCGGCGCGTCCCTGACGCTCGCCCAGGTGACCGTCCGGACGCCCGTCGGGCGCGTGCTCGACCTCGGGACGGGCTGCGGCATCCAGGCCCTGCACGCCGCGCGGCACGCGCGCGCTGTCGTCGGCACGGACATCTCGCGCCGGGCGCTCGGCTTCGCCGCGTTCAACGCTGCCTTCAACGCCGCGTTCGACGAGGACTCTGGCGACTCCCCGGCGGCCGGGCCCGGAGGCGCCGCACCGGCCGGGCGGGTCGAGCTGCGGGAGGGCTCGATGCTGGAGCCGGTCGCGGGCGAGCGCTTCGACCTCGTCGTGTCGAACCCGCCGTTCGTCATCACGCCGCGCGCCGCCGGGGCCGCGCTCCCGGACTACGAGTACCGCGACGGCGGCCGGTCGGGCGACGACCTCGTGCGCGACCTCGTGACGGGCGTCGGCGCCGTGCTCGAGCCCGGGGGCGTCGCGCAGCTCCTCGGCAACTGGGAGCACCGCCGCGGGATCCCGTGGGACGAGCGCGTGGGCGCGTGGCTCGACGAGGCCGGTCTCGACGGCTGGGTGGTCCAGCGCGAGGTGCTCGACCCCGCGGAGTACGCGGAGACCTGGATCCGCGACGGCGGCACGACCCCCGAGCGCGAGCCCGCGGCATGGGCGGCGGCGTACGGCGCGTGGCTCGACGACTTCGCCGCGCGCGACGTGGAGGCCGTCGGTTTCGGCATCGTCACGCTGCGCCGTCCGCTCGCGGGCGCCCGCCCGACGCTGCGGCGGCTCGAGGAGCACACCGGGTCGGTGCGCCAGCCGCTCGGCGCGCACCTCGCCGCGTCGCTCGCGGCGCACGACTGGCTCGCGGCGCGCGACGACGCGGCCCTCGCGGGCGAGCGGCTCGCCGTCGCGCCCGACGTCACGGAGGAGCGGTTCCACACGCCCGGCGCGCCCGACCCCACGGTCGTCCTGCTGCGCCAGGGCGACGGCCTGGGCCGCGCCGTGCGGGCGACCACAGGTCTCGCCGCCCTCGTGGGCGCGAGCGACGGCGAGCTGACGGTGGGGCAGCTCGTGGGCGCGATCGCCGCGCTGTTCGAGGTCGGCGCGGAGGACCTCGCGGGCGAGCTCCTGCCCGACGTGCGCGGGCTCGTGCGCGACGGCTTCCTCGTCCCCGTGGGCTGACGCGCGCGACACGCCCCGGCCGCACCGATACGTTGGGGCGGCATGGACCTCGAGGTGCGGCACCTGCGCATGATCGTGACGGTGGCCGAGACGGGCAGCGTGACCAAGGCGGCGGCGTCGCTCGGTCTCGCGCAGCCCGCCCTCACGGCCCAGCTCAACCGGATCGACCGCACGCTCGGCGGGTGCGTCTTCACGCGCGACCGCCAGGGCGCGCGCCCCACGGAGCTCGGCGAGCTCGTGCTGCGGCACGCGCGCGTCGTGCTGCCCGCCATGTCCGCCCTGGTCGACGACGCCCGGCGGCTCACGAGCGAGCACGGCACGGTCGGCCGGGTCCACGTGGGGACGGTGAGCTCCGCGATCGGCGGGTTGTTCGCGAGCCGGCTGCACACCGCGCTGCCCGGCGCGCTGGGGGTCGACGACCTGCTCGTCACGACGGCGACGTCGTGGTCGGTCGAGGAGACCGCGGACCGGCTCGCGAGCGGCACGCTCGACGTCGCGCTCGTCGGCATGTGCGGTGACGCGTCCCCGCCCGCGGCCGGGGGCCTGGTGTGGACGGCGGTGTCCACCGACCCGGTGTTCGTGCTCGTCGACGAGTACCACCCCGTCGCGGCGCGCGACGCCGTCGGCCTGGAGGAGCTCGCCGACGCGCTGTGGCTCACGGCCCCGGGCAGCGGGTGCTTCGAGCGCTGCTTCGTCGGGGCGTGCGCGCGGGCGGGCTTCACGCCGCGCGCGATGGGGGAGTCGGACCGCACGTCGTGCATCGACCAGGTGCGTGGCGGGCACGCGGTCGCGCTCGTCCAGCCGGTGCTCCTCGACGCGCCGGGCGTGCGGACCGTCGCGCTCGACGGTGCCCCGCTGCGCTGGACGCACCACGTGGGGTGGCGGCGCGACGCCGTCGACCGCCTCCCGGTCGACGCGGTCCTGCGGGCCGCGACGGGCGCGCACCGCGACGCCGTGCAGCGCTCGCCCCGCTACCGGCGGTGGCGCGCCGAGCACCCGGTGGAGACCGCGTAGGGGCGACCTCGCACATAGCGCCCGCGTATGACCTGATCGTGATCTGGGCGTGCCCTGGACGCGTCCCTAGCGTGGCCTCGACCGGGCCACCCGGGCCCGGCGAAGGGAATGGACGACATGACACGACCACTCCGCAGGAGGCTCGCCGCGGTCACCGCCGCGGCGACGCTCCTGGCGGGCGGGGCCGCGACGCACGCCGTCGCCGCCACGCCCGCACCCGACGACCAGCGCGCGACGGTGCGCGCGGTCCCCAAGACGGCCCCCGGCCTGGAGCGCGCGCTGGAGCGCGACCTGGGCCTCAGCGCGCGGGACGCACGGACGCGCCTCGCCTTCCAGTCCGACGCGGCCGGCACCGAGGCCGCGCTCGAGCGGCGTCTCGGCGCCGACTACGCGGGCGCCTGGGTCGACGCCGCCGCGAACGTCCTGTACGTCGGCGTCACGGACGCCGCCGACGCGCGCACGGTCCGCGCCGAGGGCGCCACCGCGGTCGACGTCGACCACACGCTGGCCGACCTCGAGACGTGGCGCGCGACGCTCGACGGCGCGCTCGCCGACGACCCGGCGGCGCTGCCGGGCTGGTACGTCGACGTGACGCGCAACCGCGTCGTCGTCGCGGTGCGCGAGGGCGGGCAGGCGGACGTCGCCGCCCAGGTCGCCGCCGCGGGCGTGCCCGCCGACGCGGTCGCGTACGAGGAGACGACGGAGTCCCCACGCCCGCTGATCGACGTCGTGGGCGGCAACGCGTACACGATCGGCGGCGGCAGCCGGTGCTCCGTCGGGTTCGCGGTCCAGGGCGGGTTCGTCACCGCCGGGCACTGCGGCTCGACGGGCGCGCGCACGTCCGGCCCGGCGGGCACGTTCCGCGGGTCGAGCTTCCCGGGCAACGACTACGCCTGGGTCCAGGTCGACGCGGGCAACACGCCCGTCGGCGCGGTGAACAACTACGCGGGCGGCCGCGTCGCGGTCGCGGGTGCGACGCAGGCGCCGGTCGGGGCGTCCGTCTGCCGGTCGGGATCGACCACGGGCTGGCACTGCGGCACCGTCCAGGCGTACAACGCGTCCGTCACCTACCCGCAGGGGACCGTCACCGGGCTCATCCGCACGACGGTGTGCGCCGAGCCGGGCGACTCCGGCGGCTCGCTCCTCGCGGGCAACCAGGCGCAGGGCGTCACGTCCGGCGGCTCCGGGAACTGCAGCTCCGGCGGGACGACGTACTTTCAGCCGGTGGGCGAGATCCTCTCGGCGTACGGCCTGACGCTCGTCACGAGCGACGGCGGGGGCGGCACGCCGCAGCCGCCGGCGGGCTGCAGCGGCTACGCCCGCACGTACACCGGGTCGCTCGCCGCGGGCACGACGGCCGTGCAGCCCAACGGGTCGTACTACACGGCCGGGGCCGCCGGGACGCACCGCGCGTGCGTGAGCGGTCCGAGCGGTGCCGACTTCGACCTCTACCTCCAGCGCTGGAACGGGTCGACGTGGGCGACGGTCGCGCAGTCGACCTCTCCGGGCGCGAACGAGTCCGTCTCCTACTCGGGGGCCGCGGGCTACTACCGGTTCGTCGTCCAGGCGTACTCCGGCTCGGGCGCCTACACGCTGGGGGCGACGACGCCCTGACCCGCCCGCCGCGCGCCGAGCACGAGGTTGCCGTCGTTCCCGTCCGCTTCCCGGGAGCAGCCTCGTGCTCGGCCGCGCGGGCCGTCAGGCCAGCAGCGCCGGGCCGTACTTGAGCAGCACGAGGGCGGCGAGGCCCACGAGCCACGCCGCGACGAGGTAGCCGTACGCGCCCGACCGCACGAACCCGAGCAGGCGCGCCTGGGCGCCGCGCGGCAGGTAGAGGTTGTCCTCCAGGACGTTCCAGTGCAGCAGCGACGCGAACACGAGCGTCGTGGAGACCGTGATGAGCAGGCACCACGGGCACAGCGCCCCGATGACGAACATCGACTGGTAGAAGAGCCAGTACGCGAACACGACCCCGAGCAGGTACACGCACTGCGCGGCGAAGAGGAACCACCGGGGGAAGCGGGTCCCACCGAGCGCCGCGACCGCCGTCGTGATGACGATCGGCTCCGCGACGAGCCCGAGGAACGCGTTGGGGAAGCCGAACACCTGCGCCTGCCACGACTGCGCGACCGTCCCGCACGACAGCACGGTGTTGACGTCGCACGACAGCACCGCGCCGGGGTCCCCGGCGAGGAGGACGGCGTCGTACGACAGCACGAACGCCGCGGTGAGGCTCAGCAGCCCGAACAGGAGCATCTCGCCGAACAGCACGGAGCGGGAGTGGGTCCAGCCGGTGGGCCGGGCGAAGGGGTCGAAGCCCGCGTCCGGCGTGGTGCCCGACGCCGTCGGGCCGGCCGAGCGGGCGTCGTCCGCGAGCGCGGTGGTCGTTCCGGTCACGGGCGGTCCTCGGGTCCGCGGGGCCCCGCCGGATCGGTCCGGCGGGCGGGCAGAAGGTGGCGCCGGCCGGCAGGGTGGGCGCGCTGCCGGCCCGGCGCCGCCCCCAGCGTACGAACGCGCGCGGCGGCCCCGACAGGGACCATGGTCCCGGATCCGGGGCGCTTCTCGGGTGGTCCCGGGCCGCCCGGTCGGACGCCCGCCGAGCCCGTCGGGAGGGCGGCCCGCGGTGGGTCGTGGGGGCGGTGGGGGCGGTCCGCCCTAAGATCTGGGGGCGCCCCCGCGTGTGGCGCGCCCCGGCCGCCGCCGGGCACCGACCCACCCCGCCCGAGAGGACCTGCGTGCAGCACGACGACGTCGACTCCCTGCGACGGTCGAGCGCGGCGTGGCGGCTCCTGCGCGCGGACACGGCGCCGCTCGTGCTCTCGTTCCTCGGCACGCTGTTCGTCGAGGACAACGTGCGCGCCATCCCGGAGAGCGAGCTCGTCGCGCGCCTCGACGACCACCTGTGGGCCGTCGACGGCCGGGCCGCGCGCGCCTCCGGCACGGAGCCGCGGTACCCGCGCGCCCCGCAGGCGTACGTCGACCACTGGACGCACCCGGACCAGGGCTGGTTGCGCGCCTGGTACCCGCCCGGCTCGGCCGAGCCGCACTACGACGCGACGCCCGCCGTCGAGCAGGCCGTTCGCTGGGTCGCGTCGCTGCGCGGGCGCGGGTTCGTCGGCACCGAGTCGCGGCTCAACACCGTCTTCGAGCTGCTGCGCCAGCTCGCCGTCGGCACGCAGACCGACCCGGCGGAGCGCCTGCGCGAGCTCGAGGAGCGCCGTGCCGCCATCGACGACGAGATCGCCCAGGTCCGCGCGGGGCGCGTCGCTGTCCTCGACGCGGCGGCGCAGCGCGACCGCTACCAGCAGCTCACCCAGACGGCGGCCGACCTGCTCTCCGACTTCCGCGAGGTCGAGGCGAACTTCCGCTCCCTCGACCGGGAGCTGCGCGAGCGCATCACCGGCTGGGACGGCGCGAAGGGCGAGCTGCTCGAGGAGGTCGTGCGGTCGCGCACGGCCATCGCGGAGTCGGACCAGGGGCGGTCGTTCCACGCGTTCTACGACTTCCTCCTCGACCGGCGCCGCCAGGAGGAGTTCGCCGCGCTCGTCGACCGCGTCCAGTCCCTCGACGCGATCGCGCCCGACGTCGTCCGGCCGGCCCCCGGGACGCCGGGCCCGGTCGTGGACGCCGCCGCGCAGGCCGCGGCCCGGGAGCAGGAGCACCGGCGCCTGCGCCGCGTCCACTACGACTGGCTCGACGCCGGGGAGCGGACCCAGGCGACCGTGCGGACCCTCTCCGAGCAGCTCCGTCGCTTCCTCGACGACCAGGTGTGGCTCGAGAACCGACGGGTCATGGACATCCTGCGCGGCGTCGAGGCGAAGGCGCTCGCCGCGCGCGACGTCGCCCGCGCGGCAGGCCGCGCCGGTGCCCCGCCGGGGATGCCGGTGGACGCCGTCGCGCCCGAGGTCGTGCTGCCGACGGAGCGGCCGCTCTTCACGCCGCGGCCCACGGCCCGCCTCGACTCCGACCACGTCGAGGTCGGCGACGACGACTTCGAGGTCGACGCGCTGTACGACCAGGTGCACGTCGACCCGGAGCGCCTCGCGCGCACGGTCCGCGCGACGCTCTCGCGGCCCGGGGGCCCGGGGGAGGTCGCGCTCGCGGACCTGCTCGCCGAGGCCCCGCTCGAGCACGGGCTGGCCGAGCTCGTGACGTACCTGTCGCTCGAGGACCCGCGGTTCGTCGTCGTGCACGACGACGAGCGCACCGACGAGGTGCGCTGGGAGGGCGAGGCCCCGGCGGGGCCCGTCGCCGAGGACGGCGCGCCGGACCCGGTGGTGCGCGTCGCGCGCCTGCCCCGCGTCACGTACGCGCGGCGGACGAGCGGCTCGCCGCCCGGCGAACCCCCCGCCCGGCACCCCGACGCACGACCCGACGCCGTCCCCGACCCGAGCCCGGAGGAGACCCCGTGAGCACGACCCGCACCGCGCGCGACCCGGAGCTGTCCGTCGTCGTGACGTCGCTGCTCAAGGGCGTCGTCTACCGCGAGTCCGGCGAGGCGCTGTGGCGCGACCTGCTCGCGCGCGAGGCGCAGGTGCGCGACGCCGTCGCGATGCTGGGGCTGCAGGTCGTCGTCGACGAGGGCGACGGCTACGCCTACCTGCGCTCGCAGCCGGAGCACGAGCGCGACGAGCGGGTGCCGCGCCTGATCCCGCGCCGCGAGCTGCCGTTCGACGTCAGCCTGCTGCTCGCCCTCCTGCGCAAGCGGCTCGCGCAGGCGGACTCGGAGGGCGGCGAGACGCGCCTCGTGCTCACGCGCTCGGAGATCGTCGACCTGCTGCGGGTCTTCCTCACCCAGGACGCGGGCGCCGCGGCGAACGAGGCGCGGCTCGTGGACCGGGTCGACGCGCTCGTCCGGCGGGTCGTGGAGCTCGGCTTCCTGCGCCCCGCGGGTCGCCCGGACCCGGACGGGCCCGACGGTGCTGCGTCGCCCGACGGCGGCGACACGGCCGACGGGGAGGCCCGGCGGTACGAGGTGCGCCGCATCCTCAAGGCGTTCGTCGACGCGCAGTGGCTCGCGGACTTCGACGCGCGCCTCGCGCAGTACCTGGAGCTCGCCGCGGACGGCGGCGGCCCGGGGTCGGGGGCGCGCGCCGGGGCCGGCGCGGGGACAGGCCTGGCGACGGGCACGGCGGGCACGACGACGAGGACGGTGGCGTGATGGAGGGCCTGTTCAGCGCGGTCGAGCTGCACGACCCGGCGGCCGACCTCGACGCACGCGCCGGGTTCCGGCTCGAGCGCCTCGAGGTGCTCAACTGGGGCACGTTCGACCAGCGGGTGTGGGCGTTCGACCTCGACGGGCGCAACGCCCTCCTCACGGGCGACATCGGCTCGGGCAAGTCGACCATCGTCGACGCGGTCACGACGCTGCTCGTGCCGTCGCACCGGATCTCGTACAACAAGGCGGCCGGGGCGGGCGCGCGCGAGCGGTCGCTGCGGTCGTACGTCGCGGGGCACTACAAGTCGGAGCGCGACGAGGCGACGGGCACGACGCGCCACGTGGGCCTGCGCGAGCGCGGCACGTACTCGGTGGTGCTGGGGAGGTTCTCCAACCGCGGGTTCGACCAGGAGGTCACGCTCGCGCAGGTGTTCTGGCTCGCCCCGGGCCAGGCGGGCCAGCCGGACCGCTTCTTCGTCACGGCGGACCGTCCGCTGACGATCACCGAGGACTTCGCGGGCTTCGGCGGCGACGTCGCGGCGCTGCGCCGTCGCCTGCGCGAGTCCGGCGCGCAGGTGCGCGACCACTTCCCCGACTACGGGCGCGACTTCCGCCGCCTGCTCGGCATCCCGTCGGAGCAGGCCATGGACCTGTTCCACCAGACGGTGTCGATGAAGTCGGTGGGTGACCTCGGCGAGTTCGTGCGCGAGCACATGCTCGAGCCGTTCGACGCCGACCGCTGGACGGACCGGCTCGTCGCGCACTTCGACGACCTGACGAGCGCCCACGACGCCGTCGTGCGGGCCACCGCCCAGATCGAGCGGCTCGCGCCCCTGCTGGCGGACTGCGACGCGCACGACGCGCTGGGGGAGCGGGCCGACGCGCTCGTCGCGCGCCGCGACGCCCTGCGCGCGTTCACCGCGTCGCGCCGCGTGGCGGACCTCGACGGTCTCATCGGCGCCCTCGACGAGCGCGTGGCCGACGGCGAGGCCCGGCGCCGCCGGCTCGTGGACGAGCTCGGGCTGCTCGGGGCCGAGCGGCAGCGGCTCGAGCTGGAGCGCGCGGGCCACGGCGGCGACCGGCTCGCCGCGATCGAGGGCGAGGTCGCGCGCCGCGAGGTCGAGCGCGCCGCGCGCGAGCGCCGCGTCGCCCAGCTCGCCGGGTACGCGGCGGCGGCCGGTCTGACGCTCGGCGCGGCGCAGGGCGCCGAGGCGAGCGGGACGCGCGCCGTCGGGGGCGCGGCACGCGTGGCCGCCGCGCTCGTCGACGCCGAGGCGTTCGCCGCGCTCCGTCGCGAGGCCGACGACGCCGCCGTGCGCGTGCGCGACGAGCTCGCCCGGGCGGAGGAGCACGCGAGCGAGGTCGCGGCGCAGGTCCGCGCCGTCGAGCAGGAGACGGCCGACGTCAAGGCCGAGCTCGCGAGCCTCGCCGACCGCCGGTCCAACCTGCCGCGCACCCACCTGGAGGTCCGGGACCGGCTGTGCGCCGGCGTCGGGCTCGCGCCGGGCGACGTCCCGTTCGTGGGCGAGCTGCTCGCCGTCCGCCCCGAGCACGCCGACTGGGAGGGTGCGGCCGAGCGCGTGCTGCGCGGCTTCGCGCTCTCGCTCCTCGTGCCGGCGGCGCACTACGACGCGGTGTCCGCGTGGGTCGACCGCGAGCACCTCGGCCTGCGGCTCGTCTACCACCGGGTGCCCGAGCGCGTCCCCGCCGCCCGGCCGGCGCCGCGCGAGGACGGCGTCCCGCTCCTCGCCGACCTGCTCGACGTGCGCCGCCTCGACGACGCGCCGACCCTCACGGCCTGGGTCGAGGCCGAGCTCGAGCGCCGCGCCGACCACGCGTGCGCCCCGGACCTCGACGCGTTCCGCCGCCTCCCGCGCGCGATCACGCGCGCCGGGCAGGTCAAGCACTCGCCGGACCACCACGAGAAGAACGACACGCGCGCGGTCGACGACCGCCGGGGCTACGTGCTGGGCTGGTCGACGCAGGCGAAGATCGACGCGCTGCTGGAGCAGGCCGCAGAGGTCACGGCGCGTCGCGACGCGCTCGCACGGCGTCGCGACGAGGCGGCCGCCGCGCGCGAGGCCCTCCAGGCCCGCTCCGCCGCGCTCGGGCGGCTCGACGTCTACCGCGACTGGGACGAGCTCGACCGCGGCGCCGAGACGGCGCGCATCGCCGAGCTCGCCGAGGAGAAGCGGCGGCTCGAGCAGGCGAGCGACGCGCTCGGCCGCCTCGCGGCGCTCCTCGACGACAACGCGCGCCGTCAGGCGGAGCTCGAGGCGGAGCGCGACCGCGTCGTCGCGACGCTCGGCGCCGACCGGCACGCGCTCGACGAGGCGCGGACGGCGCGCGAACGGGCGCGTGCCGTGCTCGACGGCGCGGGCGAGACGCTCGACGCGGAGACGACGGCGGCCCTCGCCGCGGAGTTCGACCGGGAGCTCGCGGGGTTCGGTGGCGCGGGACCGGACGGCGGGGCCGACGGCCCGACGCGCGCGGCCGACCTCGACGCCGTCGAGAACGCGGTGCGCTCGCGGCTCACCGCCGAGGCCGAGCAGGCGCAGCGCGAGCGCGCGGACCTCGGGACCCGGATCGCGGGCCAGATGGCCTCGTTCCGGTCCGCGTACCCCGTCGAGACCGCGGAGCTCGACGCGGACGTGCGGTCGGCCGACGGCTACCGCGAGATCCACGACCGGCTCGTGCGCGACGACCTCCCGCGGTTCGAGGCCGACTTCAAGGCGTACCTCAACACCAACGCGATCCGCGACATCGCGGGCTTCGCGGCCGAGCTCGCCAAGCAGGCCGACGTCATCCGCGACCGGATCGACACGATCAACGACTCGCTCCGCGCGATCGACTACAACCCGGGCCGGTACATCCGCCTGGAGATGTCGCGCACGCCCAACCTCGAGGTGCGCGAGTTCCAGCAGGACCTGCGCGCGTGCACCGACGGCGACGGGATCCTCGCCGAGGACGACCGCGCCCTCGCCGAGGGCGACGGGTCGCTCGCCGACGGCGCGCTGTCGTACTCGGAGGACCGGTTCCTGCGGGTCAAGGCGCTCGTCGAGCGGTTCCGCGGCCGCGAGGGCATGACGGACCTCGACGAGGCGTGGCGCCGCCGCGTGACCGACGTCCGCAACTGGTTCGTGCTCTCCGCGTCCGAGCGGTCCCGCGCCGACGACTCCGAGCACGAGCACTACTCCGACTCCGGCGGCAAGTCCGGCGGCCAGAAGGAGAAGCTCGCGTACACCGTGCTCGCGGCGTCGCTCGCCTACCAGTTCAAGCTCGACTGGGGCGCGGTGCGGTCGACGGCGTTCCGGTTCGTCGTCATCGACGAGGCGTTCGGCCGGGGGTCGGACGAGTCGACGCGCTTCGCGCTCGAGCTGTTCCGCCGCCTCGGGCTGCAGCTCCTCATCGTCACGCCGCTGCAGAAGATCCACGTCATCGAGCCGTACATCTCGGCCGTCGGGTTCGTGGACAACCCGACCGGCCGGTCGTCGCGCCTGCGGACGCTGTCCATCGCCGCGTACCGCGAGGGCCGCCGGGAGGGCGACGCCGCGCCCTCGGAGGGCGGCGCCGAGCGCGCGGTCGAGGCGGTGCCCGAGACCCTGCCGGAGAGCGTGGCGACGTAGCGCGTCAGGCGAGCGGGCGGGGCCGCCGGGCGCCCGCCAGGGTCGCGGCGAGGACGGCCTCGATCGCGAACGCGGTCGCCTCCGCGAGGTCGACGGCGTCGGGGTCCAGCAGCCACTGGGTCTGGAGGCCGTCCATCGCGGCGATGATCGTCGACGCGGCGAGGTCGAGCGCGCGGTCGTCGGGCACGGCGGCCGTCTCGTCGCCCGCGGCCCGCCGCTCCTCGACGACCTCGCGGAGCGCGCCGGCGACATCGGCGCGCAGCCCGGCGAAGCGCGCGGTGACCCACGCGCGCGCCGGGTGGTCGTCCGTGACGGCCTCCCCGGTGAGGACCGCGTAGGTCTGCACGATCCCCGGGCGCTCGGTGTTGGCCGCCGCGGTCGCGACGAGGTGCCGGAACAGGTCGAGCCCGGCCGGCATGTGCTGCCCCTCGAGGTGCGCGACGCCGTCGCGGTCGCGGGCCGCGAGGACCTCGGTGAGGAGGCGCTCCTTCGAGCCGAAGTGGTGCAGCACCCCGGCGTGCGTGATCCCCACCTGCTCGGCGACCTCCGCGAGCGAGCCCTGGTGGTAGCCCCGCGACCCGAAGACGCGCGTCGCCGCGCGGAGGATCTCCTCCCTGCGCTCCGCCGTCCCGGGGCGCGGGCGCCCGGGCCGCGGACCGGGGGAGGACGCGGGGCCGCTCGCGTCGCCGTCGGCGTCGTCGGTGGCGCTCGGCGCGGGGGAGGCGTCGGTCATGGCGTCACCCTACTGGCGGCCCGCGGCGCCTCGTCCGGGACCGTCGACCGGGACCGTCGACCGTGACCGTCGACCGGGGCGTCCGGACCACGAGGCCGGACCGGTCCGAGGCAGCGCCCGGAGCTCTTCCCGCCGTCTTCCCCGAATGCGCACACGCGTCCTCTACGGTGGTGGGATGCCTTCCGACCACGCCCCGACCCGGCCGCTGCCGACCAGCGGCGGGGCGGGTACGCGGCCGCTCCCGGCGACGCAGCCGATGCCGCCCACGCCCGGACCGGCGGCCGCGCCGCCGCCTGCGGCAGCGCCCCCCGGGACCCCGTACCCGCCCGTCCCGCAGACCGCCGCGGGCGGTCCCTCCGCCCCGGCGCCGCGCAGGATGCCGCACGCGCACGCCGTCCCGGGGCCCGGCGGGCCGAGCACGGGCTCGCGCGTGGTCGCGGGCGTCGTCGCGCTGCTCGCGGTCGCGGGGGCGTGGCTCGTGTGGCGGTTCTTCGTCGACACGTTCGCCGGGCAGATGCTCGAGCGGGCGGCTTTCGACGGCGCCGTGACCGGTCAGGGCGAGCTCTGGGCGGTCGCCGAGCCGGTGCTCGACACGGTCTCGGTCGCGTTCGTCGTGGGCGGCCTGGGCGCCGCGATGGGCATCGCGCTGCTGCGCCGCCGCTGGGGCCTCGCGGTGCAGGTCGCGTTCCTCGTCGTCGGCGCGAACGTCACGACGCAGCTCGTGAAGCACTCGCTCCTCGGCCGCGAGGAGCTCATCGGCGGCTGGCACTGGGAGAACTCGCTGCCCAGCGGCCACACCACCGTCGCGGGGTCGGTCGCGGCCGCCCTGCTGCTCGTCGTGCCGCGCGGGGCGCGGCCGCTCGTCGCCGTCCTCGGGGGTGCGTACACCGCCGCCACGGGGATCTCGACCCTGGTCGGCCAGTGGCACCGCCCGAGCGACGTCGTCGCCGCCGTCCTCGTGGTCCTCGCGTGGGCCGCGCTCGTGTGCGTCTTCACGCCGCGCTCGGCGCTCGACCCGGGCGCCGGGCCCACGCCCGGCTCGACCGTCACGGCGGTGCTCCTCCTGCTCGGCGCGGCCGCCGCGGGCGTCGGAGCGCTGCTCGCGCTGCGTGCGACGCCCGCGACCTGGGGCACGACGGCGGCGCAGGAGGTGACGGCCTACGCGGGCGGCGTCGCGGGGGTGCTGGCGGTGACGGCCGCGGCGTTCGCGGTGCTGCTCCTGGTCCGTCAGTCCACAGCCCGCCCCGACCCGCGTCCCGTTCGGGGGTAGGGTGCGTGCGGCTGGCGCGACGGGAGTAACGTCGTAGGCTGCCACGGCGGGCGACCGGAGGGTCGTCCCGGGTCGCCGGGCCCCGGCGGGGCCCGCCGCCGTCGGGCAGGGAGCGCCCGCCACGGACACGTACGCACGGACGAAAGCAGGATCGGATGCCACGCAAGCTCGTGATCGTCGAGTCGCCCGCCAAGGCTCGCAAGATCCAGGGCTACCTCGGCGACGACTACGAGGTCGAGGCGAGCGTCGGGCACATCCGTGACCTGCCGCAGCCGTCCGAGCTGCCCGCGGACATGAAGAAGGGCCCGTACGGGAAGTTCGCGGTCGACGTCGACCACGGCTTCGACCCGTACTACGAGGTCTACGCGGACAAGAAGAAGAAGGTCGCCGAGCTCAAGCGCGCGCTCAAGGACGCCGACGAGCTCTACCTCGCGACCGATGAGGACCGCGAGGGCGAGGCCATCGCGTGGCACCTCCTGGAGGCGCTCAAGCCCAAGGTGCCGGTCAAGCGCATGGTCTTCCACGAGATCACGCGCGAGGCCATCCAGCGGGCGCTCCAGAACACGCGCGACCTCGACGAGCACCTCGTCGACGCGCAGGAGACCCGTCGCATCCTCGACCGCCTCTACGGCTACGAGGTCTCGCCGGTGCTGTGGCGCAAGATCGCCCAGGGGCTCTCGGCGGGCCGCGTGCAGTCGGTCGCGACGCGCCTCGTCGTCGAGCGCGAGCGCGAGCGCATGGCGTTCGTCCCCGCCGAGTACTGGGACGTCACGGGGACCTTCGAGCACGCCGACGCCTCGGCACCGGACGCGGGCAAGGCGTTCGGCGCCCGGCTCGTGCAGCTCGGCGACAAGCGCGTCGCCTCGGGTCGTGACTTCGACGACCGCGGGCAGCTCAAGCCCGCGGCGGCGCGCGACGGCGTCGCGCACCTCGACGAGACGACGGCGCGCGCCGTCGTGACGGGCCTCGCGGACGCGGCGTTCGCCGTGCGGTCGCTCGAGACCAAGCCGTACACGCGCCGTCCCGCCGCGCCGTTCACGACGTCGACCCTCCAGCAGGAGGCCAGCCGCAAGCTGCGCATGTCGTCGCGCCAGGCCATGCGCACCGCGCAGTCGCTGTACGAGAACGGCTACATCACCTACATGCGTACGGACTCGCCGTCGCTGTCGGCGGAGGCCACCACGGCCGCCCGCCGCCAGGCGGCCGAGCTCTACGGCCCCGAGTTCGTCCCGGAGAAGCCGCGCGTCTACGCCGCGAAGAACCAGGGCGCGCAGGAGGCGCACGAGGCGATCCGCCCCGCGGGCGACTCGTTCCGCACGCCCGCGCAGGTCAAGCGCGAGCTGAGCGACGACCAGTTCAAGCTCTACGAGCTCGTGTGGAAGCGCACCGTCGCGTCGCAGATGGCGGACGCGAAGGGGTCGACGGCGTCCGTCCGCCTCGGCGCGACCCTCTCGTCCGCCGCGGGCGACGTCGCGGGCCGCGACGCGGTGTTCGCCGCGTCGGGCACCGTCATCACGTTCCGCGGGTTCCTGGCCGCGTACGAGGAGAGCTCGGACGTCGACCGGTACGCGGAGGACGCGCCCGTCGTCGGCGCCAAGGGCGACGACGACGCGCGCCTGCCGCAGATGAGCGAGGGCGACGCCCTGCGAGCCGACGACCTCACCGCCGACGGGCACTCCACGTCCGCGCCGCCGCGGTACACCGAGGCCAGCCTGGTCAAGGCGCTCGAGGAGCTCGGGATCGGGCGGCCGTCGACGTACGCCTCGACGATCTCGACGATCCAGGACCGCGGGTACGTGCTGTCGCGCGGGCAGGCGCTCGTGCCGAGCTGGCTCGCGTTCGCCGTCGTGCGGCTGCTCGAGGAGCACTTCGACCGGCTCGTCGACTACGACTTCACCGCACGCATGGAGGCCGACCTCGACGAGATCGCCGCCGGGCGCCGCGACCGCGTCGCGTGGCTCACCGAGTTCTACTTCGGCGACGCCGCGAAGGGCGAGGACGCCGAGGGTCTGCGCGACCTCGTGGCGAACCTCGGCGACATCGACGCGCGCGGCATCAACTCGGTGCCGATCGGCGAGGGCATCCAGCTCCGCGTCGGGCGTTACGGACCGTACGTGGAGGACCTCTCCGTCCCCGTCAAGGAGGGCGAGAACCCGCCGCGCGCGTCCGTGCCCGACGACGTCGCCCCCGACGAGCTGACCGTCGCCAAGGCGCGCGAGCTGCTCGCCGCGGGTGCCGACGACGGCAAGGTGCTCGGCACCGACCCGGTGTCCGGCCACGAGATCATCGCCAAGGCGGGCCGCTACGGCCCGTACGTGACCGAGGTGCTCGACCTCCCGCCGATCGACACGAGCCTCTCGGCCGCCGCGCAGAAGAAGGCGAAGGCCGCGCAGCCCAAGCCGCGCACGGCGTCGCTCCTCAAGACGCAGTCGCTGGACACGATCACGATCGACGACGCGTTGCGCCTGCTGTCGCTGCCGCGCGTCGTCGGGACGGACCCGGAGTCGGGCGAGGAGATCACGGCGCAGAACGGCCGCTACGGCCCGTACCTCAAGAAGGGCACCGACTCGCGGTCGCTGCCCGACGAGGAGTCGATGTTCACCGTCACCCTCGACGAGGCGCTCGAGCTGTACAAGCAGCCCAAGCGAGGGCGCGGCCAGCGTGCCGCGACACCGCCGCTGCGCGAGCTCGGCGACGACCCGAACAGCGGCAAGCCGATCGTCGTCAAGGACGGCCGGTTCGGCGCGTACGTCACCGACGGCGAGACCAACCGCACGCTGCCCCGCGACGTCACGCCCGAGTCGATCACGCCCGAGCAGGCGATCGAGCTCCTCGCGGAGAAGCGCGCGCAGGGCCCGGCGAAGAAGCGCACGACGGCTCGCAAGCCGGCCGCGAAGAAGGCCCCCGCCAAGAAGACGGCCGCGAAGAAGTAGCGGCCGTTCGCGGCCGTCACCCGTCACCGTCACCCGTCGCCCATCGGTCGACCAGGCGATCGTGGGGGGGGCGGGGTGGGGGAATAGTCTAGATCGCCCGGTTGGGGGGGAAGTGCCGCGGGGTGGGGGGGAAAGGAAGGGGGGGGGGGGGTTTGACGAGGTGGGGAGGGCGGACCCC